>CAZCJR010000194.1:0-2753 GCA_964499225.1 uncultured Cellvibrionaceae bacterium | reverse complement strand
TTTGGTCCTTACTCATAGTCGGCGCCAATTTTTCCACATAAGCCAATGCATGGGCGGATTCCAATGCCGGCATAATACCTTCAGTGCGGGTAATTTTGCGGAAGGCGGCCAAGGCTTCATCGTCATTGATCGCCACATAATTTACACGGCCAATATCTTTTAACCATGAATGCTCAGGGCCTACTCCAGGATAATCCAAACCAGCGGAAACCGAGTGTGTTTCAATGATCTGGCCGTTTTCATCTTCCATCAAATAAGTGCGATTGCCGTGTAATACACCGGGAACACCTTTGTTCAATGGCGCAGCATGTTTACCGGTTTCGATACCAAATCCACCCGCCTCAACACCGTACATTTTTACCGATTCATCAGTAAGGAATGGATGGAACAAACCAATCGCATTGGAACCACCGCCAACGCATGCGACCAGCGCATCGGGCAAGCGACCTGCCTGTTCCAAACACTGGCGACGGGCTTCACGACCAATAATCGACTGGAAATCGCGCACTAATTGCGGGTAAGGATGAGGACCAGCAACAGTGCCGATGATATAAAAAGTATCGTCAACATTGGTCGCCCAATCCCGCATGGCTTCGTTCATTGCATCTTTTAACGTGCGCGAGCCAGAAGTCACTGGAAACACTTCAGCGCCGAGCAATTTCATTCGATAAACGTTAAGCGCTTGGCGCTTAACATCTTCGGCACCCATATAGACACGGCATTTCAAACCCAAACGCGCCGCAACGGTTGCGGTCGCAACACCGTGTTGACCTGCGCCCGTTTCTGCAATTACACGTGACTTGCCGGTGAATTTCGCCAGCAATGCCTGACCAATGGTGTTGTTTACCTTGTGGGCGCCAGTGTGATTTAAATCCTCACGCTTGAGGTAAATCTGCGCTCCGCCCAATTCGCGGGTCCAGCGCTCGGCGAGGTAAAGTGGTGAAGGACGGCCGACATAGTGGGCCATATCCTTATCGAATTCTGCTTGAAAGCCGGGATCATCTTTCAAATTGAAATAAATGGATTGGAGTTCGTCGAGGGCATAAATCAGCGTCTCGGAAACAAAGCGGCCGCCGTAAGGACCGAAGTGACCTTCCGCATTAGGGAAAGCGCTGTAATCAATGGCTGAAAACTGCTCAGTATTACTCACCGTTTAATCACCTGTAAGAAGCCGACAGCACACTGCATTAAGCGGTAGCAAGTCGTGCATTATTGATAAAAGAGGTTATTTTTCCGTGATCTTTTTTACCGGGTGCCAATTCTACACCACCGCTCACATCAACCCCATAGACTTGAGTCGCCCGTATGGCTTCGGCGACATTGGCAGAGGTTAGACCACCCGCCAACACCAATGGTTTTATCGATTGTTGGGGTACGCGCGCCCAATCAAAAGTCTCACCGGTGCCGCCGGGCACCCCGGGACGATAAGCATCTAATAAAACACCTGAGGCACTGGGATATTCCGCTATCGCAGCTACCACATCCAACCCAGGTCGCATGCGGATTGCCTTCATGTAAGGTCGCGCAAAAGATTCACAATATGCCAATGTTTCATTGCCGTGAAATTGCAACAACTGCAATGGCACTTGTTTCAATACGGCATTAACAAACTCTGGATCAGCATCTACAAACAAACCCGTTACTACAGCAAATGGCCCAGCCGCAAACGCTATAGCGCGCGCCTGATCTATTGCCACCGCGCGCGGACTTGCAGCGTAAAACACCAAACCTAGCGCCTCAGCGCCCGCGTCAACAACAGCCATGGCGTCTTCAATGCTGGTAATACCACAGATTTTGACTCGCGTACTGGACAAACTCATACTCTCCAATCGCTATTCGCGAACAACCAGAATGAGGGACTTGGCAAAAAATTAGGCGGGGATATTAACAGAAAAAACCGTGAAAAACCGCAACACTGCGGCAGTTCGTTTTAGTCGTGAGAAGCAAAGCCACCCAGTGGCTCGATAAAAAATAATGGCCCGGGCATGCAGGAGGCCAGACCAAAATGCGCCGGGTAATCAACCCCGACCAAGTAGAGGCCAAATGGTTTAGCCGTTACACCACCCGCGCTGCGGTTACGCGCAGCCAACACGTCAGCAGCCCAACTCGATGGCTTATCGCCAGCGCCCACCGCCATCAATACACCGACGATATTGCGCACCATGTGATGCAAAAATGCGTTGGCTTGCACTTCCAAAATAATCAAATCCCCACGCCGAACAAGATGCAAATACTCGATTCGTCGCACCGGACTTTTTGCCTGGCACTGGGTTGCACGAAACGAGGTGAAATCATGTTGGCCAACCAGATGCGCTGCTGCTTCGCGCATTGCATCCACGTTGAGAGAACGCGACGACCAGGTCACCTGATCGTGTAACAGCCCCGATGGGGTCTTAGCATCGGTCAACAAGTAGCGATAGGTGCGGTTGAGCGCGCTAAAACGCGCATGAAATTGCGGTGCTACTTCACGCGCCCAACGCACTGACACCGAATCGGGCAAATGTGGTCGGGTACCACGCAACCAGGCTTTTTCAGGGCGCAAAGCAAGCGTATCGAAATGGATAACTTGATTGGTAGCATGAACGCCTGCATCAGTTCTGCCGGCACAAACCAGACTAACAGATTCGTCCGCCACACTAGATAAGGCCTTTTCCAAAGCCTGCTGCACAGTTTTAACGCCGTTTGGCTGCACCTGAAAACCGTGGTAGTCGGTTCCCTTGTATTCAATACCTAACGCAATGCGACGCATCCCT
>CAZCJR010000193.1:0-2791 GCA_964499225.1 uncultured Cellvibrionaceae bacterium | reverse complement strand
CAGCGTCAGCCTAAGTAGTGAAAATCCAGATTTTACCAATTTCAAGAAACAATTATTGATTGGTAATATTATCATCTCCTTACTTACTGCATGGGTTATTTTAATCTTATTTTTTGCAAAATTTCCCTTGTTGATTAATGAGCTTTTATTGGTAGACCACGATAAAATCAGGTTTTTCCGTTTATCTATTTTGTATGCTTCATTCGCTTTTATCATTTCTCTTGTAAGAGAAGTAGTAAAAGACATGGAAGATATTGAAGGCGATCAAAAATACGGTTGTAGAACCATGCCTATTCTATGGGGGATTAGAGCAAGTAAGGTATTTGTTGCTGTATGGATGGTAGTGTTAATTGCGGCCTTAATTATTTTGCAGATTTATGTATTAGGGCTTGGATGGTGGCATAGTGCATTGTATTGCATTTTATTGATTGTTTTACCCTTGCTGGTAATATTAAAAAAACTGTATCATGCCAGTAGTGCTAGCGACTATCATACAGTAAGCAGTTGGATTAAACTAGTCATGTTTACTGGAATTTTATCTATGCTTTTTTTTAGATTCTATTTATAATCAATATGATTAAAACACCTGTTATTCTTGCTTCTCAAAGTCCTAGAAGGAAAACATTGTTAGAATGGGCAGAAGTGCCTTTTAAGGTTGAAGTAGTAGCTACCGATGAAAGTTTTGATTCCCAAATGGAAGCAGAAAAAATTCCGATTCATATTGCAAAAGCCAAAGCAATTGCAGTAAAAAATAAACTGAATGCATCAGAAGAACCCACTAGTAATATTATTTTTTTAGCAGCGGATACAGTAGTTGTTTTAGAAAATGAAATCATCAATAAGCCGGCAAACAAAGATGAAGCCATTGCAATGCTTCAAAAATTGTCGGGTCAGCATCATCGGGTAATTACAGGGGTAGTCATTTTATTAAATGATATAGAAGTTGCTTTTTCAGAAACTACCCACGTGCAATTTCATCCCTTAAGCTTGCAGCAAATTGAATATTATGTAGACCATTATAAGCCCTATGACAAAGCAGGGGCATATGCCATACAAGAATGGATTGGGGTGATTGGAATTGCCTCCATTACGGGAGACTTTTACAATGTAATGGGACTGCCAGTGAGTAGGGTGGTAAAAGAATTGACCACCCTGGATCTGCTTGCAAGTTAAAGTAGCCCTATCTTGGCTTTTATGGGGCAGCAAATAAGGTTTTACCAGTATCTTTTACCAGTTAAACTGAAGGTCTAGCTCTACGTCTGGATGTAATGTTCTTTCTACGGGGCAAGTTCTTGCAGTATTTTCGAGTATGGTTTTTTCTTTGTCGCTTAAATGTTTAAGTGATTCAGGAAATTGAATATGAACAACGATTTTACCGATTCTTCTAGGGTCACTGTACATGACTTTAGTAACATCGGCGGTAGTGCCATCTAGTACAATATTATCCATTGATTGGGCTTTAATGCCCATGGTGGTAATCATACAAGATGCTAATGCAGTAGCAACTAAGTCGGTTGGAGAAAACCTTTCGCCCTTTCCCTTGTTATCGGTTGGTGCGTCGGTTTCAATAGCAGATCCGCTTTGTAAATGGGTGGCTGTGGTTCTAAGGTCGCTGGTATAAATAATTTGTGAAGTCATTGCATCAATTTTGCTTTAAATTTACCTATAACAAACCAAATGGAAGTGAAGAAACTATTTTTTGTGGTTTTCCTATTGTCAGGAACAGGATTAATGGCTCAGAAAAAACAACCTTCTGAATCTGCTGTGCAGCGTGCGCAAAAGAAGGAAGAGCGAAGAGAAAAAATTAATCAACTCATCAAACAAGAAGAAGAGGGAGCGCTGATATTTAATAAGCAAAATGCCTTTAGCATTAATTTGAATACAGACGGATGGGGATTGAAGTTTGAAAAAGGTAAGTACAAAACCATAACCAGCACCAACTTAATGTGGTTAGAATTTGGAGAAAGAAAGCATCCTAAAGAAGAGCGAATTCCAACATTGTCTTCTTCGGGTGGATTTATTTTGATATCTAATTATATCTATGGGAAGCAGAATAATTTTTATTACCTCAACCTTGGTTTTGGACAACAAAAATTAATTGGTGGTAAGGGGAATAAAAATGGAATAGCTGTTTCTGCTATTTATGGCGGCGGCATTACTGCCGGATTATTAAAGCCTTATTATTTAGAAGTGCAGAATCAACAAACAGGTTTGAGAGAGGAAATTAAATACGACGGAACCAATGAAGCCTTATTCTTAGACCCCAGTGCTATATTAGGGAAAGGCGGTTTGTTTAAAGGATTTGGAGAAATGAAATTTGTACCGGGTGGCCACGCTAAAGTTGCCCTCCGTTTTGATTATGGTAGATATAATGAATTGCTGTCTGCCATTGAAGTAGGTGTAAATGCTTCTTTTTATTCACAGAAAATGCCCATTATTTTACTAAATAAGGAAAAAAACTTCTTCTTTAATGCTTATGCTGCATTCACTTTCGGTAGAAGAAAGTAGTTAATTTTGTGCCCAATTATATTTCTCGAGCATGCAAGAATTACCTGTAGTACCCAAAATGCCTACCGATACCATCGTTACTGCTGATGCACCCTTAAAAAAGCCCAATTGGCTTCGGGTAAAACTGCCCATTGGAGAAAGTTATAAGCATGTAAGAGGTTTAGTAGATACCCATAAATTACATACCATTTGCGAGAGTGGCAATTGCCCCAATATGGGGGAATGCTGGGGTGAGGGAACGGCTACATTCATGATACTTGGTAATATATGTACCAGAAGTTGT
>CAZCJR010000192.1:0-3315 GCA_964499225.1 uncultured Cellvibrionaceae bacterium | reverse complement strand
ATCGCGCTTAGGTAAGCGGCTTTAACATAGGCGGCTTCATCAACGCCGGGCGGAACGCGGTTGGTGATCAAATCCAGCAATACTTCAGCTTCACCAGCGGGGGGATTTTTTAATAATTCGACCAATCCTGCAACTTGTTCGGCGTTCAATGGTTTTGGTGGAATACCTTCTGCGGCGCGTTCTGCGACCTGTTTACGATAGGCTTCAAGCACGGTTTTATCCTCATTAGTGTAGGGGTTACTCCCTCGGCAGGATCTCTGCTTCCGGAGACTATCCATGGCCTTCATGGATGACTAAGTGCGTGCAAAAAATGTGCGCACTTAAACTGCTCACTTAAATTACGAATTAACTTGATAAAAGAAGAGCGGCAAATCGGGTGGGGAGTATACCTTAAGCAGCGCAGCCTGTTAATGCGCGCTGCGCAAGTCGCGTACGTCGCAAGGCTTTGTGAGATCGGTATTTAAAGACGATTGTGATAAGGTGGCGAGCGTGTTTGGCAACCCCGACATGACCTACGGCAACGATAAAAATGGCTCTAACCAATAAAAATGAGGACACAATGAAGACAACACAAAAAAACCTGTTAATTTCCAGCCTGATGGTTGGCCTGCTTGCCACCTTGGCTGGCTGTGAAAAAAAATCGGCCGATGCTCCAGCAGTTAACGAGGCAGCCACGCCAGCAGTAGCGGCAGAAGCTCCTGCAATTGCACAAGATGTTGCTGCCCCCATTGTTGCTGCCTGTGATGGCACCGCACCCGCTGGCGAGTTGGCACCGGTGCGCATCGAAGCTGCAAACACTACACGTACAGAGCCAGGCTTATTTGAAGGCCCGGTGTGGATTAAGGATTCGCTCTATTTTTCTGATTTCGTTTTCAGCACCGGTTTCCCATCGCGCATTCAAAAACTGGATGCGAGTGGCGTAGTGACAACCGTAATCGAAGATTCAGGCAGTAACGGTCTCGCTGTTGATAACGATGGTTTTATCGTCGCGGGTACGCACAAGTACAAAAGTCTCTCGCGTTTTAATCCGGAGACTGGTGAGCGCAGCTCAGTGGTCGAACAATACAATGGCAACGTATTTAATTCACCGAATGATCTCGCGGTCGCAAAAGATGGCACTATTTATTTTACTGACCCGGCATTCCAACGCGATGCGGCGCCCGGTGGACAAGAAAAGACCGCCGTTTATCGCGTAGCGACTGATGGCACTGTCACCGTGGTTGATGACACCATCAACAATCCGAACGGTGTTTCGCTCTCACCGAATGGTGATGTTCTTTATGTGGCTGGCGGTGGAGAGCGGGGCGTTCTCAGAGCTTACCCGATTGTTGATGGCGTACCCCAAGCCGGTAAAGATTTGGCTGAGATCACCGTTCCCGATGGCATGGCAGTAGATTGCCTAGGCAATATTTATGTAACTGAGCACACCGAGCGTCGCCTGCGCGTATTTACACCTGCCGGTGAGCAAATCGCCCAGGCAAGTACCGATGCCAATATCACCAATGCGGCATTTGGTGGTGCAGACGGAAAAACCCTGTATCTAACGGGTGCGGGTTCATTATGGAAAATTGATTTGGCGATCACTGGCTCGCCTTACTAATTTTTTATTATTGTTAGTGCCATCTATTTTTTTGATTTTTTACTCTACATGCATGTGAACCGTTTGTAGCTAAAACGGTTCACATCTGACGCGACGCTTATGCTTGTATTAAAACCCGTAAAAACCCCCTGTGTGGGAATTTGCTCCACTGGCATTGGCGACAGTGTCTGTCGTGGCTGCAAACGGTTTGGTCACGAAGTGATTGACTGGAACAGTTACACCCACGAACAGCGACTGTTAATTGCCCAGCGATTAGAAGCTTTTTTAGCACAAATTGTGCAGAACATGATTCAAGTCAATGACGAAAAATTGTTGCTCACGCAAATTAAACACCAGCAAATCCAGTTCAAACCTGAGCAAGATCCTTATTGCTGGGTATTCGATTTGTTGCGCGCGGGTGCAAGCCAAATTCAGGACCTATCGCAATACGGTCTTGCGCTGCAAATGAAATGGGTAGGAACGCCACTTACAGTGATTCGCGATAATATCGATAAAGATTTTTACGCACTCTCCTGCGCGCATTACGAGCGCTATATATCGCCTTGTTTTATCACCACAGAAACCCTCGAACAACACAAATAGTTTTTACTTTATGAATGCGCTCACCAAAATCCAACAATTTCTGCACTGCGAAACTCCCGATGCCTGGGTAAAAAACGCTTTGGACAATCAAGCTTTGTTATTGCTTGATCATGCCAACTGCGAAAAGAAAGCTGCATCGACAGCGGTCAATTTGATGTTCCGCTATGTAGGCGATTTCGACATGATGCAAAAAATGTCCCGCCTCGCCCGCGAAGAGTTGCGTCATTACGAACAGGTAATGGAGCTCATGGAAGCTCGCGGTATTCCCTACGATCAAATCACCCCCGGCCGCTACGCTGGTGAACTGCGCAAATTAGTGCGCACGTCTGAGCCAGGCCGCTACATAGATACACTCATCTGCGGCGCAATTATCGAAGCCCGCTCCTGCGAACGCTTCGCCAAAGTCGCTCCGTTTTTGGATGAAGAACTGCAAAAATTTTATCTTTCTCTGCTCAAATCCGAATCTCGTCATTACGAAGATTATTTAACGCTCGCCAAGCGTGCAGCCGAAGGTGCGGACATTTCTGCGCGTGTGCAGGAATTTTTAGAGTTGGAAAAAACGTTGATTGAGGGTGAGGATGAGGAGTTTCGTTTTCATTCGGGGGTTGTGAATTAACGTAGGTTGGAAAAGCCGAAGGCGCCTTCCGACACCAAGACCATTATGTATGGGTAGTTGCCGGAAGGCGCTGCGCTTTTCCAGTCTAGTATTCCCACCTTCGAAACCTCCGTTATTAAGTGTAAATCTTGTATACCAGCGTGTTATGTGCACCTAGACTATAAGTCTGTGCTCATAATAATCCGGAGATGTACATGGCATATCAACTCGGTCAATGGCGGGGCTTGCTCGCTGTTTTGTTTGTTTCTCTCGCCCTACCTGTTCAGGCAAAAGACGATCTCAACCTTAACGATAAAGACTATTTTGAAAAACCCGGCTTGAATGTTCTCGTATTTAGCAATTGGTATGACGGGCTTTTTAGCGATTCCAAAACCAGCGGGGTGGAATTAATTCATCACGGTGAGCGTACGGTCACCAATGGTGATGTGCGTTTGAATGCGACACCTGAGCAGTGGGATATGACGCCCATGTTCAAAGAGCGCAAAGTGAATCACGATGATCAATCTATCGAAGCATT
>CAZCJR010000191.1:0-3359 GCA_964499225.1 uncultured Cellvibrionaceae bacterium | reverse complement strand
TCGGCCGATGTTCCTGTTTTTGAACAGGCCATCATTAAAGCAGTTACTACAACCAGCAAACCAATAATACCTTTGTTCAATCTCACTTTTCAATTTTTAGTTAATGCTACAATTGATCCATTCTGGGTCGAAATGGGCATTGTATTTTTTATAAAAATGAATAGCAGGTTCATTCCATTCTAATACCTGCCAAACCATTCCTTTCAGCTCTTTCTCTTTACACTCTTCTATTAAACGTTCAAAAAGTAGTTTTCCGATATGTTGCCCCCTCATTTTTTCTGTAACCAATATATCTTCTAAATACATTCTTTGTCCTTTCCAAGTACTATATCGTATATAATAGAGAGCAAATCCATGTATTTCGTTGCTTCCATCGGCTTTTGTTTCTTCGGCTACAAACGCCCACCATACTGGTTTTTGGCCAAATCCACTTTCAATAAAATGATCTAAAGTTACAGTTACTTCGTCTGGCGCTTTTTCATAAACAGCCAGTTCCTTTATTAATTCTAATATTCTGGCACAGTCTCGTGCTTCGGCTCTTCTGATATTGATATTCATAGTGTGTTTAGCGCTTGTTCAAAATCGGCAATAATATCTTCTACATTTTCTATTCCTACACTTAGTCTGATTAATCCATCTGTTATATCAAATTGCAAACGTTCTTCTTTAGATAATCCCATATGACTCATACTGGCTGGATGCGATAGTAAGGTATCTGGTGTTCCAAATGAAATGGCTCTTACACAAATTTGCAACGCATCAATAAATTTTTTACCTGCTTCTAATCCACCTTTTAATTCAAAACTCATTAATGCACCTGCTTGTTTCATTTGCTTTCTTGCAATGGCATAATCTGGGTGGGTAGGTAGTCCGCAAAAATTTACTTTTTCTACTGCTTTGTGGTGGGCTAAAAAATTGGCAACCTGCACGGCGTTGCTGCAGTGACGCTCCATCCTTAACTCTAATGTTTTTAATCCATTGGTTAATAAAAATGAATCGAATGCATTGCTATTCCCGCCTAATAAAACATGCCATTTCCAAATGGGCCCGTTCATTAAGGTGAGGTCTTTTCCAAGTAATATTCCACCTACTGCAGTGCCGTGGCCATTCAAAAATTTAGTAGTGCTGTGCATAACGAAATCTGCGCCCCATTTAAATGGTTGTTGCAAATAAGGGGTTGCTGCTGTGTTGTCTACAGAAACTAAAATGCCCTTATTTTTCGCAATGTTGCAAACCCTTTCAATATCTATACAACGCAATGTAGGATTAGATGGTGTTTCAATATGAATCAATTTTATAGAAGGATAATGAACTAGCGCTGCTTCAATTTCTGTTTCATTATTTAGGTTGATCATCACTGTCTCCACACCCGTATCCGCTAATACTTTGTGCAAGAGTTCGTGTGTGCCACCATACAATGCATGATGTGTTAATACAGCATCTCCTTTGCTTAAAGTACCTAAAAATAAAGTGCTTAATGCGGCTTGACCACTAGCGTGCAATAAGGCTTTAACTTCTAGGGGTTCCCCTTGTTCGTTCTTAAGTCCAAAAGTTTCTAATGCGGCAATAATTTCTTCTGCTACAGTAAAACTTGGGTTGCCCCATCTGCTGTATATTTTTGTTTTGTCTTTACCTGCAAAACGCTCACTCCCTTCAGTTGCTGTGTCAAACGTAAAAGTTGAACTAGCATAAATGGGCGTTAAATGTGCATGATCTGCATTGGCATGACCAGATGCATGTATTGCAGTGGTTCCAACTCCTTTGAACTTTTTACTCATATTACCCTCTCTTTTAGAAAATATTTATCCAATATTATTCACTGTCATAAGCCCATTTAACCCAAGTTGCTCCCCAGGTAAATCCACCACCAAATGCTGCCAAAACAATATTGTCTCCTTTCTTTAATTGTTTCTCCCAATCCCATAAACAAAGTGGCAATGTTGCAGCAGTAGTGTTGCCATATTTCTGAATATTAATCATCACTTTCTCTTTGGGTAAACCCATGCGGTTGGCGGTTGCATCAATGATTCTTAAATTGGCTTGGTGTGGAACCAACCATGCAATATCGTCTGCGGTTAAATTGTTTCGCTCTAATAATTCGGCACTTACATCGGCCATGCCTTTTACTGCAAATTTGAAAACTGCTTGTCCTTCTTGGTAGGCATAGTGTTCTTTTGCCATCACAGTTTCAACAGTGGCTGGTTTTAATGATCCACCCGCTTTCATATGTAAATATTGTCTGCCACTACCATCGCTGCGTAAGATGCTGTCTTTAATGCCCACTTCTTCTTCGGTAGGTTCAAGTAAAATGGCTCCTGCTCCGTCCCCAAAAATGATGCAGGTTGCACGGTCTGTATAATCGATGATGGAACTCATTTTATCTACCCCAACCACAATTACATTTTTATATCGCCCACTCTCAATAAACATTGCTCCTGTAGTTACGGCATATAAAAAACCACTACAGGCAGCACTCATATCAAATCCCCATGCATTGGTTGCACCTAATTTATCGGCAATGATATTAGCAGTTGCTGGAAAAACCATATCAGGAGTTACAGTTGCACAAATAATGCAATCAATATCGGTTGGGGCTAAATTTTTCTTACGAAGAATTTCTTGTATAGCAGGGACTGCCATATCGCTACTGGCTTTACCAGGTTCTTTTAATATTCTTCTTTCTTCAATACCGGTTCTTGTTCTAATCCATTCGTCGTTGGTATCTACCATTTTTTCTAAATCGAAATTGGTCAACTTTGTTTCGGGAACATATCCTCCAACTGCGGTAATAGCTGCGCTTCTTTTATTCATTTATTATAGGGGTTATATAAAAGATTGAAGGTACGCCTAATTGCTTTCTTTTTGCTATTTTCGTCTCAATTATGATAGCTTTTGTTCGTGGTCAATTTGCAGTTAAAACACCTGCCCGAGTAGTGGTAGATGTAAATGGAGTAGGGTATGATCTTCAAATCAGTTTAAATACCTTCTCTGCTATTAGCAATAAAGAGAGCGGGCAATTGTTTACTTATTTGCATATCACCGAGAATTCGCATACCCTTTTTGGCTTTGCTGAATTGTCTGAGAAAGACCTTTTTTTACAACTGATTAGCGTGTCCGGGGTAGGGGCTTCTACAGCCCGTATGATGTTGTCTGGCATGAAGCCCGAAGAAATTACCCGAGCCATTGTTCAGGGTAACACCAAACAATTGGAAGGAATCAAGGGAATAGGTAAAAAATCGGCCGAAAGATTGATTGTAGAACTAAGGGATAAGCTGGCTAAACAGCACAATGAAAATATTTTACCCGGATTTGTTACCCCGCAAATAGATTCGGATGCAATAAATGCCTTAATTTCATTG
>CAZCJR010000190.1:0-3369 GCA_964499225.1 uncultured Cellvibrionaceae bacterium | reverse complement strand
GCAATTACCGGGTGAAATATTTGATATCGTCATCAATGGCACCTCTGCAAGTATGCAAGGTGAGCTGCCGCCGCTGCCCGATAATTTACTCGCGGCAAATGCCAGCTGCTACGACATGATGTACGGGCCAGAGCCAACCATTTTTTTACGCTGGGCAAAAGAGCAGGGTGCTGCCCAAGTTGCCGATGGTTTGGGCATGTTGATCGGCCAAGCGGCAGAGGCATTTTATTTGTGGCGACAAATCCGCCCTGAAGTCGTACCGGTAATAACCGCAATGCGTCGCCAAATTGCTGAGAAAAAATAATTGTATGCTGCGCCCAAATACTTTTTGGGCGCAATTTTTTACTGTTTACTACCCAGTGGCGTTATGATTTATCTTACGCTGTTTTTTACCGCGCTCATCGCCGCCACACTCTTCCCGCTTTCATCTGAAGCGTTGCTTATCACGCTGCTCTATCAACAATACTCACCGCTATTGCTGTGGTTAGCCGCCACCAGTGGCAATACCCTGGGATCCTGCATCAATTGGTATTTGGGCAAACAATGCCTACACTGGCAGGATAAAAAATGGTTCCCCTTTAAACCCGCCCAATTGACACGCGCGCAACAATATTTTCAGCGCTACGGCTTGGTGTCTTTATTGTTTGCCTGGGTTCCTGTGATTGGCGATCCGCTCACTTTTTTTGCGGGTGTTATGCGAATTCATTTCTGGAAATTTGTGGTGTTGGTGGCGATAGGTAAAGGGATTCGTTACGGGATAATTGTCGGTATTGCCAACATCTGAACTTCACTTAATTCTGGATTAATTGATCGCAGATTTTTAAACCTTTGACAGGTTCAACAAGATTTCCATTTTTGGTCATGAATTGAAAAGGAATGGATAGCTGTCGAAAACCGGCATTGCGATAAATGACAAAATGTAAATGTGGGCCCGATGAAAATCCCGACGATCCCGATTTAGCCAATGGCTGTCCCGCTTCAACCTTGTCGCCAGGTTTGACCGCTGCTGTACCCAGTAAAATATGGTAGTAGCTGGCAAATGTACCATCGTTATGGATCACACTGACGTAATTGCCTTTATCAAAAAAATATTCATTCACGCCACCCATGTGATAATCATCTTTAACCCACACCACCACACCGGCACGCGCTGCAACTATTGGGGTGCCCACGTTCATCGCAATATCTATCGCATAACGGGAGTGATCTTTTGTATGTGAAAAGCGGCCGTTGAAACCTTGTGAGATATGAGTGCAAGCCAGTGTTTGAACGGGAAATTGGTATTGTTGATGTGCCGGCACTGCTGTTGGGTCACCCAGTTGCCAGCGATACTTGTATGGCGCTACTGCATCGCTCGTTTGAATTAAATCTAGAGAAGCTCGTGGTGGGATTAACCACTCTTTCTTTCCATTTGCCACTTGGGGGGAGTTTAGCTCCAAAGCCATGGGCGCGTGAAATGGATTTTTGACTTTAAAGTGATTCAAACCCTTATCACGGTCTATTGAGAATGTTGGTCCCGGCTTCTTTTTTTCATTGCTCTTATAGTTCACTCGCTCCGCATCAGCTTGTTTAGGCTTTTTGTCGGTAAATTGCCAATTGCCGCTGGCATCCTGATATTTATAGATTTCAGCCATTAGGCACTGGGGCATTAACAGCAAAAGCGACAACAATATATATCCGAAGAAATTCATGAGATTCCCTATTGGTTCTTTACCTTCTTCACAAATTAAAAAGCCACCCTATTCACACAGGGTGGCTTTTTAATTTACAACATACTAACTACAAACAGCAGCGCTATTGTTTTACACAATCAACAAAATAATCGCGCTTGCCATCAACTTCGCGTTTTACTAAACCATGTACGTCGGTTTCGAAGCCGGGGAAGCGTTCGTTGAAATCGCGCGCGAATTTTAAATAATCCACGATGGTTTTGTTAAAACGCTCGCCTGGAATCAACAGCGGAATTCCTGGCGGGTAAGGTGTTAACAAAATCGAAGTGATACGGCCTTCCAATTCATTGATAGGTACGCGCTCGATTTCGCGGTGCGCCATTTTTGCAAAGGCATCGGATGGTTTCATTGCCGGTTGCATATCGGACAAATACATTTCCGTCGTCAGGCGTGCAACGTCGTAGGCTTTGTAGAAGTCGTGGATTTGCTGGCAAAGATCGCGCAAGCCCATGCGCTCGTAGCGCGGATTCGCTTGCGCAAACTCCGGCATGATGCGCCACATCGGCTGGTTCTTGTCGTAATCATCTTTAAATTGTTGCAGCGCGGCTACGAGTGTATTCCAACGGCCTTTAGTGATGCCGATGGTGAACATAATAAAGAACGAGTAGAGGCCGCACTTCTCGATAATTACACCGTTCTCAGCCAAATATTTGGTCACAATCGATGCGGGAATACCGGTTTCGCTGAACTGGCCATTCACCGATAAACCAGGGTTAACAATGGTGGCTTTGATCGGGTCGAGCATGTTGAAATTCGGTGCGAGTTTACCGAAGCCGTGCCAGTTATCGTCGCTGCGCAGAATCCAGTCTTCGCGCGTGCCAATACCTTCTTCGGCAAATTCTTCTGGCCCCCAGACCTGGAACCACCAATCCTGGCCCCACTCTTCATCCACTTTTTTCATCGCGCGGCGGAAATCGAGCGCTTCAAAAATCGATTCTTCTACCAGTGCGTGACCGCCAGGTGCTTCCATCATCGCCGCGGCAATATCGCAAGACGCGATGATCGAATATTGCGGCGAGGTGGAGGTGTGCATCAAATAGGCTTCGTTAAACGCATCCTGATCCAGTTTTACTTTTTCAGATTCGCGCACTAGCACTTGGGATGCTTGCGATAAACCGGCGAGCAGTTTGTGCGTAGATTGCGTGGAGAAAATCATCGACTCTTTTGCGCGCGGGCGATCTTTACCAATCGCGTGCATGTCTTGATAGAACTCGTGGAAGGTGGCATGCGGCAGCCAGGCTTCGTCGAAATGCAGCGTATCGATTTTCCCATCGAGCATATTTTTCAGTGTCTCTACATTGTAGATAACACCGTCGTAAGTCGATTGGGTGATAGTGAGGATGCGCGGCTTTTTATTGACGGCTTCACGTGCAAACGGATTTGCTTCGATTTTGCGCGCGATGCTTTCGGGAGTAAATTCTTCCAGTGGGATCGGGCCGATAATGCCGAGGTTGTTGCGCGTCGGCATCAGGAATACAGGAATCGCGCCGCACATAATAATCGAGTGCAGAATCGATTTATGGCAGTTGCGGTCAACGACGACTATATCGCCCGGCGCTACAGTTGAGTGCCATACCATATTGTTGGAGGTGGACGTACCGTTAGTGACGAAGTAACAGTGGTCAGCATTAAAAATGCG
>CAZCJR010000189.1:0-3397 GCA_964499225.1 uncultured Cellvibrionaceae bacterium | reverse complement strand
GTAATCGGTAGTCGGCTTTTTCTTGTCATCATCGCCGCCGCAGGCACTCAGTAAACTGGCGCATCCCAGCACCAGCGCGCATCCCAGATGGGTTTGTATAGTCTTGAAATTCATTAACTTGCTTCTCCTTAGTTTGATTAGTTTGAAAGGATTTACGGACCAATCAAAAAAAGGTTGCAGGCGAAGAAATAAAAAAAATCAAAAAAAAGAGCCGCCTTAGCGACTCTTTCTGGTGTAGCGATTCACGCCTGGCCATTATTGGGCGAAGGTTGGCGCCACTTCGTAAACACTGGTAGTGCCGCTGACCTCATTGCCCACGATCAATAGCGCTTTGCCGTTGGGTGAATCAGCAGCGTTGACAAATGTGAGGCCTTCCGGACCTAAATCACCCACCTGCGCCAGCACCGTGCTCGGGTCTTCAGTGGTCCAGTCTTCGCGGCTGTTGAGATAGTCCACAAACACCGGCGCTTGGGGATTAGTGACGTTGTATACCATCACGCCGCCGATACGCTCCAACCCGATAAACGCGAAGGTTTTATCGCCCATTACCCCTATAACCACACCTTCTGGTTCAGGCCCTTTATTGTCGCTGCGGTTATCAAAGGTGCTGCCTTCTTCGTGGTTGCTGTTGAAGTAGGTTTTGCAGGGAATGTTGCGCGCGGCGCCGAGTTTGCAGTCATCACCGGCAAAATATTGTTCCATGTGATCACCTGAATCCCACACCTGAACACCCTTGTCATCCCAGATGGAGATTGAACGACCACCGAACGAGTAAAGCGCGTCGTACATCAAACGGTCGCCCGCAGGATCAGCTACACCGCTGGCATTGAACAGCACGGGATTACCATTAGTGTCGGTGCGATAACCGAGTGTCCAGGTTACGCTCAGACGGCCGAGCAAGTTGTCGTCGCGGCAGGCTTTAGGGTCACCGGCGATGGCGCCGCAGTAGCCAAAAACATCAGGGTTCAGCAGCGCGCCAGCGGCCAGATCGCGCAATTGCGGCGGCAGGTCGCCTTCCGGCAAGCGACGGTCAAAGCCACTTTTGTGTACCAAATGTTTGACACGGAATTCCTCTACAAAACCTTTGGTTTCGTCGCCCGCCCAGTAGGCGTCATTGGTTTCACCCCAGGCGCGGGCATCACCTTCGTTAGCGGTAATTAAATAAGTTGCACCGTTGTGACTGAAGCTTGCCATGGCATCCGGCAGATACAGACCACGCAGGCCGCCCCAGGTTTTGATGTCGGCAAGCGCATCGGTGTCGCTCGCATCCAGACCTTTGCCAGCGACGGCGTGGTCTTTATAGCCCAAGGGCAAAACGTCGGTCACGGTCGCGGTTGCAATCGAGATCTTGGCCAGCGCGTTATTCTCTTGCAGTACTACCCATGCAGTGCTGCTGTCTGCCGAGACGGCGATATACTCGGGCTCAAAATCTTTGGCGGCGTTGGCACCTGGGCCATAAATGCGCACTCCGGTAGCGCGTAACTCAGCTTCGCGACCGTTGTAGGCTTGGAAGTTTGCGGTAGTTACGGTCAGGCTTTGCAGATTAGCGAGGTTGACGATGCTCACTGAACCTTCGGGATCTACCTGATAGTCATCGCTCGGCTCGCCTTCGTTGGCGACCAACAGGTACTTGCCATCGGGGCTAAAGGTCAGCATATCGGGTTGGGCGCCTACACCGACATGGCTAATCAGGGTCAGGTCACTGGCCTTAAACAGGGCGATAAAACCAGGGTCGGTTTTCACTGCCGCTTCAATCGCCAGGGCAACTGTGCCGTTGTGAACGCTCACACTGTTTACCACCGCACCGGCGGCAATTCCATTGGCATCCAAGGTTCCGAGTTTAACGGGGGCAGTCGGGTCGGCCATGTTCAGTACATCCACCACCCCGGCTTTGGCATTGACCACAAAGGCACGTTTGCTCGCAGGATCAAATGCAGGAATTTCTGCCGCACTTACGCCGAATTCACCGGCGCTGTAGCGGCCAACATAGTTCAGCGTCAAACCTGTCAACTCCGGCGCAACACTGGAAGATGAACTGGCCGGCAAAGAGGATGCGGGCATTGAACTGGCAGCTTCGGAACTGGCCGGAACTGACGATGCTGGCGCTGAGCTTGCAGGTAGTGAGCTGGACAAGCTGGAGCTGGATGAAGAGGATTTGTTGTCATCCCCACCGCAACCGGTGAGTAAACCAACCACAGTCAGGCTGGCAATAATGGGATTAATTTTCATGGTAGTGGACTCCGCTAGACAAAGTAGCGGGCTATATTGGGCGCCATAGGTTACAAATTTATGACGTTGATTTTGATTGCAGCAGGCAATAATAATCTTGCCAACTGCGAGGTTCAGGTTCAGCATGCTGTTTCTATATACAGTTATTGTTGGGCGTTGAGGTTTTACTATGAGTAGCGATGAACATGAATTTGTTGATCCAACCCCTTGGATCCCAGCGACTCCAAAAGGCCATAAAGGGCGCGGTGCAATCAGCAATATCGCTGGTCGCTTTGAAACCCGGTTAATCGAAACAGTGGATGACGGTTGGTTGCCCTACGCCGATGACACCGACATCAATCCCGCCCTCAAAACCAGCGTCACGCCGGAACTCGCCAAGACCATACTCAGTCGCAACCAATCGCCGGATTTGCCGTTTAGCGTGTCGCTCAATCCCTATCGCGGTTGCGAACACGGGTGCATTTATTGTTTTGCGCGCCCGACTCACGCTTACCTCGGTCTGTCGCCGGGCCTGGATTTTGAAACCCGGCTCTACGCTAAAACCAACGCCGCCGAATTGCTACGCCGTGAACTTGCCCATAAACATTATCAGGTCAGCCCGATTGCGCTGGGAGTGAATACCGATGCTTACCAACCCTGCGAGCGCGATCTAAAAATCACTCGTCAGTGTTTGGAGGCGCTGCATGAGTGCGATCACCCGCTGGGGATAATAACCAAGTCAGCACTGATCGAACGGGATATAGATTTGCTCAAACCCATGGCCGAGAAAAATCTGGTCGCCGCCGCTGTTACTATCACCACGCTCGATCACAGTATCTCGCGCACCCTTGAACCGCGCGCTGCATCACCCACCCGTCGCTTGCAAACCATTGAAAAACTGGCGCAAGCGGGTATTCCGGTATTGGTAAGCGTGGCGCCGGTGATTCCGTTTGTGACGGAACAGGAGCTGGAAAACGTCATGCGCGCCGCTGCCGAAGCCGGAGCGACCGCTGCCGGTTACACAGTGCTACGTTTGCCTTGGGAGGTTAACCCGCTGTTCCAGCAGTGGCTGCAAACCCACTTTCCTGAACGGGCACAGCGGGTGATGAACCGCATCCGCGATATGCGCGGCGGCAAAGATTATGACGCTAACTTCGCCACGCGCATGCGTGGTGAGGGGGTTTGGGCC
>CAZCJR010000188.1:0-3650 GCA_964499225.1 uncultured Cellvibrionaceae bacterium | reverse complement strand
GTACCTGGAATGCAACTGTGACCGGTAGCAATCCCTACACCGCCACTAATTTCGGCTGGAATGGCAACATTCCACCGGGTCAATCAGTTGAGTTCGGTTTCCAGGGAACGCATTCCGGCACCGCTGAAATTCCTGTTGTAAGAGGTGGTGTGTGTAACTAGTTGTTTCTCGTACTATAAAAACAAAAAAGCCGATGGTGTATGCCATCGGCTTTTTTGTTAATCAAAAAATGTAAATTATTTTTTGATGCCTTCTACTTCCAATTGCAATCTCACAGTTTGCGATGCTGGGCCCAAATCCATTTTCACGTTGAAATCTTTCAGCTTGATTTCAGTTTCGCCGGAGAAGCCAGCGCGGTAACCGCCCCATGGGTCTTTACCTTCACCGATTTTATCGACTTCAATGGTAATGCTTTTGGTCACGCCGTTGAGGGTCAGATCACCCACTATGTCGAATTCGTCTTTATCATCCGGCACAATTTTTGTGCTGACGAAAGTGGCTTTAGGGAATTTTTCAACGTTTAAAAAATCATCGCTGCGTAAATGTTTATCGCGCTCGGCGTGGTTGGAGTTAACACTGCCGGTGTCGATAGATACATTAACCGTGCTCGCTTCCGGTTTGGCTGGGTCGTAAGTGAATTCACCAGAGAAAGTATCGAAACGGCCAGTCAATACACTGTAACCCAAGTGCTTGATGGCAAAATTGATCGAGGCATGTGCGCCTTTGGTATCGATCACATAAGTGTCCGCCAGTGCAGGCAAACTGGCTACACCAATGCTACTAACAGCCAGGGCGAGAAGAGATTTTTTTAGCATGGTTTTTTTTAACATGGATAAACTCCTTTGAGAATAATCAGGTTGATTATTAAAAATGTCAGGTGAAACAGTTGATAAAAAATGTATTACTGCAAATCTGATTTTTTTACCGGTTTAAGCATACGCACCAAGGTGCGGTCGCGAATAATAAAGTGGTGCAACAATGCACCGGCAACATGCAACACAACGAGTAGGACAATGCCCCAGGCTAAATATTCGTGAATTTCACCGGCGAGATCGACGTTTTGTGAACTTAATTCAGTTAACACCGGAAATTTAATAAGGTTAAACATACTCGCCGGCTGTCCTTCGGCGGTGGTAATTAAATAACCGCTAATCAATACAATAAATACCAAAGCATAAAGCCCGAGCTTGACGAATGTTGCCGCGAGGTTTTGCGCGCGCTTGGCTGCAAGTTCAACCGGTGTCGGGTTGGCAACTCGCCAAACAACGCGCACCAACATCAACAACAGCACCACCAATCCCAAACTGATATGTAATTCCGGCGCCTCATGATACCAATCGTCGTAGTAACCTAAATCCACCATGTAGATACCGAGACCAAATAAAAACAATATCAACAGAGCGCTGATCCAATGGATAGCGATGGAGATCAAACCATAACCGGTGCGAGAGTCCGTTAACATGTTGTGCCTACTAATCCTATTCTTAATGACCGTCAATAAATGCGGTGATAGCTAATGTGGAAAGACGATAGCAGTAAAGCAAACAGATTACAGCCGCACTAAAGTGTAACGCGCGCTGGGTGAGATTGTAGGCGTGTCGAGGTAAAGAAAGGTTTAAGCGGATAAGTTATTGTTTTTCAGCGGCTTAGGAAATTATTTCCCATTTTTTACCAATTGTGACACCAACAAACAATCGAAATTTTCGTTCTTTATGATCAATATTTCAGGAATGTTAAGCGGAACTTTACCTGTTTTTTTAAGCAGGATGTGGCGCGCTTTTTAACACCGGACGTTTGCGCCCCTGCTCATCAATAGCGACGTAAACATATTCACCCTGTGTGACCTGACTCACTTGATGGGTAAGAAAATCTTTAATCCAGACTTCCACTTTCACGCGAATAGACGTGTTGCCGATACGTAAGGTGCTGGTGTAACAACTGATAATCGCGCCCACGGGTACCGGCCGCATAAATACCATACCGCTCACGGCCACCGTGGTCACTCGGCCTAGCGATACCCCATTCGCGTGAATTGCACCGGCGATATCCATCTGCGCCATCACCCAGCCACCAAAAATATCGCCGAACGGATTTGTATCGGCAGGCATGGTGATGGTTTGCAGGGCGATAGTACCGGTGGGAGCTTCATTAAAAGTTTGCATGATGGATTAATCTCGGAATGGCAGATCACGAGTATAGCCCTGATTGGTGCGGGATTTGTATCTGTGTGTGGGCTGGACTTGATTGACCAATTTTCTAGTAGATATAAGAAGCCCGACATGTATTACATATCGGGCTCATAGGCATTTTAACCACGTAGTCTGCTAAAACATTAGCATAGGGTTTAACTCGTTTTAAATTTATTGATCTGAACTTGTAGCAGTTGTCGCTCGCTATCCAGATCGCTACTGGTTTGCCGAACGGTATTGGCATCCTGAAAAATATTTTCAGACAGCGATAGTATTTCTGATATGTTTTTTTCAATGTGAGTAGCGACCTTGCTTTGATCGGTCGATGTTGAAGAAATATGATTACTCATCGAATGAATGTTATTGATGCTTGCGATAATTTTCATCAGCGATTGATCAACCCTCGCCGATGAGCTTACCGTCTCCTGGAGTGAAACAACGCTCGATGTCATAGCGGTATGTGCCTCCGACGAGGAAGTTTGCAATTTTGAAATAATTCCTGAAATTTCTTGTGTTGATTTTTGCGTTTTCTGTGCGAGCGAGCGAACCTCATCAGCGACTACCGCAAAGCCTCGACCTTGCTCGCCAGCGCGGGCAGCCTCAATCGCCGCATTGAGCGCGAGTAGGTTGGTCTGCTCGGCAATGGTGCGAATAACTTCAAGTACTGTGCCGATATTTTCACTGTTGTGCTTTAACGTTTGAACCTTAACTGCAGTCGATTCAATTTGCTGGGTTAAGCGATTGATCGATTCAATAGAGGACTTCATGACATTAGAACTGTCGCTAGTGAATTTAACGGTTTCTTCGGTTTCACGAGCAGCCTTCATAGCATTTTGCGCAACACTGGTTGCAGAAAGTGACAAATTTTTAACCGCCGCTGAGACTTTTTCGATCTCGTCCGTTTGCTGTTTAATGGTGTGTACAGTGCTGTCGGTAGCAGAGCTCATAATTAATGTCTTGTCACTCACCACATTGGATACCTGCGCTACCTTGGCGACTATCCCACAAATTACGCCAATGAAATCATTAAAATTACGCGATAGCTCAGTAATTTCATTGTTGCCTGTGACGGGCAATCGCTGTGTTAAATCGCCGCCGCCAGCAATCATGTCTTTAATAAGATTACTCAAATGCACTAGCGGTAATTCGACGGTATTGTGAGAAACAAAATACAACGTGATAAGGCATGCAACCAACAAGGATCCAACAGTGACCAGTATGCTAGTAAATTGTTGAGCCAGACTAGTATCAATTTCAGTCGTTAAGAACTCAACGGAAAAATGGCCAATATAGCGATCATCGTCAGATTTAATGATTTTGACTTGGTCATAGATGACTGGATTATCTTTTTCGGCATTTTCCTGGTTACTATTTTCCTTCTCGGCGCTCACTAACAATTTATCTTGATGATCATAAATCTTCAGTTTATTGATAACAGGGGTTCCGACAATAGAGTTGCTA
>CAZCJR010000187.1:0-3714 GCA_964499225.1 uncultured Cellvibrionaceae bacterium | reverse complement strand
ATTTTTCGTAGCGGGAATCGCAGGCACATGCAGTGTAATGTAATCCGAACGCGCCAACAGCGATTGTAAGTTCTCCATGCGACCAACCTGGCTCGGTAAACGCCAGGCTGCTTCAACTGACAAAGCCGGATCGAAACCTACTACATTCATTCCCAATGCCAGAGCCGCGTCAGCAATCAATGAGCCAATTGCACCCAAGCCAACAATGCCTAAGGTTTTACCTTGTAATTCGAAACCGGCAAAATTGGATTTTTCTTTCTCCAACAATTTTGACATCTCTTCAGCATCGGTCATATGCGTCAAAGTACTTACATAATCCATACCCGACAATATGCCACGCGAGCCGAGCAACATAGCCGCAAGCACCAATTCTTTCACCGCATTCGCATTTGCACCGGGTGAGTTAAATACCACAATACCTTTTTTGGTGTATTCATCTACCGGAACGTTGTTAGTTCCCGCACCCGCACGCGCTACCGCTTTAACACTTTCCGGTAACGCTTCACCGTGCAATTTATGACTGCGCAGAATGTAGGCATCTGGCTGACCAATATCGCTGGCAACTTCATATTTTTCGCGCGGAAAACGATTCAAACCTTTAACAGAAATGGCGTTGTATGTTTTTATTTTGAACATGCTATTTAATCCTCTGTGCACTAACAAAAAGGCCGTGTATAAACACGGCCTCGCAAAAAATATCGATCAGGTTAAGCTGCCGTGGCTTGCTCGTAAGCCCAAGTCAACCAAGGCAATAAAGCTTCAAGATCTGCCACATCAACAGTTGCGCCACACCAGATACGCAAACCCGGTGGTGCATCGCGGTAGGCGCCGACATCAAAAGCAACCGCTTCTTTATCCAGCAATTTGATCATCGCTTTCACTTGATCAGGTGTTGCCTTCAACGTAAAACACACACTGGTATTGGAGAGTGTTTCCGGTGTTTGCGCAAGGAAATCAATCCAATCATTCGCTGCAACAAACTTTTTCAACACATCCAAATTTGCATTAGAGCGAGCAATAGTTTGTTTTAGGCCGCCGATTGCGCGTACCCAATCGAGTGCATCCAAATAATCGGCTACCGCCAACATGGATGGCGTATTGATTGTGTCGCCTTTAAAAATGCCCTCAACCACTTTGCCTCCGCTAGTCATGCGGAAAAGTTTTGGCATTGGCCACGAAGGTTTGTAACTTTCCAAACGCGCAACTGCGCGCGGACTGAGAATCAACATCCCGTGTGCGCCTTCACCTCCCAATACTTTCTGCCAGCTGTAAGTGATCACATCCAGCTTTTCCCATGGCATATCCATCGCGAATACAGCGGAAGTAGCATCACAAATGGTCAGACCCTTGCGATCAGACGGGATCCAGTCACCATTGGGCACCTTCACACCTGAAGTTGTGCCGTTCCAGGTGAAGATCACATCGTTATCGAAATTCACTTTGGACAAATCAGGCAGTAAACCGTAATCTGCTTCGTGCGCATTAACGTTTAACTTGAGCTCTTTGGTTGCATCGCTCAACCAGCCTTTACCGAAAGACTCCCACTGCAGGATATCCACACCGCGCTCGCCGAGTAGCGACCACATTGCCATCTCTACTGCACCGGTATCCGAACCTGGCACCACACCAACGCGATAGCCTTCCGGCAAACCGAGCAGCTCAGCAGTATCTTCGCAGGCGCGTTGTAATGCCGCCTTACCAATAGTGGAGCGATGCGAACGACCCAAGGTAGAAATATCTAACTGATCCAAGCTGTAGCCTGGGCGCTTGCTGCAAGGGCCAGACGAGAAATTGGGATTGCGGGGTTTTACTGCTGGCTTCATGGTAATCCTCTAGCTGACAGAAACAGCACATCCGACGGAAGGGGCTAATCAGGCGTGCCAAACAGGGCTCGCTCTCCACTAAGAGAGAGCAAACCCGGAAAATTCGGGGTGCCGATTATGCCAGCTACACGCCAAATAACCTAGCCAACCCCAGTGGATTCGTCCGCAAAAAAAGCAATCACAGGATTTACAGGCAAAAAAAAGCCCTCTGAAAGTCAGGGGGCAAGAGGGAGACGTCGATGCATCAACCAGACATCGACGGTGAGAGACCATTGAGCAGTCAAGACGCGGCTTGGACAAAAACACAAGCTCGGCAGATCAACTCCATTAACGCTAATCTAAAACTTTATGACAGCGCTGTCAAATAAATTTTAACGTATCTGACAGAGAGAGGTAGAGTAGAGACAAGCTCTCTTGCACGACCGTATTTAAATGTTTTCCCAACACCATTCACAACACCAATAGGGGCGCCCTTCAGACAGGGCACCACAGTTGCAGCGCAATTCTTTTCCTAATGTGCGAATCCATTTTTACTGCGGCTAGCCTCTTCAACTTCCGGCTTCATATTTACTTTAGCAGCTTATTAAAATAGGCAAATTACCTGTATATGGATGCATTGCTGCTGTATCGACAAGCTGAAGTCTTTAGGCTCATCGGCATTGAGATGGATCGTGGCATCCTGGCAAACTGGATGGAGAAATGTGGTCAACTAGTCCAGCCGCTAATTAATTTCATTCATGAAACAATTCTCGCGCAGCATTTTTCACACATGGATGACAAGCAAGTTCAGGTTCTGAACGAGCCGAACAAATCCACACAAAACAACAGTTGCATTTGGGTGGTTCGCAGCACGCTACCAACAGCATCCGCAGTGCTTCATTATGAGCCTATACGCAGTGGTGATGCGGCTAAAGAATTGCTGAGGAGTTTACGGGGGCATTAATGGTGGATGGTTACAAAGGCTATAATGCAAGCCTGCATTAAAAATAGTATTGCTGTTTAGTTTGTTAGGCGCATGCGCTCCGACGCTTTATCGAAGTACAGCAGGCTCACCGGGGCGCTGGCCGACCAAAGGGAAAACAGGCAAGGCGGATCAAGTCTTGGCGTATATTCAACAACTCTATTGTGTTTAACAATCCATCAAAGATCAAACCGCAAACGAAAAATATCAGGCGCGACAGCAGCAGTCGAGAGCCATCCTTGAGAAATTAAAATGCTGGCTTGATAAAAGTCAGTCACAGATACCGTCCAAAACCGCACGGGGCAAAGCATTACATCATTGGGATTCGCAGTGGCCTCGCATTATCAATTACATGCAGTCTGGCGATTATTCTATCGATACAACGCCGCGGAAAATGCCATTCGGCCGTTTGTGGTTGGCGGAAAAATTGGCCAACCAATACAAGCCAGCAGGGTGCGGCATCAAGTACATATCTATACAGCTTAATTGAAACCGCGAAACTAAATAGCTTGGAGCCTTACGCGTATTTGAAACGCGCTTTTACAGAGCTGCTAAATACAAGGTCACTGGAGAAGACTGAAAACGTATTGCCACGGAGCCCACATAAAAACGAATAGTAATAAAAATGGGGCATTGCAACCCACTAGCCCTTTACTCCTACAAGAGTAAGTGATCGCTCTAATCACTTCGGCTCTTATCTGATCCCTATGACTGGGGGGACAACCCGGGGGATGACGGGTTACATCAAACCATCAAACGCATATCTCGTCACCATAAATAATAGACATCTAAAAATGGCCGCATCGTAAGCGCATCCCCTTCCTACTGCTCCAAACGATTTTAATTTAACATACAGCCTTCGGCACACAGGGGGTGGCTAAAAGCTTACGGTTTTTCAGGTCAATCAATTTTCGGATATTAGACATTGAT
>CAZCJR010000186.1:0-3835 GCA_964499225.1 uncultured Cellvibrionaceae bacterium | reverse complement strand
CATTGCTGGCGCTTTATCTATTAAAAATCACCACTCAATGAAGTATGCTTATGCTCTTTATATTTACTGAACCAAACGAGATCACTATGACTTGGGCACCCCATGTAACCGTCGCCACTATTATTGAGCGCGATAATCGTTTTTTAATGGTGTATGAAGAGGCGGATGGTAAAAATGTTTATAACCAACCTGCTGGCCACCTAGACCCTAACGAAACGTTAAAAGAAGCGGCGATTCGCGAAACGCTTGAGGAGACGGGTTGGACGGTTGAACTAACCGGAGTTGTAGGTGTGAATTTGTATACGGCGCCGAGCAACGGTATTACCTATTTCCGCACAACATTTATCGCTACTCCTATTGGTCACGATGCAACGCGCGCACTGGATACCGGTATCATCGAGGCCGTCTGGCTAACGTATGAAGAGCTGGTCGCCCGCAAAGATCAGCTGCGCAGCCCTATGACTTTGCAAATCATCGAAGAATTCCGTGCCGGACGCCGCTTTCCGCTCGATGTTGTTGGATGATCTTGTCGGCTAAGGTGGCAGTGCGGGGCTGGTGCGGGTAAAATGCGCGCCTTCCCCCCTATTCCCAGCAGTTGTTCCTTATGTCAGACGCTATTCCCGCCCCCGTCTCAGGCTCATCTATAGGCCCGGGCCAAAAAGTTATCGTTGGTATGTCCGGCGGTGTTGATTCCTCAGTCTCTGCCCTACTCCTGAAACAACAGGGTTATCAGGTCGAAGGCTTGTTTATGAAGAACTGGGACGAGGATGACGGTACTGAATACTGCACCGCCAAGGCCGATCTGGTCGATGCCGAGATGGTTTGCGAGCGTATCGGGATCAAGCTGCACACCGCCAATTTCGCAGCGGAATACTGGGATAACGTGTTCGAACATTTCCTTGAAGAGTACAAAGCCGGGCGCACGCCTAACCCGGATATCCTCTGTAACCGCGAGATCAAATTCAAAGTCTTTATGGAATATGCACGTATGCTGGGTGGCGAGTTAATTGCCACTGGCCACTATGTGCGCCGCGCCGATCGCGGTGGCCATGCCCATCTATTGAAAGGGCTCGATCCGAACAAAGACCAAAGTTACTTCTTACATGCTGTGGGCGAGGCTGAATTCGCCAAATCCCTGTTTCCTGTCGGTGAACTGGAAAAGCCGGAAGTGCGCCGGATTGCGGAAGAACACGGTCTGGTTACTCACAACAAAAAAGACAGCACCGGTATCTGTTTTATCGGTGAACGGCGCTTTAAAGATTTCTTGCAACAATACCTGCCCGCACAACCTGGCCAGATTCAAACGCCCGACGGCAAAGTCATTGGCGAACACATGGGCCTGATGTATCACACCATTGGCCAGCGCCAGGGGTTAGGAATTGGCGGCGTGAAAGGTGCTAACGAAGAGCCATGGTTTGTTGTTCAGAAAGACCTGACGCGTAATGTGCTTGTCGTCGTGCAAGGCACAGATCACCCTCTTTTATATACCAATCACTTAATTGCCCAACAAGCCCATTGGATTAACGGCACCCCGCCCTCATCTACCTTTACCTGTACGGCCAAAACCCGCTATCGCCAACCCGACCAGGAGTGTGCGGTAACCCTCTTGGACGACGGTACTTTGGACGTGAGTTTCGACCAACCACAGCGTGCGGTGACGCCCGGACAATCGGTCGTTTTTTACAGTAACGATGTGTGCCTCGGTGGCGCCGTGATCGAATCTACCGACAATCGCTAACCCGTTAAACAGTCCCTTTTCAAGTAGCTGAGAGAATTTCGCGTGAGCAAAAACTGGCAAGACATTACCCTCGCCCTCGCAGGCGTATTTCAGGCAACTGCATTAGTTGAACAGGTTGCAAAAACAGGCCATGTCCCGCCCGAAGCCTATAAATGCAGTATTGAGAGCATGCTCGACCTAAACCCCGAGAGCACACTCGGGGTTTACGGCGGTAATCTGGAAAACTTGCGCACCGGTTTGGAGGTGATGCGTGAACTACTGCGCCCCGGCTCGCAAAAATATCGGGAAACATTACGTTACGGCCTGGGTGTATTGCACCTGCAGAAAAAACTGGCGGGCCGCCGCGATATGCTCGGTGTCATCGGCAGCCGGCTGGAACAAGTTTCCCAGCAAGCACAGCATTTTTCGTCCACACACGAAAATGTCATCGCCAATCTCGGCACTCTGTATACCGAAACACTGAGTACCTTCCGTTTTCGCATTCAGGTCAATGGTGACTACAATTATCTCCAGCAACAGCGCATTGCTAACCAAATCCGCGCCCTGCTGCTCGCATCTGTGCGATCGGCTATTTTATGGCGACAAGTTGGCGGTAATCGTTTGCAGCTACTGTTCTACCGCAAAAATATCGCCCAACAAGTGGATGACTTTTTGCGCCGGATGTAAGTAATCCGTCTCCCGCATCTACACAGAATTCGTATTTCATTTTTATCTTTTAATCTTTAACCGA
Organism: uncultured Cellvibrionaceae bacterium; assembly: GCA_964499225.1. Lineage (GTDB taxonomy): Bacteria > Pseudomonadota > Gammaproteobacteria > Pseudomonadales > Cellvibrionaceae > Cellvibrio. The sequence goes on along the minus strand of CAZCJR010000186.1, from coordinate 1,367 downwards.
GAAGCACCATGGACAATACATTTAATACGCTCAACGCGCTTAACGCTGTATCCCCAGTCGATGGCCGTTACGGCAGCCGAACCATTGCTTTGCGCAGTATTTTTAGCGAATTCGGTTTGATTCGATTCCGCGTTGAAGTGGAAGTGCGCTGGTTGCAACAACTCAGCCGCCTTGCCGGTGTGCCTGAAGTACCTGCGTTTAGCGCAGCGACTAACGCGATTCTCGACAAGATTATTACCGACTTTAACGAAGCCGATGCACAAGCGGTGAAAGACATCGAGCGCACCACGAATCACGATGTAAAAGCCGTTGAGTATTTCCTCAAAAACAAATTCGCTGGCAACGCCGAACTTGAAGCGGTGCTGGAATTTGTTCACTTCGCCTGTACTTCAGAAGATATCAACAACCTGTCGCACGCATTAATGCTGCGCGAAGGTCGCAAAGTATTCCTGAAAGACGCCGAAGCGATTATCGACGGCATCGCCAAACTAGCACACGACTACGCGGAAGATTCCATGCTATCGCGCACCCACGGCCAGACTGCATCGCCAACTACTGTGGGTAAAGAAATGGCGAACGTAGCTGCGCGTTTACGTCGCCAACTCAAAACGGTAAAAGAAGTTGAATTGCTCGGAAAAATTAACGGCGCTGTGGGTAACTATAATGCCCACTTGTCCGCCTATCCGGATGTAGATTGGCAAACCAATGCCAAAGAATTTGTTGAAAGCCTGGGGCTGAGCTGGAACCCCTACACTACACAAATCGAACCGCACGATTACATCGCTGAGTTGTTTGATGCTATTGCACGCTTCAACACCATCGTTATCGACTTTGACCGCGACATTTGGGGTTATATCTCCCTCGGTTACTTCAAACAAAAAACCATCGCAGGTGAAGTGGGTTCATCCACTATGCCACACAAAGTGAACCCCATTGATTTTGAAAACTCCGAAGGTAACTTGGGAATCGCCAACGCAATTTTCACTCACCTCGCACAAAAATTACCGATTTCTCGCTGGCAGCGCGATCTGACCGACTCAACCGTATTGCGCAATATGGGCGTTGGTTTTGGTTACGGCATGATTGCTTACGCATCTACGCTAAAAGGGATGAGCAAACTGGAAATCAATCGCGCGCGCCTCGCGGAGGATTTGAATAACTCATGGGAAGTATTGGCCGAGCCAATCCAAACCATTATGCGCCGCTACAACGTCGCAGAACCCTATGAAAAATTAAAAGCCCTGACTCGCGGCCAAGCTATTAACCGCGAAGTTCTCGCCGCATTTGTAGAAACGCTGGATATTCCCGAGCATGCCAAACAAACCATGCGCGACTTAACGCCCGCCAATTACATAGGCAATGCGGTG
>CAZCJR010000185.1:0-3970 GCA_964499225.1 uncultured Cellvibrionaceae bacterium | reverse complement strand
CGTCAAGCTTCTAATACTAAAAGCGCCCTTCAGATTCCTGCAGGGCGCTTTTTTTTACCCGAATTTTGCTAAGGATCGCAGGTATTTTGGGTTCGCTTTTCCTGAGCAAATGCTAGCCGTAAAAACTGTGGATTTTGTGGCGTCGCTCTGCTTATATGCGTTCACTTTTAGCCATTTAATCTACAAGGTTTTAATGTCGTGCTGACAATTGATCTCGCTGCTATTCAGTCCAACTGGCTCAAATTACAAACCGTTGGTGCGGGTGCAAGTGTCGCCGGCGTTATCAAAGCGAATGCTTATGGTTTGGGTGCGGATAAAGTCGGCAATGCGCTTTATGCGGTCGGTTGCCGGGAGTTCTTTTTTGCCTCAATACATGAAGCGCTTGCGGCCAGGGCGTTTTTATCTCCCGATGCGATTATTTATGTGCTGGGCGGTATTCGTGCTGGCGATGAGCGCCTATTAATAGAGTCAAATTTAACGCCTGTTCTTTGCTCTCTCTCTGAAATAGATAGTTGGGCCGAGGCAAATGCTGCGCTGGGCTGTAATGCTTCCGCCGCAATAAAAATAAATACGGGGATGACCCGCTTCGGGCTTGATGTGCGCGAGTTTGAGTCGTTGTGTAGCAACCAGAACTTGCTGCGCGCAGTTAACCCTGCGTTGCTGATGAGCCATCTTGCCTGTGCTGATGAGTGGACCCATCCTCTTAATTCACAGCAGCAACATAGTTTTGCGAATTGCGCCAAGCTAATAAGCTCCTTGCTACCAAAGCTGCGCTTTAGTCTCGCCAACTCCTCTGGCATTTTTTTAGGCGGTGAATGGCACTTTGATTTGCTGCGTCCAGGCGCAGCGCTTTACGGCATTAACCCGGTTCCAAATAACTCCAATGCCATGCTTCCGGTTTTACGTTTATCCCTACCTATTGTGCACGTGCGTAAGCTCGATGCTTCGGCTGCCATAGGATATGGCTGCAGCGCGACTTTGCCTGAGGGCGCACGTATAGCTGTCGTCGCTGGAGGTTATGCTGATGGATTGCATCGTACTATCGGTGTGCAGCCTGAGGGTTATTTAAACGGAAAATTGGTGAGGTCGGTCGGGCGAATGTCCATGGATTCCACTATGTTCGATATTTCCTTGCTCGAAGTTCCGAACGAACAGCTCCTTGGACAGGAGATAGAGGTGATTAATCCCTCCCTTTCATTGGAGTACCTGAGCAAAAAAAATGCGTCGCTGGGATATGAAATTTTAACCAGCCTTGGCGCGGGGCGTTACCCGCGCCAGTATTTGGTAGGCTCTTAAAATGGCTGACAATAATATTCTTGAGGCTGGTTCTCTACGGAAAATGCTGGACCTGCTCGCAGACGGACAATTTCACTCAGGTGAAGAGCTGGGGCTGCTGTTGGGCGTTAGTCGCGCGGCAGTCTGGAAGCATCTGCAAAAACTGGAAGGGTTGGGGATCAAGCTGCTTTCAGTTAAAGGCAGAGGTTACTTTATTGATGGTGGGCTGGACTTGCTTGATCTTAAAAAAATAACAGCGCTAGTACAGTCGTCCTTACCGCTTAAATTGAATATATATCCTCAAATCGATTCGACTAACTCTTATCTTATGAGGCACGAAAACCTTGCGCTACAGGTGTGTTTGGCTGAGTCGCAAAGTGCGGGGCGTGGACGTCGTGGGCGTGTTTGGGTGAGTCCGTTTGCGCAGAATATTTATTGTTCTATTGGATGGGGATTTGAAGGTGGAGTCGCAGCACTTGAGGGCTTAAGTTTAGCTGTCGGGTTGGCAATAGTGCGCGCCCTGCAGCGTTACGGTATCGCTGGTTTGGAGTTGAAATGGCCAAACGATGTGCTCTACCAGAATCAAAAACTTGCTGGAGTGCTAATCGAAATCGCTGGCGATCCTGCAGGTTATTGTCAGGTGGTTGTGGGGGTAGGGATTAATGTTGCTATGGGGGACGATCAGGATAATGCAATATCCCAGCCTTGGATTGACCTGCGGGGCATTTTCACGAAGCAGGGACTTCCCTTTGCTTCACGCAATCAACTGGTGGCCACGTTAATTGATGAAATGGTTTTGGTGCTCAACGGCTACGAGACAGAAGGTTTTTCCAATTATTGTGCTGAGTGGCAGTCGTTAAATGCGCATTCTGGGCAGATGGTTGAATTGCGTAACGGCAACATCGTCTGTTCCGGCATCTGTGTCGGGGTTAATGAGGTCGGTGCTTTGGTGCTGAAAACCGCTCAAGGCAATGAGATGTTCCATGGTGGCGAGATATCCCTGAGGCGCGTTCATGATTCTTGAGATAGATATGGGTAATACGCGCCTGAAGTGGCGCGTCCGCCATCAGCAAGCGACCGTGGCTCAGGGCGCTATGGGTATTGAAGAACCTCTGGATTTGTTGTTCATTAAGATTGAGCCTCACTGTAATGCAATAAGCTTCGTATCTGTCGCCTCTGTGGTGGGTGAGCTGTTGGAGAAAAAGCTGGCAGACTGGTCCATGGGCTGTCTGGATTTACTGCCGGTGTTTGCGCGAAGCAGTGCCATTTGCGGATTAGTGCGTAATGGCTACCGCGCGCCACATACGCTGGGTGTGGATCGTTGGTTGGGAATAGTGGCCGCTTATCGGCTTGTAAGTTCTGCCTGTATTGTTGTTTCCTGTGGCACGGCTGTAACGGTGGATTTGATTGCGCGCAATGGCAAGCATATGGGTGGGTTCATAGCGCCGGGACTAAACCTTATGCTAGATTCTCTCACCTCTGGAACTCGCCAGATAAAATTAGATCGCACGGTTGCGGGGCTGGACATGTCCCCTGCCGCGGCGACATCGGAGGCTGTCTATTCAGCTTGCACAGCTATGCTGACTGGGTTAGTCGATAACGGAGTGCGGCAATTGCGCAGACTCGATCAAAATAATGAATTCCAAATGGTTTTCACCGGTGGTGATGCGGGTAAGTTGTTGTCTTTTTATCCTCAGGCTCGACTAGTTCCAGATTTGGTATTGGACGGTCTTGCTTGGGTTTTGGATTATCCCCAACAGTTGGAGTGACGAATGCGGGCAATTTTTATTTTATTGTTGGCGGGCAATCTCGCATTTTTTGGCTATCACCACTTCTTTGCTGTTAAAAATGAAGTCGCGCCTCAGGTTAATACAGTGCAGCTTTCCGGCAACGGGGAGGGGTTACAGTTGCTGACCGAACAGTCGGAAGCCTCAATGCTCCAGGCAAGGGTAAAGCCTGAACTAAAGACGGAAGTGCCGTCTGTCGGCAATGAAACTACGAACGCTGAGTTTTGCACCATGATTGGCCCCTACAGTCAGTTGCTTCAGGCTGAATATGCAGTGGAGCGCTTGGTTGCTTTGGGTGCGGCTGCCCATATTATCCCTGTTGAAATCAAGGAGGGTGAATCCTATTGGGTCTTCCTGAAGCCGGAGGTGTCTGAAAAAGAAGCATTGCGGCGCTTGTACGAGCTGCAAAAGAAAAATATTGAGAGTCATGTAATTACTAAGGGTGAGCTGACAAATGGTATTTCGTTTGGCCGATTTGCTGACTATACCGATGCTGAAGCGCGATCCAACGAAATCAAACAGCAAGGTTATGAAGTGGATATAAAGATGCTTCCAAAAATGATTCATGAAACCTGGGTTGTAATTGAGGCTGGTTTTGCTGAAAAAATAGACGAAACAGTGTGGATGGATTTATTAACTAAAGAAACAGCCTTGGAAAAGAGACAAAATTTCTGTTTAGGTGTTGCTTCCCAGTAAATGTTTCACTAGAATTCTGCCTCCACAAACAGCCGTGGTCAAAAAGCTGGCGTAGCTCAGTAGGTAGAGCAGCTGACTTGTAATCAGCCGGTCGGGGGTTCGATTCCTCTCGCCAGCTCCAATTTTGATTGCTGTTGTGCTGTAACTCTGTGAATTTGTTAAAAAAATAGATTGACAGTCAGTAGTGTGGGCCGGAAAATGCCGGCGGTTTT
>CAZCJR010000184.1:0-4024 GCA_964499225.1 uncultured Cellvibrionaceae bacterium | reverse complement strand
TTTTTTGATAAAGCTGATGAAGTTGCCATTGGCTTATTTTGATAGCAAAAAAACAGGGGATATTCTTCAAAGAATGAATGACCATAAACGCATTCAAAATTTCTTGACTGGAACTTCACTTAGTACTTTGTTTTCTCTATTCAATTTATTGGTTTTTTCTGTTGTGTTGCTTAATTATAGTGTACTCATTTTTGGTGTTTTTACAGCTGCCAGTGTGCTATACATTTTATGGATTTTAATCTTCTTAAAGAAAAGAAAAGAGCTTGATTACCAGCAGTTTGATATTGCTGCTGCAGAACAGAGCAGTACCATTCAATTGGTACAAGGTATGCAGGAGATTAAGTTGCATGGTAGTGAAAAGCAACAACGATGGCAATGGGAACACTTGCAAGCATCACTATTTAGGGTAGGAATGAAAGGGCTTGCATTAAATCAATGGCAACAAGCGGGTGCTTTCTTTCTTAACGAGGGAAAAAATATATTCATCACATTTGTGGCAGCAACAGCAGTGATCCAAGGACAAATAACCCTTGGTGCAATGCTTGCAATTCAATATATCATTGGGCAATTAAACTCCCCAATTGAGCAAATGATTGGGTTCGTTCAAAATTGGCAATTGGCTAAAATCAGTCTGGAAAGATTGAATGAAATACATCAATTGGCCGATGAAGAACCGGTAAATTTGAAAAGTGATGCTTCTTCAGCCTTGGTTACAGAGTTGCCTCAAAACCGATCTATACACCTTCAAAATATCAGCTTTACCTATCCAGGTGCTGGCAATGAGCCTGTGCTTAAAAATATTTCCATGCAAATACCGCAAGGAAAAGTAACAGCAATTGTAGGGTCCAGTGGTAGTGGTAAAACCACCTTACTAAAGTTATTGCTTAAATTTTATGAGGCGAAGTCTGGGGATATATATATTGGTGATCAAGCAGAATCATCAGGTTTAAACTTGTCAAATATTAGCCATCGTGCTTGGCGTAAACAGTGTGGTGTAGTTATGCAAGACAGCTTTATTTTTTCTGATAGTATTGCTAAAAATATAGCTGTTGGGGAAGATTATCCCGATAAGGCAAGGTTAAGATATGCTGCAAAAATTGCCAATATCACTTCGTTTATCGAAAGTTTACCACTGGGCTATAATACCAAAATTGGCGCAGAAGGCACGGGGGTAAGTGCAGGGCAAAGACAAAGGATCTTAATTGCTAGAGCTGTTTACAAAAACCCGGATTTAATTTTATTAGATGAAGCTACCAACGCATTAGATTCCAATAATGAAAGTACTATTTTAAAAAACTTAAACCAGTTTTTCGAAGGTAAAACAGTTGTAGTGGTAGCACACCGCTTAAGCACTGTTCGTAATGCTGACCAAATAGTGGTATTACACAACGGGGTCATTACCGAACAAGGTACACATGCTGAATTAACAGCAATGAAGGGCGAATATTTTACTTTGGTTAAAAATCAATTAGAATTAGGTGATTAAAGACTAATTATGCCTCAACAAGAAGAATCATATAGTTTAGATGCAATGCTTGAAGCGGCTAATATTGAACGCTTAGATGAGGCAGATCGTATTTATAGCCATGAGGTTCGTGAAATCATTAGCAGTAAACCTGTATGGATAGTAAGAAATGGCATTGCAATGTTTTTTGTCATTATTGGTTTGTTATTTACGTTAACTTTTTTTATTCAATACCCAGATATCGTTAAAGCACCAGTAAAGATTGTTGGGGATAATTTGCCCAAACAAATTATTAGTAAATCTGAAGGACGAATTGTTTATTTAAATGCACTTGAAAATAAAAAAGTAATTGTTGGTGACGTTTTAGCCATTTTACAAAGTAATGCAGATTACAAACAAGTGCTGTTGTTTAGAAAATGGATTGATCAAACTGAACTTGATTTAAAAGGAAATAATTGGAATGCAATTAGCCAGTTAGAAACACTCAATCAATTGGGAGATTTACAAAAAAATTATCAAGATATTGCCCAACAAATCTATCAACTCTCTTGGGCAAAGACTAAAGGGTACTTTAACCAAAAGCGTGATGCCATTGCTCAAGATATTAGGCTGATTAATCTGTCTAAGGAGAATGCGAATAATCAAAAGCAATTGATTCTTCAAGATTTAGCAATGCAACAAGGATTATTGGCCATTAATGAAAAACTGGCTAATGAAAAAGTGATTGCACCGCTTGATTTAATTAAGGATAAATCAACCGTTATAGCTAAAAAACAACAATTAGTTCAAGTTGATGCTGCGGATATTAATCAGTCTGCTAATATTGTTGCCAAACAAAAAGAATTATTGGAAATTGATAAGCTAAATGCGGATATCCAACTAAATTTTATTGCAGCTCTCTTTAATGCCAAAAGTGCGTTAGCCGAATGGGCAAATCGATACATATTAGTTGCCAGTGAAACAGGTACTTTGCAGTTTGCCAGTTACTTTCAAGAGAATAGTTGGATCAAAATGGGTCAAGAACTCTTTTATATTATTCCAAAGCAACCCACCTATTTTGCAGAGCTGATTGCATCTCAACAAAATTTTGGCAAATTAAAGCAAGGTCAACAGGTGAATATTGCACTTAATAGTTATCAACGAAATGAATTTGGTGTCTTAAATGGCACCATAATGAATATTCCACAAGTACCCTATAAAGACACCAGTTTTTTGATAAAGGTTAAACTCAACAATGGTTTACAAACCAATTATCAAAAGATCATTCATTTTAGTAATAGTTTGACTGGCACCGCAGATGTCATTACAGCGGAAGCTAGTTTAGCCGATCGGTTATTGTATCAATGGAGGGGATTGTTTGCGAGATAGTTTTCGGGGGGTTAGAATATACCACTACCACTTAAGATAATTAATATGAGACTTATACTTTTTCTATTACTCCTCTTCTTTTTTAGTTGTCGTTCAATCCAATACAAAAAAGAGTACATCAATAAAAGAGGAGAACGAGTTTTTACTGATTACAATAATAATCGTACAATTATTTTTTCAGGAGAAGCTGCTAAATTAAATACCATACTAAGGAATGAGCAATTTCTTGATTCTGTTTCTTTTCGGGAATTAAAAAAAAGAATCAATGTATACGAACGAATTATTGCTTTGCATCCTGACTCCACTATTGTAAGACAAATTGACTTTCCTCAGAAATTAACTCAGATTAACTCGTTTTATCTAAACAAGAATAAAATAAAGTATTTAAAACGCAATAAGATTAAATCTCCAAATATTCATTTCTAAGTTCAAATAATTAGTACCTGTATTGAAAGCGTTTATGTTTAAAACGATTAATAGCAAATTAAGATTTAGTATTATAACTTTAGTTCTCTTGCTAATTAATACATTATTCCTTCAATTAGCTATAAAGGGGAATCCCATCTATGTAAACAATAATCCTTTTTATAATAAAAGTTATGTAATACAGGATAGTATTATTTATTTTAAAATCATTGATTCAACTTCAAAGGAATCTATTCCATTTGCAACGATAGTTTTTATTGAAAATGACATAAATAAAATGTCTATTGTTTCAAATGAAGATGGCTCATTTTCTATTCCCAATTCAAGCTTCCCAAAAAAGGTCAAAATTTCTGCAGTTGGTTATGAAGAACAACTATTTTATTTGTTTCATGTTAATCGGTTGCTTTTGAAGCCATTAAAGAGCTTATTACCTGAAATTATCGTTAGAAGTAAGGCAAAGAAAACAAAAAGCGCAAACGCAATAATTAAACACGTAGCCAATCGCTTTGAGGATAACTATGGTAATTTTTCTTTTAGTCAAAATTTAAAATTTTCCTCAGAAATTTATAATTACGACACTTTAAAAGAAAAGGCTGAAGATTTTGTAAAGGTATATTATCGAAATGCTGATAAAAGCATGAAATCTCCAAATTGGATTAAAGACACTTTATATCAGGATAAACTTTTCACCAATTTTATTGGAGTTCCCCGATTATGTACAGGTGATATTATTCCATGGTTTGATATGCTCCGAAAAGGGTTGCC
>CAZCJR010000183.1:0-4213 GCA_964499225.1 uncultured Cellvibrionaceae bacterium | reverse complement strand
TACCTGCAATCACATAAAAATAATCGTTCTTTCCATCTCCATTGGGTGAGAATACATTGGGTAATGATAAGTGTGAAGTAAAATAAGCATTCACCGGAATAGACGCAGTATCTACACAACCATATTGACTAGTAGCTATAGCAGAAATAATAGTAGATGAATTTGTTTTAAGAATTGGTGTAAAACAATCAGTACAATTAAATGCAAAGCTGGGTGTCCATCGATTAGCTGTCACTGGTTCTCCAAATTGTAAAATAGACAAAGGATATGGATCACCACTAGGTATGGCAATTTGTGTAATTGGTAAACCAATGGCAAATACTTGATAGGGCGCAGAAAGGGCGTTGTTGTTGGTTTGCTCTTCATAAATAGCCAAGTCGGGATTCATATATAGGTATACATTATTTGCTCCTTTCCTAGCAAAAAAATGGCTGATTGTAGCGCATCCATTGGTGAAAACAGTAGATCCTGGAATAACCATTTCATACAATAGTTTAGCGCTTGGCTCGGTTTTAAGTGTATCAAAATATTGAATCTTAATTGACTTTGTTAGTTGTTCATATCCGTTTAATAAACAGAGTTGGCTACTTATGAATACGCTATCATTGTTCTTATAGCAAAATATTTTTTGATTGCTAACCACTAAATCGTTTGGAAAAATATTAATATTGGCGGTAGTTGAATCTTCGCATCCATACTGAGTAACAGTTTTTACTTTCAAATAGGTTGTATCCAATATTTTCATAGACGGCGTTAAACAATTGGTACAACTAAAACTTCCTGTATTACTGGTCCAAAGTATTGAACTTAGCGGGTCTGGCGCATGATTTAGTCTAAAACTTTGTGTACTATTTACCAATACGGTAGTATCTTTTGGGGTAATGCTTCGGGTTGGTTGAAACAAAAATCTTCGTGCCCGATTATTGGTTTTACTTATTTCTTGTATAGCATTTTCTTCATCAAAAATTAAATAAATAGAATCTGGCCTGTTTCTATCTGCTTTTACTATATGCGTATAAGTAGTTGAACAATTGCCCAAAATATAAGCAGGTGTTTTAAATAGGCTGTCATATTCTTTTCTACCAGGAACAGAACTGTCTTTATCATAAAATCTTACTGAAGTGCCCGCAGGTATAGTATCTACTCCATAATTGATTATACCAAAAACCAATTGTATTGAATCATTCTTGTAACAATTTGCCGAATAAAGTACCAATGTTGCATCACTTGTTGCTTCTGTTACATTCAAGCTAAACCTTTCAGAAACAGCAGTACAACTACCTTTTGCCGCATTTAACCAAACGCTATAATTTCCAGCAGTTGGGAAAGAGTAAAGTAAATCAACTGCAGTACTAATCAATTGTTGAGTTCCTGTGGTATTATTTCTAATATACCATTCAAAACTATCTGCATTTTGCGAATAGTTTTTAAATGTGACCGTGTCTTCATAAATACCATTCTTAGAAGAAACAATTCTTTTATCTGGTGAAAACCGGGCAACTGTTCCACAGCTCACAAACACTTGTGTATAATAACTACTATTACAAGTGCCTCCCGCATTAAAAGCTTTTAGCTTTACTGTAAAAGTTCCAGCGCTTGAAAAAAGATAATTGAGATTTGCGCCCGACCCTACTAAAGACTCTACCCCTGTTGCGGTGTTCTTAATCCACCATTCATAATTACTCGCACCAATAGAGCGGTTAGTAAATTCAACCGAAGTGCCAATCAAGGGAAAAGGATTGGCTGTTACTTCATACAATGCATTAATATTATCGGCACATACGGGTGTTGCACCATCACTCACTAATAAACTCCCACCGTTAAATACCGATAAGAATGCGCGCATGCGTTCTCCCTGTCCGGGCGTAAAAACAGTTGGACAACTGGTTCCATAATCCATAAAGTTGGAGATATTGTCTCGCATGTCTGCAGTGAAAAGGCCAGAAAGCGTATCTGTGCCACAAGAATTCTCCGGATTATTACAGTCAGATCCTTGTATACTTCTATCGGGCGGGGTATCACAAACCCGATCACCATCTGTAGTACAATCGTTGTTTACACAGTTTGTTCCTTGAAACGTATGCAACAAAGACAAGTAGTGTCCCATTTCGTGTGCAATAATAGAAGTGACTAAGCCTGCAACTACCATTCCTCCTCCCGCTGAAGCATAACCACCATACGCCATTCTAGTCCATTGCCCACATTCAAAAACACTGGGTTGAATTTCTCCGTTAATTTTTTTCACTACCCATATATTGGCATATTTAGCAGGATCCCATTTTATTTGGTTTTTCATGGCAGCATCTTCTAAGTCTACATCTACTGTATCATAGTAAGATTTGATTCGATTGATGCCATTTGATTTTTCTCCTGTAGGGGTTCTCTGTGCTAACTTAAATTGTATGCGGGTATCTTCTCCTAAAGTATCCACTCCATAAGCTCCTTGGTGAGCAAATGCTTTATTAAGATCGTTTAAACTTGCTTGAACCATTGCATCTGTAATGGCGAAAGGGTCTTCACTTATTAAATGGAATACAACAGGAATATAAACAGTGGCGGGTAAAGGTGTGGAATTAGATTTTATGGTTCCGCTTGATTGATTGCGAATACTACCCTTTGAAAAAACGGTTTGTCTTGTTTTTAAAATCTGAGCACGAATGGCTAGATTCATTTTTTCTTCCTCTGCTTTATACCGGTTTGATTTACTACTATCTGCTCTTCCTAAATCGTACCCGCATGCTACTTGCGCATTTATACCATGGGTGATGAATGTGGTTAACAGAATAAGTAATATTTTCAAATAGTTATTCATTAGGATTATTTTGAAGATACCTATTTTAATGATGCTGAATTAAGGAACTATGCAGCTTATTCTACAATATTTAAAATCAATTAAAATAGCATCCGTTAAATTTTGATAAAATGAAAAATACCGTTGTTATAACAGGAGCTGGCGTTTCAGTGGAGTCGGGTATTCAACCCTTTAGAGGAAAGAATGGACTTTGGAATGAGAATCCTACGGAAATGGCTACCAATAGATATTTCAGAACAAATACTAGTGCGTTTCTTCAATGGTATTACCATCGCTTTGTAAGTTGTAAAGACGCATTGCCTAATAAGGCCCATGAAATATTGGCCAAGCAAAATATCAAATTAATTACCCAAAATGTAGATAACCTCCATGTAAAAGCACAACATCCAAGCAACCACCTTATTGAAATTCATGGCAATATCAATTTTAAAAGAAAGATCAATGCTGAATATATTACCGAATTAGAATTGGCAAACTGGAATCAAGTAAATGAAAATAATTTGGAAAAAGACTTATTTGATCTATTTAAAATAAGCAAGGATGGAACCATTAGTGAAACCCAATCATATAGGCCGCATATATTGTTGTTTGATGAATATTATACCGAATTGTATCAATACGATAAAGCATTAACATGGATAGATGAAGCCGATACCATCATTTTTATGGGTACTTCTAATTCTGTCGGTTTTACTTACGGTGCATTACAAGTTGGTGTACATAACCATAAAAAAGTAGTTGTGGTTGACCCCAATCCCGCCCCTTCCTTTAACAACCCTGGTGTAGAAATTATTAAAGAGACGGCTACTGATTTTTGCTCAAGATATTTTTAGTATAGGGATAAATCTTTTTTATCTTACAATCAAAATTCAATCATCCCCCTTTATAAACCCCGCTTCATGAAACAAAAAATGCTATTCTCATTGCTTGCCCTTTTTTTATTGAATTTGCAAACAACCACTGCACAAGTTGCTAAAGCCGCAACTGCAAAAAGAAAACTGCAACCCGCAGATATTTATCGTTTGCAAACCTTAGGTGATCCACAAGTATCTCCAGAAGGCAATTGGGTTGCCTATACTTTATCATCTGTTGATTCAGCTCAAAACAAACGCAATACAGATATTTGGATGGTGAGTTGGGATGGAAAGCAAACTATTCAATTGACCAATAGTCCTGATGCGGAAACACAACCTCGTTGGAGCCCTGATGGTAAATATTTGTCTTTTGTTTCTTCTCGAAATGGAGAAATCAATTCCCAAATTTGGCTAATGAATCGATTGGGTGGAGAAGGTAAAAAGTTAACCAGTTTAAAGACCAGCTTGATGGACTATAGTTGGAGCCACGATGGTAAAAAGATTTTAATGACCATCAAAACTCCGGCTGATACATCAAAGCCAAAGA
>CAZCJR010000182.1:0-4238 GCA_964499225.1 uncultured Cellvibrionaceae bacterium | reverse complement strand
GATGAGTTGGAGCAAAAACTGCGCGGCGAAATTCCCGCAACACCTAACTTGTCCTTGGGTAACAACGGCCACAATGAGCCGTTGTTTAGCTCGAATTGCGGCGAGGAAAATTTCCATCGCTATGTCGATAAAATCAAAGATTACATTTTGGCGGGCGATACCATGCAAGTGGTTGTCTCCCAGCGCTTGTCGATTGATTTCACTCAGGAACCAATCAATCTTTATCGCGCCCTGCGCAATTTAAATCCATCGCCTTACATGTATTTTATGGATTTGGGTGATCACCATGTTGTCGGTTCAAGTCCGGAAATTCTTGCGCGTTTGGAGGACGGCGAAGTGACAGTGCGCCCGATTGCGGGCACCCGTCGTCGCGGTTACACGCCGGAAGAAGATAAAGCACTTGAAATTGAATTGGTAAATGACCCGAAAGAGATTGCCGAGCATCTAATGTTGATCGATTTGGGGCGCAACGATGTGGGCCGTGTTGCCAAAATTGGCAGCGTAAAGCTAACCGATAAAATGGTGGTTGAACGCTACTCGCACGTGATGCACATTACCTCCAATGTCACCGGTAAATTAAAAGATGATCTGCGTGCGATGGATGTGTTGCGTGCAGCACTACCGGCCGGCACGTTGAGTGGCGCCCCCAAAATCCGCGCGATGGAAATTATCGACGAATTGGAACCGGAAAAACGCGGAATCTATGGCGGCGCTGTAGGTTATATCTCCTGGAATGGCAATATGGATACCGCCATTGCCATTCGCACGGCAGTGATTAAAAACGGCAAACTTTATGTACAAGCCGGTGCAGGTGTAGTCGCCGATTCAGTGCCAACACTGGAGTGGAAAGAAACCATGAATAAAGCGCGAGCAATTTTTAAAGCCGTCGATATGGTGGGCACCGCTGCAGTCAAAGGGGATGCAAAATGATTTTGATGATTGATAACTACGATTCGTTCACCTACAACCTGGTGCAATATTTTGGTGAGCTGGGCGCGGATGTAAAAGTTGTCCGCAATGATGAAATCACCATTGATGAAATTGCTGCGCTTGCACCGGAAAAAATCGTACTTTCTCCGGGGCCTTGTACGCCCACGGAGGCCGGTGTTTCGATTGATACGATTAAAACGTTCGCCGGAAAAATTCCACTGCTTGGGGTTTGTCTCGGGCACCAAAGTATCGGTCAGGCGTTGGGTGGCAAAGTGATTCGTGCTCCCTTTGTAATGCATGGTAAAACGTCACCTGTGTATCACAATAACAAAGGAGTATTTGCCGGGTTGAAAAATCCGTTTCAGGCCACCCGCTATCACTCGCTGGTTATTGAAAAAGAGTCTATCCCTGAATGTCTGGAAATCACCGCATGGACGCAAAATGAAGATGGCAGTATGGCCGAAATTATGGGAGTAAAACATAGAACTCTCGCACTGGAAGGGGTGCAATTTCATCCTGAATCGATCTTGACTGAACATGGTCACGATATGCTGCGCAATTTTTTAAAGGCTTATTAATTTCTTGCTGCGATAATAGTTAAATTTACTGACAACAAAACAGTGCACCAAAAGCAGCATGCGCTGATTCATAAAAGGTAATGGCAATGGATATCAAACAAGCGTTGACGAAGTTGGTAGCACGTATTGACCTGAGCACAGAAGAAATGATTTCTGTGATGCGTGTGGTGATGACCGGCGGAGCAACTCCCGCACAAATCGGCGGTTTCTTGGTTGCCTTGCGCATGAAAGGTGAAACTCTGGACGAAATCACCGGTGCCGCTATGGTAATGCGCGAATTAGCGACGCCGGTAGATCTTGATGTGAACTATCTCGTTGATACCTGTGGTACTGGTGGCGACGGAGCTAACTTATTTAACATCTCCACCGCTAGCGCATTTGTTGTCGCTGCCGCAGGTGGGCGTGTAGCCAAACACGGCAATCGCTCGGTGTCCAGCTCTACAGGCAGTGCGGATGTGTTGGAAGCTGCAGGCATTAAACTCGATATTACTGCTGAGCAGGTTGCGCGCTGCGTGCGTGAAATTGGCGTCGGTTTTATGTTTGCACCGGCTCATCATGCAGCTATGCGTCATGCGATTGGTCCACGTAAAGAATTAGGCATGCGCACTATCTTTAACATGCTTGGTCCTATGACTAACCCTGCCAATGTGAAACGTCAGGTGATAGGTGTGTTTAATGGTGATCTTTGCAAACCAATGGCGGAAGTGTTGGCACGCCTTGGTAGTGAGCACGTAATGGTTGTTCACGCTAAGGATGGTTTGGATGAGATTAGCTTATCGGCTGAAACCCAGGTCGCCGAATTAAAAAATGGTGAAATTCGTGAATACATTATCAAACCGGAAGATTTTGGTATGCAATCCAAGAGCTTGATTGGTTTGAGTGTGACTAATGCGGAAGATTCATTGCTATTGATTCGCGATGCACTTGGCAATCGTCGTGGTCAATACGCTGAGAAAGCGGCCGATATCATCGCTCTTAACGCAGGTGCGGCGATTTATGTTAGTGGCGTCGCCAGTACTCTGGCTGACGGAGTAGAAATGGCGCGCGATGCAATTGGCAGCAGTTTGGCAGGTGAAAAAATTCGCGAATTGGCTGCCTTCACGCAATATTTGCAATAAATTTATAAAACGTTTTTTTTGGAACATTCCATGTCTGATACACCAACGGTACTGCGTAAAATTATTGCGCGCAAATGGGAAGAAATCGCCGAGCGCAAAACTCAGGTTTCGCTAGAGCAATTAAAAGCGAAGGCTGCGTTACAGCCGTCCACGCGTGGTTTTGTAACAGCAATCGAAAACAAAATTGCACAAGGCAAAGCTGGCGTGATTGCAGAAATTAAAAAAGCGTCGCCCAGCAAAGGGGTAATTCGTGAACACTTTGTACCTGCCGAACTTGCGCGCTCCTATGAGCAAGGCGGGGCAGCTTGTTTGTCGATCTTGACGGATGTGGATTTTTTTCAAGGTGCTGATGAGTATTTACAGCAGGCGCGCGCGGTAGTGAGTTTGCCAGTGATCCGTAAAGATTTTTTGGTCGATGAATATCAAATATACGAAGCTCGTGCCATGGGTGCAGATTGCGTGCTCTTGATTGTATCGGCGTTGAGTGCTGAAAAATTAGCAGAGCTGAATACATTGGCCCAATCAATCGGGCTTGATGTATTGGTGGAAGTACATGATCAAGCTGAGTTGGATATAGCTCTGGAATTACCGAACAAATTAATCGGTATCAACAACCGCAACTTGCACACCTTTGATGTAACACTGGAAACGACTTACAAATTGCTGGATAAAATCAGCAGTGATCGCATAGTAGTGACGGAAAGCGGAATTCTCTCACCGGCAGATGTGCAGGCAATGCGGAGCAAAAATGTAAATGCATTTTTGGTCGGCGAGGCATTTATGCGGGCGGATGAGCCTGGCGTGGCGTTAGCAGAGTTTTTCGCGTAGTAACCGCGCCCTCTCTTAATACTTGCACGCTTTTTCAGACAGTAGAAAAAACAAAGCCCGCATATAGCGGGCTTTGTTTTTTTGCGCTAAACAAAAGTATCAGCGAGTACCGTAAACCACCATGGTTTTGCCTTTTACCATCACCAAGCCCTGTTCTTCCAGGGTCTTGAGTACGCGACCTACCATTTCGCGAGAGCAGCCCACAATACGGCCAATTTCCTGACGAGTGATTTTGATTTGCATACCATCCGGGTGGGTCATTGCATCCGGTTCTTTGCACAACTCAAGCAGCGTACGTGCCACGCGCCCAGTTACGTCAAGGAAGGCCAAGTCGCCAACCTTACGAGTAGTCGCGCGCAAGCGACGCGCCATCTGACTGCCGAGCGCAAACAAAAATTCGGGATGAGATTCGGAAATTTCCTGGAATTTGGCATAGCTAATTTCAGCGACTTCACATTCTGATTTCGCACGTACCCAAGCACTGCGTGAATCTTTTTCGTCGAACAAGCCCATCTCACCAAAAAAGTCGCCATCATTGAGATAGGCAACAATCATTTCGTGGCCTTCATCATCTTCGATCAATACAGTGACTGAACCTTTGACGATGTAGTACAACGAGTCACTTTTGTCGCCCGCGTAAATAATAGTGCTCTTGGCGGGATAACGGCGACGATGACAATGAATTAAGAACTCTTCCACATTCTTTATGTGCGGTGTAAGCGAGACAGCGACCAAGGTGTGGCTCCTGTTGATGATTTTTATATTACTAATTCAAATATGAAAT
>CAZCJR010000181.1:0-4359 GCA_964499225.1 uncultured Cellvibrionaceae bacterium | reverse complement strand
AGCCTGTTGCGCTTAGCCACCAATCATGTGAGTTGGTTTCATAATTGCGCGCGTTACCGAGTTGTGCATACCTCCGCGGGTTTTAGTGAGTGATGAACCGGGCATATTTATAATGCGCTCCTGAGCGTGGTACATCATGCCCATGCCCTGCGGCACACGTTGCGACACTACGGCGCGCGCAGAAATCGCACCATTTACGTTAAAAATATCGATCCAATCGTTGTCCTCAATGCCTGCCGCTTTTGCATCGATTTCGCTCATCCACACAATCGGGCCGCCGCGCGATAGGGTCAGCATTAACAAATTGTCGCTATACGTACTGTGAATGCCCCATTTTTGATGCGGAGTAATCCAGTTCAAAATAATTTCTTTGTTGCCGTTTGGTGTACGGTTCATTACTGGGTCAATCGTTTTTAAATTGACCGGCGGTTTGTAACAGCACAACTGCTCGCCAAAATCGCGCATCCATTCATGGTCCTGATAAAACTGCTGGCGGCCAGTGATGGTGCGCCATGGAATTAACTCGTGAACATTGGTGTAGCCCGCGTTGTAAGAGACGTGTTCATCTTCAAGACCTGACCAGGTAGGCGCTGAAATAATTTTGCGCGGTTGGGCAACAATATCGTGGAAGCGAATTTTTTCATCTTCTTTGGATTTGGCTAAATGGGTGTGATCGCGCCCGGTAATTTTTGACAGCGCTTCCCAAGCTTTTACCGCTACGTGGCCGTTTGTTTCAGGTGCGAGCGATAAGATGACTTCGCAGGCATCTATCGCCGTTTCAATTTTCGGCCGACCTTGGTGTGCACCTTCCTCGGTATGGGTGCGATTTAATTTACCGAGAAATTCTACTTCCTCTTTGGTGTCCCATTTAATGCCTTTGCCACCGTTGCCGAGTGATTCCAGCAGTGGGCCAAGTGAGGTGAAACGTTTATACGTGTTTGGGTAATCGCGCTCTACCACCACCATATTGGGCATGGTCAGACCCGGAATGGCTTCGCATTCACCTTTCCACCAAGCCTTAACGCCGTAAGGTTGTGCGAGTTCATCCGGTGAGTCGTGCATCATCGGTTGAGTAACAAAATCTTGCTCTACACCTAAATGTCCATTGCACAGCTCCGAGAATTTTTCGGCGATTCCTTTAAAAATATCCCAGTCACTGCGCGACTCCCATACCGGGTCAATGGCTTTAGTGAGTGGATGAATAAATGGATGCATATCCGAGGTATTCATGTCGTCTTTTTCATACCAGGTGGCGGTAGGCAAAACTATGTCGGAATACAAGCAGGTAGTGGACATTCTGAAATCGAGCGTCACTAACAAATCCACTTTACCGACCGCGCCCTCTTGATGCCATTTCACATCTTCCGGTTTTTTCCCATCAGCGCCCAAATCTTTACCGAGTAAACCGTGTTTGGTGCCCAGCAAATGATGCAGCATATATTCGTGGCCTTTGCCACTGGAGCCCAATAAATTCGAGCGCCAGATAAATAAATTGCGCGGAAAATTTTGCGGTGCATCCGGGTCTTGGCAAGCGAATTCAATTGCGCCCGTTTTTAATTGTTCGACAACATATTCCTTTGGTGCTTTACCGGCTGCTTTTGCAGCGGCAACAATGTGTAAGGGATTGGTGCCGAGCTGTGGTGCAGAGGGCAGCCAACCCATACGTTCAGCGCGGGTATTAAAATCAATTATGCTACCGCTCCATTTTTCTTTGTTAGCGAGTGGTGAAACCACTTCACTCATGTCTAATTTTTCGTAGCGCCATTGACTGGCATGGTTATAGAAAAACGAAGTGCCGTTCATTTGACGGGAAGGGCGCTGCCAATCCAAACCAAAGGCGAGAGGCAGCCAACCATTTTGTGGGCGCAATTTTTCTTGCCCTACATAGTGTGCCCAACCGCCGCCACTTTGACCTACGCAGCCGCACATCATGAGCATGTTAATCAGGCTGCGGTAATTCATATCCATGTTGTACCAGTGGTTGAGTGCAGCTCCTACAATCACCATTGAACGACCGTGGGTTTTGTCAGCGGTGCGCGCAAACTCGCGTGCAACACGAATGACATCGGCGCGCGGTACACCGGTAATTTTTTCTTGCCATGCGGGAGTGTAGGGCGCGTCATCATCAAATGATTTGGCGACATTCGTGTCGCCTAGCCCGTTATCTACTCCATAGTGAGCAACCATTAAATCAAATACGCTGGCAACCCACGCGGTTTCACCATTGGCCAGTACCACTTTGCGTGCAGGCACTTTATGCAGTTGAATATCACTGTGGTCGGTGTGATGAAAATAATTATATTCATGCTCGTTGCCGCCAAAATAAGGAAAAGCGACATTCAGAATTTCATCGCAATTATTTTTTAGCGATAAGAGTACTTCCGCATCGGCCCCGGTTTTTCCGTCGCGCTGTTCAAGATTCCATTTGCCACTTTGCCCCCAGCGATAGCCGATAGAACCGTTAGGGCTGATTAATTCCTGGGTCTGTGAATTAATGGCGATGGTTTTCCAGTCGGGGTTATTTTCCTGACCTAGATTGTCTACCAAATCCGCTGCGCGCAAAAAACGCCCTTGTGTTAAATGCTCGCCATGTGGCTCCAGCATCACCAGCATGGGCATATCGGTATATTGTTTTACGTAATTGGTGAAATAGTTACTGGGGTTGTCGATATGGAATTCTTTTAAAATGACATGACCAAAGGCCATCCCCAGTGCCGCATCAGTACCTTGTTTTGGCGATAACCAGGTGTCACCAAATTTGGATGCTTCGGAATAGTCAGAGGTAATGACGCAGGTTTTGGTGCCTTTGTAGCGAACTTCGGATAAGAAGTGGGCGTCCGGTGTGCGTGTTTGAGGAACATTAGAACCCCACACAATAATGTAATTGGAGTTATACCAATCGGCAGATTCGGGTACGTCTGTTTGCTCGCCCCAAACTTGTGGTGATGACGGGGGCAAATCGCAATACCAATCGTAAAAACTTAAACAGTTGCCTCCAATCAAGGATAAATAACGTGAACCTGCAGCGTAGGACACCATCGACATGGCGGGAATAGGTGAGAACCCGTTGATGCGATCAGGGCCATAGGTTTTGGCGGTGTAAACATTAGAGGCGGCAATAATTTCATTCACTTCGCCCCAGTGCGCGCGTACAAATCCGCCCAAGCCGCGCCGTGATTTATATTTTTTTGCACGTGCTGCATCTTCAACAATGGATGCCCATGCTTCCACTGGGTCACAATATTCCTGACGCGCTTCGCGCCACAGTTCAATTAATGCCTGACGCACCTTGGGGTATTTCAAACGATTGGCGCTGTAAATATACCAAGAGTAACTTGCGCCGCGTGGGCAGCCGCGTGGTTCATGGTTAGGTAAGTCGGGACGGGTGCGTGGGTAATCCGTCTGCTGGGTTTCCCAGGTGATCAAGCCGTCTTTCACGTAAATTTTCCAACTACAAGAACCGGTGCAATTTACACCGTGTGTTGAGCGCACAATCTTATCGTGCTGCCAACGCTGACGATAACCTTGTTCCCAAGAGCGATCCTCATCAGTGGTAACACCATGCCCATCAGCGAAGGGTTCTTGACGTTTTTTAAAAAAACGTAATTTGTCGAGTAGATGACTCATTCTTTGACAGCTCCTAAAAGTGTGCGCGTTAATCCATTACTGACACAACGGCGTTATGTTAATGGCGCGCTTTCGGTTCACGGTTGACACTGGAATATTGCGCCATTCATGCGCTACCTGCCAGTGAGTGAAAAGTGCAGGAAAACCGCTCATCTACCACTAAATGAGTATTTGTATTTGTTAGCTAAACTAATGAATTTATTGAGTTTTTAATTGTTGTGGGCAATTCATATGAGGCTAAAAAATAAGCCTCAGTACAGAAGGGGTACTCCAATAAAAAGGCCGCCCCATAATGCTGGTAGCGGCCCGGATAAATCGGCACAGAAAATACAAAAAATTAACTCTGATTGAGCGCGGCGAGCACATCCATAGCGGTAATAACACCGACCACTTTATTGTTGTCAGTTACAAAAACGCGGTGTATGTGCTTGTCAAGAAGTATCTTCGCCACTGACTTTATTGATTCGCCCTGGTCAATAGCAATCACCTCATGATTCATAATTTGATGAACGGTACAATTTTTATCGGCATCCTTTACCCATGATCGCAGCACTTCCTCATCTATTTCCTGACCGCAACTATCCCGATAGTGGTTGCGCAAGGCATTACCTTTGTCGCGCTCGTTGAGATTATTGAATTTAAAAACATCGCTTACGCTGACCACGCCAACTAATTCGTGATCTGAGGCTATGACGGGAGCGGCAGAAATTTTACGGTTAATAAAAAAGTCTG
>CAZCJR010000180.1:0-4382 GCA_964499225.1 uncultured Cellvibrionaceae bacterium | reverse complement strand
CTCGCGCTCTATTTAGATCAAAGCACGCCGCTGCCGGATCATGTTAAAAAGGCGTGGCTGGCCGATTCGGAAACGCCATCACGCCAATTTTTATTGCCCTTCGTGCGACCAATTGCACGCACGCTGATTGTATTAATCCAAATTGTTAAAGTTGTGGTGCCGCGCAACTGGGCGGCATCCAAACTGCTGCATTGGATTCTCGCGACTGGGTTGAAATACTTTGTGCGTGCCGAAGCCAACTGGTTGGTACTCCGCCATTTTCATATGGGCGCGCAGATCCTGGAATTTATTGCTGCCAACGCACCAGTTGCAGTAGAAACTTCTCCGCTGAAGCCAATGAATCTGGATGATTTAAAAGATAATTTGTTTTTAAAGCACGATTTGAATCTGTTTAATTTTGTGATTCGTCTGGGTAAAGCGCTGCGCGATGCCGATAAAAAGCTGGCGCCAGTTGCGCAGCCCGATTTCAGTATGATCAAAGAACCAGAGCTAGCATTGGATTCTATGCCGCGCGGGAAGCTGAACGGAATCGATCTGCAAACCGCGATTGAAATGTTTACGCCCACCTACCAATTGTTTTTAACCGACAACGATTTTTGGCGCGCATCCAATTCTTTGCAGTTGGATGAAACCGTCGGCCTATACGTGGCGACCATTTTAAATTCGCCACAACATTTGGTTCTGCTTAACAACAAGCATCCGCTGGTGCCGATGAGCACCTTGCGTGCAGGTTATCGTTTGGTATTGCACGGGTTATCAACCGAAATGTTGCACGCTTTGTTGATGGATTTGAAAAAAGCACAAGCCGAACATCATGCACCGGAATACAGTGTTAACCAATCGACCTCGGTTGTAGATGCAAACGAAACAGGAATGTAATGAGCGATATTTTTTCAGCAATTGATTTCTCTGCCCCCTCGCACGAAGTTGCGCCGCAGTTGATCGGCGCACAATTTTTTGTGAATGGAGTAGGTGGAATTATTGTTGAAGTAGAAGCTTACGATCAGCTCGAACCTGCATCCCACACATTTTCTGGCCCCAGTGCGCGCAATGCTTCCATGTTTGGTTCGCCCGGTTGCGCTTATGTTTATCGATCTTACGGCATTCACTGGTGCCTGAATTTTGTCTGCTCACCCGAAGGTCATGGCGCGGGTATTTTGATTCGCGCGATTCAACCCACCAAGGGGTTAGATGTTATGCGCGCACGTCGCGGTGTAGATGCTGAGCGTTTACTCTGTTCGGGTCCGGGGCGTGTAGGCCAAGCGTTGGAAGTTGTACATGCGTTTAATGGGCGCTCCCTCGCGAAAAAACCTTTCAAGTTGTTGCCTGCTATTGCTCCAGTTGATGTAATCCAGGGGCAGCGAATTGGCATATCCAAAGCCATGGATTTGCCATGGCGTTTTGGTTTGGCGGGTTCACCTTTTTTAAGTAAGCCGTTTCGTTAATGTGCTATGCGGTTTGGATTCAGCGGAATTTGAGCCGCACCTCAGTTATTTGATTAATAATCTTTAGCGTTTTTATAGTTGAATTTGGCAAGTGTCCGTTGCTGAAAAGCAGCTGAAGCCTAGTGAGTTGGTTGCTGGATTGTAATCAAAAGACTTTTCAGTGTAGGGGTTGTTGTATCTTGATGATTTGATTGCCGCAGGCCAATCTAGCGTAGCAATCGTTTTTAGCTCCAGTTGTAAGGCGACTAACGAATAGATTCCTGCTAGATCATGCGCGCGGCCTATATAAGTTGCGTATTCCCAATTTTTTGATTGGTATATTTTTCCACCTAGGTTGTAGGGGTTAAATCGCGAAAATTCCAACGGTTTTGTCGGCGTTTGGGCGTGTTCGAAAAAATCAGCAGGCGACATCTTGTTAAAAGCAAATGCCGGTTTGAGCGTCTGGCGATAATACCAATTGGCACTCGCCATGGGCTGAGTCATTAGCCACAGCAAGACCGATTGGTCGTCGGGGATTTTCTTGGGTGCCGTTTGCCAATTCTCGATGCCAAAACGCAGTTCCCCGACCAGTTTTTTTTCCATACTTATTTCTTCTTGTTTAAGTGGTGTCAGAATTGTTTGTAGTTGATGAATTTGTTCTGCTGTTAATGCGGGAGCATTTTTGATCGCGTAAGACAAACCTGTCAGGTTACGGCGTAAGCTGGCGATAGCAACCATTTTGCCTATCAGTGTCTGGCTATCAGTCAAGGTCATGCGCCAAAATTTCATATCTTGCTGGCTGGTGACAATAAGCCCATCTAATCCTGACTCTGCATAGGCCTTGGCTTGACTCAGCTCACCAAGTTTCATCACAAGGAAAAAATTGGGTAGTGGTGAGGTGAAGTCTAACTGAGTCATATCTTCAATAAAGTGCGGCAATCTAATGATTTGCTCGTAGCGTTTCATTTGGGTTAGTAAGCGGGGCTTCGTAGAAGATGTCTCTTTAAGGACTGCCAATAATTGAGCAAAACAATCTGATCGCAAGCGTGAGTTGCACTTTGCTGCCTGAGGATGCGCCTGCCACTCCTCATCCCACTTGTCGCTGCCACCGTAGAGCGTATTGTTTTCGTGTTCTGTCAGGTTCGCGAATTCGCCTTTGGCATGTTTAGATTGCAAGGTTTGAATTACAGCTTTACCTACCTCGTAAGGGTCTTTATTTGAAGCTGCCGCCATGCCATAAAGATAATAATAGGCATTGCTTTCAATATCTGGGTCGATAGGGTTGTCCAGCAGTTGGGTGATTTCTGGTAAAGGCTTCTCATCAAAAATAGCTAGATTGGGGATAAATACGATTGATAGTGCTAATCCCATAACGAATGTAATGCATGTGACAATCTTAAATAGCGGTGACCGTGCGTGATTCATGGACTTCTCCTCAGTGGATGACACTTTAACTCTCGCATAAGCTTCACGAAAGCATATGAGGAAAACCTCTGCAAAACCCCGACGCGCCAAATCCTCATATTGCGGGGATCTTTAAATTGCTAAACTGCACGCATGACAAACAATAATTACACCACTTTTAATTGCGCTGCGCTTGAGTTCGATCTTGTATTGGGCACGGTAAAAAATGCCCTTGGCGAAACCCAGCGTTTAAGTCCTATCAACTTAAAACTCCTTGCACATTTGGTTGGTCGTCAAGGTGAGGTGATAAGTCGAGCAGAGTTATTTGATGCAATTTGGCCGAACCAGATTGTAAGTGATGATGTATTGACCCGTGCAGTATCGGATGTGCGGACGCAACTCACTAAGTTGGATGCATCAACGAAGTTTATAGAAACGCTCCCCAAGCGCGGTTATCGCTGGATGGTTGAGATATTTCCAGTCAATTTGAGAGCAGTGCCTGAGGTGGTTGAGCAGCGGGTATCGTCTCTGCGTGATCAATCTGACCTACCAACGAATACATCTGATTCGATGAGTCACAAACTTGCCCGTGTCGTTCTTTATATTGCTGCGTCACTGCTTCTGTCTTTTGCGATTATGTGGTTCGCTAGTCAATCCATAACAGGTCAAATTAACATTGCTGTTTTGCCGACTGCCTATGATCGCCCGCAGATTCAGATGGCAGCTAAAATAGTGTCTGACAATTTGCTAAGTGTGTTGCGCAAAAATCCGCACCTAAATTTAGTTTCCAAATCCGCGATAGATTCGCGCCCACAAAATCCTTTTCCTTATTTCTTCAGTGAGTTTGGCGCTAAGTGGGTGATTGAAAGTCGCGTAAGTGATTTGGAAGGGATTAACCGCGTGGAGTTAAGTTTGGTGGATGCGCGCACGGGCTTGGAATTACGCAGTGCCAGTTTTGATGCGGCCAACAACACCGAGTTGCTGACCAAGCTTGCCAGGAAATTGGAAACACATTTGTTGGTAGACGATGTTGGTTACTAGTAATGCATGCGATTGGGCGTTACTTGTCATTTGCCAGCTGCAACCAAAACGCATTCACAATCGGACTTTTCAAACGTTTCTCCATCACACAAATGCCGGTATCGTAAGGGCCGAGATCCGGTTGCGGATCAAAGCGTTTTACTTTATTCGCGAGCGGGCTGTTATCCACCACGATTTGCGGCGCAACACCCACGCCGAACCCTAGGCTCACCATGCTTACAATCGCCTCATTGCCTTTCACTTCGGCATAGATATTAGGTTTGATGCCGAGTGAATCGAACCAGATATTTAATCGCTCCCGCGCTAAACCTTCCTCGGGAATGATCACCGGAATTTCCTCCCAGCTTTTGCCTTCCCAATCTTCAGTATTAGCAGTGATAAAAATCAGTGGCGAGCTGTTGATGGGTTTGAAGCTGATACCGGCGGGCAATTTATCGGGTTTGGCGGCGATAGCTATATCTTCATCGCCCGCCAAAATTCGTTCGATCGATTGCGCCGGGTCGCCGGTATGGA
>CAZCJR010000179.1:0-4814 GCA_964499225.1 uncultured Cellvibrionaceae bacterium | reverse complement strand
CATTTTACCGATTGCGATACCCATTTTCTCTACGCCAGTCTTGTCTTTCGGGGTTACCGAAATAGAGATTACTGGCTCAGGGAAGATCATTGGTTCAAGAGTACAGGGGTGCTTTGGATCACACAGGGTATGACCAGTTTGTACGTTCTTCAAACCTACCAGCGCGATAATGTCACCGGCTTGCGCGGTGGTCAAATCGGTACGCTCGTTTGCCTGCATCTCAACCATACGACCAATACGTTCACTTTTGCCAGTGAAAGAGTTGAGGATGGTATCGCCTTTGTTCAATACACCTGAATAGATGCGCACGAAAGTCAGGGCACCGAAACGGTCGTCCATGATTTTGAACGCCAATGCGCGGAACGGCTCAGCAGCGTCAACAATAGCGTACTCACCGTTTGGATTACCTTCCTCGTCAGTCAAAGGCTGAGGATTAACTTCTTGTGGTGCTGGTAAGTAATCAACAACCGCATCCAACAGGAGTTGCATGCCTTTGTTTTTAAAGGCTGAACCACAGTAGGTGGGGAAGAAGGCCAAGTCGCGAGTACCCTTACGGATGCAGCGTTTGATGTCTTCAATGGATGGTTGCTCGCCTTCCATGTAGGCCATCAGCAAGTCGTCGTCCATTTCTACCGCGTTTTCAACCATTTGGTCGCGGTACATTTCAACGTCATCAACCATATCGGCTGGAACGTCGGTGATGGTGTAGTTCTCTGGTTGACCAGATTCATCCCAGATGTAGGCTTTGCGAGTCAATAAATCGACAACGCCCACGAAGGTGTCTTCGCGGCCGATGGGCAAGGTCATCAGCAGTGGCTTGGCGCCCAGAACTTTTTTCACTTGATCGGTAACGCGCAGGAAGTCAGCGCCGATACGGTCAAGTTTGTTTACGAAGATCAGACGCGATACTTTTGCGTCGTTCGCATAGCGCCAGTTGGTTTCAGACTGAGGCTCTACGCCGCCTGAACCACAGAATACGCCGATGCCGCCATCGAGTACTTTCAATGAACGGTAAACTTCAACGGTGAAGTCAACGTGTCCGGGGGTATCGATTACGTTAAAGCGGTGGCCCTTCCAGAAACAGCTTACGGCTGCTGATTGAATGGTAATGCCGCGCTCGGCTTCTTGTTCCATAAAGTCAGTAGTAGATTCACCTTCGTGAACTTCACCGATTTTGTGGATACGGCCAGTGAGCTTGAGGATACGCTCGGTGGTAGTGGTTTTACCGGCGTCCACGTGAGCGAAGATACCGATGTTTCTGTAAAGGGATAAGTCAGCCATAGGACTCTCTTAATGTTATGCAAGGTTAGATAAAACAGGGTTGTAAAATAGCGGCGTAATATACAGGAAGTTATCCAAAAATGCCCAAGGAAAAACTAGCCTAAACCTATTGTTTTACATTTTCAGGTCAAGAATCTGGCATTTCGCCCCTTAAGCCCTGCCTTTTGTGCGAGTGTATTAGCCAAATGTGATCATCAATCAGGAGTAATAATGGATTCTCTTTCGCAAATCGCCTTAGGTGCTGCAGTCAGTGTTGCGGTGATGGGGCGCAAAACTGCGCTCTGGAAAGCAACCTTAATGGGGGCGGTGGTAGGTACATTGCCAGATCTTGACGTGTTCATTAGTCACGGCGACCCCATTCGTAATATGACCTTTCATCGTACTGAAAGTCATGCGTTGTTTTATCTCACATTGGTTGCGCCCTTCTTTGCGTGGATTACCGCAAAACTCGCACGTGAAATGCATTTGTTCAAGTGCTGGTGGCTCACCGTTTGGTTGGTATTAATTACCCATCCGCTACTCGATACCATGACAATATACGGCACCCAGCTCGCGCTGCCGTTTAGTGATTATCCATTTGGAGTTGGTAGTGTTTTTGTGATCGACCCTCTCTATACCTTGCCGCTCTTGATCGGCACCGGCATAGCGCTTGCGCGCAAACAACTGACGGGGTTGCGTTGGAATAATATAGGTCTTGGTGTCAGTAGCGCGTATTTATGCTGGGGTTTGGCGATGCAATTTTATGTCGGCACACTTGCCGATAAATCCCTCGCTGCGCAAGGTTTGTCGGTGGAGCAGCGATTGGTGACTGCATCACCGTTCAATAGTGTGTTATGGCGTGTGGTGGCCATTACACCTGAAGGTTACGCGGAAGGTTTTTATTCACTGTTCGACAGCGATACTGATATCCGGTTTGTTGAATATCCTCGTGGCGAGGATATTTATAACAAAGTTCGCGGTAATTGGGAGGTGAATCGCATCGCCTGGTTTAGTCATGGTTATTTCAAAATGGAAGAGCAGGGAGGCGTAATCCGTGTCGCGGATTTGCGTATGGGTGTAGAACCCTATTACACGTTCACGTTTGATGTTGCCGAACACATTATCGATAAAAACAATGAGGAAATAGTTTTTGTCGCACCTAAGCAAATACGTCCGCCCATTACCAGTGAAAAAAGTTTGCAATGGCTTCCGCAGCGGCTACTAGGTAACACTGAGCAATCTCTGGTGGAGTTTTTGAGCGGTAAATAGTGGAATTTTCCTGCTGTTGGTTTGGCAGGTTTAATGTTTTGAATCAGAGGGGTATTCCATGTTTTTGCGGGCATGGCCTGAGTGGCTGCCGGACAATTCATCTGTCCGGCAGCGGCTAATTTATGGAAGAGGAATAATGTTCAATGTATTGCCGTCAATGGCGAAGCCCGTATTACCGCTGGGCGATAGTGTATTCAGGTATGGTGCATTCGGATTGTCGGCATAGGTTAGTACCACCTCCCCAGAGAAGTGCCCGTTGAGGGGGGCGGCTCGCAAGTCGTACCGTAAAAGGTTTCCATCTTGCTCCAACCCATAGGCGTGGTCACCCTGGGTGCTGAACCAGATATCGCGGAAATATCCTTCACCCAAGTCACCCAGCAGGTTATATCGTGTGTCGTAAATCCTGTTGCCACTGTAGGTGACTAACTTGCTACCGTCCGGGCTGATTTTCCGAGAGCTTTCCTGCGGAGCCAATAAGATGCTGTCGTCATCGCGATTGAAAATGCCAGACGAACTTCTGTTGCTTATGTCGGCCAGTCCAATCTCTACGTAAGTGCGTGCTGTGTCTGCTTTTACGTCGACGATACGACGGAAGAAGTCTGCAGGGTGCAGGGCTGAAACGTCTATTAATCGAGCTTCACCGGTGCGCCGGTTATAAATTTCCAGCAGTTTGTTCCAGTAGCCCTCCTGCACCAGAATTTTCTCATCGGATAGCGCCAATACTGTCGCTACTCCAGCGAAGTTATAGGGCAGCTTGAATAATTCGCGGGCTTTAAGTGTTTCCATGTCTACTGACCAAATAGACATTTCCGAGGAGCTGTTGTTGTGTCCCACCACAAGTTCCCGACCGTCTGGAGTCAGCGAAAAGGCAAGCGAGGAGGGTATGCGAAAGGCCATGGGGGCATCAATAGTTTGTAGTTGCCATACCCCCTCGACCCAACGGTAAATCTTGATCCCGAGATCGTAGCCCGTGTCCACAATCAGTTGTTGAGTCACAGGTTCGTACAAAGAACGGTGGGTGTTGTAGCCCAGGTCGATACTGGCAGCAGAGAAGTTCTCGGGGTCGATCACCGTCACTCGTCCTTTGCTGGTAAGTGTATCCACCTCTGCGCCAGTTTTTATAGTGTAAGCCGATGCCTTCATAGCCGGCAGTTGCACCAGCAATTCACCACTGTTCACGACCGTGAAATTCGTCACTGCCTGTTCATTAAAGTAGAGCGTGCCGCCATCAAGCTTGTCGAGATGCTCGCCGAAAACGCGCACTTCCTGCGAGCTGCCGCTGTAGGCAAACCAGGGTGCCGCGTAGTCGATCTGGATGGTGTCCAAATTGAGTGTCACCGGAATCTCGTAGCTGTCGCTGCTGCCGTCGCGGCGCACACTAATCACTGCCTGGTGCGAACCGTTTTTGAGCATTGCTAGCTCGTTATTCAAAGATACTTGCAGGGCGGTTGCCGAGCCGGTGTTGCCGGATTTCGTGACTGTGAGCCAAGGTTTGTCGGCCGAAGCTGTCCAACTGAAGCTGCTGTCTGGTCCGCCGCCGATCGCCACGGATTGCGTGAACGATGTGCTTGTAGCCCCCTCGGTAATCTCGAACGACAAGGCGTCTGCAGCGGGTGCGATAGTATTTTCAGTGACCGTATAGGTGACGTTGACGCCGTTCGAAGTGAAGACGTTTTCGCTGCTGGAGAAAGTCACCCTTGCCTTGTGCACACCGGGAGCTACCGGACGGGACGGGCTTAGTTGATATTGGCGGTTATCCTTATCCATAGTCCCGGTAAGCCAGCTGGTTTCGCCGGAGGTGTATTCGATGGTGGCGGTAATGCCGTTGAGGAGGTCACTAGCATTCAAGCCCCACGGAATACCGCTTGGCGAATAGCCAATTGTCACAGGGTCCTGTTGCTGGCCACGTTTTCCAGAAAAGCTGGCGCTGTTGGTGGTCAAGTTAATAGTGGGTTTGCTGACGGTGTAGTTCACCTGTACCGTCAGGGGGCTTCCCGCGATTTGGTTATTGCAAGCTCGGTCAGTACATACCTGGATTTGGAGGGAGCTGCTATGGCTGCCCACACCAATGGAATCGGCGGCGGTGACCGACACTGTCACCAAGGCTTGGTCGCCGTTTATCTCTACCCCTGCATCAAAAAAGCCGTCTTCGGGAATCACCACGAACGCAAATATGGTGCCGCTCAACTTATCGGCGTTACTGACCCGCGCAATAATGTTTTGATAGGCGGGGTTACTGTCGCCAAGGCTGGAAGTAAAGCTCAGGGATAAAGGTGACGCGCTCA
>CAZCJR010000178.1:0-4818 GCA_964499225.1 uncultured Cellvibrionaceae bacterium | reverse complement strand
TTGCCACCATCAAGGTCACCGATGGTCCCAGTATGCTCAAAAGCGAAAACGCCCGTCCCACGAGTGTGGTTTATATCGATGTGCGCGACCGTGACCTGGGTTCGACGGTGAACGATTTACAGCAAACTATTAACCAACAAGTGACGTTGCTACCGGGCACCAGCATCAGCTACGCCGGCCAGTTTGAATTCATGGAACGCGCCAATGCCCGTTTGCAATGGATAGTCCCGGCAACCCTCCTGATCGTTCTGGTACTGTTGTTCTTCACGTTTTCCCGCTTGGATGAAGCCCTGTTGATCATGGGCACCTTGCCCTTTGCGTTAACCGGAGGCATTTGGCTGTTATACCTGATGGGCTTTGAGCTATCGGTTGCAACGGCGGTCGGGTTTATTGCACTGGCCGGGGTGTCCGCCGAGTTCGGGGTGATTATGTTGCTCTACCTGAAACAGGCGTGGCAGCGGCGTATCGAAGCAGGCACAACAACAGAAGAGGATTTGCTTGATGCCATTCAGGAAGGTGCCGTATTACGGATACGTCCCAAGATGATGACGGTGACGGTAATTGTTGCGGGACTGATGCCGATATTTCTAGGCAGTGGCACAGGGTCGGAAATCATGAGCCGGATTGCCGCACCGATGGTGGGCGGGATGCTCACGGCACCATTGCTGTCGTTGTTTGTGCTGCCGGTGGCTTATCGGTTGTTGCGCACCCGCAAGAGGGATATGAAAGGTAACATTGCCATTAACGTTGCAAAATACTAGGTACAAAAAATGGACGAGACGTCTCAACAATTAAGCGCGCTTTACGCCCGATATCCACAAGAGTCCAAGGAGAAATTTGTAGCGTCGCTTTTTATGATTGCTGCCACAACAACGGGCGAGCCCTGTTGGTGTGGCAGTCGAAAATTATTTGAGCAGTGCCATCTTGACCGACAGCGCCAGCGAAAAATAACGAACAGTGAGATTCGCTCCAATGTGTCGCGCATTATGGATGCCAACCAATACTGTTGTGCCACCTTTGATGCCGCCAACTGCGGCACGTTTATCAAGGGTGCCCATACGATCCAACGCGGACGCGTACTGCAAAGCATGGCCAAGGATGGGCACGTCGGCACTTTTTACAGGAACATCGGTGGATTTAGTAATATCGCGGATATTAAAAATGGCATAAAACGTCAAGCCTCTATTTTTTACGGATTTTGCGATTACCACGACACAGAATTATTTAAAAATTTCGAGGTTTCAGAATTCACCGTATCGCGAGAAAATTGTTGGGCCAGTTCCTATCGCGCCATCTGCCACGAGTACTATCAAAAGCATGCAGCGAAATCGGCTGTGCTCTGGCAAAAAGAACAGTGTGATCGCGGATATGCGTTATATGAACAATTGTTGCTTCAGGAACAATTAGCATTGCTGGAGCGCGACATTCATAAAGGATTCGCGGACATTCACGTCATAAAACAACAATGTGAAGCGCTGAAAACAAATAATCAACTTGATCACTTCACCAGCTACATTATCCAGCTTGATCAGCCCCTTGATATCGCGGTGTGTGGCACGATGTCGCCGTATATTGATATCAACGGCGCAAAAATCCAAAACCTGGGCGACCCCGACATACATTTCCAACATTTTTTTATCTCGACCGTGACAATGCAAGGCAACGCCACCTACGTCATTTCACATTTAAATGAACACACTATTATCGCCGCCTATTTGCGCGAGATTTTTTCTCGCGGCACTGGTTTTATTCTGGATTGGCTTACCAAATCCATTTTCGCCTATTCAGAAAATACGTATTTTCGACTCGACTGGTGGACATCCATTGATCCCGTACGTCAGCAGGCGATTTACGATTTGGCGATGTCGGAAAATTACACCACACCCTTTGATTACGATGATGTGGTCAGCGCCACCATCGGTGCGAAAGTGCAGTCCATCATTGAATTAAAATAACAGGCGCAAAAAACGTCGTTATTCATAACACAGCACGCCGCGCCACGTGATTTTGTCGTCTCGCGTCTTTTCACAGTGGAACCTTTGGTAAGTCAGGAATGCCAAAAAAGTTCCAATCTGATCAAAGGAGACGACACCATGCATTTATTTCATTCAATATCGAGAGTAATTCCCCGTGTTGCGCTGGTTGCCTGTTTAGCCAGCACGGGCGCGATCAACGCCGTCGCTGAAGAACCAGGCACGGGCAAGACCGCACATTTTGAAGTGCATTATTTGAAGATGATGATTGACCACCATTACAGCGCGTTGCGAATGACCGAATTGGCGGCGGGCACCGAGATGGAAATTACCGCCCCGATTTCCCTGCATGATCGGGTTCATCCCAGCCCGGAATTCAATGCCACGGAGCCGCACGCTGTTTTACCGGATATCAAATCCCTGTCCCGCAGCGCTAACCGTATGCAGCGGGAAGAAATTCTCACCGCACAGAAATTTTTGAAGGAATGGTACGGCCTGGAACATGAACCACGCATATCTATGCAGGCACACAAAGATATTGCAAAATTGGATGCCCTTCAGGGTGCCGATTTCGATAAGGCATTTTTGGTAACCTTTTCTCGACATCACTATCAAGCGGCGGAGTCATCATTGCAATGTCTCGTGTCGCGCGATCTTGATCACCACGATTTGCACCGCTACTGCGAAAACATCCTTAATGCGCAAGTGAACGAAATCGATCATATGCGCAATCTGGCGTGCAAGCATTATCAATTGTGCGATACCCAACCGCACGAAAAAAAACACAATAAACGTCAGCATTAATTCGCTACGGTGACATGGATGTCGGCCCCACAGCATAGAGTCATAGGCGTTCGCCTGGATGATTAGCACGGTTTACCGCGTAATGCGTCAGACACTCGCGTATTTGATTCAACGCAGGGTTCTTAATGTGTTCCACCGCACTGTTAAATGTATTCGTCGGGCGTATTCCTACTTCCTGTTGAAAAAACAGCAGTACCTTACCCATTAGATAGGAGCAATGTTATGAGCCATATGACGATGGATCCAACGTGTATCGA
Source organism: uncultured Cellvibrionaceae bacterium (assembly GCA_964499225.1). Taxonomy (GTDB): domain Bacteria; phylum Pseudomonadota; class Gammaproteobacteria; order Pseudomonadales; family Cellvibrionaceae; genus Cellvibrio. Next base: position 1,784 of record CAZCJR010000178.1, on the reverse strand, counting down.
TAACTGTTCAAACTGCCATAAAATCTGCTTTCAAACCGCCATGACGCATTGTTTGGAAACGGGAGGAAAACATGTGGAGCCGGAGCATTTCCGCTTGATGCTGGACTGCGCCAAAATTTGCGAGACCTCGGCCTGCTTTCAATTAAGTGGTTCGAAATACAGTGGGGATGTTTGCAAGGTGTGCGCCGACATATGCACCGCATGTGCCGATAGCTGCGAGGAAATTGGCGGAATGGAAGACTGCGTTGCTGCGTGCCGCGCCTGCGCCGAGAGTTGTACTGCAATGGCCTCTCATACGCATTAATAGCGGGACTATGAAACCCTGACTTTTCCCCAACTACCGAGGTTCATTATGTATTTAGATCAATTCAAGAAATTCGCTCACCGTACCGCATCGAGTTTAGTGCTCACGGGACTCATCGTAACAGCGGTATCAACGTCATTGACGGCAAACGCCGATACCATGTCGTCAGAGGCTTCCGGCAAGACCATGTCGATGGATCACAAGGATATGGATCATCATCACATGAAAATGACCGGCGATCAGGACTATGATTTCGCCATGATGATGCGGATGCATCATGTCAAAGGTGTAAAAATGGCGGAAGAAGAACTCGAAAAAGGTAAAGATCCTGACATGCGTGCCGCTGCAAAAAAAATAGTGGAAGCGCAGAAAAAAGAAATTGCCGAGTTCGACAAATGGCTTGCGGCGCATTCCCCGAAATCAAAATAAATATCAACTGCTGACCCAGCCAATAGGTGCACTCTAAGCGCTTGGGTTCGGGAAGTGCTCCGGCTCTACGCAGGTGTAAGAGCGCCCCCGGGGCGCTGCTCATCCGGTGATCCGGTTCCCATTAAAGAATCGGACCCGGAAAACCCTCCAGTCTTATCAACATAACGGCGTGATTACTCAACAGCAACAGTCACTTCGTAGTCCAATGCCTTAACGGCGTTCACTAGTTCATCTGTCGATTTACTACTTGCGATGTTTACTTTCCGTGCGGGTAGATCGATGGTCAATTCCGCATCGGGATCCAGCGTCTTCACCGCATCGGTGATGTGTCTTGCGCAGCTGCCGCAGCTCATGCTGTTTACGAACAAAGTTGTCATAGCCTTACTCCACATTAGTTAACAGGATCTCCAGTCTCAAGCTTCCTACTGTCGCAAGGTCAAGCATTTATTTTCTTTCTCAAAAGACAGCGGAAGTGCTTGACCTTACCATGAGGGTAAGGTCAACACTGGATACATCCCATTTACGAGGAAGAACTCATGAACCCGTCAACTAAACCATCTGTGTCGTTCGATCTGCCTATTGAAGGGATGACCTGTGCGTCCTGTAGCGGACGTGTTGAAAAAGCCTTGAGTGGTGTGCCTGGGGTGAGTAGCGTGAGCGTCAATCTCGCTACCGAAAAAGCCCATGTGATTGGTGACCAGGATACCCAAATAGGCGATTTGAAAGCGGCCGTGGAAAAAGCCGGCTACGCCGTGGCAACGGCGGAGGTCACGCTGAATATCGAGGGCATGACCTGCGCATCGTGCGTCGGCCGTGTCGAGAAAGCGCTAAAGGCTGTACCGGGAGTCATGGCGGTATCGGTAAATCTTGCCACTGAAAAAGCCCACATCAATACCTCGGCGGGAGTTGCGACCAGTGCCTTGATCATTGCTGTCCGAAAGGCTGGCTACGAGGCCAACACCGGTACGGCTGTATCCGCACCAGCACTGTCCCGCTCCCCGGGGTGGTGGGAAAATCGCGACAGTCGGCATTTAATCATTGCGGCACTATT
>CAZCJR010000177.1:1003-5036 GCA_964499225.1 uncultured Cellvibrionaceae bacterium | reverse complement strand
ATACCCACCGCGAGGAGCAATGAACTGCTGGAAAGTAAGCGCGCCTCATCATGGTCGGCGGCGCCGACTAAAAAACTTATACGGAGTGTTATCGCCATGCCCAAACTAAGTGGCAGCATAAACAATACCGAAGTTACGTTGAGTACAATTTGATGCCCCGCGACGGTTGTCGCACCCAGCGGTGCGAGAAATAGCGCGATCATGCAAAACATGCTCACTTCAATAAACATGGTAAAACCAATTGGCAATCCCAATTTAAGCAAGCTTGCGATTTCCGATCGCGCTGGTGCAACCCAATCGCCAATTAAGTGAAAACTTTTGTAGGTGTTGCTGCGATTTAAATAAACCAGCAGGGCGATGGTCGCAGCCCAGTTGGAAATGCTGGTCGCCCAACCGCAACCAATGCCACCCATCGCGGGTAATTGGAAAACAACAAAATCAAAACCGTAAATAAAAATATAGTTGAGCGGTAAGTTTAGTACCGTGCTGACTAGTGAAAACACCATAATCACACGCGTGTGCCCCAAGCCATCGGTTAAGCCGCGCAATGCAGTTAATAGCAAAAGCGCAGGGACGCCCCAGGCAAATGCATCAAGGTAACCATCTGCTATCGCAGCGGTTGTCGCATCCAATCGTAAAATGGTTAGCACCGGTTGCGTGTTGACCAGTAATAAAATCATCACCACCATGCCTACAAGCGCGATATAAATTCCCTGCCAGGTGGTCGGCATAATCTTATGCAATTCACCCGCACCGCGATGCCCCGAAATACTCGGTTGCAATGCTCCCAACACACCCGCAAAAAATAACAACACCGGCACCCACAAGCTCGCGCCTATCGCCACACCCGCCAAATCCTCGGCGCTTGCATGACCGGCCATCACAGTGTCGATAACACCATTGGCCATTTGCGCCAACTGCGCAATCAAAATAGGCGCGCCGAGCACCGCCAATTGTTGCCACTCATGCAGGGTGCGTGCGACCAGGCTTTGATTGTGATCGGGTAGGGTTTGGAGTTGATCGGTATTTAAAGGTTCCACAGGTTGTCCGTTGCTATTGGGGTTGTATTGCAGGTTCTATCCGAAGGATAAGGGGGTGGAATTTTAGCGGAATTTGGTGAAAGAGGTATGAATTAAAGTGTGAAGATAGGTAGTGTGGCCAATTATCAAAAAGCACCTATTATGATAATTCTCTTTCCTTGGGCAGATTTAGAGTGGGCGATAGTAGTGCTATCATCGGTTCGTTTTCAAATCATGTTGAGAGGTTGGTATGGCAACTTCAATATTGCAAAGTGTCGATGATGTAATCGTGCAGGCATTAAAAGCACGTGCAGACCGCGACGGGCTAAGCGCAGAAGCCGAACACCTTAAAATCTTGAAGCGCGCATTATTGCGTCCTACGAAAAACAGCTTTATTGATGCGCTCTGGTCTATCCCCAATGTTGGAATAGATTCAGATTTTGAGCGTGGTTAATTGACCACTTTCTTTCCAATGAGGAAGTCAAGTTTTATAAGAAAGGATATGTTATGACGAGTAATTCCCCCATAAAACAAAAAAACTGGTTGATGAAATGTAAGGCCTATTGGTCAGGTGACTGGTTTGATCCGCACACGAGTTTTCTGAAACTTCCTTCATTCTGGGCGCCTTTTATAATAATTCTTCTGTTGTTTGCACTGCTTTGTTGGAAGGTCTCCAGTGATAATGATTTAGTTGGTTCGTTGAACTGGACAGTTCAGGATATGTATGACTGGTTTAAAATTCCATTGTGGGTGCTCGCCCTATTAATTCCAGTTATTGGTCTATTTAATGCCAATCATAAATCTGAGCAAGCAAAAGCTGCTATGGAGCTAACAAGATCGCAAAATAATTTTGCTAACTATTATAAACATATGGAAGAGTTTTCTAAGTATGTCGATTCGGTTATCGGTTCTAAAACTGTTCCCACTACCTTTGCTTCTTACAGGCCATTACATTCTCTAATATTTCCGTCATCTTATGTGTCTGATTACTCGGTAAATAAAGTGACTGAGCAGTATTTGGAAGAATTTCTTGATAGTTACATCGCTATTGCGAAAGAACTAAGCGGTAGCAATACTGAGCAAGTTTTAGAACTTTTGTCTCGGCTAGAAATGCATAGAAATACTCTTTGTTATAGATTTGATTTTTCATTTGGGTGTTATCCGCAAGAGGATAAAGATAGGTCATCACACTTTATCAGTAATAAATTTTCAGAAGGGAACATACATGTGATCAATGGCGCGATAAAAGACTACCTCGATTATATTTCAAGGTTTCCTAATCTGCTGCATAGGATATGTATGTTTGATAGAGGTTATTTTGAGCGGTCTGGAGCCATTGCACGCAAAATTAAACTAACGGGAGCTATTGTTTGCTTTACCGTAAAAGGTAGAGTGGAGTTTGGGAAAGTAATCGATTCCCCCGTAATTGATTGGGATCGCATTGATGCTAGTTTTGCGCTCCAATCCACTTAATAACCGGCACCGCCTTCTCATACCCGCCAATCTCAATCCGCGTGCAACTCGCATAATCAATTTGCAATTGTTTGAATAGCGCTGGGTTGCGCCAGTCCAGTTGAAGTATGTGGGCGATAAGAATACGGATCACACCGCCGTGGCAAATAATTACTTCATGCCCCGATTTAGTGTTGCTGATGAGTGATCCCCAACTGGCGATAACCCGTGCTGCAAAATCAGTTAGTGATTCACCTTCCGGTGGTTTTACGCCTTGGGGTGAATCCCAGAAGGCTTCGATGTTTTTCCATTCATCGCCCAGCTCATCAAAAGGGATTCCATCCCAAATACCGAAATCCATTTCTTGTAAGTTCTCTTCAGTGCGCAACGGAATTTTATGTTGCGTTGAGAATTCTTGGGCAACTTGCAAGCAGCGTATGCGCGGTGAACTGGTTAGATGGTTGATTGGGGTTTGCGCGTGCAAGTTATTCAGCGTTCGCGTTAAATCGCTATGGCCTGCTGCGCTGAGTGCAATATCCGTGCGACCATAAAGTGCGGCGGGGCCTGCGACTTTTCCGTGCCTTACTAGTGTGATGATTGTAGAAGTCATTTGGTGTTGTCTTTTAATGCCAGCGGTAAACCGGCGGCGACAAACAACACTTTGTCGGCGATTTGTGCGAGTTGCTGATTTAATCGACCTGCTTCATCGACAAATTTCCGGCTCACTTCGCCCAGCGGAATTATTCCCAGCCCTACTTCATTCGCGACAAAAATTACGTTGGCATTGTTCGCACTGAGGCTATTAACGAGCGCATCAAACAACGCGGAAAAATCCTGCTCGGGATATTCAAACAATTGGTTGTTAAGCCAAAGCGTTAAACAATCCACCAATATTGTTTGCGGCTGCTGTGTTTCCTCCTGCAGTGCTACGGTTAAATTCAGCGGACATTCGCGCAAGCGCCATTCACTCGGGCGGTTATGCTGATGGTGTGTAATCCGTGTCGCCATCTCTTCGTCCAGCGCCGTTGCCGTGGCGATATACACTACGGGCAATGAGCTAGCGCTTGCCAGTTCCTGTGCAATGCGCGATTTGCCTGAGCGGGCGCCGCCTAACACTAACGTAATCATAATCGATTCAGTCTTTTTGAATGTCGGAGCTTGAATAATAAATAGTCAGCACCATAACCGGTAAACCAAGGGTGAGGGAAAATGCTATGTACGATATTTATATTCATTTTGGTTTAGTCGTTGCGTTCTTTTTGGTTATGTACATGGCCGTAAAGTTTATTGCGCATCTGCGAAAAAAGCGACCCAATAAAGAGTTGTGGGCTACGATTTTTGAAGGTGTTACACACAAAACAATGGATCTTGAACCGCTCAAGCAACCAGAAGTATACATAGAGAAAAAAGCAAAACGGGATGGCCAGAATTATGACGGAGAGACCAGTGAGAAGCAGTATCACATCACCAAGTGATGTGCATCTGACCAAAATGAATTAGCAGCACCATATAGATAGCCAACTCACTAATTTGCTGCGCCGCTCCCAAACAATCTCCCGTGT
>CAZCJR010000177.1:0-993 GCA_964499225.1 uncultured Cellvibrionaceae bacterium | reverse complement strand
CCGCCAATCTGTTTTTGAAAATAGAGTTTTGCGGCGTAGCGGACAACGATCAGCGTAGCAATTATCAATATTGCTTTTTGCCAGTGGAGTAAAAAAAATATCGGTAGGCTAGTGACTAATAAAATAACTAAATCCGTTTTGGATTGGTTGTTTGCTAGCGGCTTGCTTTTGCTACCATCGTCATCGGCAACATAGCGCATATCAAATACGAGGCTTGCTGCGACTGCGCGTGATAGCGCGTAGGCGATAAATAAGCTCAGTGCGATCTGGGTGTTTTCAACTAATAGTAGATACTTTCCCAACAGCGCCATCACCAACGCCGCAGCACCGTAAGTACCTATGCGGCTGTCTTTCATAATGCTGATTTTTTTCTCGCGCGCAACGGCACCGCCGAAACCATCGGCAGTATCGGCGAGGCCATCTTCATGAAAAGCGCCGGTAAGCAGCAAGCTGAATGCCATCGCTAGCCAGAGGCCGATGGAATTGGAAAAGAGATAATCAGCGGCAAGAAAAACCAATGCGACTAATCCGCCCAACAACCAACCGACCAAGGTAAAATAGCGGCTTGCGCGATTGAGATTTTCTGGCGAGTATTCAATCCATGCGGGCATGGGGATGCGGCTAAAAAACCCCAGCGCAAGAAAAAATAAATTTAATTGGTGCTTCAAACCTTTACGCCTGCACTTTCAAAGGTGGCCATCTGATTATAAAAACTCACTGCCGCCTGAATGATCGGCATAGCAAGTGCAGCACCTGTACCTTCACCTAAACGCAAACCTAAATTCAGCAGCGGTTTTGCATCCAGCATGTGCAACATTAATTGATGACCTGCTTCATCGGATTGATGCGCGAAGATCATGTAGTCGCGTGCGTGCGGATTAATTAATACTGCCAGTAAGGCAGCGGCGGTGACGATAAATCCGTCCACTACTATTAACCGGCCTGCTTGCGCGATGGCGAGCATGGCGCCGCAGATTTGTGCAATTTCAAAAC
>CAZCJR010000176.1:0-5161 GCA_964499225.1 uncultured Cellvibrionaceae bacterium | reverse complement strand
AATTGCGAGTAGCGGTCCATCTCCAGCGGGTCGAATTCTTCTTGCTGCGCCATTTGCTCCTGGCGGAATATCACCTGTGCTTCGGTTTCGATGTCGAGACGGCGCAACTGCTCTTGCAGACGTTGGATGGTGGAATCCATCTCCTCGATTGATCCGCTCAAGTCGCTGACTTGCTGCTCCATACGGCCGCGGCTGATGGAGGTTTCACCAGCGAGGTTAACCAGCTCTTCGAGCAATTCGGCCGAGACTTTAACCACTTCTTGCGGGCCGGTCCGGCGCGCCGCCAAATGCTGTACTTGCGCGGGGCCGCTGTTACCGGAGCGCAGACCGCCACCGTATTCGGTGCCGGGAATAGCGCCTGGAACCGGTGCGGTCGGTCGGGCTTTAGGTGCAAAAGTCAGCACATTCGGTTTTTGGCCGGGACTGCCATCGTTTTCATAACCGGTGCGTTCGTCGCTGTTGTCGGCATGATCGCGAGTGTTATCAACTACAACGGTGGGTTTGCTGTAAGCGGGCTGTTCATCTTGCAGAATCGGCACATCTTCGCTGAACCTGAGGTCATCGACCACTTCGTCAACGCTAACGTACAGCTGCTCGGCGCTGCTGTAGTTATCTGACACTGGCGCATAGTTGTCCAGCACCGGAATCTCATCGGTTGAGGGTATTTGCGGTTCAATCGCAACCGCGCCGCCACTCATGCCAGCTTGAGCGCGGGCAACCCCGGCGTGCATGCGATCCTGATAGCCGTGCAAACGATTAAAGAAGGACTGATCCAACTCGACGTCGTCATTCATCTCAATCAGGATAGTTTCAAAGTCATGCGACAGATCGCCCAGCTCGGTTAAGCCAGCCAGACGCGCGCCGCCTTTAAAGGTGTGCAGCGAACGCTTTAACTCTTCCACGCAACTGCTGTTGTTCCAGTCGTCCTGCCATTCGTTGAGGGAGGTATCGATTTCCTCAAGCAATTCGCCTGCTTCTTCGATAAAAATCTCAACGATTTCCGGATCGTAATCCTCGTCTGTGGCTTGTTCGGCGGCATGATGTTCGAAGTAGGTTTGTATCGACGGAGCTTCAGCTTCTGGGTCTAGCTCAACTTCAGCGACTGTTTCAAAGTCAGCGACAAGTTCGCTGTCTGCTTCGGATTCGTCTTCCTCCAGCGTGATTTCCGGCAACAGGCTGTAGTCGCTGTTGTCGGCATCCTCGTCGATGAGTTCAATAGTGTCGGCGTCAGTGTCGTAGCCGGCGTGGGCGATGAGGTCATATGCGCTCGGCTCAACATTGGCAGGCTCATCAAATTCGATGACTTCATCCAGTTCGGCGAGCGGAATAGTTTCTTCTGCCAGAGAAGTTTCTTCTGCTGGAGGAGTTTCTTCAACCGAAGGGGCTTCCTCAACCAATACAACTTCGTCGATGACCGGAATCTCTTCCTCAGTGGAAAGTATCTCGTCATTGATCAGGGTACTTAGGGTCACAGCCTCTGTGCTGAGCAGCTCATCCAGCGCATCGTTTACTGTGTCCGGAATTCCGTTCAGGTTTTGTCCGGCGGCTATCGCATCCACCATATCCAGCAGGGCGATATGGGCGGTGTTGAGGGTAGTGCAGACCGCAGGAGAACAGGCCAGCTGCCCGGCGATCACCGTCTCGTAGACGCTGTGGATTTTTTCGCTCAGCTCCGCCATGGCAGGTAAATAAGCATGGGCAGCAGCTTGGGTCAGCTTGCCCAATTCGTCCATTACCGGGATCAATTGTACGGCGTCGGCCGGGTCGGCTGCCCACTGGGCGATAATCTTGTCTGCATCCAACAGCAGATTCATTTCTTCGGCCATAAAGATGGCCAGCAATTCCGGATCCACTGGGCGTTTGCCACTTTCATCCAGCTCTTGCAGGCTGACGAGCGGCGCGATGTGGATCTCGCGCAGTTCATTCACTCGCGCCACGAATTGCTGTAGGCGGGGGATGTCTACCAGCTCGCCAGTTTCAATTTGATGCAGGGCAATTTGGGTGTAACTCACAGCATCACGCAGCAGTTGGAGGATATCGTCGTTGATATTGACGTGATAGGAGCGCAACTCCTTAACAAAACGTTCCAGCGGCGTCGCCAGCTCGGCCACTTGGGTGACTTCGGCCATGTGCGCGCTGCCTTTGAGTGTGTGCAGGGCGCGTTGCATACCTTCACTAGGCGGTTCGTATATGGGGGCTTCCGCTTCCATCCGCGCGATAAATTCCTCAACCACTTGCAAGTGGGTCAGGGCTTCGGCACCGAAAATATCCCACAGCTGCGCGTCCGGGTCGTCTATATCAATATCATCGTTGGTTGCTTTGCCGTAATCGAAACCAGTCGCCTGATGTTCGCTGTAGAGCTGTGCAAGCTGCGCAACTTCGTCTTCATCGACGATCTCTACCTGATCTTCTAACGTCACTAACGGCGGAGTTGATTCTTCCTCGAAACTAAGGTCGAGGAGTTCATCTTCTTCGCCCAATTCGGCAGCTGGTAAATCGCTTGCATCCAGCGTTAACTCTTCGTCGCGGCTGTCGTTGGTCTCGTCTTCTTCAACGGTGAAATTCAGTTCTTCCGATAACTCAGCGAGTGAGTTCGTATAAGCCGTCTCTGCTTCAAGTTGCTCTTCGTCGTCGAGTTGCAGTTCCGCGTGCTGGGCATCAAGATCGATCTCTTCCTTTTCCGGTAGTTCATAGCTGTTGCTGCTATCAATCGCTTCAGGTGTGACTATAGGCGTGGGGCTATCACCCAGTTCGACGAGTAGCTCGTCCGGAGTGACACCTTGGGAAAGTGATACCGCCTGTTGGCGATAGGTTTCGGCCAATTGTGCATGGGGATTGGGCAGGTTGTCGCGGAAGGCGGCGATCATATCCGGTAGCAACTGGCGTACTTTTTCGATGATGTGTACGTGCACCGCACCGGCGACTATGGTGCGGTCGATCACCCGGTTGAGCATGTTTTCAATCGACCAGGCCAGCTCGCCGATTTCATTGGCGCCCACCATGCGGCCGCTGCCTTTGAGGGTGTGGAAGGCGCGGCGGAATTCGGTGAGCGCCTCCTTGTCATCAAAGTTTTGTGCCCACTGCGGGAAGTACTCTCCGATGGTCTCGGTAACTTCCGTCGCTTCTTCGATGAAAATCTCAATGATTTCATCGTCGATATCTTCATCATCGCGCTGTATGACCGGTGCATTGGAGGTGGCGACCAGATTGCTTTCAGCCGGTGCATCCGCTTTGCTTTCGTCGTCGTTATCGCCCAATTCCGCAACAGCAACAGCATCGTCAATAGTGATTTCTTCTACTTCGGCGGTCGGCGGTTCTGCCTCTGGCGTAGAAAAAGCGTGGTTGTAGGCTGAGCTTAGTTCTTGGGCGAGGTCTTCCGGTGGCGCCTTAACGTCGGCATAAATAGCTGATAGATGTGCGAACTCATCCGCGACTGGCGCATCTGGTTCGATTACACCTTGGTACGCGGCGGTCAACTCGTCGGCGGCAGTACTTTCCTCTGTCAACAATGGTTGGATCAGTTCATCTTCAGCATAACCATCGGCCTGTGCGGTTGAGGTCTCGCCCGTGGTTTTGCTGATTTTGGCAACCGCGTAACCGAGGCTGGCAACGCTTTCTTCTGCCACGCTTAGCAGCAGGTCATTTTCGTCTTTGCGGCCGCCGCTGCTCAGGCGCTCCAGATAATATTCAACGCTGGTAATGGCATCGGCCAGCGTATCCAAAGTCGACCATTGTGGAGTCGAGTCTTGTTGCAACAATTGTTCTTCGATGAAGCGGGCGCAGGCGCCGAGAATCCGCGCCGGGCGCGGCAACGGCATGATTTCCAAACCGCCGCGAATTTCGCGCAGGGTAGTTGGTACAGTTTGCAGGTGCTGGCGATTCCACTGGGAGGCGATGTATTCAATGATCGCGTCTTTGGCATGTTCCAAACCGTTGCGCGATTCACGCAGTACCGACTCTTTGGCCCGGCTGAGGGTGATATCGGACTCTACACCGCTGCCAGTTTCCTGATTGCTCGTTTCGGTCAGGCTATCGAGAGAGTTTTCTACGGCAATCAGCTGACTGGCAATCGACAGCAACTGTTCATCGGAAAGTTGGCTTTCTGATTCGACAACTAAATCGAGGGCGGCGCCTTGTTCCAGCACTCGTTTGCGAAGGTCACCCAAGCCGAGTACGGCCATGGTATCGGCGACGCGTTTTACAATGGGTAAGGCATCGCTAAGTGCTGCTTGGGTATCGCCACCGGCTAGGCAAATGTCCAAACTGTTTTTGATCAGATTCAGTTCTTCTTTGAGTGCGCCCACTACCGAGCGCATGGCCTCAGCGTCGGGTACCGAGAGCATATTTTGCGCTTCTTCGCCGCTCTCTTTACCCTCCAGCAAGGCTTCTTCCAATTGATAGGTTTCGTAGACGCGCTGCAGGTGTGAGTTAGGCGGAAAGCCGGGAGCGTGTTTGCCCGCGCGCGCAACGTAGTAGAGTAGATTCTTGATCAGCTCGTCGTTGGTAAAAGTGTTGAGTGCTTTGGTGCCATGTACGGCGAGGACTTTGAGTTCTTTATCAAGTTGACGCAGCAGGTTTTTCACCGCGACACTCATTTCAATCGCGTCGATTTCTATTGCTTCAACCAACGCCAAACAGATATCCCAAAGCGCAAACCGCGCGGTGCCGTGGGTGAGTTTTTGCAGGCGAGCAAACGCTTTTTGCAAATAGGCGAGATTTTCTTCCGGATTAACGCCGCGGATAAAGCCGGAGGCGGCGTACTGGTACATCTGACGCAGCTTAAGCACCATCGCCTGGAACTGCACATTGTCATTGGTGACGGGCAGGCGCGCGCCGCTGACCTTTTTGGCCGGGGTCAGGTTGGGTACAAAGAGTTTGGTGTCGGTAAGCAGGCTTTCGCCGCGCACGGCGCGCAGGTCGTTGAGCAGTGGTAAGACCACCAGCGGATTGTCTTTACGGGTAGCTTTGACCTGATCGAGATAAAGGGGGAATTGCAGGATTGCGCGCATCAATACTTCTTGCGCTTCACTGGTGTTGGAGACACTGTTGGCGATCATCGCTTGGGTCAGCTGTTCCATTTCGCTGGCGAGCATGGCAGCGCCATAGAATTCGACCATCTGCAGGCTGCCGTGCACCTGATGAATATGGGTGAGGCAGAAGC
>CAZCJR010000175.1:0-5708 GCA_964499225.1 uncultured Cellvibrionaceae bacterium | reverse complement strand
TGGATCGGGGCGGCACCGCGCCAGCGCGGCAAAATCGAAGCGTGTACGTTGATGCAACCGAGGCGCGGGGCATCGAGCACTACTTTGGGCAGGATCAATCCATAGGCAACTACCACCATCAAATCCGCATTGAGAGAGGCCAGTTCGGCAATTGCCTCGGGACTTTTAAAATTAAGCGGTTGGTATACGGGAATTTCGTTTGCGAGCGCCACTTCCTTTACGGGACTGGCGGTTAGTTTTTTGCCGCGGCCAGCGGGGCGGTCGGGCTGGGAATAAACTGCAATCACCTGATGGCGGCTGGCTAGCAGCGCCTTTAAGTGCTCAGCGGCAAACTCAGGGGTGCCTGCGAAAATGATGCGTAAACCTTGGCTCATGAATAACCTGTTGAATTACAAAGCGTTTAAATCGATATCAATAAAAAAGGCGCCCGTAGCGCCTTTATCTGCTGCGCACGCTTAGCGCGCTTCGGTCTTGTGTTTTTTCTCTAGTTTGGCGCGAATGCGCGTGCGTTTAAAAGGTGAGATGTGATCCACAAACAACTTGCCATTTAAGTGATCCAACTCGTGCTGGATGCATACCGCCAACACCCCCTGCGGCTCAATTTCAAAAGGCTTGCCATCGCGATCCAATGCTTTCACACGAATATGACCGGGGCGCACGACAGTTTCATAGAAACCGGGCACCGAGAGGCAGCCCTCGTCGTATTCGCTCAGTTCCGCGTCCAAAACCTCAATTTCGGGGTTAATAAATACCATCGGCTGGGAATTGTCTTCGCTCACGTCTATAACTACTACGCGTTTGTGAATATTCACCTGCGATGCCGCGAGACCAATACCGGGCGCGTCGTACATGGTGTCGAACATATCGTCCACCAATTGGCGGATTTTATCATCCACTTCTGTGACGGGTTTGGCGACAGTGCGCAGCCGTGGGTCTGGAAATTCAAGGATAGGTAACAAGGCCATAGTGTTTGTGACAAACTTCTAGTAAAAAGGTAATAACCGCTGCTAACATGATGATCGCACAGGATTTATGCGGTGCAAACGGAAACAGCATGGGCTTTTAAGTAACTATTATACGTCTATCTGCCTCAGGACCGAATAAAACAGGATCGGTTTCTATGAAAAAAATATTACTGGCCGTCGCGGCGGCTTCACTCATTAGCTTCTTTTCATGGGCCGATGATGCACTTCTTAAAACGGGTCACCCCGATGAATATACCGTCAAAAAGGGCGATACCCTCTGGGATATCTCCGGTACCTTTTTGAATAGTCCATGGCTCTGGCCTGAAATTTGGCATGTTAACCCTCAAATCGAAAACCCTCATCTGATTTTCCCGGGTGACCTGATCAAGCTAATTTATCTGGATGGTCAACCCCGCTTGACGCTCGAACGCACTCTGAAAATGGTGCCAGGCGCTGGCGGAGCGACCAAGCTGAGCCCGAGTATCCGTGTTCAACAGACAGAGGATGCCATCAGTGCTATTCCACTCGATAAAATCGAAGTATTTTTATCGCGCAGCCGCATAGTAGAACCGGGAGAGATTGAGGCCAGCCCTTATGTTCTAGCCGGCCAACAACAGCACGTGATCGTGGGCGCGGGTGATCGCGCTTACGCTCGCGGTACTTTTGATGCCCAGTACTCCAATTATGGTGTATACCGCAAAGGGCAGGCGTTTAATGATCCGGTGACCAAAGAGTTACTCGGCACCTATGCGCAGGGTATAGGCACTGTGTCAGTCATAAAAACGACAGGCGACATTGCAACCCTGGATATTATTCGCACCTATGAAGAAGTCCGTCCCGGCGATAATTTGCTGCCAAGTGAAGATCGCTCAGTAGACTCGGTATTTTTCCCAAGCTCGCCCGATGTAGATATTGAAGCCCAGATTATTGCTGTTGAAGGTGGTGTAACCCAAGTGGGTAAATTCAACGTGGTGATGATCAACCGTGGCGAGCGCGAAGGTCTGCAAATCGGCAATGTGCTTGCGATTTACAAAACGGGCGAAGTGGTTGCTGATCGCGTCAAAGGTGGAAAGGTCGCCCTTCCAGATGAACGCGCTGGCTTGCTAATGGTATTCCGCACCTTTGAAAAAATGAGTTTTGGCTTGGTACTGGAAACGGATCGCGCTTTGGCCGTGAAAGACAAGGTGCGTAACCCTTAATCGACAGGTATCTTGGCTGCCCCGCTGCGGGCAGTCTTTTCAAGGATGATTTCTATGCTCTCTCCGCTCGCTGCTACCCTCTTGGTTTTACGTCTCCCTGATGTTGGTATTGCCGGTTACTGGCAACTACTTGAGTTGTTTGAAAGCCCGTTAGCATTTCTCAATCAACCAGTACATTCACTGCACTCGCTGCTCAAGCCAGCTGCCGCTGACCTGCTTCGTCAATTTCTTATAGATCCAAAAGAGAGTGAAATTGGTCGCACTCTGGAGAAGGACCTTGCCTATATCAAGTCCCAATCGGGCCTGCACTGCCTGATTTACGACGATCCGCTTTATCCTCGCCTGCTACGCGAGATCCCGCGCCCACCGCCGCTACTGTTTGTGCGCGGTGATCCCACTTGTCTCAGCCTGCCACAACTGGCGATTGTCGGTAGCCGCAACCCGAGCGGCGGCGGCAGCGAGAATGCCGAGCGTTTTGCGCATTATATGGCCGAGCGGGGTTTTGCGATTACCAGCGGTCTGGCGTTGGGGATAGATGCAGCAGCCCATCGCGGCGCCCTGCGTGCAGCAGGAAAGACAATTGCAGTGATGGGCACCGGCATAGATTTAATCTACCCCTCGCGACACCGTCAATTAGCACAGGATATTATCCATGGCGGCGGTGCTTTGGTAAGTGAATTTCCACTCGGAACCTCATCGCACGCCAGCAATTTCCCCCAACGAAACCGCATTATCAGCGGCCTGAGTGGTGGCACCCTGGTAGTCGAGGCTGCGGTACAAAGCGGCTCGCTTATCACCGCGTCCTATGCGCTACAACATGACCGCGAGGTGTTTGCGATTCCAGGCTCTATTCACAACCCACTGGCACGCGGCTGCCATCAGTTGATTCGTCAGGGCGCGACACTGGTAGAAACAGCGCAGGATATTGTCGATCAACTTGCCGGGCTGCTCAGCTATAAACGTCAGGAGATCAAGTCGGCCAAAACGTTACAGCCGGAATTGTTCGATGAACCTGCCACTAATGATAATGAACGGGTGTTGGACGCTGATGAGCAAATCCTGCTGCAAGCGCTGGGTTACGATCCCTTACCTATGGATGTGTTAGCCGAGCGCACCGGGCTGGATATCGGTAATTTGTCAGCGCAGCTGATCGGCTTGGAAATCAAGGGTTTGGTCCAGCAAACCGGCGCATGCTATCAACGCACCTGATCCGTTGGCATTACCTGCACATCAAGAGTTGAGCTTGGTCGATAGCTCGGGTAGATTGACGACAACTGGATAATAGGTATCACCCATGCTCGATTGGTCGCTCAACCCCCGTGTTCAACATGCCGCCCACCAACTCAAATTGGGTGGTGTAGTCGCCTATCCCACCGAAGCCGTTTGGGGCTTGGGATGCAATCCGTTTGATGAAGGCGCGGTATTGGAATTGCTCGCGCTAAAAGAGCGTCCGGTCGAAAAAGGTCTCATCCTGATTGCATCAAGCATCAAAATGTTCGCCCCCTTTATCGATCATCTAGACGATCTTCAGCGTCAACGCCTAAAGAACAGCTGGCCCGGCCCAGTCACTTGGCTGGTGCCCGCCAATGATCTTATCCCTCACTGGATCAGTGGCAACTTCAGCAGTGTCGCCCTGCGGGTGACTGATCATCCGGTCGCGGCAGGTTTGGCGCGCGCCTTTGGCGGCCCCTTGGTATCCACCTCCTGCAATACCCAGGGCAAACCTCCGGCCACCTCGATCCATGAAGTGCGACGTTATTTCGGCAACAATCTGGACGCAATCACCGCTGGGCAAGTGGGCAAACGTACCTCGCCTTCAGAAATCCGCGATTTACTGACCGGCGAGATAGTACGCCCCGGTTGATTGTTATCAACCGCCCAGTGAAATCCCGCCAACTAGTTTTCCCCTTTCGATTCAGGCCGCGTAGAATGGCGGCCTTTCTGATCGCACCCACTTATGCAGCACGCTAAGGAATCCTCATGACAGATTCTCATGGGCCGGATAAAGCCGCCGTCAAAGCCTACTTGCTCGATTTACAAGACCGCATTTGCAATGCCCTTGCCGCAGAAGATGGCGGTGCGCAATTTACAGAAGATAGTTGGACACGCGCCGAAGGTGGCGGTGGCCGCTCGCGCGTGCTGACCAACGGTGCGGTGATCGAAAAAGGCGGTGTGAATTTCTCCCACGTGCACGGCACTCAAATGCCCGCCTCGGCGACTGCACATCGCCCGGAATTAGCTGGTCGCGCCTTTGAAGCTATGGGGGTGTCACTAGTGATTCACCCCCACAACCCCTACGTGCCCACCAGTCACGCCAACGTGCGCTTTTTTATCGCCGAGAAAGAGGGTGCAGCACCAGTGTGGTGGTTTGGTGGTGGTTACGATCTAACGCCTTATTACGGCAACGAGGCCGATGTCATCCACTGGCACCAGACCGCCAAAAACGCCTGCGATTCACTCGGCGATCATCTCTATCCCAAATTTAAAAAATGGTGCGACGAGTACTTTTATTTAAAACATCGCGATGAAGCGCGCGGTGTGGGTGGGTTATTTTTTGACGACTACAACGCCGACAGTTTTGCGCACAGTTTTGCATTGATGCAGGCGGTGGGCGACAGCTATGTTCCAGCGTATCAGCCTATTGTAAGCGCACGTAAAGCCACGCCTTTTACGGAACGCGAGCGCGATTTCCAACTCTATCGTCGTGGCCGCTATGTGGAATTTAATTTGGTCTATGATCGCGGCACTTTATTTGGTTTACAAACCGGCGGTCGCACTGAATCGATTTTAATGTCGCTGCCGCCCTTAGTGCGTTGGGAATATAACTGGCAACCGGACGCAGGTAGCGCAGAAGCAGAACTCTACGAAAAGTTTTTACCGCATCAAGACTGGCTGAAATAATTTTTCGCCAGTCTTGATAACCGTTTTTTGAATGTTCTTTTTTGATGTTCTTTTTTTTGCCGTTAAATGTTGGATAGCTCATGACCGATTTATATGCCGTGTTCGGCAACCCGATCAACCACAGCAAGTCACCTAATATTCATCGCCAGTTTGCCGAACAAACCGGGCAGGATATGCACTACACCAAACAATTAGTGAATGAAGGCGAGTTTGAAAAGACAGCTCAGGAGTTTTTTGCACAGGGCGGCAAAGGTTTGAATATCACCGTCCCCTTTAAAGTAAATGCATTTGAGTTTGCGCAAAAACGTACCGCGCGCGCTGAGCGTGCCGGTGCAGTTAATACCCTCGCAGTATTAAGTGATGGCACGATTCTCGGTGACAACACCGATGGCATCGGCATGATTCACGATATGCACAATCTCGATTGGGAATTGGAAGGCAAACGTGTATTAATTCTCGGCGCGGGCGGCGCGGTGCGCGGCATTTTGCAGCCGGTATTGGAAGAAAATCCAGCGCAAGTAGTCATCGCTAATCGCACGCAAAGCAAAGCCGAAGAATTAGCGAAAAATTTTCACGATCTAGGCGATGTGCGCGCAAAATCCTTCGAGCAATTACCGGGTGAAATATTTGATATCGTCATCAA
>CAZCJR010000174.1:2323-5752 GCA_964499225.1 uncultured Cellvibrionaceae bacterium | reverse complement strand
GCACCGAGTGGACAAAATGAATATGGCTTAACGAATGTTCCTGTGTATTTGACCTGGTTAACGCCAGCGGAAATTGCGGCCCTGCCGCGCTTGAAAGCCGCGGAAAAGAAAGTTGATTTGCCTGCTAAGCGAACTTTTTTATTGGAAAAACCACGGCAATTGACGCACAAAACAAAAGGGCTTGAAAAAGCGACGACGGCAGTTAAATCTTCTGCTGCTTCGTCCTCGGCTACGCCTTTGTCGATACGTGATACCAGGATTGTTGTCACCATGGGGTACGATCCGGCAGCACAGGATTTTGCCTATCACAACAATTTGTTTTCTCTAAAAGCGCTTCAGGCTTTCTATAACAGTGGAAGCGGAAATATTCGCTCCATTCCGGTTTTTCCGAATAATGCCGTTACCACAAAACCCACCTACAAAGTTATTACCAAAGCAAACATGCTGAATGGCTCCATTTACGTGATGCCAGCTTGGCCGGGTACTCCGCCTGTTGTGACGCCGGAAATTACTGCAAACGGTTTCCCCGAAACTTCTTGGCCAGGTTGTGTGTATATCGATACCAAGAATACCGGAGCCTCTGCTGCTAAATCTGTCGATAAAGACTGTACTGCTGGCTCTAATGCTTCAAATACTTATGGCCTCGGTGATTTCGTGCATTACCCTGTCACCAAAGACAATATTGCAGCATTTAAAGTACTTGTTAGCGGACAAGAAACATTAGCAGTGGGTGATGTGATTGTCTTAATGGCGATGCATGTGACTACGCGGGAAATTGACGAATGGACTTGGCAAACCTATTTCTGGACGCCGGACCCAGCCTCTCCTCCATTACCTAGCTCATCAGCAATCGCCAGTGCACGACCTGCACAATTGACAGGCGCTGCTGCGCATTATGCGATGGCGATCGGCTATCAAATGGTAACGCCCAATCAACCCGCGGTAGGCGGGCAAAGCGTTGGTGGTCCGGTTGTAGCCTATAACCCTTACCTTGAAGCAGATTTTAATGCGGCTACGTTCGGAACTCCTCCCGTGAATGTCGGTATTTTAGCGCCCGGAAGCCAAACCCCTTACATGGCAACGGTAGGCATTCAAACTAATTGCATGACGTGTCACTCAAACGCAACGATCAATCCAACGAATGCTAACTCCAGCACCAATGCATTGCCTTATCTCACGAATTTCTATGTGTCGCGCGAAGATCAAAGTTTTAAGGGCTTCCTGCAATTGGATTTCCTTTGGTCAATCCAGGGAACTGCTAAGTAGGTGAGGGGGGCTGTGTGCGAGGATGAGCGACCCATAACAGCGAGTATTGCGTGGCCGTTTAAATGTTGAATGCTGCTTCGCTCTTCGATCAACAAGCAAAAAAATACGGCGGCTTATTTACAAAGCCGCCGTATCTGAAAAACCAATCTGGCTTTATTTGATCTGGTTGTAAGGCCCTTTAGGAAGTCCGCGGGCTTTGTTATTAACTGCCAAAAGGTTTTGCTGCGCTGAGAGTCCGTAGGTTTTATCCACTATTGCGCTGACAATTTGTTCGGCGATGGCGCCTATAATGGCGCCAGCTAAACCGCCGCCCCCGTCGCTTGAGCCTTGTTGAGCTTGAATTTTAGCGTGCCAGAGTAATGTACCTGTACGGGTGTCCACCAAGCGCACGTCTGAATCGATAATGGTAACCGACGAAATTAATTGAAATTTTTGTCCCCACTGATTGATGTGGACATATAGCACTGCATCTGCGCCTGTCACGTCGTAGATTTTTTCGAGTGGAATGCTGTTCATTTCATCAGGGGTTGGTAAACCATTTTCTTTCATAAAGGTATCGACCACTGCTACCGGAAAAACATAGTAGCCTTGCTCAGCTAAAGGTTTGGAAATGGTTGATAAAAACGTATAGGTAGAATTAACGTCTGTTGATTCACTAGTCGGCGGAATAACCAAAATGGATTTTGGTTTTGCTGCGGTGATTGCTGTGTAGTCGTAGGGTTGAACCGCACAACCTGACAGCATGGCAATTGCGCAAGCAATCAATAATAATCCAATTTTTTTCATTTTATTGTTTTCCTTTTTCCAAACGGTTCAACATGCCATCCACAAAAATGGCGGACTCAGGGTAGCGGGCAAGTTCCTCATTCAACGCTTGCTTGGCTTGTTCGCTATCGCCAACACTGGCGTAAAGCATACCCATGTGGGCGTATATGCCCGGTGGTACGGGCTTACCTTTGCTCGCTGCAATTTCAATATCGCTGCGCAGTGCATCAAGTTGTTGATCGGGTGTGGCTTTGCCCGGATTTTTATACATATCGTATACGACTTGCTCGTAGCTTCCCCAGTGGTACATGGTTTGGTTATTGGCGCAGCCGGCCAATAAGAGTACAAGTAATAAACCTGCGATTATTTTCATTGTGTTTTCCTGGTTGTTAATCTTATTGCTTGATAGCCCACACACCATTTTGCAGGTCGCGTACCATATTATTGACTGCTTCTGTAATGGCGAAATTAAGTACTTTGCCGTTGAGTGTTGCATCGTAACCCGCTGTACCACCGAAGCCGACAACCTCGCGGTTGCTCAATTCGTATTCGCCTGCACCTTGGGTTGAATAAATTATTTCGGACGTAGTGACATCCACAATATTGAGTGAAACTTTGGCGTAAGCGGTTTGCTTTTTACCTGATCCCAGAATGCCAAATAGTTGTTGGTCGCCAGTAACCTTGCGGCCAAATTCAGTCACATCGCCAGTGACCGCGTAATTAGCGCCTTTTAATTTCTGGCTAACGCCGGAAATTTTCGCTTCGTTTTCAAGCCCTGCCATGTTTTCACGGTCAACCACGATAAAGCGGTTCGTCTGCTGCAAATGTGTTTTCAAAATGGTTTTGGCTTGATTGCCTAAATTGTCAACGTTAGTTGAAAACATGCCTTGCAAATAAGTAGAGCGATTTTGGAAGTTGCCTACGACCAGTGTATGTTTTTGACCTTGATAAACTGTGCCGTGGGTTTCAACCGTTTGCGGGACAACTTGACGATGGGTTTCCGTTGCGCAGGCGGAGCAGATCAGGATAACGCTGCCTAACCCAAGATATTTGATACTTGTCCAGCTGATGACTTTTAGCATGCCATAAATCTCCATGTGTGAGGGGGGGGTAAAAAAGATTGTCTTTACATACCAAAAAGCCGCACGTGACGGCGGCTTTTTGATTTACTGCGGCTGAAGTGTAGTGCAGGTTTTACGAATTACACATTAAATAAGAAGTGCAGTACGTCGCCATCTTTCACCACGTATTCCTTACCTTCTTTCCGCGATTTTCCCGCGTTTTTCGCACCTTGTTCACCTTTGTATTGCACAAAGTCGTCATAGGCGATGGTTTCTGCGCGGATAAAACCTTTTTCGAAATCGGTGTGGATTACGCCAGCAGCTTGCGGTGCGGTTG
>CAZCJR010000174.1:0-2313 GCA_964499225.1 uncultured Cellvibrionaceae bacterium | reverse complement strand
GGAATAGTCCAGGCGCGTATTTCTTTTTCTCCCGCTGTGAAATAGGTCTGCAATCCGAGTAGTTGGTAGCCGGCGCGAATTACGCGGTTCAGGCCGGGTTCTTCCATGCCCATTTCGTCGAGAAATTCTTTTTTCTCCTCGCCTTCTAATTCAGCGATGTCGGCTTCGAGTTTGTTGCAAATCGGCACTACAATGGATTTTTCTTCTTCGGCGATTTTGCGCACCACATCCAAATGCGGATTATTTTCAAAACCATCTTCCGCTACGTTGGCGATATACATGGTCGGCTTGAGCGTGAGCAGGTTGATTTCTTTTAACAGCGCTTTTTCTTCTTTATCGAGCGGGAAAGAGCGCAGCGGTTTGGCTTCGTTCAGGTGCGGCTGCACTTTTTCCAGCAGGGCTTTCATTGCCATGGCGTGTTTGTCGCCGCCCTTGGCCGATTTAGCGTAGCGGTTGATGGCTTTGTCTACGGCTTCCAGATCGGCGAGTGCGAGTTCGGTATTGATTACTTCAATGTCGTTCGCCGGGTTTACACCGTTGGCAACGTGAATCACGTTGTCGTCATCAAAGCAGCGCACTACATGGGCAATTGCATCGGTCTCGCGGATATTGGCGAGGAATTTATTGCCCAGGCCTTCGCCTTTGGAGGCACCGGCAACGATACCGGCGATGTCGATAAATTCCATGGTGGTGGCAACGACGCGCTCGGGTTTGACGATTTCAGCGAGCATGTCCTGGCGTGGATCGGGTACGGTCACTATGCCAGCATTGGGTTCAATGGTGCAGAAGGGGAAGTTTTCGGCGCTGATTCCTGCGTTGGTCAGGGCGTTAAACAGTGTTGATTTGCCGACGTTGGGCAGGCCGACGATACCGCAATTGAAACCCATGATGCTATTCCGCTAATGAGAGAGATGAAAAATACGAGGTGAAAATCGAGAGGGCGCGATTATACATGCCCGGAGCGGATTAGACGAAGTTTGCTCATTTCGTTAACCACCACCGGGCAAAGGCGTTGGCTATTTTTTGGGATCGGTGTGCAGGTTTTTCATCGCCGTATTCCAGTCACCTTTTAATGCATCGGGGGTGCATTTGATCGCGCGGGCGATTGCGTCATCAATCAACTCTTGTTCGCTCGAGGGTGCGCGCTTGAGTACAAAGTTGGCGACCATCGCCGCGACACCGGGGTGGCCAATCCCCAAACGCAGGCGCGGGAAATTGGGATTGTTACCCAGTGCGGCGATGATATCGCGCAAGCCATTGTGGCCGCCGTGGCCACCGCCTTGTTTAAAACGGGCTATGCCGGGGGCGAGATCCAATTCGTCGTGGGCGACGAGAATTGCAGCAGGTTCGATCTTGAAAAAATTCGCCATGGCGCCGACCGATTGCCCGCTGCGGTTCATATAAGTGGTGGGTATCAGCAGGCGCAGATCGCGGCCCTGATAATTTACGCGCGCGGTCAAGCCAAAGTATTTGTTGTCATTAGCCAATGACACACCCAGTGAGCGTGCCAGCTCTTCGACAAAGTCGGCACCCGCATTGTGGCGGGTGCGCTCGTATTCGCTGCCGGGATTCCCCAGCCCTACAATCAATTGAATCTCAGTGTTGGCCATGAATCTATCTCATGCTCGAATGGGTGAAAGTTGCTGCGGCGCGCATTGTACTGGTGAATTATCTTTTTGAATTGCCTTTTTGAGATATCCCTTTGAGCTGTCCCTGTGAATTGTCCCTTGATCATCGCCATAAAAAAAGGGGCGGGATCCGAAGATCCTGCCCCTTTTTACTGCGGAGAAGAAATTACGCTTCTTCGCTCTCTTCAGCAGCGCCTTTCGGCTTCTGAACAGTAGCAACTGCCAAGTCGTGGTCCGCGCCTTTTTGCAGGTCAGCAGAAACAACGCCAGATGGCAATTTCAGGTCAGAAATGTGCAGGATGGTGCCTACTTCTGCATCAGCCAAGTCTACTTCGATGAACTCTGGCAATTGATGTGGGAAGCAGATTACGTCCAATTGAGTCAGGTTGTGAACTACTTTACCGCCCTGGATTTTCACGCCTTTTGAAGTTGCTTCGTTGATGAAGTGCAAAGGTACGTGAGTGTGCAGTTTGGTAGCCTTGTCGATGCGCAAGAAGTCCAAGTGCAGAACAACTGGCTTGGATGGGTGACGTTGTACATCTTTCAGGATCACGTCCTGAGCGGTGCCGTCAACATTCAAGCTAATGATGTGCGAGTAGAAAGCTTCGTGTTCCAAGTGCTTCATCAATTCGTTAGCAGAAACAGAAACGCTAACGGGAGCTACAGTACCGCCGTAAATTACAGC
>CAZCJR010000173.1:0-5779 GCA_964499225.1 uncultured Cellvibrionaceae bacterium | reverse complement strand
CCGCGTACCAGTGGGCGCAATAAATACTGGTTGGTGCTGATTTTGTTAGGTTCCAGCTCAATGCGCAGTGGTAAGTTTTCGTAGTTGGCATCGGCAGGCACGCCGTCAAAAATTTGAATAGAGACTTTATCGGTAAATTGATGGCGAATGCGCAGTTTCACTTCGGTCCATTTATCGACGGCGAGGTTGCCCGGCAATTCGCGGGTAATTTCTACGGGCGGCAATCGGCGTGATAACAGCCAATCGAGTAATGCGATAACTGTTACAGCAATAAATAATCCCTGCGGCAAATAAGCAGCGGCGCTCCATTTAAAATAATGGGCGCTAAAGGCGTTGATAAATACCAGCGCTGCAAGCAGCGCGAAGGCAGTTATCAAACGTGTGCTGGGAATCCATGTTCTGCGCATAAAACTTTTCCACGCGATTATTCAGGAATTTCTGCGAGAGAAAGTGTCGGAAGTCGCTGCGCTCTTCCAACCTACAGGTAATGTTTCCCGAATTCGTAGGTTGGAAAAGCCGAAGGCGCCTTCCGACGCGGACTAGATATCAATGTCTCGGAGCTTCAACCTGCAATAAAATGTTGTGCAGAATCCGCTCGGCAGCGATGCCTTCAATCGCCAATTCCGGTGATAACAAAATCCGGTGGCGCAGTGCCGGGATAAACATTTTTTTCACATCGTCCGGCGTGACAAACGAATTGTTATTGAGCAGTGCATAAGCGCGGGCTGCAGATAGCAGGGCGATACTGGCGCGGGGGCCAGCGCCACGAGAAATGCCGGACCAACTGCGTGTAGCGCGTACCAGCTTGACCACGTACTGTAGAATTTGTTCGTCTACGGTTATTTGCTCGGCAATTTTTTGCAGGCTTAATACATGGGCTGGTTTTAATAATGTGCGGATATGCTCCAGACCAAAACTGCCTTGTGACTGTGAAGTTACCTGGCGCAACATTATTTGCTCGTCGCTTTCACTTGGATAATCAATAATCACCTTCAACATAAAGCGATCAAGTTCTGCTTCCGGTAGCGGATAAGTACCTTCCTGTTCAATCGGGTTTTGCGTCGCTAGCACCATAAATGGCTCACCGGTTTTAAAGGATTCACCTTCAATAGTGATTTGCCCTTCCTGCATTACCTCCAGTAGTGCCGCCTGGGTTTTGGCGGGTGCGCGGTTAATTTCGTCGGCGAGTAATAAATTGGTAAACGCAGGGCCTTTGCGGATTTCAAATTCCTGCTTTGCCATATTAAACATCGCATGGCCAGTGACGTCACTTGGCATTAAGTCGGGTGTAAATTGCACCCGCGAAAATTGCCCGCCAAAACATTTGGCGAGGCTGCGCACCAACAGTGTTTTACCCAAGCCGGGTACACCTTCAATCAGCACATGGCCGCGTGCGATCAGAGCAATCAATACTTGTTCGATTACGGCGTCCTGACCAATCAAGACTTTTTTAATTTCATTGAGCAAATTATTGGCAAGGGTGCTCGCCTGCTGCAAACGATTCTGCAAGCTCTCGTCGGCATCCGCTGCTTTGTTAGTGTCAATGCTGTCATTGTTGTTGCTTGAATCAGTCATAGTATTTTCCTAAGAGTTTTTTCTAAAAACGCCTGTCTGTTAAAAAAGTTTGGCTGCTAAATGCTATTGCCAGATAGTTGTTTCAAGATAGTTTGCAAATGTGCAATCGCGGCGGCAAATTCCTGTGGATGATGCAGGCCGTCAGCGAAGAGGGCTTGTTTAATGTCGGCTTGGGCGATGCCGGTTAATTGGTGCAAAAACTCAAGACGCTCATCGCCCGACGCCTGATTCAGGTTGGGATGCTGTTCATCCAAACGCTCAAGAATTTCCTTGCGCAATAAATTTAATAATTGCGGATGCTGTTGTTTTCGCCAGAGCAGCATGGCGCTGGCATAAATATGCTCAGCGAGGCTGCGGCGCCCGGTTTGTTCGACAACCAGTATCGGGCCAAAACGCGCGCTGAGTGCCCAGAGCCACATGACTAACGCAATAATTCCCGCGGCTACGCCATAGCTCGCATTGCGCCATAAAATGGCCGCGAGTGATGGCGCGTCCTGATTAATTAAAAACCATACCCGACCATCAGGATTCACCAATTGCCATAGACCATAGGCGTGGTCGTGGCAGTCGATGCGTTGGTTCGCCCATATCGTGTTGTCGCTGGTGATGGTGACTGAGCCTGCACCTATATCAAAGTAGAGCAGGTGCTCGCGTTTCTCGTCGTGGTGATAATCCTTTTCATCCGTTTCTTCGGATACATCGCTTTCTTCGAGCTCATCTGTAGTTTCGTTTTCATCAGCATTGTTGTGGGCAACATAGTCGTAGTAAATAAATGGGCTCCGGCGACTGAAATCAAAGTTGAGCGGTTTTTCGTCTCTGCCAAATTCAATGGGTGTGGGTGTTTCGTTCATTGCGCAGCGATAATGGTTTTCCGGTTTCTCTGCCTTTGTGGTTTTATCTTTCTTGTTGCCGGATTCTTTATCGCTTGATCCAGCTTCTGCGGCGTCGCTTGATTTGTCTGCTACAGATTCTTTTTCTGATAAGTCCTCCTCATCAGATTTACGTTCATCATTTTTTTCGTTATCAGCTTCGCTATCAGATTCATCATCGGCTTCGTCAAAACCATCAGCTAATCTCTCCAGAAAGTCGCGGGTGTCTTGATCAACTTTTTCCGGCTCCAACCCGATATTAAAATCGTTCAGCAGTAAATCTTCTTCGCTGGTATGAGTACCAATAAACGGGTTTTGCGTGGATGTGATCAGGGTGCCGCCGTTTTCTACCCACTCGTAGAGCGCGTCGTAACGCTCCGGGGTGAGGGTTTTGTAGCCGTTGATAATAACAACCGTATCCTGCGCGCCCAGTTTAAGATTGCGCCAGGAATGCGTGTCCAACAGGCTCAGATTTTTTACGGTGGTAGCTTGCACGCCCTGTTTGCGCAGAAAAATTTCAGCGGCGAGAAAATTGTTTTGCCGCGCTTCTTTTGAGTAGCCTAAATCGATTTCCTTTTCTTCCCACTCTAAGGTTGTGTACCACCAATAGCCCAGCCCGATCATGAGTGCGGCTAGTGCAGCTAATATGAGTTTGCGCTGCACAGGGGTTAGCGATTCTTTGGCGTCACTCACTCTGCTACTCCTTGTGCCGATGTAGTGTTGCTGTGCTGCAACCAGCAGCTATTCCAGTTCGCGCATAAATAGTGCGCCTTCTCTGTTGTGGGTAATAGGTGGCCGTAAGCCAAGCGCTGCCATTCGCGGGTGAGTGCGACAAAATAGGCAACGCGCGTCTGAGCGGTAGTATTGTTTGTAAAATGCTCACGCATTAATTCTGCACATTCCCGTTCGGTGTGGCCATCGTGAATATCCACACCGCTGTGAACCAGATGAAACAAGCTGGCGCGATAGAGCAGGGCGAGTGCCGCACGCATGTCGCCCGCTTGGAGAAGTTTGAGCGCATTGGTGCTGATATCTTCCGGCAGCGATTCGCGTGTGACATCCATACCAAACAGGGTCACTGGTTTTGCTTTGGGCGCCGGTGTTGGCTTAATTCGCACAAACTGCGCTGCCAACCAATGGCGATAGCGATAGAAAACAAAGCCGATTAAGGCTAGCACCGCGACCCAGAGTAGAATTTCCAATAGGCTTGCCGCCGCGACAAAACCTTCAAAGTTGCTCAAAGATTTAAAAAATCGTTCCCAGAACTCGGAATGATCATCGGGCTCATCAATTTTAAGTGTGCGCTTTATTTCTTTACGGCTGAATTCGGATTGTTGCAGTACCGCTTTGATCGACTCTTGTGCCTGGTTGCGATCAATTTCAGTAAATTCTCCGAGCGGTTTATCGGTGACAGCCTCGCCGAAATATTCCACATTTGCTTCTGCAGCAGTTTCCACTGCAGGTAACTGATCATCGGCATAGGCATTGCGCTGCGCATCAGCTGCAAACATGCCGAACCCTAAGGCTAGCGTCAGGAGCAAGGAAGTAAGTACATTTGCACTGCTGCGTTTATTGGCGATCCGACGAAAAGCAATATCGATATCCCATGCTTCTAATTTAATGCGGCGATTTAAATAGAGCGCAAAACCACAGGCGACATAGAAAGGCGCGGTGAGACTGAGTGCGACATACCAGAGCGACAATTGCAGAAAATGAAGTTCCGACGAGTCTTGTTCAAAAAAGAAATTTGCCCATTCGATATTAATTTCGCGCGGAATCAGCGCCCAGATAAAACTGATCATGCCGATCCATAAAAAAATTTCTAGCGCGAGCCCCATAAAACTAAGCCAACTTGCGGGCGATGAATCTTCGCGGTGCAGTACAATCAATCGATCTTGACGACGTGCGCCGCCTAATCCTTCCAGCTGCAATACAGGCAAATCCATACCCCGGGTTGGGCTGAATCTTCTCCAGGTTAGGCTGGAGAAAATTTGTTTTAAGGCGAGCGATGGAAATAATTTGAAAGTACTGTGCGTATTCGGTAGTTCGTTAAACACGGCGTGGCTGAGAATGTGTAATAGCGGACGCTCCAGCAGGGGTTTTATCCACCACAAAAAAAGTGCACCAGTCCAAAACCATTTTTCGGGAATCAGCAGCGTAAGTGCAAAAAAGGGAAAACTCACCAGTAGCCAGATTTTTATCATTGGCAACCACCAGCGTTTGGCCATTAATAAACCCAGATCAACCGCCTCCCAGGCACTGCGCGGGCGAATCTCCAGCGTGACTTGATCCAGATTCATCCGCGTGCGCTCCCGCTTCTTTCGTCTGAATTTTTAGCTGATGCTTCACCTTTTAGCCCGCGTCCGCTAAAAACCAAATAACCAACCACTAATGCCCACAAGAATCCGCCCACTAAATATTTTTGCCAAGGCATAAACATATTATTGGATGACCAAAATGCCTCGATAAACGCGGCGATAACCAACATGATAATCACGCCGTAGACCAAACGGATGGCGACGAAACTTGCGCGTTTGAGTGATTCTTTGCGCGTGAGGTTGCCCGGTGCCAGCAATGCGTAGCCGAGTTTTAAACCCGCCGCACCGGCGATGCAAATGGCTGTTAATTCAAAACTGCCGTGACCGACCACAAAGGTAAAAAATGTTTGCGTGAATTCAGCGTTGGTTAAATGCCCTGCGACAGCGCCCATCAACAGGCCGTTGTAGACGAGGAAAAAAATCGAGCCGACACCGAATAGAATTCCCGACGCAAACGTTCGGAAGGCCACGCTGATGTTATTGCTGATATAAAAACCAAACATCTGCACATTGGTTTCGGATTCGCGCGCACTGCCGAGTGTACGATTTTCCGGATCGTACATGCTTTCAAATGAACTGACCTGCTCGGGTGCAGTGACGGTGTACACCAAATCTGGCTGCCACAAAATCGCCAGGAACATCAGCAAACCTGGAACATAAAGCAGTGCAGTTGCCCACCAAATATAGCGCTGCTGCTCGCGCACCAAGCGCGGAAATCCCGCCACAATAAAGCTGGTGAATTGCTGCATAAAGGGTTGTTTGCGGCGATACAACTGCTGGTGGCCGCGCACAACTAAATCGCCGAGTTTATCGACCAAATGGCTGGAGTAGTGGCGATCCTTGGCGAGTGCATGGAAGTGGCAGAGGCGGCGATAGCGGCTGGCGAAGCTCGCCAGTTCAGCGCCTTTGAGGCGGCCGTCAGGTTTTTCCAGCTCGATAATCTCCAGCTCCATAACATGCCAGAGGGGTTGGTAAAGCTGTTCGAATTGTCCTTGTTTCATCGCCCTTGCTCTTGTT
>CAZCJR010000172.1:301-5888 GCA_964499225.1 uncultured Cellvibrionaceae bacterium | reverse complement strand
ATACGCTAGCGTTGAAAATGCGTGCCGATCAAAGCCCGAACAGTACTGCTTACCGCAACTGGGGCGGCACTACCGTCGCTGGTTTGTAATATTTGATCGCGCAAAAGTGAAAACAAAACCCCGACCTAAAAATCGGGGTTTTGTTTTTTTAGAACTGAATTTTTTACTGAGAAATAAAAAGTAGTTACATCTTTACTTTGTCTGGCTGCCAAGGCCCACTGCTACTTCCGCTCAAAGTACCGAATAGTATAGCCATAGCCCGGCTCATATGAACCGGGTCTTTCCATGCCTTCGTTAGCAGCGCAGAACACCAGCGCATTTTGGGATAGTGTGTAAATACTTGGGAAAGTTTTTTCCTTGTCTGCACCAACAGTATCCGTCCAATCAATAGTTTTTGGATTTGCCAGCGGATTAATAGTGAATACTCCGGCAATAACCAATTCCCCACGTGATGCAAAAACGGAAAATGTATTGTCAATAATTTCAAGTTCAGGATTATGTTTGAATTCGTCAACAGGATTATCAACCCCGTCCGAGTTACATTTTATTTGTATCCAGCGCCCTTGAAGTAGTTCTAGATCATCGCTCAATTTTTAAATTCTCTTTTTACTGCATCACATTAAGCAAGTGGACAATTTTGCGAAGTTACTGGAGGGAGATGGCAGAGGAAGAAGTAGGGGGCGGTTTCGCCCCTACCAAAAAGCGGGAGTGGTGAACGAAAAATCTTAAAGCAACTTGTCCCTTTCCCTAAAGCCCAGCAAATACAAAATCGCATCCAATCCCAAATTAGAAATCGCATGTTCTGCCGACGCTTTCACTAAAGGCTTCGCTCGGAAAGCAACGCCGAGACCTGCAACACTCAGCATAGGCAAATCATTGGCGCCATCGCCCACGGCGATAACTTGTTCCAGAGCTATGCCTTCCTGTTTTGCAAGCATCGCCAGCAATTCAGCTTTGCGTTGGCCGTCGACGACAATACCTTTCACTTCGCCAGTCACTTTGCCATCGACAATATCCAGCTCGTTCGCATAGACATAATCGATGCCAAGTTTGTTTTGTAGATAGCGGCCGAAGTAGTTAAATCCACCCGATAAAATCGCGGTTTTGTAGCCGAGTTTTTTGAGCGAGGAAATTAATTTTTCTGCGCCTTCAGTGATCCGCAATTGATCCGCGATTCCTGCAAGAACTGATTCATCCAAACCTTTGAGCAGTGCCATGCGGCGAGCAAAACTTTGTTTGAAATCCAACTCGCCGCGCATCGCCGCCTCGGTAATTTCCGCAACTTGTTCACCTACACCGGCAGCCTTTGCAAGCTCATCAATAACTTCCGCTTCAATCAGCGTTGAATCCATATCGAAACACACAAGGCGACGGTTGCGGCGATAAACTGTATCGCGCTGGAAGGCGACATCGATATTCAAGCGCGCTGACAACTCCATAAAGTCTGCGCGTAATGCCAACAAATCGGCGGGCATGCCACGCACTGAAAACTCTACGCAGGCACTGCCAGAATGCTCTTCCCTCTCATCCAATTCGGCGAGCGGTACACGGCCAGATAAACGGCTGATGCTATCGATATTCAAACCATGCTGGGACGTCACGGCTGTTAATTCTGCAATCATCGCCGCATCGATCTGACGCGCGAGCAAGGTGACGATGTGACGAGTCTTACCCTGTTGCTCTGCCCAATGCTCATAACTTTCGGCGGTGATGGTTTGAAAGCGCACTTGAATGCCGAGTGGCTGGGTGGCTTGCTGAATCTGCTCAAGTAGCCGCGCGCGCGCATCGGTGGCGATCCGCAGCTCGACTAAAATACCCAAGGCGAGCGTATCGTGAATGACCGCTTGACCTATATCCAGCACGCGTGCGTTGCAGCGGGCAAGTACATTGGTAATGGCGCGAGTGATGCCAGGCTGATCATGACCCGACGCGTTGATCAATAAAAGTTCGTTCACAGTGCCTCTCTAAAAAAAGGGGAGCCAGCTATCGGCGGAGCCAGATGCGCTACTTGGCCGGTCGCCACACAAGATGGTGTAAGCTGGGCCGCTTGCGCAACGCGCGCATTCTAGCGGAATTCATACCGGCTCACAGCAGCTTGTGTGTTGCCACACAGACTTAGCGCACACCAGTAACTTAGGCTAGAATGCGATTCCACACGACACTCAGCTGCCACTAGGGCCAGCGAGTGTCCGACCACCGATCCCGGCGGGAACTGGGATTGAACCACGAACGCAACATTACGAGCACGGACTTAACAACAAGATGGCATTTATCAAAACCTACCGCTCCTACCCGCAACTTATGCTTTGCAGCCTGCTGTTGTTTGCCTTGGGCATTTTCGGCGCCTGGGCCTACATCCATAACAGCGCACAAAACCAACGCGAACAAATTAGCCACTACGGCCAGGTGTTAGCCAACAGCGCTGCGCGGCAGGCGGTGAACGCCACCCTGGAACAGGATCTTGTCAGCCTGCAGGCGATACTGCTGGAGGTCGGCCAATACCCGAATGTGATAGGCGCGACCATTCACAACGTGGAAAACAAATTGCTTGTGCAAAGTGGTTTCAAACCCAATCAAGAGATCCATGGCCAGCGCTACAATTTTTCGGCGCCTATCGCGTTGCACAATAATGTCGCAGGGTATTTGGAAGTAACACTCGATGTACCGCAACACACCGCGCGTGACTATCGCTTTTTTATGTTGTGGATGGCGGGGGTATTTTGCTCACTGTTAGTAATCTGGTGGTCAATCCAACGCCAGTGGTGGTCGCAGTTAAAAGATAAATTGCCCACCGCCAGTGAGATAGTCACCGCAGTGGTTGAGAAAATGCCCACGATTAACGAAGCCCCCGAACCAGAGCCGGAATTGCCGAAGGAAGTATCGGTGCGTTTGAGTTTGGATATTGTGAATATGGGCAAGCTTTACCAACAATTAAGTAGCGAAAGTTTTGCCACCGTATTGCGCCGTTTTGAAAAACAATTGCAGGGCGTGCTGAATTTATACAGCGGCCAACGCCAGATGCTGTCGGGTGAAACCTTAATTATCGATTTCACTGGCGAAGCATTTTACGAGTGCAGCTTCCGGGCCGTTTGTGCGGCTCAATTGCTCAATAGCCTCGCCGCCAAAAGCCCCAGCCCGCGCTTGCATTTGGCTGCAGCCGTACATGAATTATCGGCACCGGTGAGTTCGAATAAATCGCTATTGAAAGATTTTGTGGTGCAACACAACAATCATTTAAAACCAGACAAGGGTGAAATCTTGATTAGCCAGCGTTTGATTGACGGCGACTTGCAAGAGCATCTTGAGATTGTTAGCGACAGCGGCAAACTAGTAGGATTGAAGGCACCTTACGCGGCGTTGCTTGCGAAGCAGGAAGAGCAGTTGGTTGGGGCGACTACTAGTTAATCGGGCGCCACGCGGATTGCGGCATTCTATCCAGGACACGCCGTAAACCCGTCCATGGGGGCTCATCTTCGACATCCATGTCTCAGACGGTCCCGGATAGAACACCGCAACCCACTTGCAAGATCGTCGCAATATTTTTAACCGTCGCTGTCACACACCTGCAACAATTCCATCACATAACCGTCACCGATTAGTCATAGCCTTGCAGTATCGCCCATCGCAAGGTTATGACTGCCATGCTCAATATCGAACAATCCATTACCAATAAATTCCCCGGCTTCACCCAGCAAGCGCCCATAGTGCGCAACTCCACGTTGAGCCTCTTGCGCAAACTTACCCACGAACGGGAAATTAATGCGTTTTTGCGCGAGCATGAAGGCAACCGCGGAATCGATTTTATTGACCGCATTTTTGAATATTTTAATTTCAGTTACAGCATCTCCCAGCGCGAGCGCAACAATATTCCATCACAAGGGCGGGTGATTATTATCGCCAATCACCCGATTGGTTCGCTTGATGGATTGGCGCTGCTACGCTTGGTAAGCGAAGTGCGCAAGGACGTAAAAATTATCGCCAACGATATGTTGATGGCCTTTGAACCGCTGCACGATTTACTGCTACCGCTCGACAACATGACCCGCGCCGCTTACAAGCAGAGCTACAAGAACATCCTCCAATCACTGAACAACGACGAAGCGATTATTATTTTTCCGGCGGGTGAAGTATCGCGTGCAAGCCCCACTGGAATTAAAGATGGAAAGTGGCAGGCAGGTTTTTTGCACTTTGCGCGCAAAACCAATGCACCGCTGTTACCGATATTTGTGTCTGCCAAAAACTCCATGTTGTTCTACAGCGCCTCAATGATTTTCAAACCGCTCGCGACTGCCCTGCTCGCACATGAAATGTTTAATAAGCGCTCGGCGGAAATTAAATTCCGCGTAGGTGAGATGATTCCGCATCACGCACTGGAATCAGACAAACTCGCCGATAAAGCGCTGATCAAACGCCTGAAAAAGCATGTCTACAAAATCGGCAAGGGCATTTCATCTAAAAAAAATAGCGCGCCGGTTTTTGTTACCGAAAAAACCATCGCCCACCCGGAAGATCGCTCTGCGCTCAAAAAAGAATTCAAAACCGCACAGCTGATTGGCAATACCCGCGACAATCACAAAATCTTTTTGTGCGATTACAACCAACACCCTGTGGTACTGCGCGAAGTTGGCCGCCTGCGTGAACAAACATTTCGCTTGGTTGGCGAAGGCACCGGCAGCCGCCGCGATCTGGACAAATACGATCACTACTATCGGCATTTGGTATTGTGGGATGAAGAAAAACTTTGCATCGCTGGTGCTTATCGATTAGGTGAAGCACACAAGTTGATGAAGAAAAAAGGCGCCAATGCGCTCTACACTGCCGAGCTGTTTGATTTCCATTCCTCGCTCACACCCTATTTGGAACAAGGCCTGGAATTAGGCCGCAGTTTTGTGCACCCCGATTATTGGGGCAAAGCCAGCCTGGACTATTTATGGCAAGGTCTGGGCGCTTATTTATTACATCACCCGCAGGTGCGCTATGTATTTGGCCCGGTGAGCATGAGCGCACACTACCCTAAAGCGCTGCGCGATTTATTAGTGTTTTATTACGAGCGTTATTACTTAAAAAACGATGATGGGGCTCTTGCAGAAGGCAGACACCCACATGAAATTGATGAGGATGTGTTGATCGAATTGCAACACCGCTTTGCCAAACTTGATAGCGACCAAGGGTTTGATGTGTTGCAAGAAGAGTTTAAAAAGCACGACTGTAAAATTCCCGTGCTGTTTAAACAGTATGCAGGTCTATACGAGGAAGGCGGCTACCATTTGCTCGCATTCAGTGTGGACTCGGAATTTGGTAACTGTGTCGATGGTTTGTTCATGGGCGATTTGACCTGCATGAAAGCCGCAAAACGCGCGCGTTACTTGCCGAATAAAGAAGCAAATAAAGAAACCAGCAAAGAAACTGCCGAAGCAGTCTAACCCTCGCACACCCACAAAGTGCCAGTGTGTAACCGCGCACTACATCATGCTAAGCTCACGCCATTTCATAGCAATGGTAGTGAGCATTATGCATATCCATATTCTCGGCATCTGCGGCACCTTTATGGGCAGCCTCGCCCAACTTGCCAAAGCACTCGGCCACC
>CAZCJR010000172.1:0-291 GCA_964499225.1 uncultured Cellvibrionaceae bacterium | reverse complement strand
CATGAGCACACAACTTGAACAGGCGGGGATCGAACTGATTCAGGGCTTTGACCCACTCTATTTGCAAGCACCGCACATGCAAACCCCGCCGGATCTAGTGATCATCGGCAACGCCATGAGTCGCGGCAATCCCAGCGTGGAATATGTGCTCGACCAAGGCATCGCCTACACCTCTGGCCCACAGTGGCTGCGCGACCATGTATTGCAAGGCAAATGGGTATTGGCGGTTGCGGGCACCCACGGCAAAACCACAACCTCTTCTATGCTGGCGTGGATTCTGGAATACGCAGG
>CAZCJR010000171.1:0-6163 GCA_964499225.1 uncultured Cellvibrionaceae bacterium | reverse complement strand
GTTGTGCGCAAGCACGTGGTCTACAAAGAAGGCAAAATCAAGTAATTTGATTTTACTTCGTTAAAAAACCCGGCCTTTGAGCCGGGTTTTTTATTGCCCGAAATTTCCCTTTGGCGAATAAAAAATAGATCTAAGCTGCCAAAAGGCAGAATTGAGCGACCTGATCTACACTCAAGCCAATAACCGATAAAAAATGTAGTCGCTATCGTCGGAGTCCAGCGTTTGAATGCATCTATATTCCCACAACCCCAACGTCTAGCCGCACAATCCAAAATCGCGCCAATACAGGTTTTCCCTATGACAGAAATCCGCGGGCTTGAGGAATGGATGACCACTCTTGCTGAACAGGAATTGCCGACCCTCAATGCAGTGGTAAGGGAGATCTGTGAGCTGAGCGAAAATGAAAAATGCCGCGCAGAAGATTTAACCAAGATTATTTTGCGCGACGCCGATCTCACCTCCAAAGTATTAAAAATCGCCAACTCGGTACACTACAATCCTTCATTTGCCTCGATCAAAACAGTCTCGCGCGCGATTGTCCATTTGGGGTTTGATAACCTGCGCAATATCACCCTTGCTACTACGTTGATCGAGAATTTTTTACAGGGTAAGCCCAAAACACTGTTGATCCAAAGTCTCGCGCGCTCATTTCACGCGGCGGTACAAGCCAAAGCTATGGTGCCGTTTTTGGATGGCGAGAAAAAAGAGCAAATATTTATCGCGGCCCTCTTGCGCAACATCAGCGAGCTCGCGCTTATTTCTACCGGGCGCAAAGTGGTGGAAAATTTTATTGAGGCGCGCAATCTGGATCCGCGTGCAGAACACAGTTTGGCACTGGAGTATTTGGGCGTGGATACCAGTTTGCTATCGCGCCATTTAATCAAAGATTGGACGCTCGGTGATCTGCTCAGCGAGGCCTGCGAGAATCATGTGCACTCCAGTGCAGCGTCGCGCGCGGTTAACTTGGGCAACCAAATCAGCACTTATATCCAGCGCGGCATTAAAAGTCCGGAGATGCAAAAGCTTTGTCAGCAGACGGCGAGCTTGTGCAAAATTTCTGTAGATGACGCAAAAAAACAAATATTAATGATGGCTGATGAAGCTTCAGTAATCGCCAAAATTTACGGCGTTGAAGTGTTGATAAGTTCATTGCCAGATCCCGCGTTAATTAAAGAGAAAGAAGCGAGCGCGGAAAAACCGGATTATTTATTTCAACAGCAACTCAACCAGATACATAAAGCGATGTTGGCGGGCGATGATTTCCCCAAAATCACCCAGCTGTCTCTCGCCGCATTGCATGAAGGCTCGGACATTGCCCGCGTAGCGATTTTGGTCGTGGATCATAAAAGTAAAATGCTGGATGTGCGCTATGTCGTCGGCAATGGAACGCATCTGTGGCGGCAGCGTATTAAAATTAATCTCGAACAGTTACACAAAGGCGAGCTGTTGCACGAGTTTTTGCGCACACAACAACCACTTTGGTATCAACCCTCCGATGCTGTGAAAGATACTGGTGCTTTAAAGATGATGGGTGCCAGCGGCGCTATTTTTCTTGCACCTCTATTGCTGAATAAACGTCTGATGGCATTGGCTTATGCGGATGCAGAAACCGGCGTACTGAGTGCGCGCCAATTTGAAGAATTCCAATTGATTGCCAATCAACTGAATTTGATGATGCGCTTTAGCGCAAGTGCGTGATGGGTGTGTGAATGTCGGTTTAATAAAAAACCGCCGGGGATAAACAAATCCCGCAGCGGTTTTCTCATTTATCAACTTAGTGGTGGTGGCTTATGCGCACCTGACGACGCGCTAATACCAAGCCAACCAGTCCGAGCAAAAATAACAGTGCGGTCGTTGGTTCGGTTACCGAGACCAACTTTTTAAACGCATGGTTATCACTTTCGAACGCAAAACCAGTGCTGATTAATTTAACGCTATCGTAAGCGTCGCCGCCAAAATCAAAGTTGATGTAGCGGTTGGAATTGAGGCTCAACTGGTTACCATTGGCAAACTGGCCGACAATATCGCTGCCGGAGTAGCTGGCAATGAGGCTATTGCCCAAATAGAAGCTAATGAAGTTATAGCTATCGATAGAACCCCAGAACAGCCCGAAATAATCCGCCGCTGCACCCAACGTAAATGTGGCACTTTGGGTAGTGGGCGATGGGTTGGGCACGGTTAAATACTGCGAATTAATGCCAAAGGGTTGCGCGTATTTGCCGCTCTGGCTGCCATTGACCAGCGCAAAGTCACCAGTACATGTTGCGTAGCCGCAGCCTGAATTAAAATCGATAGTAGAAGCACCAGCGACTGAGGTGGTGACATCGCCAATAGTAGACAAGGAAACAATCGGCAGCGCTTGCGCAGCGCCAGTTGCTAACAGTAGGGGTAAAAGCAACGCGGCAAACAGATTTTTCATTAATCACTCCAGAAATTAAACACGCACAGGTCGTCGAGGCACTTGCCCGCTACCTCCGGGTCTTTGCCACCATCACCTCTTCAGCAACTTGTAGGCCAATCTTTATAGAAGATGTGAATTGGTTCTCTTTTTTATGTGATGAGCATCACACTTGAAATTCTAGCCAGTGTTTTGTTTATTTCCATGCCATGAGAAGAAAATTTAGGTTTATTTTGACGATAATCGCGCCAAAACCGATGATTTACTTCTATAAGCTCTTTAGCATGTGACCGTTAGCGATAAAAAACAGGAATTATCATG
The DNA here is from genome assembly GCA_964499225.1 of uncultured Cellvibrionaceae bacterium. Taxonomy (GTDB): domain Bacteria; phylum Pseudomonadota; class Gammaproteobacteria; order Pseudomonadales; family Cellvibrionaceae; genus Cellvibrio. The sequence goes on along the minus strand of CAZCJR010000171.1, from coordinate 3,444 downwards.
CCCGAGTTACCCGAAGTCGAAACCACCTTGCGTGGCATTGCTCCCCACGTTGTTGGTCAAAAAGTGACGGAGATTGTCATCCGTCAGCCACGTTTGCGCTGGCCCATTACTGCTGGTTTAGCGGAATTAGTCACTGGGCGGCGGCTCGTGAATGCGGTTCGGCGCGGAAAGTATCTGTTGCTGGACTTCGGCAATGGTCATGCGCTGATCCATTTGGGCATGTCGGGCAGCTTGCGTATCGTTAGGGTGGATGAGCCGCCGTCGTTTCACGACCACTTTGATCTGGTATTTGGCAAGCGCGCACTGCGTTATTGCGATCCCCGTCGTTTTGGTTGTTTGCTCTGGGTGGATGGTGAGCCTGCGCTGCATAAACTGCTGGCGGACTTGGGGCCGGAACCACTAACCGATAGCTTCACGGCAGATTACCTGTATGAGCGCACCCGCAAACGCAGTCTGGCGGTCAAGCAGTTCATCATGGACAGTAAGGTCGTAGTGGGTGTGGGCAACATCTACGCCAACGAGTCGCTGTTTATGGCGGGGATTAAACCCATCCGCAAAACCGGTTCGTTGACGCGTAAAAACTGTGAGGATCTGGTGCGCGATATCAAATTCGTGTTGCAGCGCTCAATTGATCAGGGCGGTACGACATTGCGCGATTTTGTTGGCGGCGACGGCAAGCCCGGCTACTTCAAGCAGCAGTTGCTGGTTTACGGGCGTGGCGGCGAGCCTTGCACCTTGTGCAAAAAAAACCTTAAAGAGGTCAGGATGAGTGATCGCACAACGGTCTACTGCGTGGATTGCCAGAAATAGCTGCCTGGAAAGACGGCGGGGTTATTTGCTGAATTTGCGCTTCAAGGCCGCTTCTACTGGCGCTGCGACAAACTTGCTCACATCGCCACCGAGAAAGGCAATTTCTCGCACAATCGAAGACGATATATAAGAAAGATGTTCGGCCGGAGTGAGGAATATACTTTCCATAGTCGGCGCCAATGCACGGTTCATATTCGCCAGCTGGAATTCGTATTCAAAGTCTGACACGGCGCGCAGCCCGCGAAGCACTGCTTGCGCATTTTGCTGGCGCACAAACTCCACTAACAAAATATCAAAACCGCATACAGTCACATTGGGTACATGGGCAAGGGTTTCCTGCGCCAGTGCGACCCGCTCCTCCAGCGTAAACAGCGGGTTTTTGCGATTGCTTGCCGCCACCGCGACTATCACATTGTCGAACAGGCGACAGGCTCGCTCCACCAAATCGATATGGCCGTTGGTGATGGGGTCAAAGGTACCTGGGTAGACCACTGTGCGCATGGGAGTATTCCGTGGTGGATGCCGGTCGGCGAGGCGCGCATGGTACAAAATTCACCGGTTACTAGCCAGCGGAACGCCATCGCAGCTGATCCAGTTTAGTTGTTATTTAGCCGTTTGTAGGTGCTGCCGGAGCTTGGCGATGATACAGGCGGTAGCTGACCTGACCGGCTTGTTTGTCGCGGTGCAATTGCCAGTGGGCGGGCAGTTGCAACTGGGCGTCGCGCGGGGCTTCGAGGTAGATAACCGCTTCATCGCTCAGCCAAGACTGAGCCTCTAGCACGGCGGCAATCGGCGCCCATAAATCGAGGGCAAAGGGCGGGTCGATGAAAATTATATCGAACGGGTGTGACGGTTTTTGTTGAGCTAACCATTGCAGGCTATCCGCCTGCTCAACGCGACCATTGTCCGCCCTTAACAATTGCAGGTTACTTTTTAGCTGTTGCGCAGCGGCAAGGTGTTTTTCCAGCAACAGGCTGGACGCCGCGCCGCGCGATAAGGCCTCTAATCCCAGCGCTCCCGATCCGGCAAACAGATCCAGACAGTGCGCGCCCTGAATATTCGGCGCCAGCCAATTAAATAAAGTCTCGCGGATTCTATCACCGGTGGGGCGCAGGCCATCCGCATCAGGAAAACTGAGTTTGCGCCCGCGCCACATGCCGCCAATGATGCGCAACTGGTTGCTGCCGTTACGAGCGAGAGGAGCTGGGGATTTTGCGACAGGTTTGGACAAGGCATTTCTCAATGAACATATCAGAAGTGGTAGGATAGCGGCTTTGTTGAATTTGCAGAATCACTATTCTGCGCGCGCCTACTAACAGCCACTTTTCGCACACCCGGTTATCTCAAACTCACGTACATCGAACCCCAGACCAACACTATGTTTTTCAATCTGTTTAAAAAATCCGAAAAGCCTGATACCACAACACCTACATCTAATGTGTCTAGCGTCATCGCTCCAGATGCCGAAAGTGCACCCGCTGAAGTCACCGTTGTGCAACCCCCGGCCACCGTTGCTCCAGCAGAAGTAGCACCGGAGGCCCCCGCGAAACTCGGCTTTTTTGCCCGTATCAAGCAGGGTTTGAGCCGCACCAGCAGTCACTTTGCGGAAGGGCTTGGCAATCTATTCCTCGGCCGTAAAACCATCGACGACGATTTGTTCGAAGAGTTGGAAACGCAGTTGCTGGTTGCCGATGTGGGGATGGATGCAACCACGGAAATTATCGATAGCCTGACCGCCCGCGTCGCCCGCAAACAGCTCAACGATGTGGATGCTCTCTACCAAGCCCTACGCGACCAGCTCACCGATATGCTGCGCCCGGTGGAAAAACCGCTGGTGATCGACAGCAGTAAACAGCCCTATGTAATTCTGGTGGTAGGCGTAAATGGCGTGGGTAAAACCACCACTATCGGCAAGCTTGCCAAACGGCTGCAAAATGAAGGCAAAAAAGTCATGTTGGCAGCGGGGGATACTTTCCGCGCCGCTGCGGTCGAACAACTGCAAGTCTGGGGCGAGCGCAACAATGTTCCGGTGATCGCCCAGCACACGGGTGCGGATTCTGCCTCGGTCATATTCGATGCGCTGCAAGCGGCTAAGTCACGTGGAATTGATGTGATCATCGCTGACACCGCCGGTCGCCTGCACAACAAAAACCATTTGATGGATGAGTTATCGAAGGTCAAGCGTGTAATGGCCAAAGTCGATGGTTCCGCACCCCACGAGGTATTGTTGGTATTAGATGCTGGTACCGGCCAGAACGCCGTTAACCAAACTGAGACCTTCCGCGATGCGGCTGGGGTGACTGGATTGGTGCTGACCAAGCTGGATGGCACTGCCAAAGGCGGAGTGATTTTTGCCTTGAGCAAAAAATTTGCGCTGCCGGTACGGTTTATCGGCGTCGGTGAATCAATCGATGACCTTCAGCCCTTTGCGGCTGAGCCGTTTATCAAAGCGCTTTTTGACCAAAATGGAAGTTAACCAATCCGATGCGTCTTGATAAATTATTACCTCTCAAATAAATGTAAACAGGGTTTGTTGTGATTCGATTTGAAACTGTAAGCAAGCGGTACGACACTGGCTACGAAGCCCTGGCGCGGGTGGATTTTGAGGTGGAGTCTGGCGAAATGCTGTTCCTT
>CAZCJR010000170.1:0-6204 GCA_964499225.1 uncultured Cellvibrionaceae bacterium | reverse complement strand
TATGGCCATTTAATTGGATTGGTTAATGAGAACGGATGTATTGAATTGTGTTATCATCAAATTAATAATAAGAATGAAATGATGACAGGAAAGTGTTTTTCAAAACCTGAACTATTAAATGATGGAAAAATTCGTTTGCACGAAACCTGGGAATGGACTTCTGGTGATTTTTCATCTGGCACGTCAATAGTTGAAGAAATTTAACCCTTTAATTTACTTGGATATGAATACTACAATGATTGATGTGACAAGGGTTTCAAACCAAAGTGAAATAATTGGCATTAGGGATTTACAAGCATTGAATTTAAAGCAGTACATAACTTCCGAAGAGGCCATTGATCAAGGTTTCCTAACTGCTTCCTTTACGATAGAATATTTACAGGCGATGAATTCAGCATCTCCTGCCATCATTGCAAAGGATGGTGATAAAGTTGTTGGTTATGCGTTGGTTGCAACAAAAGATATTAGAAATGGGCACGACCTTGTTGAAGGTCTTTTTGATGCCATTGATAAATGTGAATACAACGGAAAATTATTAAGGGATGTTAACTATGTAGTAGTTGGGCAATTATGTGTTGCAAAAGAATATCGCGGACAAGACCTTGTGCAAAAGCTATACGGACATTTCAGGGATTGTCTTTCAAAAGAATATACTTACCTCATTACGGATATTGCTCAAGCAAATGCTCGTTCTCTTAAAGCGCATCAAAAAAGAGGATTTCAAGTCATCAATGAATTGATGTATGGTGGTATTAAATGGGATATTGTTTTGTGGGATTGGAATACAGAAGATTAGCATCTATATTAAGCGTACATTAAAATGAAATTTAGGTACTTTTAAATCCATATTCCAACCAATTAATAATTCTCTCTCATGAATTCGTTACGTAATTTTTTTCTTGTAGTTACGCTTCTGTCTATTACTCTTCTAGCTTTCTCGCAAGACGATCGCCGCTGGCGAATGAATTCAGACGGTTCGATTGAGTGGTTTATCGGCAATAATATTCCACACGACGATCATATTGAAATGAGCGGCAAGAAAATTTCTTGTGTACTTAGGTATGGTGTTGCTTCCGACAGCTCTTTCCACGCCACTCGAAGTTTGGTCTGGCCTATGCTTAGAACTATTCCGAATAATACACACGCTAGTCTCACCCGCCGTTTTGCACAGGACGCTTTTGAAATGGTAACGGTCAACTATCGACCCATTACCGCTGAAAAAGTAACCAGCATTAGCCTGAACGGTATACTAACCGTTAACTCTAGAGTATCCAATACGCTTGAACTAACAAGAAAATATTTTCCATCAACAGATCTGCCTGTTTATTGTGAAGTTTATCGGATCAAAAATATTTCAGGAAAAAAATGTGTAGTAGAAATTCCAAAGTCAACTAGCATTTATCAAACTGACCCTAAAATGGGAACGGAAGGTGCTTATGCTTTACAGGTTAACTGGTATCGTGGAGGCTCTTATCAACTTCAACCCAATGAGTCTGTTCGTTTTTCGCTGATATATTCAGGTGCAAAATTAAATGAGCCAACTCCACAAATAGATGCGGAACATGAAATGGCCAAGCGATTGTCTTTTGTACAGCAGGTAAGGAATAATTTGGTTTTGGAAACTCCTGATACCGTTTTAAACAGAGCATTTGCCTTTGCAAAAATCAGGGCAGCTGAAAGTGTTTTTGAGACCAAAGGTGGTCCTATGCACGGACCAGGAGGAGAATCCTATTATGCTGCTATCTGGGCTAACGATCAGGCAGAATACATTGGGCCTTTCTTTCCTTTTCTGGGCTATGATTATGGTAACAAAGCTTCGCTCAATGCCTATCAGCATTTTGGAAGATTCATGAATCCTACGTATCAACCTATACCAAGTTCTATTATAGCTGAAGGAACTGATATTTGGAATGGTGCCGGAGATCGTGGTGATGGAGCAATGATAGCGTATGGTGCGGCACGTTATGCACTGGCAAGTGGTGATCAAAAACAAGCGGAACAGTTATGGTTTTTGATAGAATGGTGTCTTGAATATTGCAAACGAAAATTAAATGCAGCGGGCGTAGTAAGGTCAGATTCGGATGAACTGGAAGGTAGACTTCCTGCAGGTAATGCCAACCTTTCTACATCTGCATTATACTACGATGCTTTAATTTCTGCTGCTTATCTTGGCGAAAGTATCGGTAAAGAAAAAAGTCAATTGAAACTGTATAGGGTCGAAGCTGCAAAATTAAAAATAGCCATTGAAAAATATTTCGGCGCTAAAATTGATGGATTTGACACTTACAAATACTATAAAGAAAACGATACCTTAAGGGCTTGGATCTGTGCTCCCCTTACCATGGGTATTTACGATCGTAGTACTGAAACCATTCGTGCATTGTTCTCTCCAAAATTATGGACCAAGGATGGACTTGCTAGTATTGCCGGAGATAAAATATTTTGGGATAGATCAACGCTGTATGCATTGCGAGGAGTATTTGCAGCAGGCGAAACCGATCAGGCACTGCGTTTTCTACACTATTATTCGAATCGTCGTTTACTTGGCAATCATGTACCGTATCCAGTAGAAGCCTATCCCGAAGGAAACCAACGACATCTTTCGGCTGAGAGTGGGTTATATTGTAGAATATTTACAGAAGGTATATTTGGTATAAGACCAACGGGTTTACAAAGTTTTGATTGTACGCCGCGACTTCCATCCTCCTGGTCTAATATGAATTTGAAACGTATCCATGCATTTGGTCATGATTTTGATATTAATGTAGAACGTATAGAAGGAAAAATAAAAGTAACGATTTCAGAAAATGGAAAACAGGTGATTAATCAACGTATTAATGATGGAGAAACGATAAGTGTTCGATTCTAGATTAACAAGAATTTTAGCTGAATTAATACATCATTTAATTTTGATTGACAAATATGGAGCAGATTGTTATAGTTGGAGGTGGATTATCTGGGCTTACGCTAGCATATTTATTAGAGCAGAAGAATTATGAAATCACACTTATAGAAGCTTCCCCAAGATTAGGAGGTCGTATTCAAACAGCAATTGGAAATTTAGGGACACCACTAGAATTGGGAGCTACTTGGTTTTCAGAAGCGCACGTTCAACTTTTATCTTTATTAGCTAAACTAGAACATAAAAATACAATCAATACACAAAGGGGGTATCTGTATTTCAAACAAAATCATTTGAACCTCCACAATTTTTCTCAGTTCCAGAAGCCGAAAATCCATCATTTAGAATAGTGGGTGGAACAGAGCGTTTAATTGACCGATTGAAAGAAGAACTACTTGAAACAAAAATTATACTTAATACCAAAGCCGAAGATATTTCAATTGATCAGAATGACCTTGTGATCAAAGCTAGCCAATCTACCTTTAGGTGTGCTAAAACTATTATTTGCATGCCTCCGCAATTAGTAAGTTCCATCAATTTACCAGATGAAATTCCATCTCATTTATTAAATCTTCTGCCAGCCGTTCAAACCTGGATGGCAGGGTCAATTAAATTTACTGTGGAATATGAGCGTCCTTTCTGGCGGGAAAAGGGTTACTCAGGTATGCTTTATAGTCATTCCGATATTATTTCTGAAATGTATGATCATACTAATTTTGAAGAAAACAAATTTGGATTCACAGGATTTTTAAATACTGAGGCATCCGCTTTTAACCAAGTGACCAGAAAAGCCAACGTATTAAGACAATTAAATGAACTGCTTGGAAAAGAATCGGCTTATCCCACTGCTTATTTTGATAAAGTTTGGAATGACGAGTTTATTATACAGGGTAATCAAACAATAAAACTACCCCATCAGAACAATGGACACCCTTATCTTCAAGAAGCATACTTGAATGAAAGATTATTTATCTGCGGAACAGAAACATCTAGTAAATTCGGAGGATATATGGAAGGGGCAATTCGATCTGCAATCAGGGTTGCTGAAAAGTTTTAGCTATGAAAAATTTACTATTAATCGTTTTAAGTATTACATTTTGTGGAAGTGTAACCGCACAAAACCAAGATGAAAAAGCCATTTCCAAAACCCAAATAAGCTTATACAATAAAATAGCACTACTTGACAGTGCATTGTTTAAAGCTTACAATTCAAAGAATATAGAATTAATGAAATCCTATTTCACCAAAGACCTTGAATGGTACCAAGACAATGGTGGATTAATTGGTTTTGATAAAGTGTTTTTTAATTTTCAATCAATATTTAATAGAGAGTACGATTTAAAACGAACATTAATAAAAGAGAGTTTAGAAGTACATCCAATCGAGGGCTATGGTGCAATTGAAGTTGGGAAACACCAATTCAGTCATATTGAAAATGGAAAATTAGAAGTAGGGACTTTCAAATTCTTAATGATTTGGAAGAATGAAAGCGGCAATTGGAAAATCTCCAGAGTGATTAGCTACGATCATTAATGTAGTATTTGATTAAACAAATAGCAGCAACAAAGTAATTACTACGCCAGCTAAAGCGAATAAAATTCCTTTTTTAAATATTTGTGTACCAGGAGCAAACATCCAAAATGTAGAAATCACAAAAAACATCAACGAACACCCAAAAAAAATATTTAAATAAAATAGTGGATGAGACGTACTGGCTTTATGAAAATTATTCATTTTACTAACGATATAAGGAAGCTCTTTAACTTTAAACTCAGCTACTCCAGTTGTGCTATTATATACTCCTTGCTCAAAAATCAGCTGATCTCCTTGAACTTTATTTACTTTCAAATTCTTAATCTTGATAGCTTTTCCCAATGCTTCTTCATTAAGGTTGAGCGATAGCTTTTCAATTTTGTGTACTTCATTTTTTAGAAAATCGGTGTTCCTAAAAATTAAAATGATGCCACTAATAGAATAAATGGCCATAATTCCAGCTAAAAAGAATCCCAAGTAACGATGATAAATACGCATATTTTTTGAAACAGCACCCATAATTGATTCGTATAAATTTTGGCGAAACTATCCTAGTAAATCTAGGATTACTAACAGAATCGGGAAATTGATTTTACGATTTCGGTAACTATAGAATAATATTTTCAAACTTATTTCAACACAAACAAACCAATAGATATGCTTTCACTATTATAATTAACGTCTATTAACTCTTGTTGAGTTATATAGAATGCTAGTTTTTCAATAAATGGACTAGCCGTAATTCTTTTAGGTGTTGCTATAATAATAGTTGCCCCTTTATGAATAAAGTCTTGAATCAAATTAATCAAAGATTCAAATTCGGAAGGTGCATAATTGGTATCACTCAATAATACCACTTCCGCATCAATAGAAGAAGGAAATGAATTCCAATCGGCAATAACAGCTTTTATATTTTTAACGCCAACATACTCAATATTTTTTTGCATCAACACAACTGCATCTTCTGCATAATCAGTTATAATTAAGTCAGTTACTTGATTGTGAATTGAGAAAGAGGGCAACCCTATTCCTGCTCCTATTTCAAGCACTTTTTTGTTGTTTATTAAATCACCATTTTGTTGAAGAAATAAACTTAAGGCCATTGCAGATGGCCATACTTTTGCCCAAAAAGGAAAAAGCGTTGCTGCATTGTTCAAATATAATGATTCGTAAGTTGTTTTAATTAATAAAGGATCTGGGATATATAGTTGTAGATTCCCTGGATATTGATTAAGTATTAATGGGTATTGCATTATTCAAACAGAAAGTGAATTATTGTAAAATAATATTTTCGTATAAGCTATTCACTGTTTTTTTAAGTATTGCATTAAAACCATCCATATATTTTTGCTCACTACCATTAATAATTACAACAAACCCATATTTTTTATTGGGTTCAAAAAACATAGCACTGTTTAATCCATAAGCAGATCCAGTATGTCCTGTTAAAGTAATTCCGTTGATTAATTTATTTGATTTGGACAGGGCTAAACCATATTGTTCTTTTTCGGAAATCATTGTTTGCATTTTCCTCGCACTTCTTCTAGAAATAATTCTTTTACCATTGGCTTTACCCATTCTACTGTGCATGATCATGTATTTTGCCAGATCGGTAGCAGAAATTTTCATTCCGCCAGTAGGAGAAAAAATCGGTGTTGTATATCCCATGGTATAGTTGGCAATCTCTTCTGTTCTTGGTGCATAAGCATTGGGTGATGCAATAAACTTAGCAGAATCAGAATGATACTCGTAAATAGTGGCAAATCTTT
>CAZCJR010000169.1:0-6208 GCA_964499225.1 uncultured Cellvibrionaceae bacterium | reverse complement strand
CGAACATCAATTCGAAGTACTTTCAACCAACGGCGATACATTCCTCGGTGGTGAAGACTTTGATATGCGTTTGATTGAATTCCTTGCGGAAACTTTCAAGAAAGATACCGGCATCGATTTGCACAATGATCCACTGGCATTGCAACGCTTAAAAGAAGCGGCAGAAAAAGCCAAAATCGAATTGTCTACCAGCCAGCAAACCGAAGTGAATTTGCCCTACATCACTGCCGATGCATCAGGCCCAAAACACTTGGTAGTAAAACTGACTCGCGCAAAGTTAGAGTCGCTGGTAGAAGATTTGGTTAATCGTTCGATGGAGCCGGTAAAACTGGCGATCAAAGATTCCGGTAAATCATTGAGCGAAATTGACGACGTCATTTTGGTCGGCGGTCAAACCCGCATGCCAATGGTACAAAAAGCGGTTGCTGATTTCTTCGGCAAAGAAGCGCGTAAAGACGTAAACCCGGATGAAGCTGTAGCCATCGGCGCTGCGATTCAAGGTTCAGTACTGTCAGGTGAAACCACCAACGTATTGCTGTTGGACGTGACTCCTCTGACGCTCGGTATTGAAACCATGGGCGGCGTTGCGACTCCGTTGATCGACAAAAACACCACGATTCCTACCAAGAAATCGCAAATTTTCTCGACTGCTGATGACAACCAAACTGCGGTAACTATTCACGTGGTGCAAGGTGAGCGTAAGCAAGCGTCGCAAAACAAATCACTCGGTCGTTTTGACCTGAGCGATATTCCACCTGCACAGCGCGGTATGCCACAAATTGAAGTGACTTTTGACATCGATGCAAACGGTATTTTGAACGTAAGCGCGAAAGACAAAGCCACCGGTAAAGAACAATCAATCGTGATCAAAGCTTCTTCTGGCTTGAGCGACGATGAAATTCAAAAAATGGTGAAAGATGCAGAAGCCAATGCTGATGCTGACCGCAAATTTGCTGAAATCGTCGCTGCGCGCAACACGCTGGAAGGTTTGATCCACGCAACGGAAAAAACCCTGAAAGAAGCAGGTGATAAAGCCACAGCAGAAGAAAAAGCAACCATCGAAGCCGCATTGACTGAGGCGCGCGATGTTGCCAAGGCCGATGATCTCGCGAAGATCGAAGCAGCAACAACCAAACTGACTGAAGCTTCAGGTTCACTCGCGCAAAAACTTTACGCTGAACAACAAGCGGCAGGTGCAAATGCTGGCGCTGGTGCGCAACAAGCTGGCGGCAACAACAAAGCAGCGGATGACGGCGTAGTAGATGCTGAATTCGAAGAAGTGAAAGAAGATAAATAATTCGTAGGATGGGTGGAGTGCAAGCTCTATCCATCATGAATTACCAGGTTAAAAAACAAATGCGGGCTTGCCCGCATTTGTCATGTAAGAATCAGGCAAATGTAGCCCGTATGGAGTCTAACGAAATACGGGGAATGTTTTAAATGATCAACCCCGTATTGCGCTAGGCTCCATACGGGCTACGATGAAATTATTATTTGAAATGTAAAACACATTTCTACTATCGGTGTAACCATGGCAAAACGCGATTACTACGAAGTGCTCGGCGTCGAAAAAAGTGTAGACGCAGCAGAATTGAAAAAAGCTTATCGCCGCGTGGCGATGAAATTCCATCCAGACAGAAATCCGGATGATCCCTCTGCGGAAGAGAAATTCAAAGAAGCAAACGAAGCCTACGAAGTACTTTCCGATGACAATAAACGCGCGGCCTATGATCGTCACGGTCACGCAGGTGTTGATGGTCAAGCGGGCATGGGCGGCGGTGCTGGCTTTAATAATTTCAGCGATATTTTTGGCGATGTGTTCGGCGATATTTTTGGTGGTGCAGGCGGGCGTGGTGGTCGCGGTGGTCCGGCACGCGGTTCCGATTTACGCTACAACCTTGAACTGAGTTTGGAAGAAGCCGTTAAAGGCACCAGCGTACAAATCAAAGTTCCCACGCTCGTCAGTTGTAAAGTGTGCGACGGCTCAGGCGCAAAACCTGGTAGCAAACCTGTCACCTGTACCACCTGTGGTGGCCACGGTCAGGTGCGTATGCAGCAGGGCTTTTTCTCCGTGCAACAAACTTGCCCTACTTGTCGCGGGCGCGGCACTATTATTTCTGATCCTTGCAAATCCTGTCATGGTCAAGGCCGCACTGAAGAAACTAAAACCCTTTCAGTTAAAGTGCCATCAGGTGTGGATACCGGTGATCGCATTCGTTTATCTGGCGAAGGTGAAGCGGGCGCGGATGGCGGGCCAAGTGGCGATCTGTATGTGCAAGTGCATGTGCGCGAACACAATATTTTCAAACGCGACGGCGCCGATTTATATTGCGAAGTCCCCATCGATTTTGTCGATGCAGCACTCGGCGGCGAATTGGAAGTACCAACGCTGGATGGCCGCGTGAAATTAAAAGTCCCGGCAGAAACCCAAACTGGCAAACTCTTCAAACTGCGCGGCAAAGGTGTAACACCCGTGCGCGGTGGCGGTGTTGGCGATCTGCTCTGCCGCGTTGTAGTTGAAACACCGGTCAATCTCACCGGCAAACAAAAAGACCTACTCAAAGAATTCCAAACGACCATGAAAGGCGGAAAATACTCGCCGAAACAGTCGAGTTGGTTTGATGGGGTTAAGAAGTTTTTTGGTGAGTAGGTAATCTTTAAAAATTAAAGGCCGATTCGAGAGAGTCGGCCTTTTTTGTTGATGAGGAAGAGATTTATGGAGAAGGTCGTAACTGTTTGGCTAGCCGCAAATAAATATCAAGAAGCATCAATATTATGTCGTGAAGAAGGGCTCGATAGACCTGCTGCTATAAATGCAGCGCTGGCAATTGAGATATATTTAAAGTCGCTATCCTCTATTGAATATAAAATACCCACAGGGATCGATAATATTTATCAGTCCGTGGCTGAAACGGAATGGGGCCATGATCTAGTGAAGCTTTTTTCTAAAATTGATCACTCTATACTTAATATCATGGATGCAAAATCGAAAGAAATAGATCACTCCATAGAGCTGAAGGTATCACTAGAAAAATTTAAAGATGTATTTGCAAAGGCTCGCTATAGCTATGAAAAAGATTCAATTACTCTGATTGATATGAGAATAGTTGACTTGGCGGAGCATTTTAGAAAATTGGTTGAGTCAGTCGGACGAGATGTTATCGGTTGAGATTCATGTTGGGCATCGCTGCGCTCCGCACCAACCTACAAGTACCGTGAAGAAAAATTATCGTGAATAAAAAAGAATTGATATTAGGTTTTGCGTTGGCGGCTGTGGTCGCAGTGTTGGTTAGGGTAGGTTGGCTGCCTTGGGCTAATGCAGTGGGCTTATTAGGTATTGCTTGTCTCGCGTCGTTTTTCCGCAAAAAAGAATTGAATTGTTGGATCAAAGTAGGTTTGTTTTTATTGCTGGTGCCACTGGCGTTTTGGGTGGCGAGTTATGAGCCGGAGGGATTTGCTTATCCGCTGCTGTTTAGTTTAGCGGGCGATGCCGGAGAAGCTGCGCGCTATCAATTGTCGGTTGATTTCGCTAAAGGTATTGCCGGTTTTCTATTGTTGTATTTGCTGTGGCCAAAACTGCGCGCCAATGAGTTTGTCGCGAGTAGATGGGTTTCTGTTTCACTGCTGTTTCTGGCTCCGCTATTCATAATCAGCGTTGCGATTCCGGTGTTGGGTTTGCAGTGGCAGCCTAAACCGATAGAGCAAATCCTGCAGTTTGCGGTGGTGAGTTTGTTGATAACCTGCGTGGCTGAAGAAGTGTTTATGCGGTTCTTATTTCAGCAGAACCTGCGCAATGCAGTCGCGAGTTTTACGGCTAATCGCGCCCTGCAAGAAATTATTCCACTCCTGCTGGTGACCTTTGTGTTTGTCGCCATTCACGCCGGTGTTAGCGGCGCGGCCGTTTGGGTGTATTCGCTTGCGGGATTTTTGTATGGGCTGAGCTACACCCTGGGTAAAAATATCCTCTACCCCATTGCGATTCACTTTTTGGTAAACCAAATCCACTTCTCGTTTTTGACTTATCCGTTTTAATCATTAGCGCTCGTAGTGGTGATTTATATGCCTTCTCATATTCCTAATTTCTAGCTATAGTTCCAGAGCCTTACAAAAACCATGCAGGTTTATCCCTCCGAATAAAATAGAAGCAGGAGCTTTTTATGAGTGACAGTAACGTTTATAGCACGCCCCAATCCCAACTTGTTGATCAAGTTGATGATAGTGAAAAGCCGCTAGCGTCGCGCTGGGCGCGTTTAGGTGCTTCGATTATCGATTCCATTATCATGATGCTAGTCCTTGTGCCGATAATGTATTTTACCGGTGGCTTCGATGGCATGATGGAAGGGCGTGAACCTGGGTTTATTTACATGTTTGGCATGGGTATTTTGAGCCTTGTTATTTACTTGGTAATCAATTACCGCTTTTTGGTTGCTAATGGTCAGACTATCGGTAAAAAGGTGTTGGAAATAAAAATTGTCGATCTCAATGGCAACCTTCCCGTGTTTCAACCGCAACTGTTGATTCGTTACGCAGTCTATTTGTTGCCCGGCCAGATTCCTTTTGTTGGCCAGCTTTTTAGTTTGATCAATGTGCTGTTTATTTTCAGCGCGGAAAAACGTTGTATTCATGACCTTGTGGCAAAGACTAAAGTGGTTAAATGCTAGGTAATCTGGGTTTTTAAAAAAGGCGCCACCTGTGATCAGGTAGCGCTTTTTTTATGGCATTAAATGCGGTGTGATTTTGTGATCTCCATTCATCGTTTATTCAGTTATTAGCGTTAGTCTTGCCAACTCTCTGTAATAATCTGTGCCCACAATTGTCCCACTAAAACTAACCAAGGAGTTGTTATGTCGCGTCGAAATTTGTCGTTGTTGTCACTTTCTCTAGTGCTGATTTGTCAGCCGCTCTATGCGAGTTATGATCAGGATCATCCGCTGTTTTCCGCCTATCCTGAGGCGCGCTTGGGTCAGGCGAAAATGTATGACTATGAAAAATTTTCCCTTCCTGTTTCCGTTCTGGATATCAGCAAAAAGCCATACAGTTTTACGCTACTGGATACGGTAGGTGATCTGTATTGGCACAATTACGACGTTGAAAATGTTTCATCGCTTAAGGTGTATGAAAACTACATTGCCGCCGCTAAACAGTTGAATTTTAAACCGCTGTTTTCCTGTGCGCTTGAGGCCTGTGGTAGTGAAGATCAAGCGGAGGAATTAGGCTCTTCTATCGCAGTTAGGGGCGATGTTTATAACCACTACCGTAATCCCTACTATTGGATTGGTGAAAAAGAGTCACCCAAGGGCAAAATTGTTGTCGCTTGGTTTTTTGGTTCCTACAACGATAGTGTCAGCGTACAACAAGTGATTATTGAATCAGAGCCGCTTGAAACTGGTTTGGTAAAAGTCGATGCCGCCTACGCGGGATCAGCAGGAGAACCATTGGATCCCCTGTCTGCAGAAGATAAAGCCAAAGATAATGCCATGTTGCCGCGGTACCCGGGTGCAAAAATTTACAGCCATAAAAAAATTGATACTGAAACAGTAAAAATCCCTTACGCGATTAACGCCACAGAAAAAGCGCCGTTGCAATTAACGGGTGATTTAACCAAGCACGCTTACACTATTGAAAATACATCAACCTTAAAAGTGTATGAAAATTACAAAGCTGCATTAACTGGCGCAGGTTTTATTTTTATTTCTCAATGCGAGTTAGATCAGTGTGGTAATGATAAGCAAGTTAATGATCTTGGTGATCAACTGGCTATATCGGGTGATGTGTATAACTGGTATCGCAACCCTTATTATGTGCTTGGGAAAAAATCACTGCCAACTGGCAATGTGTATATCGCTTTGTTTATTGGTGCTTACGAGTCACAAGTCGGCGTGCAACAAGTTATCCTGCAAGAAAAAGCGGTGCAAACAGGTTTAGTGAATGTAAATGCCGATAACCTGAAACAGCAGATTGATGCCGATGGTAAAGCGCTGATTTACGGCATTTATTTTGATACCGGCAAAGCAGAAGTCAAACCTGAATCAAAGCCCACACTGGATGCAATTGCTGAATTGCTAACACGCAATCCCGATTTGCTGCTCTACGTGGTTGGCCATACCGATGACACCGGCGATGGCGCCGCGAATGTGAGCTTATCCAAACAGCGCGCTGATTCGGTGGTTGCAGTGCTGGTAAAAGATCACCAATTGGAGACCAATCG
>CAZCJR010000168.1:0-6272 GCA_964499225.1 uncultured Cellvibrionaceae bacterium | reverse complement strand
TGCCGCCGGCAGCTATGACTACAAAGTCATCAGCTACACCGACAGCATCCCTGCTCCGGCTACCGCGCCACGCACCCTGGTGTATGCACCTTCAACCACGTCCTCTGCGCCTAACACCAGCAGCTCTGCCGCTGCGGTAAGTTCAAGTGCCGGTACTGTCTCAAGCTCGGGTACTGTCTCAAGCTCGGGTAGCACCAGCAGCGTGGCGTTCCCTGGTAATGCCACCACTGGTGGAAACATCTTCAGGACTAAAGGTTGTGCCGGCTGTCATGAAGATCCCGATGGTGATGGTATATTTGCAGGGGTCGCATTCAATGTGAATACCTTTGCTTATCCAACTGTCTCAGCGCTAAGCACCTTCATTGCACAGCAAATGTTCCCGCGCGTCGGGGGTTGCACTGATGCAAATTGCGCTGATCATTTGGCCGCTTACCTCTGGTCTCTGAAAGGCCGCGCAGAAACACAGGCAGTTGCGTGCGACACATCGACACCGGTGAAGTACGGTATCCGCTCAGTCAAGTTACTGACCTCTTTCGAGTACCAAAACTCATTGCAAGCGCTGTTCAACAGAACTCTGCCAGCAAACTTTGGTTCGAAAGAATTGGCTAACCCTGACAAAATGGTCGCTAATCTGCCTAACCACCTGACTGAACCGGTTTCAGAAGCGCGCTTGTTGTCTTACAAGAAAAATGCGGAAGATATTGCGGCTTGGGCAATCACTAACAACGCCGTTACGTTGAACAATTGTGGCGATACCACTTCTGCAAACTGTGCAACCAGTTTCATCGATAACTTTGCGTATTTGGCTTTCCGTCGTCCATTAACGACTGAGGAGAGAACTGAGTACACTGCAATTGTTCGTAATGGCCCTACCGGCTTGCGTTGGGCAATTCAAACTGTATTGATGTCGCCACAGTTCCTTTATCGCAGCGAACTGGGTATTCCAGTTAGCCAAGCGCGTTCGCAATCATGGGGTAACAGCTCGGTATTCCAAACTGCTGATGGCACTGCCTACGCACTGGATCCTTACGAGTTCGCATCTTCTCTGGCCTACATGTATACAGGTAGTGCACCCGACAGAACCTTGTTGAGCGCAGCAGCCAGTGGCCAACTTGAAAATGCAACCTCACTCGGCCAACAAATTGATCGCCTGCTGGATTCAGATTTGGGCAAAGTGCACATCGGCCGATTCGCTGGTTTGTGGTTCCGTACCGATGACGTTGTGAATATGAGCCGTACTGGCAGCTCCAACTTCACTCAAGCGGTGAAAGACTCAATGGCGCAAGAGATTCGCGAAATCTATAAGTACGCGTTCTACAACAACCTGCCATTCACCGATATCTACACTGGTGATTACACGGTATTGAACAGCACTCTGTCGCAGTACTACGGTATGAGTGGCGGTGGTACTAGCGCTACCGATTGGCGGATGGTGAACACTGCCACCTCCAAACGTGGTGGTGTATTGGCATCAGGTGCATTTATGACTGTCAATGCTCACGCTGGCCGTACATCGCCAATTAAGCGTGCAGTGCATGTTCGTCAGGACATCTTGTGCCAAAACATTCCATTGCCAACGTCATTCGAAGACAACACCGGCCTGCGCGATAAGGCTGCTGCTGATGCTCAAGTTGCATTGGAAGCAGGCAACCTGACTACTACCGGTTTCTATGATATGCAAACCGCTGTACCAGGAACGCCATGTGCACAATGCCATAACGCCATTATCAACCCACTCTTCGCAGTAGATGATTTTGACCACTTGGGCATGCCACGCGCACTGAGCAACGGCAAAGTTGTGCAGAAAGCGATGGATTTGAAAGGTGACGAAGCTCGTACCAATTTGGTTGAGATTCCAATGGTTAACAATGGCGGCCGCCTGTTTGGCGCTAATGGTGTAGGTACTGTTGGCTTCAATGAAGTGAACAGCGAGAAAGATACTGGCTCACCAGGTCTGCCGTTCACCGGCTCTAAAGATTTAGGCAAAGTGATGGTGGCCAATGACCTGCCGGGAGTTGATGCGTGTTTGATCCAAAAATCATTCCGCTATGCGACGGGTTATTCGTTAAGCAGACAATTCCAGGATACTACGCTGGAAACTGCACTCTCTACCCAGCAACAAGGGCAACTGGCCTGCGTTAATGACGCACTGAAAACCAGATTGAATGCAAGCAATGGCAACCCAAGAGCCATGCTGAAAGAGTTGGGTATGTCTAACGTAATTCGTTTCCGTCGCTAAAGCTTAACGGGTGGGGAAATACCCCACCCGTTAGCTAGACAACCAAAAACAGAATTCTAAATCCAAGAGGTTTGGTTATGAAAAAGATTGATAGCAAATTTCGCCATCTGCCAGAAGAAGATGCACTTGAGGCGATGGAGCATCATAAAAAGCTCGAAGATGGCCCTGCTGCACTTAATGCGTATTTAAAAGAAGATTACTACAGCGGTAACAAACAAATCCGCGAAGATTTTGTAAAACAAGATCGCCGCCGCTTCCTTGACCTGATTGGTAAATCCGGTATTGCAGCTGGCCTGTTACGTGGCTCAGCTGTGATCGGCGGAGTGCTTGCCAATCGCCATGCCATGGCGCAAACCGCTGTCAATAAGCGGGTGGTTTTCTGCTACCTGAACAGCGGTGCTGCGTCCGGTCAATGGATGCCATCCAGCGCCAGCCAGATGAATCAGATAACCCGCCCTTACGGTCCACAAGGTTATGCGGTTTCTGATATCTGCCACTTCCGTCAGGTTGATGTAATCACCTCTGGCCACGCCACTGCAATGAACTCATTAGGCGTGACAGACTATAACTCACCCACCATGGACAGGCGCATAGCATCAGTGCTCGGCAGCAGTACACCGCGCTCTTCTATCTATCTGGGCGCCAAGGCCACCACCAACGGCACCCTTTGCAGCAATATCGGCCCTTGCCAAGATAGCCCGACCCAGGCACTGGCTAGTATTTTCAGCGGCACTGGGGGCGGTGGTGGTGGCACAACACCCGACACTACCTATGCACTGTCTTACGATGCACAATTGCGCGCACTCGAATCCATCAAGAGCAAACTCAGCACCGAGGAATATGCGCGCTATCAGGAGCACATTGATTCTCTGAAAAAAATCAAAACCAATACTGCGGCTGCAAATAGCAGCAGTAGCAGTGGCTCAACCACTACCAACTGTGGAACCGGCATAACTGCAAGTGTTGCGAACATGCAGGCTACTGGTAAATCACAAGCTGACATTATTGTTGCCGCGTTCGCTTGCGGTATCACCAAGGTTGCAACCCTGCAATTGGGTAATCACCAAGGTGACTGGCTTGGCCATAACACCTCTTGGACCCAAGACGCGCACCAAGCTTGCCACGGCTCACCGTCTAATGCTGCGTTCACCGAAATGTGGCGCTACTTGAATGATGTACCGGCTTATCTTATTGATAAACTGCGCAAAACCTCAGGCCCAGATGGTCAACCACTCATCAATTCCACAGTGGTTGTGCAAGTGACTTGCATGGGTAACGGTATGGACCACACCTCTGGCAATGGTCCATTTATTGTCGCAACACAAATGCCCGGTTTTGCAAGTGGATACTCTGCTCGCTCAGGCGGTAACGTTTATGACCTAAATGGCGCTATTCCGAAAGGCATGGGCTTGACCGGCATCAACTTGGGTAGCAGCACCTTGGGCCTCGTGTAATCTCATTTATTTGAAAGGACTTGTTTGACACGCTATAGCCAAACGCCTTCTACTGCTCTGCTGTAGAAGGCGTTTTGCTTTTTGAGCAACGGATTTGCAGCTGACTGGTACAACTATCAAACCTGAACGGGTAATAAACGAATGAATAACAACAAGCAGTATCCCGAGCATCTTATCGAAAGTATTCGCTGTCCTAATTGCGGCAGCGGTGCGCAACAGGGATTTCGATTCGAAACACTCCAATGTAGCCGCTGCGGCACTGATCACTTTTCACTTGGCGATGTTCCCTGTTTATTTCCCGCTGGCGCACATCAAAAATTGATCTGGCAACATCAAACTGCCGCTCTGCAACACATTGCACAGCAGGGATTGGCGGCGCTACATGAATCACTGTCGCGCTACGATTTAACCACCTCAACCCGTCAACGGCTTACCGAGATACAAAGAGCGAGTCAGGTAAACCTAAACACTATCGTGTCGCTTATGCACAAGCACGGGATTGATCCAATTCCGGATGAACAGCTGAGCCAGATGAACCCTGGGGATTTAAGCGAGTACTTCGATTTGTTATTGCGTGACTGGGCGTGGGATTCCACCGCCGTTGCCAACCCGGAAAACACTGCTGCGTTCAAACGAACCTTGGCCGCGATCCAACAGCTCCCCTTAAAACCGGCTCGAATATTGGTATTGGGCGCCGGTGCAGGTAGGCTGAGCTGGGATTTACATATCCATTTAAAACCTGAATACACAGTTGCGCTGGACAGTAATCCGTTGGTACTGGCCGCAGCCAATGAACTGATCCATCACCGCCAGCCTATCGCGATTGGCGAATTCAAAAATTTTCCGCAGATTGGTTTTGAGCACGCACAATGCTGGTCAGTGGAACCTCCGCTCGATAAGGACAACCTGCGTGCAACCTGGTTTCCTTTAGGCGCTAATGTGTGGCAACTGCCCTTTATCAGCGGAAGTTTTGACCTGATTATCACACCCTGGTTTATTGATGTTAACGGCGGTGACGTCAGGGATTTGATTGCAGTGATTCATGAGAAACTGACACCGGGCGGATATTGGTTGAATTCCGGGCCATTGTTATTCACCCGTCATTTACCGGTGCAACTGAAGTACAGCGCAGGAGAAATCAAAGAGTTTATCGCGCTAGCTGATTTTGTGTTAAGTGAAGAATCCGTCACCGATACGGATTACTTGCGCTCACCGTTGGAGGCGAGATTACGTCAGGAACAAGTGTGGACATTTACTGCGGTAAAAAATAAATCGCATGAAAACACACCAATCATTGACGGCGCATTAGCACCTTGGCTGGTGATGCATCATCTGACAATTCCGCAAAACAATTATTCGAGCCGGGACTCACACCCACTTATTGACGCGATACTGTCGCTAATCGATGGAAACAGATCAATCAATGACATTTGTTACGAAATCGGCCCGCATCTTCCGCAAGATGTTCCGGTAAAAGATGTTGTAGTAACGTTATTTGGACAGATATTGTCGGATCAATCCGACAATGTGTAAATATCGAATCAACTTCACTGGAGCAGACAAGGATGCGTGCTCCCGCAATAAAATAAAGACTTTTTATTTCCAATAACGTTTAGTAGCTAACTACTATTTTTGACCTACGCGAACACTGTATTTTTCATAGGTGACACAAAAAAATACAGGTAATGAAAATTCACTAAGCAATTGATAATTTTTGTAATCATTGCGCTGACAAAAAAGCAGACATTGCATAAAACTGCAAAAAACCACTTAAAAACAAGACTTTTTGGAAAACCAAAATAAAACGAAGACAATATCGATCGAGTCACATTAATTAACTAATTAGTTTAAAAAAATGAATTTATTAATAACAATGTTGCACGAATAATCTTTTAGCCGAGGCAGGCTTTACCGACCGCCTGCTATTTAAAAATAACAATAAAAATACCTGCCAGAAATGGCGGCAACCAAAGTTACACTCATGAGACGTTTTTGCATTCGTTCTATCTTCTTGCGCTAACCGCTCTCTATTCCAGTCTGTACATTTTCATAAATTCAATTTAACACGACATAAACATTAGCGGCAGTTTTCCAAGCATAAAATGTTAGCGCAATCACGCGCCATTATTTAGTCGAGAAACAGAGTTTTTAGCAAGTGCTTTAAAACAACCATGCCGAATCGATTCGGCCTTTACTTTCGAGGAAGAAACTATGAGTAGCTTTAACGCTTCTGCGCTAAACCCTCGCCCTACTGGCACGCTAAGGCGTGCTATCTGGGCATTGGGGGTTTCTGTTGCAGTATCCACGTTATCCACCCAAGCTTACGCTGGCTGCCAGTACGTGGTAACCAATCAGTGGAATAATGGGTTTTCTGCCACAATAAAAATAACCAATACTAGTGCTAGCGCAATCAACGGCTGGAACATTAACTGGCAGTACAGCGGCGATAATCGGATCACCAGCAGTTACAACACAACGCTCACCGGCAGTAACCCCTACACGGCTAGAAACCTCAGCTGGAATGGAACCATTCAGCCCAATCAAAGTGTTGAGTTTGGCTTTCAGGGCACCAAAGGGGC
>CAZCJR010000167.1:0-6781 GCA_964499225.1 uncultured Cellvibrionaceae bacterium | reverse complement strand
CTACTTCTCCGCCTCCTGCTGTAGCAGAAAGAACGTAAGACGTTGCGCTGTTTTTGGTGATAATGAAGCGTGTTTCGGTTTCGTCATAGTTGGTTGCGCTATCCGTAACGGGCACAAAACAAAGCTCGTCCCCAACAGTCCAGTCTACTGAGTCTGCTGCTACGAAGGGGCTTGCTGCAACACCAGTACCTGAGGATAGTGTTGTCTTTCTATAGGTGAGCGCTGTAGATTGCATTGAAACAATCCCACCGTTGAGCTTTATAAGTCCGTAGTTTACGTTTACGCCATTTTGGTCAAAGCTAATCTTTGCAGTAAGCCCTGCACCAATCTTTGCAGAAGTCTGACCCATTTGAAGCCAGCCGCCACTCTCGATGATGATGTTTCCTCTACAGGTGATTGTTCTGCTCGACGCTGTAGCGAATGCCAGTTGCCCTAGGTTCGCTAAAACAATAGCATTCTGCCATGAGCGGAATGTTGGTACGGACGTGTTACCGCCTGACCCGAGAGAAGGAGAGGAATCAAGAGCGATTGTGAGTGCCGTACCTTGGTTCGGCGAAACAATGTGAACATCGTCCCCAGCACCTGGGACGACATTGTTGTTCATGTACGCAATGTACGCAAAGTTTGCTGCACCGGAGTCTGCGGCGATAGACGTTGTGCCCGAAGCGCCGGAAGTGTTCAGCTTAATGCGGTAATACCCAGCAGTAAGCGTTGTAAAAACATAAGGAGTACCGAATCTGAAAAAGGTATGAGTGGAAGCAACAAGAGATGTAATAGCAACAGTAACCGTAGCCGCCGTGTCTACCCATGCTGCGCCGTTGTACTGCTGTAGGGTCGCTAGGATGCTCCCAGCCGTTCCTTTGGCTGCTACAGGCACTAGAACACCTGTACAGGCGTTTACGAGATTAGGGGCGGTAAACGCTGCCGAATACACACCACCGGAAGAGACTGTAATGTTTGTAGATGCGTGAATAGAGGGAGTATTTACCCCCTCATCCCAGTTTGCCGCTGTGTTAAACGACGTTCCTGCTCCGTTGGAGACGCGATATGACATAGTTACTCAGCTACTGGTTCGTCTGGTACACCTACACCCTCAATCTTTGGAAGCGAGAGGGTTGGGTCTACTGTTCCAATGATGGAAAGAACATCCCCCACTTGTGGCATCGTATCTGCCATTTCATAAGCTCCGGCGAATGCAGTTACTTTGTCGGAAATAAGCTGCTGTATTGTTTCAGGCGCACCAGCAATTTCAACGCCGTTTAGACACTCTTTCCCGTCGCATAGGATAGCGATGGCATACGTCATTATCCCCGAAACATCTACCTCACTTTTCCTGTCGATTCGTGCTGACCAGTTCATAGAATAGGTTTATGAGTATGTGAACCCTGCTCGCCCCGTCCAAGTATTTGTAAATGTAGCAACACCACCAGCCCATAGAATGATGATGCCCGTCGTAGTATCCATACGCTTAATACGCCACACGGCAGCACTCGTCGCTGAACCTGCCGCTGCTTCTCCAATGTATGTAATCGTAGAAGATGCTTCCTCATATTGAAGAGCAAATGGCAATGGGGCTACCGTTGTAACAGAGCCACTGACCTGCTGAGTCTGTTCGGATTTAATCGGCGGCCTCCCGCTGACGATGGTAGTACTACTCATACATCGAGAGTTCACGTTCAAGCGTGCTTAGCGACGCTTTCATATCCATGCGCTTGTTTTGTAGCATAACAAACTGGCTAATATGAGATAGCGGCGTTGATGTTGCGTGCATCTTCCGCATAGCTTGGCGGATTCTCGGAATAGCGTCGCCGTATTTGTTCACGAAGTCCGCGATACCAACAAGCATGTCTTTATTCTGTGGAAACATGAGTTCCTCAGCACCAACACGAAGCAATTTAAACAACTCCGCCCCTGCTAAAACGTCGGAGAATCCAGCCTCTGCTATTGAAGGAGTTACGTTTTCCATATCTCTATTTTAGCACGTTTTCCCATGCGTCGGTAATATTCTCCCAAGAGTATATTTTCATCGACTCTCTCATTCGTGAAATACGCTCTGAATCTGGTGGATTTTGCAGTGCGTGAATACACTCCGCCACCCATTCATCGGTCGCATTCTCTTCTTGTAGCCCAAAGTCGAATTGGTAGGGCTTCCCCCAGTTTTCTTTTTCAGCATCAGTCTTTACCTTGAATCCGTGTTGTACGGTTTCATCGAGTGCGGCGAAGTCGGTAACAATCGGCCATGCACCACCTGCCTGTGCTTTACGGGCGGAAATACAGTCAATCTCATAGAACGCTGTGGGGTATCCGAAGATTGACGCACGCTGATAGAGCTTTGCGACTTCCTCGTGGCCAAGTCTTCCAAGAATCTCTACTCCTGGGATAGATTCAGCAAGTGCAATCACCTCATTTTTCCATGCTATCCGCGTCGCGTCTCCCGAAAATACCGAGTCCCACACTCCCCAGCCGTAAGCCCACTGTAATCTAGCTGTGGGTACGGCCTCCCTGACGCGTTTAAATGCGTTGAGAAGGGTTTTAAGGCTCCTATCGGGGGAAGATGTGTTCACAATCAGCCCAGGCTCTTTAACGATGTCCTGCTGGAATACGTCCCAGTCGATTCCATTGCACACAGTCGAGCATTTCTCGTCGGGAATCTGTGGGTACAGCGTCCTGTGAGCCTTCGATTTGAACATCACCATCGAAACACGGGCAATGCGGGGTTCTGTAAACTCACCAACTCCGACAACGTCGTGCATGTCGAGAATAATTTTCGGTGCGTTAATTTCAAACTCCAACGCCCTTGGGGAACGCCACAAAATAACAACATCTTGCTTATCACGGTAGTTCCACTCCCAGAATGGCAGAAACTCTACCCCGTTGAAGGTTTTGCGGGTATGACCGCAGTTGTTGTAGACCTTTACGTTGTACCCACGCTCGGCCAATCGCTTTGAAAGGTGAATGACCGCCTCTTCACTGCCTCCGATGCCCTTCGTAATAGCCGTTTCTGGTGTCCACTCTTCTTCGGTAAATCCGCAATAGAACACTACATCCTTACCGGAAGATGTTTTCTTTATAAGGCGTGTGTTCCTTAAGTGTGTAAGCGCAGGATGTGATCGTAATTCCGGTTCGATGTTAGCGAGCGCAGCCGCTAGTCCGATATCGTCCAAGTCTTTAATCTTCCCGACGAGCTTTACAACGTCGTCCGACCGCTTTGCCTCCACCTCGATCTTGAGAATGAGCTTTTGTAAATCCTCGTCTTTTGGTGTGATTTCAAGACACGCCTTCAGCGCTTGCATGGATAGCTGTGGCAGCGACATGCGGAAATAAATCTCTGCTAATAGCTTCAATGGCTCTAAATCGTAGTCTCTTGGATTGTAGACGATGACCTGATGGTATGGCGGTTTCATCTGTAGCCCCATTATCACAGCTTCTTTTGCCTCTGGCAGGCGATTCATTGAGAGAAGTATGCGAGCCGATGCAATGAAAGCGTCCGGATACGACGGGCGCAGGCCGATAGCACCACGAATAGCGTCGAGAGCCTTCGCTGAGTCTCCCTGCTGCATGTAAATCTCGGAAACACGGGCAAGTGCGATGTACTTCTCCTCTTCGGACTGAGACATAGCCAAGAACTTCGTGAATGCGTCCATTGCCTCGTCGTTCTTCCCGTCAGCCTTGAGAGCATTAGCGAGGTTCCAAAATGTTCTTGGGTCGCTAGGGTCTGACTCTGCACTAGCTTCGGCCACAATAACGTTGCGTCGCTTGGAGTCTTCCGTTCGTGTTTCGTCGGAAAGATGTAGCCATTCAATGCCATCAACAAACTTCGCCTCAATCTCTCGAACGTTGCGGAAGTCTTCGTGCAGTCTACCGCGCCACTCAACACACCCGTCATTTCGTACAACGCGGGTCTTCATGTGAACAACAACAGGATTCTTCCACTTATCGAAGGCGTAGAGATAGTTGAAAATGAACGCATCAACGCCCGGATTATCCTCGATGGTAGCCCGTAGCTTTTCAATGCCACGAATAACGTCGTCCGAATCGCTCCACCCCCAGAAATTATAATCCGATGGTATTTTGCTCAGTGCAAAATTTCTTGCATCTGCAAAACTATAGTTCCATTCATAATCTGAGACATGCGCCCCATATTGCTCTGCTAATAGGTGGCACTTCTCGTTCCTTCTTTCACCCTTTCTATGGGTGATCGTAATAAATAAACCGTCAACATGTTCGACTATATTTTCAAGACTCCTTTTGAATACATCCACCTCAGCGTCGTCTCCCTTGATGATCATGCACCAAGCGAGTTTGATATTGCCCTTTCCTGTAGCGACCTCTGCCAATCTGGATGACTGTTTTTCTGACCGTTGCATTTTCGACATAGGGCTATAAGATTGGATTCCTTGTTGTTATTTTTGTCGTGGTCTATGTGGTCAACGTCTAATCCTCTCCTCAAAATGTCCTTGTCCCGTAGTGTACTTTCAGGTTCGTCGCAAATCTGACATCGTAGCCTGTCCCTTTCCTTAATATAATTTTTGAGTTTTTTATTAAATTCTTTCGGATAGGGTATCTTCGACATCCCTCCCCGCCAGTTTGGATTTTTCTCACCTGTCTGCCTCTTTAAATTTTCTCTAAGTTTTTCGGCCTTATCTTTCCCATATAAGGTTTCAATGCTTTTCCCTATCTTCCCTTTATTAATCTCGATAAATCTTATTCTATTCTTCGTCTGATCTATATGTGCTGTGGCTGTTTTCATCTTCTGTATGTGTTCCGGAGTTCGTTCATATGACTTCCTTCCCTTTTTGCCTAATCCCATGCATCTCTTTGAACAAAATCTTCGTATATCGATCCAGTAATGAGATGACTGGTTTATCTGTTTAAAGAACACTGTTCCGCATACTACACAATGTTTTGATGGGATTTCCATATAGCAACATCATACCATACAATTTATGTTCTTGATGATGTTCTAAATTGTGGGTAGTGACCAGCAAACCATCTCGCACCTTCTTTCGTACCGAACCATTCCCAATCTTCTGCTGCAAGCTTCATCTTGAGAATCGTATAGAGCGTTTCGGGAATCTCGAAGAGCTTACGTTCTACTAGGTCTGACCCTTCCAGCTTCCCGAAGTCGTCCTTAGACAGCGATAACTTCTCTTTGATCGCCTTCTGAAAGTCTGCCCATTCCTGCGGATATAGCATGGTGTATTCCCTTACATGGGAACCGATAATCACCTTTGTGGTTGTACTCATAGAGTCCCTGCGCCCGTAAAGACGCAGAGTTCTTTGACTACACTAGGATCATGACTTCAAAAATCCGTCGGCGTAGAAGTTCGACTGCTTGTTTCGTGTCTCAAGCGTGAACGAACCTGCTACAGCTCGGAAGTCGTATGGTCCCGAACGAGCCAAATCGGTGTCGATGTATGGCTTCTCCAAGAATGCGACCTTGAGTTTTTCTGGGCGGATTGCGAGAACACGTCCAGTAGCGTCTGCTGAATCCTGCAAGTATCGGTGTGTGTGAATCATGAGAGTACCGAAGGCAGTCTCATAGCTCGACACTGTACGAACGATACCTGTCATTCCCATGTTGTTTACAACCGCATTGGTCTTCTGTGTGAAGCCGTCGGTGTTAACACGGAGAATTGATCCCATGAAGATATCGGTAGCGACATCCCCATTGGAGTTATCCCAACAGCCCTTCATCAAGCCGTCGAGAATAGAAGCTGACCAAACCGTTCCAGATGTGTGGGACGTGTGGTTAGCAGCTACTGACGTTGCTTCGATGATTCCGCTCATCTTAGCGACCGTACCGGATACGCCGGACACGAGTGTCGAGCGCACGAGGTCGTATTCTGCGGAGTTTGCCCATTCCTTCATCGCCTTCTCGGTCTGACGAGCAAGCTCGTTTTGGCCGGTATAGTGCTGAATGGATTGCTGTGTACGAGACACCTTGAACGGCTGAGCAATAAGCTCAACGACGTTAGCAATACGAGTAGGAGAGGAGAGCGCCTTTGCAGAGTAATCTCCACTTTCAGCAATCGCTCCGGACGCAACAGCCGCGAGGGTGTCGGTCAAGAAGATGTGAACAGCGTCGATAGCCTGTGTCTTCCCTAACATGTTGAAAATTGAAACTTCAGTCGCAGTCAAGATTTCGATTGCGTTCAACACTACATCTTCTTTCCTGCCCGTGTCGCCGTAAGAAAGCAGTGTATTTGCTGTTTCTGATGCCATATTTGGTTGTTAAAACCAACGGCAGAGAGTCATTAAAGATTGTACGCCTCAAGAACGCTTTCGACTGCACCGCTTCGTGCGCCGTCTACGTTGCCCGATTTAAGGGCTTCTCGTGCATCACTCATCTTGTTTTTGACTGTTCCTAGCCTGTTGGTCGGGTCTAGGACAGCACGTTTCTTCTGCACTGCATCCTGCGCAAGCGCCTTCTCGAATAAAGACTTGTAAGCCTCGCTACTCGCGATATCGGCAAGGGATTTGCCAGAAGTCGCTCGTGCTTCTCGAAGGGTCGTCGCGTACTCCTTGAGTTCTGGACGTTCTGCAAAGAACGTGGATTCCTCAAGTTGTACCTGAAGTGCTTTCACAGTGGATTCCAATTCGTTACTAGCTTGTGGCTGCTGAGAACCGGAAGAGAGAGCCTCTACTTGTTTCTGCAACTGACCGACTTTGCCAGTGTATGAATAGGTTTCCTTGATGGACTTTAGGGCTACGTCTTTTGACGAATAATTCCTTCCGAGGAGAGTATTAATCTCTGAAAGGTTAAACATCTCACCGTCTC
>CAZCJR010000166.1:0-7279 GCA_964499225.1 uncultured Cellvibrionaceae bacterium | reverse complement strand
TACTCCTGTTCTTCCTTGCATCCTTCTATGAATATTAGACTTTAAACTTATTTCCAAATACAAGGATGAAAAATATGGTCTTGTTTATATTGTAAGTTTCATGCCAAATAAATCTTTTAAAGATTCATTTTTAGGTCGAACTGTTGGAGGATTAGCAAGAGGATACCTGAAAGGAGAAATTAGGATAAGAGAATTAGATTATTCAATTATTAGATTGAAGTATGTCTGGGAAATGAAAGTTGAATCTCTCAATAGAGGTACAACCAATTTATTTCATACTAAAACATGGAATGCAAATCGTGTTACAAAAATGATATCGGATAAAATAATTTATAAGTATGATTATATGTATAATAAAGATGTTCATACTGGTAAATACTTTATCGACTCAATCCATGCGGAATGCTTTAATTCAGGGTATCAAATAGAAACTAATCGTAACTTACTTTTAAACATAAAATTTAATGTTAGTAATAAAGGAATTGAGATAGATAAATAAGCCTAAAACCATAGTTTAATACATAAACCCAAATAGCCATAACGGAATTTTGGTTCCAATTCCTATTTCAATTTCATCTGCTACAATGATGTGTTTTTCAGTTGCTTTCACTTGTTTAGCCGTTTTATTTTTTCCGCCTACTTCTATATGATAGCCTTCTGTCAAGAAATCACCTTCTTTAGGTGCAGTTACAACCAAACCAGCATTTTGTAATTGATTAAAGAGAAATGTCTCCCTTAAATTACCTATATCTGGGGAACTGGTTAATGCGTATGATAGATTCGTATTCTCTAAATAGATCTTTTCCGGTTTTTGCAAAGTTGAAATTCCTTTCCCTGAAGCTTGTAAGGTGTTGATTATTCTTGCCTGTGTTAGCTGAGATATATAAGTATAAAGACTGTCTCTACTTATGTCTAATTTTTGCGCTAATGCACTAATATTGGGTTTGAATGGAACCGACTCTGCAATTACTGCAATTAATTTTTTCACTTTTAGCGCAGTGCCTGGTCCATAAGATGCAATAAATGCTAAATCTGTTTCAATTACTGCATTGATGATTTGATTCAGCTTTATAGGATATTCTTTTTCACCTTCCGCTGTAATGGGCAAATAACCATACTGTAAATATTTTTTGAATAGCGGGAGGGGGTGTAGGTCTTCTGTTATTTTAGCTGCTATTTGGTGATGATTTTTTAGTAAGTCTTTAAACGAATAAGCTTTTAATTTTTGTTGTGTTGAAAATTCTATGAACTCTCTAAATGATAATCCTGCTAAGCTATAGTGAATCACTCTTCTGCTTAAATCGGCTTCTCCTCTATATATATCTAGTGCACTTGAGGCGGAGAATATTATTTTTAAATCGGCAAACCCATCGTAAATATTTTTTAATTCTCTTGACCAATTCGGATACTTATGAACTTCATCAATTATTAAAATTCGCCCTCCCATTTTATACCAATCTTCTGCAGTTTCTAGTAAAGAGTGATTATAAAACCATGTATGATCTGCTGTTACATACAGCGCATTTGCTGGTTGTTTTAAATCAAATTTTAAATATTGTAGTAATAAGGTTGTTTTGCCAGAACCCCTTGGGCCTTTAATACCAATCATTCGTTGGTTCCAATTAATATTGGCATGAAGGTACCTGCGAAAATTATTGTGAATGCCTTTTAATAAGCCAGCCTGAAAACTAAATAGGGTTTCCATAAATGTCGTTTGTATTCGACAAATATACTATTAAAATGTCGAATATAAACGACAAAAATTCTTACATTATCGGCCTCAACCACTTCTCAGCAGTTGCTTCGTCCATGCCTTTGCGGGCTGCATAGTCTTTAAATTGGTCTTGCTCTATTTTGCCAATTCCAAAATACTGACTCTGCGGATGCGAAAAATACCAACCACAAACTGATGATGCTGGATACATGGCCAAACTTTCCGTTAAAGAGATTCCTGCATTGTCTTGTGCATTCAGCAAATCGAATAACTTATATTTCTCTGTATGATCAGGGCAAGCAGGATAGCCTGGTGCTGGGCGAATACCCTTGTATTGTTCTTTAATTAATTCTTCTGGGCTTAATTGTTCTTGTGCATCATAACCCCAATATTCTTTACGGGTATGCAAGTGCAATGCTTCTGCAAATGCTTCTGCAAATCGATCGGCCAATGCTTGCAACATGATTTTATTGTAGTCGTCGTGTGCTGCTTCAAATTTTTCTAAATGCGGTTCAATGCCATGAATGCTTACCGCAAATGCACCAATATGATCTTTTTTATTAGCAGTTGCTGGGCTGATAAAATCGGCCAAAGATAAATTAGGTTGTCCGGGTGCTTTCTTGATTTGTTGGCGATGAAAACACAATTGCACTTTTTCTTTTTCAGTACGCACTTCTATATCATCATTATTGCTGGCTGCTTCCCAAAATCCTATCACGCCTTTTGCTGTTAACCATTTTTCTGCAATGATTTTATCTAACAAAGCATTGGCATCATTGTACAATTTGGTGGCTTCTGTTCCCACCACTTCATCGGTTAAGATGGCTGGAAAATTGCCATGCATTTCCCATGTGATGAAAAACGGTTTCCAATCTATGAATGTTCTTAACTCATTCAAATCATAATGGTCAAATACTTTGGTGCCTGTAAAGCTAGGTGTAGGGGGAGTATAACTGTCCCAATCAATAGCCACTTTATTTTTCAATGCCTCTGCATAAGGCAGGTATTGCTTTACGGATTTTTTGTTGTCGAATCCTTCTTTTAGTTTGCTGTACTCTTGTACTAATTCATCTAAGAATGGGGTCTTTAGTTCTTTATTCAATAAAGAACCAGCAACTGTTACACTTCTGGATGCATCTAATACATGAACAACACCATTTTGGTATTCTGGCGCAATCTTTACAGCTGTATGCATTCTAGATGTGGTAGCACCTCCAATTAATAAGGGCTGCTTCATATTTCTACGCTTCATTTCACGCGCTATATGCACCATTTCATCTAAGGATGGCGTGATCAATCCACTCAATCCTATAATATCTGCTTTCTCTCTTTCTGCTGCTTCTAATATTTTATCTGCTGGCACCATTACCCCCATGTCTACAATATCATAGCCATTACAACCTAGTACTACACCCACAATATTTTTTCCAATATCGTGTACGTCTCCTTTTACAGTAGCCAATAATATTTTTGCTGCACCAGCGGTTTCCTCGTTCACTGTTCCTGCCGCTAAGTGTGCTTGTTTTCTGTCTTCTTTTTCTTGTTCTATATAAGGCGTTAAAATGGCCACACTCTTTTTCATTACGCGGGCACTTTTTACCACTTGTGGTAAAAACATTTTGCCCGCTCCAAATAAATCGCCTACGATATTCATGCCATCCATCAATGGTCCTTCTATCACATCCAATGGTCTTGGATATTTTTGTCTGGCTTCTTCAGTGTCTTCGTCTATATAATCGGTAATACCATTGATTAATGAATGCGCCAATCTTTTTTCTACTGGCTCTTTTCTCCAGGCTTCATCTTTTACTTCTACTTTTCCCTTTGCCTTAACGGTTTCTGCGTGTTGAATTAATTTTTCTGTGGCTTCGTTGTTGTCGTTATTTCTATTCAAGATAACATCTTCGCATAAAGCCCTTAGGGTGGGTTCTATTTCATCGTACACTACCAACTGCCCAGCGTTTACAATCCCCATATCCATACCCGCTTTAATGGCGTGTAATAAGAATACTGAGTGGATGGCTTCTCTTACATGGTCGTTGCCTCTAAATGAAAATGACACATTCGATACACCTCCTGAAACCTTTGCCAATGGCATCAATCGCTTGATTTCTCTGGTGGCTTCTATAAAATCTACTGCATAATTATTGTGTTCTTCTATGCCTGTTGCAATCGCAAAAATATTGGGATCAAAAATGATATCCTGTGGATCAAACCCTACTTGCTCCGTTAATATTTTGTATGCACGATGACAGATTTCTATTTTTCTATCCTTGGTATCTGCTTGGCCTACTTCATCAAATGCCATTACAATGACTGCTGCCCCAAAAGATTTACAAATGAATGCTTGCTCTATGAATTTTTCTTCGCCTTCTTTCATAGAGATGGAGTTCACAATACATTTTCCTTGCACGCATTTTAATCCTGCTTCTATGATTTCAAACTTGGAGCTATCAATCATGATGGGAATGCGCGCTATATCTGGTTCACTTTGTAACAGATTTAAATAAGTGGTCATCGCACTTACGCCTTCTAACAAAGCGTCGTCCATGTTCACGTCTAATATTTGCGCGCCGCTTTCTACCTGTTGTCTGGCAACGGATAGTGCTTCTTCAAATTTATTTTCTCTGATTAAGCGTGCAAATTTCTTTGAACCTGTTACATTGGTTCTTTCGCCCACGTTTACAAAATTGGTTTCTGGTCTTATGACCAAGGGCTCTAATCCGGCAAGTCTTAAATATGGTTTGATTGTACTCATTGCTTAAATGGTTGTTTCAACCACAGGTAATTGTCTGGGTTGCATTTTTTGTACGTTGTCTGCAATATGTTTAATATGATCGGGTGTTGTTCCGCAACAACCACCTACAATATTCACGAAGCCTTGCTTGGCCCACTCTTCAATAAAGTGTGCTGTTTCATGTGGGGCTTCATCGTATTCTCCCATAGCATTTGGTAAGCCAGCGTTTGGATAGGCCGATGTATAACAGGCCGCTATTTGTGATAACTCTTCTATATGACTTCTCATTTCTGCTGCACCCAATGCACAGTTTAATCCAATGCTGATGGGGTTGGCATGTAATACAGATGTGTAAAATGCTTCTAATGTTTGCCCACTCAGTGTTCTACCCGATGCATCGGTAATGGTGCCGCTGATCATGATGGGTAGTTCTGGTATGCCCTTGTCTCTGAAATATTTTTTGACTGCGTAGATGGCTCCCTTTGCATTGAGTGTATCAAAAATGGTTTCGATTAATAAAATATCTACACCTCCGTTAACCAATCCATCTATTTGTTCGTAATAGGCATTGGCTACTTCGTCAAATGTGACTGCTCTATATCCTGGATTATTTACATCGGGTGATAAGCTCAATGTTTTATTCAATGGGCCTATTGCACCGGCTACAAATTTGGGCCCAGTACCTGGATGTTTTTGCATAAACTCCGCTACTGCTTCGCGGGCACATTTAGCGGCGGCTACGTTCAACTCATAAGCCAAACTTTGCATATCGTAATCTGCCATTGCAATGGTAGTACTACTGAATGTATTGGTTTCAATAATGTCTGCACCTGCTTCTAAATACAACAAGTGGATGCCCTTAATAATTTGTGGTTGGGTAATGCAGAGTAAATCATTGTTCCCCTTCACATCTAAATGCCAGTCTTTAAATTGCTCACCTCTGTAATCGGCTTCTGTTAATTGATGCCTTTGTATCATCGTGCCCATGGCACCATCTATTACGAGGATTCTTTTCTGAAGTTCTTCTTTTATTAGCATAGCTATTGGTTCAAACACTTTTAGTGATTAATTAACCAATAAACGCCAGAATGTGGGGGGGGATGCACTTCAAACGTTTATTAGTTCTAAAAACTAACCCATAGCGGTATAGTACCGTATTGGCTAGGACCTTGGCTGAACAATAAACAAATCCACCAAAGTCGGTGCAAAGATACACCCATATTGTATTCTAGCAAAATATAGCCCTTCGTAAAAGGCTATTGATACACTGCATTGATGTCTGCATTCACTTTTTCTGTAACTGCTGATGCATCAATATTAAAGTCTTTCATTACGATTGGAAATTTTCCTGTTGCTGAAACCTTGCCTGCTTTCACAGTGATTAAACCGTTCACAGTTAAAGGTTTCGTTACGCCATGAAGGGTAAGCGTTCCTTTTACAACCACTTTATAAGTTCCATCTTTGGTAAAGTTGACTTCTTTGATATTGCTGATAGTTCCTTTGAATTCTGCTCTTGGAAATTTATTGCTCTCTGCATAATCGTTGTTGAACTTCTCTTGCATTTCTGCGTACTCAAACTTAAACCCTTTAATGAGTAAGCTAAAACTCAATTGTCCATTATCGGATAATCTGCTGGCCACTTCATTGTTTACGGCTTTCACGTCTTCGTCGTTGGTGGCAATGAAACTTACTTTTGCATTTCTTGTTCCAAATTGTTTTTGTGCATTGGCTTGTGTAAGTGAAATTGTTAAAGCAGCAAGCAGCAATATTTTTTTCATATCATCGAATTGATTTTGTGTATTATTAGTTGATTGAAATGCTTGATTATGGTACGAGTACTCCTTCGTTAATCACCACATTGGCGTCTGGTATATAGCCGGTACAAATTCCTTTGAAACGGATGGTAGTTCCGGGTTTCAGCTCTCCGGGGTTGGCTTTAAACGTACAGTTAATAACAAAAAATGCATCGTCTGTTTTAAAATTCACCACCGATTGTCCGTCTTGATTGGTGCTCTGGTCTAATACTTCTCCCTCTATTTCAATGGCTTTGTCTAGGTATTTTGTGTTGGCTGCCGCTTCATCATTTTTAAAAGCTTCAAATAATGCCTGTGCCTTGATGGCTATTGCTTTTTCAGTGGTTACGTCACGGTGCGGCTTGGTAAATATTTTATAAACAATGATCCCGCCGGTAACGGCGCCTACCAATACAAGCGTTAGTATTATTTTAGTCCACTTTTTCATATGTCTGCTGTTTTAATGTTTAAACAACGAAGTTAGGTTTTTGTTTGGATTTGTCTTTCAAAACTTACTGCACATACTGCTGAACCGGCAATCGATTGGCGATACTTCGGGCCAATGTCATTTCATCTGCATATTCCAACTCCCCTCCAAATGCTATGCCACGTGCGATGGTAGTGACTTTGCATTTTAAATGGGCAATCTTTTTCTGTATAAAATAGATGGTGGTATCGCCTTGTATATTAGGGCTGAGGGCAAATACCAGTTCATCTACTTGTTCATGGGTAATTCGGTTCACGAGTAACTCAATGCTCAATTGATCGGGGCCAATTCCATCCAAGGGCGATATAATCCCCCCCAACACATGATATGTTCCATTAAACTGCTGGGTACTTTCGATGGCTATTACATCTCTGATATTTTCTACCACACAAATGATTTGTTGATTGCGCATGGTATTGGCGCAAATGGAACAGGTTTCGCCATCACTTACATTGTTGCAGCGTTTGCAAAATTGTATATCCCTTCTCATTTTTGCAATCGTGTCTCCAAACAATGCCACATCGTTGATGTCTTGTTTTAATAAATGT
>CAZCJR010000165.1:0-7496 GCA_964499225.1 uncultured Cellvibrionaceae bacterium | reverse complement strand
TGGAGCGCGATGATGGGCGGCAATTGCGGCGCGCAATTCTGGCTTAAACAAAAGCCCGCGTTTATGCGGCCGGATCTGGTGCATATGAGCGCCGAAGGTTATGTGGCAAGCGCCGATGCACTTTATATCGCGCTGCTGGATGAAATGGACAAGGCGTTAAAACGCATGGCAGCCGCGCAGAAAAACTAACCCGTTTTGTGCAAGGAGTTGAAATGTCGAACCCCGTTATGCTGATCACCGGCGCCAGCAGTGGCATAGGCGCCGCCACCGCACTGCTCGCCGCCGAACGCGGTTACGACCTGGTCATCACCTATTTAAGCAATCGCGCGCAAGCAGAAGCTGTCGCGCAAAAAATTACTGCGCTCGGGCGCAGAGCCCTGTGTGTGCAAGCGGATGTCGGCATCGAAGGCGATGTGATAAATCTCTTCACCCAAATCGACAACACTTTTGGCCGCTTGGATGTATTGGTCAATAACGCCGCCATTTTGCGCCAGAAATTATTTCGCGATACACAAGTTGCCGAGCTGGAAAAATTATTTGCGGTAAATGTGATTGGCAGTTTTGTCTGCGCGCGCGAAGCGATTAAACGCATGAGCAAACTTGCGGGCGGGAATGGCGGGGCGATTGTGAATGTATCATCGATTGCGTCGCGCTTTGGTTCGCCGTTTGAATATATCGATTACGCCGCAAGCAAAGGCGCGATTGATACGTTTACGATGGGACTCGCTAAAGAATTGGTTGCCGACGGCATTCGTGTTAATTGCGTGCGCCCCGGCATTATCAATACGGAATTGCACGCAAAAGGTGGAGAACCTGGGCGCATTGAACGTATCGCACCAACAATTCCGATGCAGCGCGCCGGTGAAGCGGATGAAATTGCCAAAGCGATTTTATGGCTCGCCTCCGATGAAGCCTCTTATATAACCGGCAGTTTGTTAGACGTAAGTGGCGGACGTTAGAGCGGAACAGAATGTGTGAAAGCCCTACCGTACCTGCTGACCTGGCTGGTAGGACTCAATCAGTGCGACTAGTTAGTCATTTCTTCTACTTTTTCTTCGGTTTTTTCTGCGGCATCGCTCATAGCGTCTGCAGTGGCTTCTGCGCCTTCACTAATCGCTTCACCTGTGCCTTCCATCGCCTCAGCGGCCTCTTCTTTCATTTCGGCTGCGGCATCACTCACGTCATCTGCAGCTTCCTTCATGGCATCACTGGCATCTTCCAGAGTTTCAGCAGCTTCCTCTTTCACTTCTGCTGCAGCTTCTTTCATTTTTTCTGTCGCCGTTTGCGGCTCTTCTTTTGTACAAGCCGTTAATAAGCCAACAGCGATCAACAAGGCGGCAAGGGTGTGAATAGTTTTCATGGATAAATCCTTATGGCTAGTGTGTGAGGGCTATCAGTATATTGGCTACAGATGTAGACCTGATGACAACCAAACGGAGTCTATACCCATAGACACCCTGATCAAAGGATAAATATATTCGCATTCAAGACCCAAAGCAGTGCGCCATGAGAATTAAATGCACTTTTTTTGCATAGACAGCGCCATGCAATGATGAGCAAAACGCTAATTCCTATAGAAACTCACCGTTAATTGCACTATGAACAAACATTTACGCCAGAGCGTGACTTGGCACAGGTTTCGCTCAGGTTTCGCTTGAGCCCCGTTAAAGGTACGCGAAGTTAAATGCTAAGCGCCGGGTAAAGATAGCGGAGAAGTCCAGGGCAAAAACGGAACGCCAGGCAGTTGCTGTAGCCACTGTAAAAAAACTATTTCATGGGCAAATCATCATTGCGGGGAAATTGGGTATCGATGACGGGAAGCAGATCAATAACGGCAAGGGATTTACTAATGGAAATAAATCAAATTCTACTTTCAGCTATCAAAAATACCGCGGCATCATTATTTCTGTCGCGCTATTTTTATTGCTTGACGCCTCGGTGCTGCTATTCAACTTTTATGTCTCCTTTGAAATCGCCGACGACGCTGTAGGGGTAAATCTTGCAGGGCGCCAACGCATGTTGTCCCAGCGCATGGCTAAAACCTTATTTGTATTGGATGCGTCGCGCGATGATCCAGTCGGGTTCAAAACTGCATTTGACGAATTGCAGTTGAGTAAGGGTTTATTTGATGAAACCTTGAACGCCTTTATCAACGGTGGTCTGGTACGTGGCGCCGGTAAAGATGCGGTAACCCTGGAGCCGGTTACCAATCGCCTTGGCAGAGATTCACTGCACAATACCTTGGAACTCTGGCGCCCTTATAAAAATGCAATTGAAAAATTTTCCACTGATGTACAACAAAACCTTCCAGCGGAAAGCTCCCTTGCCGTTGCCGTGGCTATGGCCCGGGTTCACAACTTGACCATCCTCGGCTCAATGAATGATTTGACCATCAGCCTTGAACAGGTCGCCGCGTCGAAAGCGACACGGCTACGCATGATTCAAACCGTCGGGATTAGTCTTGCCATTATCAACTTTTTATTCATCATGTTTCACTTTATGCGGCAGCTGCGCGACAGTGACCGGGTGATCGAAAAGGCTCGCCGTGAAACCACAGAAATTCTCGACACGGTTAGCGAAGGTCTATTTCTGATAGACGAAAATTTAATTATCGGTGAACAACATTCGGCTCGCCTGGTTGATGTGTTGGGGCAGCAAGAATTCGCAGGAAAGTCCCTGACCGGATTATTGGAAAATATCGTCAGTGAAAAAGATGCTGAAACCGCGCGAGGGTTTATCGAGTTATTGTTCGATCAAAAAGTAAAAGAGAAATTGATTGGCGATTTAAATCCGCTCAATCATGTCGAGGTTAATATCGCCCAAAGTAACGGCGGCTTTCTCACCAAACATCTGCAGTTCAGCTTTGCTCGCGCCTATCAGAAAGATGACGATGGGGTGCAAGTAATTTCCCATGTGTTAGTGACAGTGCTGGATATTACCGAGCAGGTAAAATTGGAACGCGCACTCAGCGAGAGCCGCAAGCACAACGAATCCCAACTGGAAATGATCACTGGCTTGCTGCATACCCACCCTGGGCTGCTTAAAGAATTTATCGCCAACAGTTTTAACTGTTTTAATCGCGTTAACAATATTTTGCGCCAGCCCGCTAAAAATACGCAATCAGTGCGCGAAAAGGCAACCAGTATTTTTCGTGAAATTCACAATTTCAAAGGGGAGGCCGCATCGCTGAAATTGGAGTTTTTTGAAAATGCTGCGCACAAAATGGAAGATACGCTGGCGCTCTTGCGCGACAAACAGGATTTGAGTGGCAATGATTATCTGGGTTTAACCGTGCAGCTGGAAAGCCTGATCAGCTATACCCAACAGGTTGAACATCTCACTGAGCGGCTTGGTCAGTTTTCGGTGGTTAGCAGCAACACGCAAGGCTCCACCACGAATAAACATGTCACTGGTAGTCGTCACAACGACGGCTGGGATAACCTCGATGATCTGGTGCAAAATATTGCCATGCGCAACGGTAAGTTAGTCAATTTTGTGGCTAGTGGTCTGGGTGAGATTGAATTGGATGGCGAGTACCAAAAGAAGCTTAAAGATATTTGTATCCAGCTGTTACGCAATGCAGTTGTGCACGGCATTGAATCACCACGCGATCGAGAACTGAGCGAAAAACCGCTGGTCGGTCGTATCGATCTACGTCTTGCTAAAATATCTGCCACAGAAATGGAATTGACCGTGATGGATGATGGCAAGGGTTTGGATTACGAGGCAATTCGCACTAAAGCGCTCAACTCTGGCAAGTGGCCGGAAGAGGAAATTGAATCATGGACCAACAAACAATTACTCGGTTTGATTTTCCAGGAGGGTTTCAGCACTGCAACAGAAATTAATAAAGATGCTGGTCGCGGGGTTGGTATGGAAGCGGTT
Organism: uncultured Cellvibrionaceae bacterium; assembly: GCA_964499225.1. GTDB lineage: Bacteria > Pseudomonadota > Gammaproteobacteria > Pseudomonadales > Cellvibrionaceae > Cellvibrio. Next base: position 3,611 of record CAZCJR010000165.1, on the reverse strand, counting down.
ATGAACCATGTGTTAGCGCAGCGTGGAAAAATTAGCGTTTCCAGTCGCACTGGTCGCCATTGCCGTTTTGTAATTACCTTGCCGATCATCCACGCCAATACCGGCGAAGAAATTGCCGCTTGAACCTGATAAGGAGAATTGCATGCTATCGCTGATGATTGTCGATGACTCCAATATCATTCGCCGCAAAATTGAACGCTGTAATGACTCGGATAAATTTCACGTCGTAGCCTCTGCTGCCAATGGTGCAGAAGCACTGGAATTGTTTCAGCAGACGCGCCCACAAGTCGTCACTATGGATTTGACTATGCCGGAGATGGACGGCATCGCCTGTATTCAACAACTCATAGCAATGGATTCCGGTCTGCGTATTTTAGTTATTTCTGCACTATCGGATAAAGCCACCGGAATCGCTGCCTTGAAAAAAGGTGCACGCGGATTTTTATGCAAACCCTTTACGGATGATCAACTGCTGGAAGCGCTAACCGAGCTCACTGAAGATTAAGGCTTATTCAATGTCCCAAGAAACGTTGCAAGTATTTATCGATGGCGTAGTGCGCTATTTCCATCACACCAATGACAAGGATGTAAAAGTAGGTACGCCTTATTTAGTTGAAAACAATAATCCTGCCGCCTATGACGTTACCGGAATTATTGGGATATCCGGGCCCTATCGCGGCTGTGTATATTTCACAGCACCGCGTATTCTGCTCAAACATCTACTGCTGAGCATTGGCGAGCTGGATACCAGCAATGAACATATTTTTGATTTGGTCGGCGAAGTAGCCAATACCATTTCCGGTAATGCCCGCAGCCGCTTTGGTCACGAATTTATGATTTCAGTACCGGTGATGATAGAAGGAGCGCCCAGCCGAATACATCTGCCATCACAGATGCGCTCCTACGTCATTCCGGTTTACTGGAAGGCTTATCATGCAGCGGTGGTGATTTGTCTGGAACAATAATTTGGACTACGGATTGGGAAACTCGGTGTTCAAATAAAGCTGCTCCACTTTTTCACGCGCCCAAGGGGTCTTGCGTAAAAATTTCAAACTGGATTTGACGCTGGGATCTGCCTGAAAGCAACGAATGCTAATCTGCTCGCCCAGGGATTCCCAACCGTAGTGTTCGGCAAGGCGGGTTACGATAGTTTCCAATGTAAGGCCGTGCAGCGGATTATTTTTCTGTTCAGTCATACCATCATTATCCTGCAAATAATTAGTCCGCCATTCTACGCATTTTTTTATCGTTGTAGGCAAACCAAAGTTGGCAAGCGATAACGCCCAGCACGCCGGATAACATCAGCAGCGAAAATGGCATAGCCGTCCCCGTATAAAAATAAGCGAGTAGTGGCCCTGCGAATGCGCCGCTGCCAAACCGTAGCGTTCCAGTGACAGCGGTTGCCGTGCCCGAGTTGTGCGGGAATTTCATCAGAATTAGCGCATCGGTATTAGTCGAGATTAAGGTAAGTCCTGCCATTAGAGGCGCAATACTGAATACGCTGAACCAGATATTCAAACCAAGATAATTAAATGCACAGAGCATTAGCGCGCTGATCAATGCGAGCGCCACGCCTGCGCGCAACATATACAGCGAACCAAGACGCGTAACCAAACGGCTATTGACAAAGTTGGCAAAAATTAAACAGATAACATTTACACCAAATAAAACGCTAAAAACTTGTTCGCTTACGCCAAAATAATTTATGTAAACAAATGAGACGGCAGTAATAAAACCAAAAAAGGCAAAGGAGCCAAACATCATGCTCAAAATTAACGGGCGCGCCAGTGAATTGGAAAATACAATTTTGTAACCGCTAAGAAAATTTCCCGTCGCTTTGGGATGATCTTCAACCCGCCTGCTAATTTCCGGCAACCATTTCCACACCAGCGCAAATATAAGCGCACCATAAATCGCCAACACCACAAAAATACTGCGCCAATCGCTCACCCATAAAATGGCGCTGCCGATACTCGGCGCGAGCAGTGGAGCCAGCATCATTATCATGGATAAATAAGACATACCTTTCGCGGTGTGCTCCTGATACAAATGCCTCACGATACCGGGCACAACGACTGTAGCAGCTGCACCACAAAAAGCTTGCAGGGCGCGCAAGATTAAAAAATGATTGATGTCCTCGACAAACGCGAGTGCAATACTGCAGAGAGTAAAACCGGTCAGGCCAAAAATTGCTAACGGCCTGCGCCCAAATAAGTCGGCAAGCGGACCGAACAACAACATGCCCACACCGTAGGCGGCCAGAAAAATGCTGAGCGATTGCTGCACGCTGCCAATATGAGCATGCAGATCATGGGCGATATCAGGCATCGCGGGCAAATACATATCCACAGCCAACGGCGTAGTTGCAATCACCGCGGCGAGCAGCACAATTAAAAACGGATGGGATTCTTTAGTCATAATCAGGTCGCATTAGCTAGTGATGCCAATGCTACGCGCCCGCTGGCATTTAAACGATGGGATTGCGTAAATGCGATTGCACTAAAAATTCGATCATTGGGGATTAACAGTTTGACCGCAATTATTTTTTAATTTGGTTATAGCATCGCCATAAAGTGGCTGCAAAAGTTCTAATTGTTTTTCACCCAAATATTTTTGCGCAAATTCCCAATGCGGCACACCATTATTCCAATCGCAATTGACTACGGCAATGGTTGCCAAATTTTGCGCAACGGATGTTTTTAAATAAGGGCGATAATTTTTTTCTTTCGCGAAGGCCGCAAATTTATCCAGTTCTGCCGTATAAAATTCTGCTGTTTCATTAAAACTAACTTGATGCACGCCCGCTTGTTCCATAATCGCTTTCACATAAATCGGCTTGAGCGAGCCGTCTGTTTGCGGCCAATCTTCCAGATTAAAATGCTGGCTTTGCGCATAAGAATTAATCGCCAGCAGAGACACTAGCAAGGTTATTATTAACAGAGTTTGGCGCATAAATAACATGGTTGATTCTCAGGAAGGCGGGGCATAGTGTAATTATACTCGCTGACCAACAGGGTTAAGTAAACCCGATTGGTTGACATTGATATAAAGGCGTGTAAACTGAGTCTCAGCTTGAAAGTACGTCTAATATTTATGCACCACATTTCGAAGTTCCAGTATAGTATTTCGTCCTGTTTACATAAGTAATTCCCACATTTCCAGCACAAACGCCCTTCGGGGTAAATTTACTTTTGTATTAATAGGTAACACTATGTCTAAAACTACTACTGGCACTGTAAAATGGTTTAACGAAGCTAAAGGTTTCGGTTTCATCGAACAAGAATCTGGTCCAGACGTTTTTGCTCACTTCAGCGCTATTTCTGGTTCAGGTTTCAAAACCTTGGCCGAAGGCCAAAAAGTTAGCTTCACCGTTACCCAAGGCCAAAAAGGCCCACAAGCTGAAAACATCCAAGCTATCTAATATTAGATAGTTTATTAGCGGCCAAGGTCGCTGATGTAACAGCTAAAAAGGCGAAATCTCCGGATTTCGCCTTTTTTATTGTCTGTTTTTTGGCACTTTTAGTAGTTTTTAGTGATTGTCGGATGGTTTTAGCCCCAAACCTCTGACAAAGGTCATGAGTCATCCACCCCGCCCTTGTATTTGATCCCCC
>CAZCJR010000164.1:0-7554 GCA_964499225.1 uncultured Cellvibrionaceae bacterium | reverse complement strand
TGATATTTATTCAGCAGTTCTACGCCGTCTTTCACTACACCGGAAGGTGAGAAAAACGACATATTGTTGAAGGTGGTGCTGCGGTCGGCAAAGCGATAACCGAAATCGATTGAGGTTAAGCCTTCATCAGCAAATTTAAAATTGCCGTCAAAACGCAGCACATCAAAATCGGCTTCTGAGTAAGTACTTTCAATCCAACCTGAGTGCAAATACCAAGCTTCCGGATTAGCCATTTTGGCGATCATCGCAGGATCCAATTCGGCCAATACACTTTCGCTATTCACTTGCACATGCATTGGGTAAATCAGGCCATCATTAATTGCGCCAGGGTTGATATTGACTGGATCAGTGGTGGGCGAGCGCTTAACCATCAGCGCATTGCTAACTTGCGCGAGGGTGAGATTGTTGTTGTCGTTATCGGCATTGCCGGATACCCAACGCACGCTGCCGGTAAATGCATCGCCGTTGTCGTATTTCAATTCCACGTTGGAGTTGAGTGCAGAACTCTCGCGATAATCACCCAGCACACCGGCGCGGAAACCGGACACCATCATGTTCATATCGGTAGCGTAAAAAGGTTGGCCACCGAGTGTGCCATCGCCAGGATTAACAATTGCTGGTTTGCCAGTGACTAAGGTGTATTCATGGAAGCCCGCGCGGCCACCAATTTGGTTGCCCAAATAAATAAATTGGCCGGCGGCTTTTTCATCCATTGAGGTGTAAAAAATATCCGCATTTAATTCGAGTGCATCGCTCACTGCTAAATTAAAGTTGTACGCCAAACCCAAACGCTCGCGTTCAATTTCGCGCGCGGAAAATTCCGGACTGTTCCAACTCATGGGATTAATAAAATCGCCGTTGGTATTGCCGTTGCCATCCAGATCAGCACAGCTTGAGCTGCAATCCCAGCCTTCGGCAACACGGTCGGCGCGCAAGCGGCCCTGATTTTCAGCGAGGGTTGATTCGCCGTAAGAAAACGCCAGCGACATTGCAGCCGTGTCCTCAAAATTCCAACCCACCAATCCACTCAATTCCGGATCAGTGGTTTCAGTGATGCTGCCGCTGCTGCCTTGTAAACGCACTGAACCGCTAAAGCCTTCCTCCAATGTCAGAGAGCGACGAGTCAATACGTCGATGCTGCCGCCGATGCCGCCTTCCAACTGACCGGCGGATTGGGATTTGGATACGTTCAAACCGGATACCAGGCTGGCCGGCACATCGGTAAAGTTAACGCCGTTAGTAGTCATACTCGCCGGCGTTAAAAAATATTCGCCGTTCATTGTGCTCAATACTTGGCCCATACCACGCACGCTAACTACGCTACCTTGGCCGCCGCTGCGTTGGATTTGAATACCGGTAATGCGTTGCAAGGAGTCGGCGATGGTAGTGTCGGGCAGTTTGCCGATATCTTCGGCGGCAACTGAATCAACGATTTGCGCCGAGTTACGTTTTACATCAATCGCCTTTTCCTGCGCGCCGCGCACGCCGGTAACAACCACTTCTTCAATATCGTCGCTCTGCGCATAGGCGCCGGTGGCAACACAGGCGGCGATCATTGTTGAGAGCAGCGTTTTGGTAAAGCTTGCTGAGTTATTCATGTATCTCATGTGTGCGTCCTCTAGTTTTGAATTTTTATGTGTTGGTCTGCATGGTGGCTTATGGGGTGTAGCTCCCTGCATTTTTTTGGGGTTGGCAGGTCCTCAGTCAGAACAGCGGCGCTATGGGGTTATGCCTTTACCTTCCGATGAGATGGCAGAATCCTAAATGTAATCGTTTACATTTTCAAACAGTTTATGTCACTTAAAATATCGATATTGTGGTTTTATTCATCAAAAAATGATTATTTTTGCGACAAGTAAAGAATAGTTTTAATATGATAATTTATCTATCTGTATGATTAAGATAGATTTTTAGGTTTTTATTGAACAGGGGGTCCTGTTTTTACAGGTAAGTACACAATTTTTGTCAGCTTTTGTTTGGATCGTAAAAAAATTGTAAACGGTTACAAAATGTTACCTAATGTGACAAAAGTGACGCGAAAAAAAAATCGGCAATCGCGGTGATTCGATTGCCGATTTTTCGGTGTGTTTGTCAGGCGCGGTAGTTAGTTAACCAGTTGAATCGCATTTTTCGCTTGGGTCGATAATTCAGTTTGTAGTTCAGGCTCCAAGCGCAACTGCTTTGCCAGTTCCTGTAAGTAAGCTCGCTCCATAAAATTTTCTTCGTCCACAACCAGAATGCTTGCTAAATACATCTCTGCTGCCATTTCCGGAGTGGTGGCAGCGGCGGCAATCGCGGTCGGGTCGAGCGGTTTCTTCAACTCCTGATCGATCCAGGTGGTCAACGCATGGTCTTGCGTCAACTTGCCAATCTCGCCATCGATTAGTTGGCGTTCGCGCTCATCCACGTGACCATCGGCTTTGGCTGCAGCAATCAGTGCAATAAGAATTGCGCGGCTGTGTTGCTCGGCTTGTGCGGGCGGAATGCGGTCGATTGTCTGTGGGCCAGCGGCGGTGGTTGCATGGTTTTGCGCCTGCCAATTACCGTAGGCTTTGTAGGCGATAGCGCCCAGTGCAGCAAGGCCGCCGTAGGTCAGCACGGCGCCACCCATTTTGCGGCCCTGTTTGGTGCCGAGTAGTAAACCCAATGCGCCACCGGCGAGTGCAGCGCCGCCTTTGCCGGATAGCAATCCTGCCAAGCTACCGAGGGGTGAACTGTCTGCAGTTTGTTGGGTGGTGGTTGATTGCTGCCAGTTTCCGGGCTGTTGTGTACCGCCTTTGTTTTGCAGTAAATCCGTGCCCGCTTTTAATAATTGGTTCAACAAATTGGTGGTGTTCATGCGCGTGTCCTCGGTGACTTTTTATACAGTGAATTCAGATCAGATTCATGGGGTTGGCGTGATCTGAAAACAAGCTAAAGAACGGTTAAGTTTTGTGGTCAGTCGCTGGCTGGCGCCACATCGGGTTTGTAATGGCGTTTGAGTGTGTAGAATGCGGCGCTAGGACTTTAGAGCGCAACTTGATTATGAACATTATCGACAATTCTCCCGCCGCTGAGAGCGAGAAAAAAGCAATACCCACCAATATCATCACCGGTTTTTTAGGGGTGGGCAAAACCACTGCAATCACTCACTTACTCAATAGCAAACCGGCCGATGAAGTGTGGTCGGTGTTAGTGAATGAATTTGGTGAAATTGGAATCGACGGTGCACTGCTCAAAAACACCAACGCCCATGTACGCGAAGTGCCTGGTGGTTGTATCTGCTGTGTAGCGGGTTTGCCGATGAAAATCGCGTTGAATATGTTGATTGCCAAAACCAAACCGGATCGCATTATTATCGAGCCCACCGGCCTCGGTCACCCTGAAGAAATTATCAATACACTCACCGGCGAATATTACAATAGGGTATTGGAGTTGCGCGCGACGCTTACGCTGGTTGATCCGCGCAAATTAATTGATAGTCGCTACGCCGACAACGCCAATTTCAAAGATCAAATCGCGGTAGCCGATGTATTGGTCGCCAATAAAATCGATCTGTGTTCGCTTGATGATCGCGCCAATTTTGATGATCTGGTCGCCGGATTTAATCCGCCCAAACAAGCGGCTTTTGCAGTGCAGCAAGGGCAGTTGGAATTGGGCTGGTTAGACTTTCCCCGCCGCATACATGAACTGAACAGTCCGCAACATCACGCAGCACAGCGCAATCGGCTCAGTCCCCAGCGCGAACTTTACAATGCCGCTATTCAATTACCCGAAGGGCAGGATTATTTGCGCCGCGAAAATCAGGGGCAGGGCTTTTATTCCTGCGGTTGGTTGTTTCAACCGACTATTCAGTTCGATTTCAATCAACTTTTCGGCTGGATGACGGGTCTAAATATGGTGCGCGCTAAAGCGGTGATGAATACTGATCAGGGCGTGTACATGTTTAACGCAGAAAACGGTGTACTCAGTGTCAAACCTCTAATGCTGGGCGAGGCGACGGAAGGTGAGCCAGAACCTGAGCCAGAGTTGCTCGACAGCCGTATTGAATTGATTGATGACGAAACTATGGCGTTGGATGAATTGCAAGCCGGGCTTTTTGGTTGCCGATTAGCCAGCCCTACTTAAATGAGCGTTTCTGGTGCGTAAACTGCTGAATCAGAACCAATAGTAAGCAGGAAATCTCACCAGATTAACGGTATTGAGCTAAGGTTAAGGGTAGAGTTCTCACCGGAATCTCACAAAATCAAAACCGTTCAGGGGTCAAAAAAATGATGTTACTGCTCTCTCTGCTGGCGATAGGGGTGTTGGTCGCCGTATTAACCTACCATCAGGTCGCTCTGGTCGCTTCTTCCTGTGTAGTGATTATTGCCTGGCTAGGATTAGGGCTGTTAGTCACCCCCTATTTATTGTCACCCTGGCTAGTCGTGCCCTTCGTCGCCATTCTCGTTGTGCTCAACGTCGGCAGCGTGCGCCGTGCAGTGCTCACCAAACCCGTATTTGCGATGCTGAAAAGGTCCATGCCGCCGATCAGTGCCACCGAGCGCGATGCCTTGGAAGCGGGTACCACCTGGTGGGAAAAAGAATTATTCAGCGGCAACCCGGATTGGAATGAGTTTGCCCAAATTAGTCTGCCGCAGCTCACAGCGGCAGAGCAGTCATTTATCGATAATGAAGTGAATGAATTGTGTTTGCTGCTCGACGAATGGGACATCCAACAAAATCGCAAAGACTTATCGCCCGAGGCTTGGCAGTACTTGAAAGATAAGAACTTCTTCGGCCTGATCATCCCCAAAGAATATGGCGGGCGCGATTTCAGCCCCTACGCACAAAGCCGCATTATGAGCAAAATCGCCAGCCGCTCAGGAACTGCCGCAGTGACGGCGATGGTGCCTAACTCGCTTGGCCCTGGTGAGTTGCTGGTCAAATACGGCACTGAAGAACAGCGTCAGCGCTGGTTGCCAGGTCTGGCCAACGGTACCGAAATCCCCTGTTTTGGTCTGACAGGCCCCGAGGCTGGTTCCGATGCAGGCTCGATTCCTGATACCGGTATTGTGTGCAGAGGTATGCATGAAGGCCAGGAAGTGATTGGTTTGAAGCTGACCTTCAGCAAACGTTGGATCACCCTTGCGCCGGTCGCCACTGTGGTTGGCTTGGCATTCAAAGTGTACGACCCCGAGGGTCTGCTCGGCGACCCGGGCAAGAAAGAATACGGTATTACCTGCGCGCTGATTCCCGCCAAACATCCCGGTGTGGAAATTGGCAAGCGTCACAACCCTGGCTCACCTTTCATGAATGGGCCGATTTACGGCACCGATGTGTTTATCCCCGTCGATTGGATTATTGGCGGTGCTGCTATGGCCGGTAAAGGTTGGCGCATGCTGATCGAATGCCTGGGAGCTGGTCGTGGTGTTTCACTCCCCGCTTTGTCTACTGCCAGCGGCGAAATGAATTACCGCATGGTGGGTGCTTACGCGCGCATTCGCCGTCAATTCAATACTGAAATTGGTAAGTTTGAAGGCGTGCAAGAAGCTACCGCCGAAATTGCCGCGAGTGGTTATGCACTCGAAGCTATGCGTCAGTTCGTCACCAAAGGTTTGGAAACCGGTGCACCTTCAGTAATGACCGCGATGGCGAAATATCACGCGACCGAATTGATGCGTAAATCCGTTGAGCATTCAATGGATGTGGTGGGTGGTCGTGCGATTCAAAAAGGCCCGCGCAATTTCCTTGTAGCTTCTTATCATTCGGTGCCGGTGGCGATCACCGTGGAAGGCGCCAATATTTTAACGCGCTCGCTGATGATTTTTGGTCAGGGCGCAATGCGCTGCCATCCCTTCCTGTTTGAAGAAATGCTCGCCATGCAGTTGGAAGATGGTAACGAGGGGTTGAAGAAATTCGACGCATTATTTATTCGTCATCTCGGCCACATTTTTAGCAATTTGTTGCGCACCAAGTTATTCGGCGCGACCCGTGGTCGCATCAGTAGCGTACCCGCCAATGCCGACGCGTTTAGCAAGCGTTGGTATCAGCGTATTAATTTGTTTAGCGCCGCACTGGCGTCAATGTCAGATATTGCATTAGGCGTATTAGGTGGAAATTTAAAACGTCGCGAATTACTGTCGGCTCGATTAGGCGATGTTCATAGCCAATTGTTTATCGCCTGTGCCATTTTGAAGTTTCATTCTGCCCACCCGCGTACCGCCGCCGAAGATGCTCACGCCGATTACGCTCTGCATCGCGCACTCTTTATTGCCCAGGAGGCGCTGCGTGATTTCTCGCTCAACTTCCCACAAAAATGGCTTGCGTCACTCGTCCGTTTCCTTGCGATGCCCTTTGGCAATGTGGTCAACAAACCCTGTGATGATTCCATTCGCGAACTGGGCGATTTGATTATGGAAGACAACCCCGTGCGCCAAATGCTTGGGCAGTATCTCTATGTCAGCCATGACCCTGAAGATGCGTTTGGGCGTGTGGAAAGCACTTATCAAATGTTATTAGCCTTGGGGCCAGTGTGGCACGCCTTCCTTAAGGCCAAAAACAGCGGAAAAATTTCTGGTGCGACCACTGAAGACTTGGCAAAAGATGCAGCGGAGAAAAACATTATTCAGCCGCATGATGTTGCAAGAATAGTGGAGTACGATGCACGCCGCTTCGATTGTTTGATAACGGATGCGTTCGATAAGTTGTAAACAATTTGATATGAAAAATAAAACCCGCTGCGGCGGGTTTTTTATTGGGTTTTAAACAGGAGAATTTAAAAGCAAAAGCTGGACTCCCGCGCGCGGGAGTGACGAGCGAGTCGTCGGCAACTGCTCCTGCGTTGCTCTACCTCCGGGATGCCGGACCACTAAATCCATTTAGTCGTCATCCCCGCTTGCGGGGATCCATAGGTCTTGAACTACATTTATATCGACAATTTATCATCTGCCATCACGCAGCAATTTCTTCCCTGGGCTTTCGCTTCATAAAGTGCATTGTCGGCGCGCTTGAAGGTGGTTGCAAAATCTTCATCGTCTAACTTGGCGCTCACGCCGAAACTTGCTGTAACCGACAAGGGGTTATCTGGTTCAAAAACAGTGTCATAAATCATCAAGCGAATTTTTTCCGCCAGCGCGATGGCAAACTCTTTGCGCGTGCTGGGCATTATCACAATAAATTCTTCTCCGCCCCAGCGGCCGAGAAAATCCTGCGCGCGAATACCTTTAGTGATAATCGCTGAAATGTTTTGCAGAACGCGATCCCCCGCATCATGACCGCGCCGGTCATTGATGCGTTTAAAATGGTCGATATCAATAATCATCAGGGAAAATTCCGGCGAATCTTGATGCTCCTCCTTCTCTTTATTGAAAATCATCAGGGTGGCAACAATTTGATCGATGCCAAAACGGTTGTAAGCCTGGGTTAAGGGATCAACGGTAGAAAGGCGTCGGAATTTATCGGTTTCCATTTGCAGCTGTTCGTTGTTGCTGCTTAATTCGTTGATGACTTGTACATCGTGGTTGGTCTGCTGGCGCAATTGGATTAATTTGGTGATGGCATAGATAAAAATCCCCAGCATCCATGCGGCCAGAA
>CAZCJR010000163.1:0-7948 GCA_964499225.1 uncultured Cellvibrionaceae bacterium | reverse complement strand
AGTAATTCGGCTCTCGGTTGTTAAACCCAAACGGCCACTGATGCCAAGTTGTAATAGGTGGTAGCCAAACACGCATTGCAAACTATCTGAAATTGCTTCCTGCTCCTCTTCCAGCAAAGCACTCCCCAATGGCGTTTCAAACCATGAGGTCAAGTCGGCAATCGATTCACGCATCGGTAGGACCCCAAAGCGTTTTTTCCACAGCGCAGAAACACGAATGAGTAAACGATGCGGTGCTTTTATCAACTTACGATGCATTTTTTGTTCTCATCACCCACAGCCACTCTGTTAAACAATCGTTCTATGTAAGGATCGGCACAATCTAGCACAAGAGGCAGGGACAAATTAGCGTTAAAACATCCGGCACGACAAGCGTAGAATCAGAGACACGATTTTAATGAGGCGACACTGTGCTAACCATTACCCCTATTCCCGCACTCGATAGCAATTACTTTTGGGTGATTCAACCAAGCACCGAGACACAGGCTGTTTATGTGGTTGACCCAGGTGATGCCAATCCGGTTATCGATTACCTCACCCGCAACCAATTGACACTTGCCGGAATACTTATCACTCATCGCCACAGGGATCACACTCAAGGTATCGCCGGTTTACTGGAGCACTGGCCAGTACCGGTTTACGGGCCGGACTCGGACTTGATCCCGCAGGTAAACCATCCGCTTGGCGATGGCGATTTACTGCAATTGGACGGAATCACTTTCCAGATCATCGGTGTCCCCGGCCATACCTGGGAACATATCGCCTACTTTGTACCGCCAGCCGACCAACTTTCATCCCCACTGCTATTTTGCGGCGACGCGCTATTTGCAGGCGGTTGTGGAAGGCGATTTGACGGCACAGCCGAAATTATGTGGAATTCGCTGCAAAAACTGGCTGCCCTACCCGACGACACCAAAATTTACTGCGCCCACGAATACACCTTGGCCAACTTAACCTTCGCAGCCGCTGTGGAGCCTGATAACCAAGCGCTTTGCGACCGTTTGCAACAAGTCAAACACACCCGCACTGGGGGCGGTATCACCCTGCCTTCAACTATTTTGTTGGAAAAACGAACAAATCCGTTTTTGCGCTGTCAGCTATCTGGCATCAAAATCTTCGCCGAAAGCAGAACCCGGCTGACGTTGGAGACTTCAGACGAAGTATTCGGCGCATTACGTTTAATCAAAGACACTTGGTCGAACTGAAAAGAGAGCAGGCCGAATTGAGAAGACAGCGGGCCAAACTAGATAGGATAAGCCCTCGATTTAACGCCCCGACCAACTCTCAACAAGGTTGTGACCCGCTGCCCTTATTCCGAATTATGCGTTGACCCACGCGACGCCTGCACCTAGAATCCGAAATATACAGCCCCATGGAGGGCGGAGATAATCACCGAACAGCCGTCATTTGGCGAATAAGTAGGATAAAAATCCTAAAACGAAAGAATAAAGAAGGCCAACATCAACCGGATTTTCCAAACCAAAAGCTGGAAAAATAACCCTGACAAGTGACCCTATGAACTACCAAAATCGCTCCCCGCTGCTGCCACTTATCTGTTTCACATTACTCATCTCCGTCACGGGTTGTAGCACACTTAAGCCACACGAAGAACCTGTTGCCGACATTACCCCGGAACCCGTTGCCACAGCACCGCAAGAATCTGAACTCGGCGCAAAGCTACGGGAACATACCGGTGACTATGGCAACCTTTGGGATGAAATTACCGATGGCTACGGCTTCCCGGATATCAGCGACGCGAAAGTCGATAAGAATCTACGCTGGCTGTCTAACAATCAACGCTATCTGGATAAGGTTACCGAACAGAGCAAACCCTACCTCTATTACATTGCAAACGAATTGCGTGAAAATGATATGCCGATGGAGCTGGCACTGCTGCCTATCGTTGAAAGCGCTTACAACCCTTTTGCTTTATCGCCGAGCAAGGCCCTGGGGGTTTGGCAATTTATGCCACAAACCGGCCGCAATTTTGGCCTTAAACAGAACCACTGGTATGACGGTCGGCGCGATATAGTTGCGTCCACCGACGCGGCGGTGCGCTACTTGAAGCGATTAAATGCAATGTTTGATGGCGACTGGTTACTCACTATCGCTGCCTACAATGCGGGTGAAGGAACGATTCGCCGCGCTATAGAAAAAAACCGTAAACAAGGTAAAGGGACAGACTTCTGGTCATTACCCTTGTCGCAGCAAACCCAGTCCTATGTACCCCAGCTACTCGCGCTGTCCAAGGTCATTGCCGCCCCTGAAAAATATGACCTTGAAATGGAAGCAATCCCCAATAACCCCTACTTCACAGCCATTAATGTCAGCTCGCCGGTAGACCTCGCTCAAGCGGCGCGTATGGCAGAGATAGACCCCAAAGAACTGCGCAACCTCAATGCGGGGTACAATAAGTGGATCACTGACCCCACTGGGCCGCATCAATTGTTGGTGCCCGTCGCCGACGCTGCGCAATTCACACTAAACCTCGACAAACTTCCGAAGATTGCCCCCATTCAGGTCGCAGGTGATTACAAAGTAAAATCCGGAGACACTCTCGGTGCTATCGCCAAGCGCTTCGGCACCAGCGTCGCCGCGATACAATCGGCTAATAATCTGAGAACATCACGGTTAAAAATTGGCCAAAGCTTAAGCATTCCCGGCCAGACTCCGGTGGCCTCGTCCTACGCGATTCAAGCAGAGCAGGAGATTGCCCAGCGCAATCAAAAGAATACGGGCTCCCACTACACTGTCAAAGCGGGCGATAGCTTTTGGAACATCGCCAGAAAACATGACACCAGTGTCAAAAATTTGCTGAAATGGAATGAATTGTCAGCCAATGCGAAATTAAAGCCGGGGCAAAAATTATTAGTCGCGAATAAGGCCGCCGCGCAAACGACAGACAACAAAATTACTTACCAGATAAAAAGTGGCGATACCTTGCACAAAATTGCCAGCAAATTTGATGTATCCAAAAAAGATATATTGAGCTGGAATAAAGTGAAAAACGAAAGCTATATTCATCCTGGGCAAGAGTTAACAATTTATCTCACCGCAAAGAATTAAACTTCTCTGCGAAATTAAAATGAAATAAAAGGCCAGCGTCGAATGCTGGCCTTTTTATTTTCCAACGAAAAACCCCACTACTTAAACGTATTACAGGCTTCCACGTCACCCTGCTCTAAACCCCGCTTGAACCAAGTTACTCGCTGCTTGGAGCTACCGTGGGTGAACGTTTCCGGGCGTACAGTTCCGCCTGCTTGTTGTTGCAAACTATCATCACCAATCGCGGAAGCTGCAGTTAACGCTTCTTCGATATCGCCCTCTTCCAGCATCTGCCGTTCGGAATCGGCGTAATGCCCCCAAATTCCGGCGTAACAGTCTGCTTGCAATTCCATTTTTACCGACAGCTGATTCGCCTGCTCTTTTGATGCTTGCTGCTGCGCTTGCCTAACCTTTGCGGTCGTTCCGAGCAAGGTTTGCACATGGTGCCCCACTTCATGCGCAATTACGTAAGCTTGCGCAAAATCGCCGGGCGCGCCCAGTTTGTTTTTCATATCCTCATAAAATGCCAAATCGATATAGAGTTTGTTGTCGCCGGGGCAATAAAACGGCCCCATCGCCGACTGCGCATTACCGCAGGCCGAACTCACTGCATTACGAAACAACACCAGCTTCGGCTCTTGATATGCAAGACCCATTTTTTCAAATTCCTGATGCCAGGTGGATTCGGTATCAGCCAGAATTACCGACACAAAGTCACCCAGCTCCTGATCTTTCGGCGATAACGCTTGGCTATTCGATGGGCCTGTCGCCGCCGGCGGTTCGGCCAGTTGCAGCAAATCGATTCCCATAAACTTAGCGCCGAAATACACCAATACCCCAATTATCAATACGGTACGGCCCATTTTAGTTCGCAGTAGTAAAGGCAAAATCCGGCCCACCGCCGATAATCCGCCCATCGCTCCCATAGAAGGAGAACCAGCGCTGCGTCTATCTTCCACATTGTCACTGCGACGACCTTGTTTCCAGCGCATAATCATTACTCTCGTAGTTAACTTAACGACCTTGAACTGGTCGTAAGTTAACAGTTAAATGAATTCAAAGCACGATACTATAGGCAGTGTCGTTAGCTTGCATGAAAGTGCCTTATTAACTGATTTTTGTCATGATGCATACAGACATGTCAATAACATAATGGCAGCACTTTATTGCAAGCAGTAAACCCGTATAACTTAGGAGTTCTTATGTCTACAAGCCCTTTGGCTGGTCACCTCTTACCCGCAGACCTGCTGGTAGATCTTCCAGAATTGATCGATGCCTATTACAACAACAAGCCGGATGTAGGCATTCCTGAGCAGCGCGTCAGCTTTGGCACCTCAGGCCATCGCGGCTCGTCGTTCAATTACAGCTTCAATGAAAATCACGTATTGGCGATCAGTCAAGCGATTTGCGATTACCGTAAACACGCTGGCATTACCGGCCCGCTCTATGTGGGAATCGATACCCATGCGCTTTCGGAGCCTGCGCAAATCACTGCAGTAGAAGTACTCGCGGCCAATGGCATAGAAATTATGCTCGCCAAAGATGGCGAATACACACCTACTCCCGCAATTTCGCACGCGATCCTCACTTACAACCGTGGCCGCAAATTTGGCCTCGCCGACGGCATAGTCATCACCCCATCGCACAATCCACCGGACAATGGCGGCTTCAAATACAACCCACCTAACGGCGGCCCTGCCGATAGCGATATCACAAATTGGATGCAAGCGCGCGCCAACGAGTTACTGCAAAATAATCTGCGTGATGTAAAGCGCGTTGATTATCTCCAGGCTATTAAATTAGCGACAACTCACCACCACGATTATGTACACAACTACGTGAAAGATTTGATCAACGTGGTGGATATGGAAGCGATTCGCGGTGCGAATGTACACATGGGGGCAGACCCACTTGGCGGCGCCGGTGTAAATTACTGGAGCGCAATTGCCGACCATTATCAGGTAAATTTAAAAGTATTGAACACGGCCGTCGATAAAACGTTTTCGTTTATGACTGCTGACTGGGATGGAAAAATCCGCATGGACCCATCATCCGCTTACACCATGCAAGGCATGGTAGAGCGTCGCAATTTATTTGATGTCGCATTTGCATGCGATGCAGACCATGATCGCCACGGCATTGTTGCACCGAGTTGCGGTTTGTTGCCACCGAACCATTACCTCGCAGTAGCGATTGAATATTTATTTCAAAATCGCCCGCAATGGCGCGCCGATACAGCAATAGGTAAAACGGTTGTCAGCAGCGCGATGATCGATAAGGTCGCGAAAAAAATTGGCCGACGTTTATACGAAGTGCCGGTCGGCTTTAAATGGTTTGCACCCGGTTTATTTGATGGATCACTGGGTTTTGGTGGCGAAGAAAGTGCAGGTGCTTCTTTCTTGCGTATTGATGGCAGCGTATGGACCACCGATAAAGATGGCATTATTCCCTCGTTGCTCGCTGCAGAAATTAAAGCCAAAACCGGCCGCGATCCCGGCGAATGTTACAAGCTACTTGCCGATGAGTTTGGTCACGCAGCAGAAGCCCGCGTAGAAGCGCCAGCCAATAGTGCGCAGAAAAAAGCGCTGTCAAAATTATCACCGGAGCAAATCACGTCGACTGAATTGGCGGGAGATAAAATCGACACCATTTTGACCAACGCACCCGGCAACAATGCCAGTTTCGGCGGTATTAAGGTGATGAGCAAAAATGGCTGGTTTGCAGCGCGCCCATCGGGCACTGAAGAAATTTATAAAATCTATGCGGAAAGTTTTAAAGGTAAAGAACATTTGCAGCAATTAATTGCAGAAGCGCAAGTGATTGTGGATAAAGCAATTTCGTAAAGCTTTTTTTCGCAGGTGACGTAACAAATGTAAAGCGCCCGACCGTGTCGGGCGCCAGATTGCTAATCATTTACTTTTACGACTTCTACCCGCGCACTTCTGTCGCCTCGTCCCGCCGGCGCAAGGCTCCCTATACCGTAAGCGGTAAGGCGTGCGGCCGCTATACCCTTTTCCTGCAGTGCAGCTTTTAACTGCTCAGCATAGAGTTGCGAATCTTTTTGTTGTTGGGCGAGCGGGACTGGCGCGTACTCATGGCCTACAAGCGCAAGTTTCCAACCGGTTTGCTGGGTGAGCACATTCACAAGTGCTTGCAAGTGCGCGGACTTGATTTGGATACCGGTATTGCCTCTGGCATCTTCGGTGACTAAATCGGGGAACACATAATAACCACTGGCTTCAATCGATCTGATGATCGATTCAGGGCTTGATGCTATGCCGAGCTCAATCGCTTCATCAATATACAAGATATCCAACTGCAGATACACACGCTTGTTGCCGCGCTGCACAGCGTAAAGCGAAACATAAAAAGGTTTCTCCTCAGCCGTCGTAACTTCGTAAGCCCCATATTGCTGGAACTGATCCAATCCGTAAAGCTGCTGGATCTTGAAATGATTGTTGGCCCACGAGTTACTGGTTCCACAATCGCGACCCCTGCAATGAAACAGCTCGCGAAAATTAAATTTCTCTAATTGATCCAGATAAAAATTAAAACCATTATTTGCACTGTGGCCTTCAGGTAATTCGAGTGTATACCGAGCAAGCCTTCCGCTCAAACGCTGCGGGCGATCAACTCGCCAACTGCCCGCGATTTTTTTGTAACTGCCAAGTGCCAATATATAGTCATCGGTCTCTGCGCTACTTTGAAAAATCACCCGCGCATGGGGATAATTTTCCACTGGCAGCTCCGCAGCCCATACCTTGCTGACTACCAATAACAACACCAATCCAACCATCAATCGCACAACATTCATAAGCACTCACTTGACAATAATCTTTATTGTTAACCCGGAACTACCGGATAAATCGCGAAAAGAATTCGTTAAGTTTTTGGGCAACCAAATCGACTTCTTGTTCCATATGCAAATGGTGTCCACCGGACAAGATCTCATAATCTACATGAGAGAACTGCTCAACTTCCTGCATATAATTTGCGTAGAGTTTCGGGAGCCCGTCATCTGCCAGCAATAGTTTTATCGGCGCACTAACATGATTGACAAACGCGCGTAAATGTTCACGCGATAATTTGATCATGGACGGGGCCAACAACCGCGGATCAGTACTCCACGAGAAGCCGCCGTCAGGCTGAGCGATCACGCCACGCTGGGTCAATGCCTTCGCCGCTTCATGCCCGAGCGGAAACATACCGCGCTCACGCGCTTTAATCGCAATATTTATATCGGGATAAATAGAAGGATTTTTTTGCTGCAGTGCGCGCAGACCTAGAATTGCACTTGCCAATTGTTTGGGGGCATCCTCAGGACATGCAGGTTCAGGCAATAAACCCTCAACCAAACCCAGGGCGATAAATCGTTCGGGAAATGTCCCTGCTGCAAGAGTGCCAATAATTGCACCACGCGAATGCCCCAGAAGCGCAAATCGTTCCCAGCCCAAATAATCGGCAACGGCCAGAATATCGTTAATATCATCCTGAGGACTGTAGGCCATTTGACCAGGGCGATGTTCACTTCGGCCATGCCCTGCCATATCTAACGCAACAATATGTAAATTGTTCATGCGCGGTGCTAACGCAAAAAAGCTGGCGGCATTATCCAGCCAACCGTGCAATGCCAGAACGGGTAGTTGTGTTGAATCGCCCCACTCTTGCGCAGCGAAATTCATTCCATTAACACTAAAGCGTAACTCGCGCGGACTGGATGGTTGCGCCATAAAAAAATCCACTGGATAAATAACAAATAAAACAACGGTTGTTTTATTTTAGGCGTGATCCAGCCAAAGTAAATCGCCCATATCCGCAGCAATTACCTGCGCACGAATCGCAGCAAGGGAGCTAGTACCCATCGGGTAATAATCGTCTGGCTTACTACATAACATATTTACTA
>CAZCJR010000162.1:0-7983 GCA_964499225.1 uncultured Cellvibrionaceae bacterium | reverse complement strand
TACATTGCTGCTTACCTTGGCGCGGCGGTCGTATTTTGCGTACTGGACTTTATTTGGTTGACCCTGGTAGCTAAAAGTTTCTATCAAACACACATGGGGGAGCTCATGGCCGTAGAAGTCAGAATCGTTCCGGCGATCATTTTTTATGTTTTGTATCTGGCAGGACTGGTTTTGTTTGCGATCAGCCCCGCGTTACGCGAGCAAAATTGGCTGATGGCTGTGGGCTTGGGTCTGGCGCTCGGCGTTATTGCTTACGGCAGTTATGATCTGACCAATATGGCAACGCTGAAAGGCTGGTCTTTGTCGCTCACGCTGGTTGATATAGCTTGGGGCGCCTTCGTCAGTGCCGTTTCCGCCCTGGCAGGCTTTTATGCTGGTCGGATATTTGCCGGACACTAACCTTCATCGATAGCGGAGTAGACAATGTCTAAAGCACCGGAAAAAGTGGCGTTTGCCATGGAAGTCAACAGTAAGCTCAATACCTTGATTGAATGGATTATTGAGAACACGCCTAACCCAGAGAATTCCTTACATAAGGATGACTTTTTGGAAGTGCAGGAAGAGTTTCGCAAAATTGCCTGCGGATTAGATGCGCAAACACTGGAACCTGAACCTTCTGAAGGCGGCGCCCAGTACGTGAGCGTTACACCTGCGCCTTGGCCATGAGTTTACTCGCATGAAATTTCTTTGCCTTGCGTACGGCGATGAAGATGGATGGAATTCGTTGAGCGACAGCGAAAAGCAGGAGGCGCTTGCGCACGACGCGGTCATCCGCTCTCGCGGAAATTTTATGTCGCCGGTGGCAACTGCTGTGACATCGGTGCGCAACTGGAATCGCAATCTTGAAATTGCCGAAGAAGAATACGCTGTGCGCAAGCTCCCGCTTGCCGGGTTTTCGGTAATTGAAGCCACCCGTTTGAAAGATGTAATACAGCTCGTTTCAAATACTCCCTGCGCCCGCGCACGAGGTGTTATCGATATTCGTCCGCTGCAGGATGCTGGCGATGAAAATAGCAATGAAGACTCGCAATAACGTGTCTGCTAAATCGCACACAAGCTAGCAATCAACCAGGTTGAAAAACCGGCTCCAATAAGCGGAAAGAACCTACGTCAGCATCCATCTCAATCTTCCCTCCAATCGGCACAATAAATTGCTGCCTAATGTGGCCGATCATTGCGCCGCGATACGCGGGAATATTTAATGGCTTGATGTGGTCATTAAAAATTTCCTCCAGCGTCAACCATCCGTAACCGCCGATGGGGCGACAATCAACACAAGCGCCAAACATAAACCCCGCAATTTTATCCAGCGCGCCCATCAACTTTAATGTGCTGAGCATGCGGTCAATGCGATAAGGCGCTTCTTCGACATCTTCTAGAAAAAGAATTTTCCCGCTAAATTCAGGTAAATAAGGCGAGCCTGCCAAAGCAGTTAGCACCGTCAGATTTCCACCAATCAATTCGCCGCGCGCTTTACCACCGCTAATGGTGATTGTGCGATTTTGTCGTTGAATCAAATCGTCTTCCGCAACGCGCACATTTTGGTAATGCATTAATTCGCGTTCAAAAAATACCCGTTGGAATTGATCGACATTAAATGTGTTCCAACTGGCCGATGCATTCGGGCCGTGAAAAGTAACAAGGCCCGTCTGCGCATGTATGGCATTGTGCAGTGCGGTGATATCTGAAAACCCCAGCAACACTTTCGGGTTGTTGCGAATGAGTGGGTAATTTAGCAGCGGCAATATCCGCGCTGCACCAGAACCACCGCTCAGGCAAATAATCGCTTTTATATTTTTATCGGCAAACATGTTGTTGATGTCGCTGGCGCGTTCAATATCCGTACCCGCCAGATGTCCGCGCCGCGCTGTTAAGTGTTCGCCCAATTTAACCTTGAATCCCAACGCCTGCAGTGCCTCTTGCGCAACGTGAATTTCCGCCTTTTCGTCCACCGCTTTGGAAGGGCACACCAAGCCGACGGTATCGCCTTTGTTCAGCGCTACCGGCAATCGCCGTTTGGTATTGGGGGGTGACGTTGCAGAGTTGCCGTGGCTTGATAGAGACAGCAACGCCGCTGTCATCGCACAGGTTTTTATAAATTGTCGCTTATCCATAATGCTGTTCCGTCAACTGATGAGTTAGGTTATTAAAGCGCTGCCGGTGAATTACTGCAAGGAAGAATAGGGGGTATTATGAAATGGCCTGTAATTCACATTCCGTTGAATGTCGTCTATTCTCTCACCCATAGAATCAAGAGCTGGGTTAGCTGAGCGTTGTAGATATATGATCTTCACCTTTGAGTCAGTTATCAGGCTGAAGAAGTCCACGAGAATATTTATGAATACTAAAATATTGGAATTAGAAGAGAAATACGGGTAGCTATGTGCTGGTCCGACGTTCAAGCAATGGAAAATCTACTCGCAGAAAAATTAATCTTTACCAATCATCTTGGCAAGGTTGTATCGAAAGCTGAAGACATTGCTTCCCACAGGGAAAAAGTATTTGTTATCAACTCTATAATTTTGTCAAATCAAGAGGTAATTAATTTAGGTAATAGTGCCGTAGTTACAACACAAGCAAATATTTCTGGTTGCTACAATGGACAGCCTACAGCTGGTAACTTTCGGTTTACCAGAGTTTGGACAAATTGTGAAAATGGGTGGCAAGTAATAGCCGGCCATTCATGCATCATTGCTTAGAGTCGAATCTGTTACAAAAAGTGGGGAGCAATCTAGTGAAAATCCGACAAGCAGAAATTAAAGATATAAAAGACATTCTTGCTTTAATAAAAGGAAAGGCTGAGTTTGATGGCTGTCTTGATTCATTGATGGCTACTGAACAAAATATTGCTGAAGCTTTTTTTAGCAATTCTCCAAAATCTTGGGCGCTTGTAGCTGAGGTTGATTCACAACTTGTTGGAATAGCAACTTATTATAATATTTACTCCACCTTCAAAGCTAAGCCAGGTATCTGGCTTGATGATCTTTTCGTTTTTCCACGATATCGTAAAGTTGGAATTGGAACAGCACTCATAAAAGAACTGTGTATGGTAGCCAAAACAAATGGATGTTGCCGCGTTGATTGGATTGTTGCTCGTGACAATGAAAGCGGAAGGGCGTTTTATGAATCTGTAGGGGCAAAAATCTTTGAGGAAGTGCGTCACTCGAGGTTAGGCGAGGACGCCATAGATGGTTTGCTGAATAAGAAATCGTAAGCATCCAATTAAGAATTGTCGGGACACGGGAATAAAAAGATGACCACACATAAGATTTTCACCAAATCCGTTATCTGGACAATCTGATTGATGAGCTTGCAAAAGGAAAGGCAATATAGAAGATACTTCGGTAATAACGGTCTGTCGTCAAGAAAGTGAATTTTTTCGATAATCACTAACAGGGAGGTGGAGAATGGCGTCCCCGGCAAGATTCCAACTTGCGACCTATCCCTTAGGAGGGGATTGCTCTATGCAGCTGAGCTACGGGGACAGCGGCGCGCATTATATGCAATTTTTAATATAAAGTGTTTTTGCTTATTAAAAATTTATCAGCTTTCCAGTTCCGGGTTCGATCTTGCTGACTATTTAAGGGATTTTATCTGCCAGGCGCTCACTCAGCTCTATCGTAAGCCGTTGGTGGTTGTGTCTTCACCGGCAGAGCCTAAACGAGCCGAGCCGCGGTTGAGGTCTATAAAAAGAGGCCGGAGGGTGTAAGTAATCCCTCCGGCCTTTTTCTGAGTGATTTCTGTATCAATGCATATTCTTTTTATCGAATGTCCATCCTGGTAATTTGGAGAGCCCCGGTAGGTTGCCGGTAAATAACCGACCCGCTTTTTTGTCGCCTTTTAATTGCCATTCAAACCAAGCGGTTGCCACCTTGGCAAAGTCACCACCGTTAGGCTGTGCGTAGGTACCGCCGTGACCAACATCCAGGTTCGCCACAAACACCGGGACATGGTTAATTTTTTCAACATCGTCCATGCCGTTTTTATAGGCAATATCGGAAGGTCCACCGAGTAAATATAGTGTGGGTGTATGAATTTTTGTCAGATGTGTTTTGTCCAGTTGCGGCATCATGGGCATAGCGTTGCCACGAATCGGAGCGATAAATATGCCACTATTGGCGACAACCAAGGTGGAAATTCTTGGATCACCTGCAACCTCTAACGCTTGCAAACCTCCGCATGACATGCCCGCAACAGCAATTTTTTTGGTATCAATTTTTTTGAAATAGATACTTTTTGCATCGCTGTTCTGCGCGAAAGCCCAATCAATTGCGTCTTTTAATTTCGATGATGTTGATCGCTCTTTATTTTGTTCACCGGTCTTTTTTGGCATAGTCCCGATAGCAATCACCATAAAGCCGTGCGATGCAATTTCATTTAAAAAGTTGACGTGTTCAAAGGGTGAATCAAAACATGCACCATTACCCCACACGATTAACGGCAGACTTGTTTTAGCTTTGAATGCATCAACTTTTTCTGGTCTGAAGATGGTATGTGTCGGCAGGGAAGTATCCGTCATCATAATTGCTGAGTGTTTCCCTGTGCCCCCATTTTCAATCACTCTGGCAGCAGCTTCTTGAGAAAATGAGGGGTTCGCAATCGACAACATTAAAAGTAGAAATGCATATTTTATTTTTTTCATCTATGTTTTTAGCGCTTTGAGCGCTATTCCTATATGAATCAAGAGGGAATTCTTAAGAGCCTGGTTCGGAGGGCCAAATACTTGAGGGCACAACCGCGTGGTTGTGCCCTTTTTGTTTTTGCGGCAATTATGCCTTGGCGACAGTGTAAGAGGCGGTGTGTTGCGTCTTGGTGCCTTGTGCGGTGTAGAGCGATGGCGCTGCGACTTTGCCGCGCAGCAAACCGAGTAAATGACTCAGGGTCTGTTGTGAGCGCGCGATCATTTTGCCGTTGATATCGTTCATTTTTTGGCAATCTTCAAATTCACTTACCAATAATTTCCATTCACCAAGTAATGGTTGAGTGGTGGTATTGCGCTGTAAAAACAGATCCCAGCCGTGCGCATTGGCGGGTAAACCAAGTGTGGTGAGAATTTGTTGGCGTTGTTTGGCGCTGTTGTTGAGCTGATCCAGTAAAACGGCTTTTTGTTCAACAATGCGGGGGAGTTCGTCTTGCTTGCGCTGTTCTAATTGTTCGCGTTCATGCGTGAGCAATTGTTTGAGTTGGGCAAGTGCGGCTGAATCCTGCGTGATCATCTCGCGCAGTGACGTAATATTGAGAGACATAGCAACCTCTTCATTTTTGGGTGACACAACGTAATACGGACGAATCAAAAACACTCCAGGGGAGAGCGGTTTTAACTCTTAATGCAATTCTTAACCCAGAAGTTCATTCTGGTTGAGCATATTCTCAGCGATACGCTCGGGGTTGATCTCAAAGCGGCCTTCAGCGATTGCGCGTCTGATTTCAGCTACTTTTTCCAGATCTACATCGGGCGAGCTGTTGATTTTCGCTTGCAGGCGACCGAGGGTTTGAGCTTCCTGGCTCAATACCACCTGATCACTCGCGCCTTTGCCAGCCGGAGCTGCATCGGGTGCAGGTGTTTTTGCCTCGGGCGCGTTCGGCGCTGCGGGCTTGCTGCGGGCCGCTTTGGTGCCGACAGAATCCAGTGTGTTGTTGGTGTTAAAGTTCATTTTGTTCCCCTGTTTGCCTTGAGGTGAATGGCCTCATGTGGCGATTAACTGTAAAAATGTCGCGGTTGCTATGTCGTGACAGTAGTGAACCCCATCGACCTTTAATCTCATGCCTGGCAGGTTGAATGCAGCATTATGATTCCAGTAATAGAGAGTCCCTAGCAGGCTTATCGGCTAGCGGCCGCGTAACTTTAGCAAATATTTAAAAAAACTTTCACAAATCAAAGGGTTTGGACTAGCCCCTGGCTGATAACAACCCCACTGATGATCCGTTCAGATGAGTTATTGCGCACCCGAATTTTCTGCCCCACGCGACCATCGGCCATGGCCGTGCCCGCGCTGCTGACTTTAATGCTCCCTGCAAGCGACTCCAGCGTCACCAGCTCGCCGCGTTTAACGGCGGTGGGGGCATCGAGCAGGGCGGTTCTAAAGGGTTCGCCGCTGCCGATATTACGTTTGGCTTCTTTGCCGACTATCGCCTGGGTATCGGCCAAAAATGCCTGACGAATACTGCTGACGTTGACGACGTTGGTGCCAATATGATTTTTGCTAATCACTTCGCCGCGAGCTATATCGCGCAGTGCGATTGGAATCTCACGGTAAATTGTTACCTGTGCAGGAACGTGTACTGACCAAACCTTGCCGCTTTTGCATGCCGCCTTGACGCTAATGTTGCCGCCCAAACCGGTTTGATCTTGATTGATAAACTCGACAGATTGAGCACAGCTGGCGAGTCGCAAGCGGTTATCCAGATTGCTGACATTAATGTCGATGCGTTCATGGTCGACCTGCTGGTATTCCGCCGCTAAAAAATTGGCGATATCTTGTTTCAACTGGGTAAGCGGGTAAACCTGTGCCGATGCAACCGCTGGCACCAATGAGAAAAAGCTGCACAAAAGGAAACGCCGCCCCGCACGGAGCGAGATTGCGTCTGTTTTATTCGCTAGTGGCTTTTCAGTCATAGACTTACGGGCTTTTGCGTGGCGCAAAATATTCCGTAAGAAAGTGCTGTAAAAACTAGGAAGTTCCATATTTTGTCCTATCCTCAAGGGTAAGAACTGAGTGCCAGTCTCGATCATTAACGACTAAAGTCTGACACTTTCTTGCCGCTAACCTGCTTTACTAAGCATCAAAGCAAATACTGTGCCGTATAAATTAGGCTAATTTGCCGATGCCCCGAGCCGGAACTTTGAGAATAAATGAGGTAATTGCATGGCTGGTGTAATGGATAGTGTCAATCAGCGTACGCAGCTGGTTGGGCAAAACCGTCTGGAGCTCCTATTGTTTCGGCTTGGCGGTCAGCAGTTGTACGGTATTAACGTGTTCAAGGTTAAAGAGGTATTGCAGTGCCCGCAATTGAATGCGATCCCTGGTCGCAGCTCGGTCGTGCGCGGTGTTGCACATATCCGTGGCGGTACCTTGCCGATTATGGATATGAATCTCGCCATCGGTCGCCGCGAGTTACCGGACATTGAAAGCTGCTTCGTCATCATCACTGAATACAATCGTACGGCACAGGGCTTTTTAGTGCGCTCGGTAGAGCGCATCGTCAATATGAACTGGGGCGATATTCACCCTCCACCAAAAGGTGCTGGTCGTGAGCACTACCTGACTGCTGTCACGCAAGTAGATGGGCAGTTGGTTGAGATTATTGATGTGGAGAAAATCCTCGCTGAAGTGTCACCTGCGCGCGAAGAGGTTAGTGCGGGTGTTATTGAGGACGGCATTGCCGACCGCGTGGTACAAAAACACGTATTAATCATTGATGACTCGACCATCGCGCGCAAACAAATCCAGCGTGTGGTTGAAGGCATGGGAATTAAAACCACTATCAAAAAAGACGGCGCTGAAGGTTTTCAATATTTAACTGATCTGATCAAAGAGGGGAAAGATCCTTACTCTGAATTGATCATGATTATCTGTGATATCGAAATGCCTGAAATGGATGGCTACACTTTCACGGCAGAGGTGCGCAATCATCCACAGCTGAAAAAATTGCACATCGTATTACACACCTCGCTCAGTGGGGTATTTAATGAGGCCATGGTGCGCAAAGTGGGAGCGGATGATTTCCTCGCCAAGTTCCACCCGGACGAGCTTGCAAAACGCGTTAATGATCGAGTGCTAGCGATTACCGGTGAAAGCTTGTTGCCGCCGAGCTGAGCCTGACTCTGTATTGCCGTTGCGAATTGACGCACGACAATTGTTTTACACTGGAAGCCTATGATTAATAAAGAGTCGCCTTTTGCCAAACCGGCCGGTCGGGATGCTACGTCAATAAACCGCGACAGTATCGACCAGACCGAGTTTGATCAATTCCGTCAATTTC
>CAZCJR010000161.1:0-8437 GCA_964499225.1 uncultured Cellvibrionaceae bacterium | reverse complement strand
ATCACCAATCACGAATCCACCTGCCCGGTAGAGCAGCGCTTGTCCTATTCCTATTTCATCATCACCGATCACCACCGCGGCCAAATGGCGGTGACCTCGGATGAACAATATGGAACTTGTTTTAATATCCAGTTGGCGTTGAGTTAGCGATCAACCAATTCTCTCTAATAGAAGCTGTTGCCACACCCTGTCAGCAGCTTTTTTTATGCTGAGTATTTTTACCCGGAGACATGCCCAGTGAGCGATGCCGATAAAAGTCCGTTGATGAAAGATGGTTTGGGTGCGCACGCAATTAAACGCATTGCAACAAGCGTTGCGCTGGTGGTGCCGGGTTTTAATGCGAAGGCGTTTCAGAAGGATGCAGCACGCGGGCTGGATGAGCTTGAATTAAAAGCGCGGGTGCATCACCTGATTGCTGTTTTGCATCGCCATTATGACTTGCCGTTTAAAAAGTTGAGTGAGCATTTGCAGGAGTTACCTGAGGTGTGGGATAGAGGCAGTGCTAAGGATAGCAAGGCGGGCTTTGCGGCTTGGCCGTTAATTGATTATGTGGCTGTGCACGGTTTGCAACACCCTAAAGAAGCGCTAAAGACATTGGAGAAATTAACGCCGCTGTTCAGTGCGGAATTTGCGATTCGTCCGTTTATCCAACAGCACACCGACCGTACTTACGAAACATTATTAACCTGGTGCGAGCATCCGTCTGAACATGTGCGTCGTCTCGCGTCTGAAGGTTCCCGCCCCCGTTTGCCTTGGGGAATGCGCTTGCCGCAATATATTAAAAATCCCGATCCACTATTAGCTATCCTGGAAAAACTAAAAGCCGATGACAGTCTGTACGTGCGCCGTTCAGTGGCTAATAACCTCAACGATATTAGTAAAGATAACCCGGAGTGGATGATTAACCTATGTGAACGTTGGTTAGCCGATTCGCATGAACATACGAATTGGATTGTAAAACATGCGCTGCGCAGCTTGGTAAAGGCGGGTGATGTACGCGTCTTCCCCTTGCTGGGTTATGCAGCAAAACCTACCGTGGTGGTTAGCGATATTCAATTAGATAAAAAGAAAATTTCAGTAGGGAATTCAATCAGCTTTTCTTGTGCTATCACCGGCGGGAAGAAGGCCCAGAATTTAGTGGTGGACTATGTTGTTTACTTTATGAAGTCCAACGGCAAGCTTGCGCCTAAAGTGTTTAAATTAAAAAACATTGTACTTTCTGCACATGAGACTATCGCTATAACAAAAAGCCATTCGTTTAAACCTATTACGACGCGCCGCTATTATGCAGGCGAACATCAAATTGCTATTCAGGTAAATGGGAAGGAAGTGGCGCGCGCGGATTTTTATCTGGGTGATTAATGCATTCTTCCCGACGAAAATTATGTTAGATGAACTCTATAAGGCGTTTAAGGCGGAGTTAAGTTTAGTTTCCAATTCCGATTTTAATTGCAAGTAATGGCCGAGTTGTACGCCAGTTTGCTGTGCAATAGTGTCGTGGCAGAGGGATAGATCCAGGTCGGTGATGTAGCAGGGGTAGCGTTCGCCGTGTTGGCGGCGGCGGATAATGTAACTTGCTACCGCACCGAATAAATCATCGCCATAAGCCAGTGCGGAAAATTCCTGTTCGTTACAATAAATAGTAAAACGCAGTTGTTGTTCATCATCCATATCGGCGATGGCTTTGATGTTTATAAAATGCAATTGGCTTAAATCACTGTGCAATTGCCGGCGCTCGGCATGGCCCTGCTGTTGTTTTATATTGCCCATCAATTCGTAAATGACGATATCTTTGGTGTCGGGTAGCGCGCCGGTGTTGTCGCCATCCAATAGTTGGCGCTGCATAGCGGCATTGATGAAATTGACCAGGGGGCGCAAGAGCGTTTGTTGATTATGGTATTCGGTGTTGGTGCTGAACAATGATCCTCGCTCGTCAACGATGGTGATCTGTGCTCGCGCGTGCTCCAATTGATAAAACACATAAACACCGCGCTGTTTCACTTGTTCGCAAATAATGCGCAAGGGTTTGTCGCGCAATCCATAGCGATCAATAACGATAGGGCTGAAATCGGTTTGTGCTTGTGCAAGTTTATCCAATAATTTTGCGTAGCTTTTAAAACGCTGTATTTGCAGCTGCTGTTGCACAAACTGCAAGAGCAAATACTCATCGCCCATTTCCAAAATATAGCGGCAACTGCGCGGCCGTGTGCCTGAGTAAAAACAGCTAATCAAATCACGCCATAATTCGGTCAGGCGCTGGGCAATATTATTGCCCTGACCACTACTAAAACAGCGTACGCTCAATTCAGGTAAGCCAAATTGTTTGCCGGGCGGAAATAGACGAAAATAATGCAGTAAGCAATTAATCAGTGCATCGCTGGCGTAGTGGCGACAAATTAATTCACCCCAGGAATTTATTTGGATCACATCGGCATTTATCATCAGGTTTTCACGCAAGCCGCTGTAACCCAGCGCATCGCGTTGGCTGCTGAGCATTTGCATGCCTTTTTTATGCAAGTCAGCCTGCGGCTCAACCCCTGTATTGACGATAATTAATAGCTTGTCGATGGTGGCCGGGCGAGTGAAGTGCTGATGTTCAATGGTTAATGGAACGGGCAACCACTGCTGTAGAGCCTGAATCAATTGTTGTTTTTGGCTGACGCTGAGTAAAAATTGTTTGCCGATTACATCGGTCTTGGTGTGGCTAGCCAAAATTTCGTTAGCGTGACACCAGAGCACTAGTTCCAACAAGCTGCGCGAGCGTTTTATCGGTTCAACATCAATATTGCGCAGGGCCAAATCATTTTGACTGCCGCGCACCACTTGCCAGCTTTCGCCATTATCATTGTGCTCGCGAATAAAACACAGATTGTCCTCACTTAAATCGCGCGAGATGCCGGGATTAATCCATTCAATTTTTCCTGCTTTGCGTTCAAAAGCGGCATGTAACTTTCGCCCGAGAACAATAAGTTCGTCGCTGCTAATTGCGATATCACTCTGCTGATGTTTGCTCAGTTCGCTCAGCAACCGGTAGCTGTGGTTGAGTTCATTGACCAAGAGCGCGCGTTCGGTAATTACATGAGGTGCTTTCCAGTAGGCGCGGTTATCAAGCATGTGCAATTGGTGCGCTGACCAATGCCAATTTTTTACCAATTCTTCCAACAGTTTTCGCTGCCAGGTTTTGTTGGGCTGACGGCTAGTCCGTGACAAGGGTTTGTTCACCTTGAAATAAAAGCAGCGCCGCACTAGATCCAGGCGCTGTAGCTGATTGTGTTTTTGCAAGTACTGTTCAATGCGGCGATACACCATCACATAAGGATCAAGTGTATTTGCATCCGGGTCTTGCGCGTAAATCGCACGTTTGAAACTGAGCGCCAGCGGTTCGCAATTGATTGTATTTTCCCTTTCGGCATCTGCGCGCTCATCTGCCTCGCTGCTGGCATAAACTTCCAGCAATAATAATTTCAATACCGATTTGTAGGGGGATTCAATTGCTTTGTAAAGTTGCCAAATACCGGCACCGATAAATTCATTGGCAGGAATAGTCGGCAAACCGCCAAAATCGATAACGTCATCGCGGTTAACAAAACGTTTACCCAATAATTGATCGCGGTAGTTGGTGTAATTATGTTCTTGCGAAGCCGGAATAAACCACCAGAGCGGAATTTTTCCTGCCAGCCACAATGCGGTGCGATAAAACTCATCGAGCAATAAATAGTGTTGCGCCGAACCACTTGCTTCGCTGCTCAGCGATTGGGCTCGCTGGGTGGAGAATTCATCGCTGCGCATTAAAAAGAAATGCACTTCCAAATTAATTTGCTGCGCCGCCCACTGGCTGATCAAATGGCACTTACGCTCCAGCTCAGGAAAATACCCGTGGTTCGCGGATAGGCTGTGGCACACCCAGACATCCAGATCACTTGAATCACTCTGCGCAATAGTGCCAATACTCCCCATAATAAAAAGGGCATCAATCGACGGATTTTTTTCAGTGAGATCGCGATTATATTGAAAGCTGCGCGCCAGAATTTTTGCAAAGCGCAACTCATCACTGTTGGGCGTGTAGTGATAAACCCCTGCAGGTGTACTGTGGGAAATATAACCCGGTAGCATAGGGTGATTGACGTGAAACAACAGTGGCAGCACTTGTAGAAATTGTTGCTGGCGTTCGGGCAGTGCTGCACAGGTGCGCTGGTGGCGCAGTTGGTTTAAATCCAGAAACCGCTGTCTGAGTTGATTGAGTTGTTTGCGATCAACGCCTTCATCGATATCGTGTATGTCTATGGGACGTGAATACATAGGTGTTAGCGATGCGGGTTGCCGTTAGTGACTTTTTTCTTGCGCAATAGATCGGCGAGCGTGGTGTAAAGCAATTCCGGGTTGACCGGTTTAGATAGGTAGCCGTTCATGCCTGCTGCCAAACAGCGCTCGCGGTCGCCGCGCATCGCCTGTGCCGTAACAGCAACAATCGGAATACTCTGCTGCAAATTGTTGGCGCGGAGTTGCCCGGCGCGAATTCGCTGCGTAGCTTCAATGCCATCCATTTCAGGCATTTCCAGATCCATCAGGATAGCGTCGAAAGGTTCGTCAGCTGTTTCCAAAAACTTCAGCGCCTCAATGCCATTGGCAGCAATCACCGTGGTGATGTTTTTCTTTTTCAGAATGCCGCGAATCACTTGTTGGTTAACCACGTTATCTTCGGCAATCAGGATGCGGGCGTTTTCCAATAATTCCTGAATGTCGCCCGGTGTAATAATTTCCGGGCTGATTTCTTGCAGCAGCTGCTCGCGCCCAATCGCCTGACTAATCGCATCGAACAAGCGCGATTCGCTCACCGGTTTACTTAAAAATTCATCGACCAGAATGGCGTTAGGGTCAGCGCTGGAAATCTCATCACGGTGATAAGACGAAATTAAAAATACCCGTGGTTTCTGTTTGAGACTGCGATCCGATTTAATCAAGCCGGTGAGCTGCAAGCCATTCATATTGGGCATGCGATAATCGAGCAGTACAAAATGATAGGGCTGCCCCAGGTTATCCGCTTGGCGAATACGTTCGATCGCGCTGATGGGGTTGTCAATTTCATCGACTTGCAAATGAATGCTGCGCGCGGTGCTGGCAATGATGGTGCGTGCAATGGTGTTGTCATCCACAATCAGTGCGCGGATATTGTTTAAATCGCGCGGGTGATTGATGAGTGTTTTCTCACCCAGATGACTGTGTTCAAACGCGGCGCTGAAGGTAACTTTGCAGCCTTTGTTGAGGCTGGAGTTGATTGAAAAATCGCCCTGCATTAAATGTACAAGATGGCTGCAGATGCCAAGGCCATAGGTGTTGTTTTCAGTTTCCGGTACGTATTTGTTAAATACCAAACGCTCTTTGATATGTGCTAGTTTTTCCTCTGTCATGCCTAAACCGGCATCTTCAACGCTAAATTCAAGCACCACCTGTTTGCTGGTTTGAGTTTGGCGTCGCACACTTACCACCACCTGATTGGTATTGGAATATTGAAAGGCGTTGCTGATCAGGTGGCCGAGAATTTGGCTTAAGCGCGAGGCGTCACCGCGCAGAAAACGCGGAACATCGGGTTTTATATCGTAAACAATATTAACCGAGCGATGCAGCGCGCTGATTTCAAACAAGCGCGTTATTTTTTCAAATAATTGGTCGAGATCAAAATGGGCGTATTCAAGAATTACACGCCCCGCTTCGATTTTGGAAAAATCGAGTAGCTGATTAATAATTTGCAACAGCGAATCGGCAGCGGAATTAATACTGCTGAGATAACTCTGCTGCTGCTCGTTGAGTTGGGTATCGTGCATTAAATAGCTGATGCCGATAATCGCATTCATCGGGGTACGAATTTCGTGGCTGACCCGCGCCAGAAATTCACTTTTGGTTTTGCTGGCGTGATCGGCTTGTGCCTTGGCGCTGATCAGCTCCTCGCGCGAACTCATAAAATCGGAAATGTCGGTGTTCACGCCCACACAACGGCTGGCGTGGCCCTGATGATCAGGTTCGAAAAATTTCGCTTTGGAATGCACCCAAATTATTTTGCCATCACGGTGCAGCATGCGAAATTGCAATTGCAGCGATTCCTGCTGATTGTCGATGGCAGATTGGTATTCACCGAGCATAGTGTCCACATCATCCGGGTGGACAAAATAATCGCGCAGAGTATCAAGGTTGCCGGGCAGGTCTTCGTAATCGTAACCGAGCATGCGCAAATAGCTGCGGCTGAAATAAATTTTATTGGTCAGTAAATTCCAATCCCAAAGGCCGTCATTGGTAGCTTCCATTGCATATTGGTACCGCGTGTCGCGGTCGACCATCACCCGCAATTGTTCGTGCTGATGCATAAAACGGAACAGCCAACCGAGCAGACTGGTGAGCGCTTTGGTGTCTTGCGCGTGCCAGGTGCGCGGGCTGTCGCGGTGCATGGTCATAAAACCGCGCAGCTGGTCTTGTTCGCACAAGGGGATGATCAAGGTGTTGTAAATATCCAGCGCGCGCAGGCCTTGGGTGGCTTCGGCTAAATCGTGGTCGGTGGCGGTGAGTTCGAGCGCATCGCCATCGCGCAGCTGGCGAAAATAGCTTGAGTCGGGTTTTAGCAGAAAGTAGAGCCAGTCCGGGTGTTGCAGGCGCTGAAGCGCGGTATCGCTTAAATCAATTGCTGCCCATTGGTTCAACAAGCTAACGGTGTGGGTGTGCGGATCCCAGCACCAAAGGCCAATTTCACGCAGATCGAGTAATTTACCGACCTGAGCTAGAACCTGTAGCGTACTTTTGGAATGATGTTGTTTGACTAAAAACTTCAGGGTCTCCATCACCCAGTTCTCATCGAAAATCGGGCCGTCGCCTTGTTTATTTTTGCTGTGGAGATTGGGTACTGGTGCATCCTGTTCGCTGGCGTCATGCTTGCCGCTGGCCGATGCGCGCAGTTTTCGAATCGCGTTGTGCGCTTGCAGGGTCTGTTTTAGCGACGCGAGCTCCTCCTCCAGCAGCAAAATTTTCGCTGCCAGTGCCTCTTCAGACTCGTCTGAATGCGATGATTTTTTACTCATATCCCTTTACTTCGCGTCGCGGTATTGAGCTGGACAAAAAACAAGCTGCCAGACTTAAAGGCTAGCCCATTTTGGTGCGAATACCAGCGGTTGGACGGAAAATAGAGATGAATTTGGCGTCAGTGGGGTTTGATGAGGGGGTGGTGTTGATAAGTCGACTAACGCCATTTGCGAATGGGTAATTGAATTGTTGATTACAGGAACAAAAAAAGCCACGCTGTGGATACACAGCGCGGCTTCTTGATGTCGGAAATAACTACTTGCGGCCTTCAATACTCGCTCTTGCACGACCAACCGCCGCCTTAACCTGCGCCGGTGCCGTACCACCAATATGGTTGCGCGCGGCCACTGAACCTTCCAGCGTCAACACGGCAAACACATCTTGCTCGATGGCCGTGGAAAATACCTGCAGCTCGGCGAGGCTCATTTCCGACAAGTCTTTACCGGTTTGCACGCCGTAGGCGACTGACTTGCCGACAATCTCATGCGCATCGCGAAACGCTACGCCGCGACGAACCAGGTAGTCCGCCAAATCGGTTGCGGTGGAGAAACCGCGTTTGGCTGCTTCGTACATTTTTTCTTTGCGCGGTTGAATCGCCGGGATCATATCGGCGAAAGCGCGTAGGCAGTCTTTAACGGTATCGATTGCATCGAATACCGGCTCTTTGTCTTCCTGATTGTCTTTGTTGTAAGCCAGAGGTTGTGATTTCATCAGGGTCAGCAGTGCGGTCAAGTGCCCATATACACGGCCGGTTTTGCCGCGCACCAATTCGGGCACGTCGGGGTTTTTCTTTTGCGGCATGATCGAGGAGCCGGTGCAGAAGCGGTCCGGCAAATCGATAAAGCTGAATTGCGATGAAGTCCAGAGCACCAACTCTTCGCTCGCGCGCGAGAGGTGCATCATCAGGATGCTGGCGAAGGCGGCGAATTCGATGGCGAAGTCGCGGTCGCTTACGGAATCGAGGGAGTTCTCGGTCGGCGCATCAAAACCTAACAGCTGCGCGGTATAGGCGCGGTCGATTGGATAAGTGGTGCCAGCGAGTGCAGCAGCGCCCAGCGGTAAATAATTCATGCGCGCGCGGCAGTCCATCAAACGCGAGTAATCCCGTTGCAGCATTTCAAACCAGGCCAATAAATGATGACCAAAAGTGACTGGTTGGGCGGTTTGCAAATGAGTGAACCCGGGCATGATGGTATCGGCATTGGCTTCAGCCACTTGCAGCAGGCCTTGTTGCAGGCGGGTCAATTCTTTCGCGATTGCATCGATTTCGTCGCGCAAATAAAGGCGAATGTCGGTGGCAACTTGATCGTTACGCGAGCGTCCGGTATGCAGTTTTTTACCGGTGATGCCGATGCGCTGGGTGAGCAGCGCT
>CAZCJR010000160.1:0-8622 GCA_964499225.1 uncultured Cellvibrionaceae bacterium | reverse complement strand
GTGTAAAAGACAGCGCAATCAGATAATCCGATAATACATAGAAAAACAAAATATGACCCTCACAAAAAAGATCTATCAAAAACAATAAACAATATTATCTCGTCAGCAACTCATACAACGATTGAAAATCCAGAAATAACCATTAACATCGATATTGATCTTAATGATTTTGACCTTCTTTTTATAAAAATCACATTCGAAGCCCAATTTTATTTCTTAGGTGACCATTTTCTATCCAGCAAAGACAGTGCTCAAATGGCAACTGCATTACAAACCTGTAAAATGTCTCCAGAAATTAAAATAGCCATGCCATTACCTGAAGAAAATATACTGAATTCAATATTCGATTCTGACTTCCACTGGATACATAAACAAAACAACATTATTTTTATAAAGATACATCCATTTTCTGGCATCGTTTATTTAAATGATAGCAACATAGAAAACATTTCGAGAACCTTAAAGTTTTGTTACAAAACACAATCATATGAGGAAGTTAATATTTACAATCAGCTTGCCAGTGAAATTAGAAATAAAAGACTTGAAGAGTTGTTTAACAAAGTCCCATAGCCGTAGGTTGGGCAGCAAGGCCCAACACCACACCATCAAAAACCACCCACGTTGGGCATAACTGCCCAACCTACCGAACGATAAATAATTAATTGTTGTGCCACCCTGACAAATCGCTGTTGCGGTTCGTTCCTCACCAGCAACCTACACTTGCCTCCTATACGCATCGAGCGTATATTTTGAATTATTTAGGCAATGCCAGAGGTGCACAATGAAACGCAATCTATTCGAAGAATTAAACGAAGGGTTACAAGCTCTGCACGATGAACGTGAAGGCAAAATCACGCTCAAAAAACATATTGCAGAAAAAATTACTGCACCGGAATTAACAAGTGGTGAGCTGGTTGAGCTGCGCCAAAAATTAAATGTTTCCCAAACGGTGTTTGCGCAATACCTGCGCATTAATAAACGCACACTGGAAAACTGGGAACAAGGCCGCGCTAAACCCAACGCGCAAGCTGCCGTATTAATTAAAATGGTAGAGAAGTACCCCGACACATTATCGCGTTTAGCAAGTGTTTAAATGGAGACGATCATGACCAACCCAACAAATGAAGACCTGATTCAAGCATTAAAAATTGCCTTTTGTTATATGCCCAAAGCAATCGAAGTAAACAAATACGAATACGGTGATAGATACCAAACCGTGCTCGACCATATTCAAACGGTGAGAGAGACTTTACTGATTAATGAGGTAGACCCGGAAGAAGTCTATGGTGAAATTAATCCCGACAGCACACCAAATTCTTCTTATTAATGATTGCGCAAAACAATCGGCCCAACTAAAACACGACAGTGACAGAAGGCGCACTACGCTTAGCTATGCCGTGGTAAACCGCTTCAATATTGTTGCCATCAGGGTCCAACACAAATGCCGCGTAATAACCGGGGTGGTAGGAGCGTTCGTCTGGCTTGCCATTATCTTTTCCGCCATTCTCTAAAGCCGCTTTGTAAAACGCATCGACCATAGCTTCGTCTCGTGTCTGAAAAGCCAAGTGATGGCGGCCCGTCAATATGCCTTGTGCAGCGTCGCTTTCGGGAGTGGATACAAATAGTTCGTCTGCCCAAAAGAATCCTTCGCCAGAACCGCCTAGTGGAATATCAAGCGCGTCAAATACAGCGGTGTAAAATTTTTGAGAGGCGGCGAGGTCTTTTACTACTAACTGGATGTGGTCGATCAACCGCCCGCGATGTAATTCTTGCGTTTCCATATTGAACTCCTTTACTAAAAAGTCGTAACCCTCGGAATCATCATTTCACCAAAAGTATTATTTTTTGTTGTACGCCTCGTGCAAAGCCACAACATCAAACTTCTTCATTTTGAGAAATGCTTGTGTAACCCGTGCAACTCGTTCGGGATCTTCATCTTGCATCATCTCCTCCAGCACCGTCGGCACTATCTGCCACGACAGGCCGTATTGATCTTTCAACCAACCGCATTGCTCAGCCTCTGGTACCGCAGAAAGCTGCTCCCAATAATGATTTATCTCCTCTTGCGTATCGCAATTAACGATAAAAGAAATCGATTCATTAAACTTGAACAGAGGCCCCGCGCTAATCGCCATAAACGATTGCCCTGAAAGGGAAAATGAAACCACGTCACATTCTCCCGCAGGGGTGTCGTGAAGTTTTGTAATGCCGAGCACCTTCGAGTCAGGAAAAACCGAGCAATAAAAACGTGCAGCTTCTTTTGCTTCTGTAGCAAACCATAAATGCGGAACAATTTTTTGTTTAATTAACGCCATTGCAGTTCTCCTTAGCGCTCGATGCGCAGTTTTCATAAGATAAATAAGTAGCGGGACGCATAAAAATAAAGATTGTTTTTGCGACACGCCCGCCCGTGATAAGCCACATCATTCTACACCTCAATGCCAACGCATCGGGGAGCATTACTAATTAGGATTACCTGACACCACATATGTTCCGCGATCTGGTCATGCCAATGTAAATAACAGAGCATTTTTTAATGCTTTTATTCATTACGTCAAAAAGCGTATTGCCAAGGTACTGAATATGCTGATATTTACTATGCTTATCATCAATAGCGCTACAGTTTTTGGCAGCCAAAATCAATCAGGAAAATCACCATGAAGCTCATCTCCGTCAATGTCGGCCAAAAAGAGATACTGGATACGCCTAATGGCCAGGTGCAAACCGGCATTATCAAAAAACCGGTTTCGAGTAGAATTGTGGTGACGGAACTGGGGCTTGAAGGCGACGCCATAGTTGACACCAGCGTTCATGGAGGGCTTGATCAAGCGCTTTATCTTTATAGTCAGGAAGATTATGACTGGTGGACCGAGCGTCTCGGCAAAACACTTTCGCCAGGAATTTTCGGTGAAAACCTGACACTATCCAGTTTTGGCGATGGGCTGCTAACAATTGGCGATAGATTACAAATTGGTGATGTGATCATCGAAATATCCGCACCGCGTACGCCTTGCTTTAAACTGGCCACCCGCATGGGTGACCCCGGTTTTATTAAGGATTTTGTGCAAGCGGCACGCACAGGCGCTTATGCTCGTGTAATAAAAATGGGATCAATAAGCGCTGGTGATGATGTGCTTTTAACAAAAACGACAGAAGATTTTCCGTCGGTGATTGATGTTTTTAAATCTTGCCATTCCAAAACCCCTGATATGGCAATAGTGCAAAAAGCCTTGGCATCCCCACTTGGCCGCTACCATAAAAATATCATTCAGGGGATTTATGATAGAAACACGCAGTAGTAAGCAGGAATGTTCGATTAACAGATGAAAAATAGTGCTATAGGTTTAGGCTCACGCAACAGCAGCATCAACTTTTACATCGCCAATCGCCCATCGATTGACGACTACCCCGCGATGAACGAACTGCGCGGTTTGGCGATGGGCGAGCTTGCCCACATTGTGAAACACACTAGCAACCACTGGCGTAAAGCATTTAATGTTTACGCCAAATTGTTATTCGATTGGTATCAACTGCAGGGCCGCAAAAATTTACCCGATACATGGCAAACCTATCGCGACCTTGAGCTTTTTCAATCACATTCGAAAGAAGCGCTGCTATTCAGTGCTCCGCAGTTCGGTAAAGATAATCCCACTATTCATATCATCGCCGGAAAAACCTACGCAGCGCATTTAAATTTACCGCCATTGGTTTGGCTGGATTCTTATTTCGCGGTTAACACAGAATTCCACCTGATTGTTGCCCCCTACCCTGATTACCGCCAGCTTTCCAATGAACGAATTGCGCGACTGATTGAATTTATGCGCGCACAACGGCGATAATGCCTGCCCGCTGAGGCTCTTGGACTCACCGCTGACTTGCCACAATTCCCCATCATCTCTACCACAACTAGCACGCTAAACCTATCAGGAAGACACATGCAGCACCCCATGGAAACACATAACAATAATCGCCTTTACGGACTGGATACTCTTCGCGCTATCGCCATTATTATCGTGTTGATCTATCACTACCAAGTAGTGGTAAGCAGGGAAAATGTCTTTGGATTTATGAGCCAATTGGGCTGGACGGGCGTTGATCTGTTTTTTGTGTTAAGTGGTTATTTGATTGGCAACCAGATTCTCTCAGCCTTCGCCAAAGGGCAGGATTTTTCACTCAAGCTGTTTTACATTCGTCGCTTTCTGCGCACCCTGCCCAATTATTATTTTGTGCTTGCGCTCTACCTTATCTTTCCAATTGCATTGAGCGGAACAGACACTGCGCCGCTATGGTCTTTTTTAACCTTTACCCAAAATTTGGATATGCGCGCAGGCGAGACCTTTACGCACTCTTGGTCACTTTGTATTGAAGAACAGTTCTATTTAATTTTTCCAGTTATTGCATTACTCATTGCCTACGTCAAACGCTCTGTCCTATTTGGCTGGATAGCAATTGTTGGTGCTATGCTGCTCGCTGTGTTTTTTCGGGGATTTAATTGGCATGCGCATGGCGAGGCAGCGATTTCCATGCAATCGTTTATGGAATACATTTATTACTCCAGCTTTACCCGCTTTGATGAATTGCTTCCCGGCGTAGCGATTGCACTGCTGAAAAATTTTCATCCAGCTACTTATGCAGCAATATTGCGCAGAGGTAATCTTTTATTAGTAGTTGGGCTGGCAAGCGTAGGAGTAATATTTTACGTGTTCCATAACTACGCTTACATCGAAGGTTATGGATTCACGTTTAGCGTGATGACATTCGGCTATTCACTTCTGGCAATCAGCTTCGCCATTCTAGTGTTAGCCGCGCTCAGTCCCAACTCATTATTGCATCGCATACGAATTCCAGGGGCTGCTAGCCTCGCACTCTGGTCTTATGCAATTTATTTAATTCACAAGCCATTATTTCAGGTATTGAAAGCACCACTAACGGAGTATGGAATTGATATTAATGGCGGGCTGGGCGTGGCAATTATTATGGCGGTGAGTATTTTTTGTGGCTGGGTGCTCTACTATTTTGTAGAAACGCCCGTTATGAAATTGCGGGGGCGGTTTTATCCATCTAACACCAAAACACCGATCGCGCCCGCTAACAATCAACAAACGGCCTAATGTTTTAAGCATAGGATCTTTCATCTGACAGGCCTTCGCTATGCAACTGTATTGCCTCGCGGTGAAAACAGGCATCAATAGATTGCAACAAACGTTCGCTAAGTGATTCGCCAATTAAACTGACGAGAAGCTTGTTAAACGATCGATGCAAAGAAAGATTTGCTGCCATGATAGCGGCACTGGTTTGTTGAGCCAGCGCAGTGTGTAAGGAGGTAAAGTTATCGAAGGAGGTGTCGTCTTCTGAGGTCGAGGCCAACCAAGGAAAATCGGCGTGGGTTACGTTGAGCGCCTTTTTATAGATGGCAACAATACCGCGCCGCCCAATGATTGGGGTTAATGCAGCATCAATTTGACGCCATCTCGCCACCGACTCGGCTGCAAGTTCAATAGCATTTGTATCTACTTCCGGGGTTGATTCGACAGAATTTTGGGTGTGCATAGTTGATACCGCTAGTGTTAGCGTAACGCTAAGGTTGTTGACCGATTCCCATCTTGATGCTTCCAAGAGAGACTAATTTTTATTTTTTGGCATTTATTGATAAGAGATATTTTTTGCCAAGCTTAAGATTAGACACAAAACCCACAACCTGCTTACGCAAATCAACGCCTGTCGCCTCTTCCTATATCTTTTTTTCTAATAAAAACAACATCACTTAATCACCAATCGACAATGGATACTTTAATACCCATTAAACACCTTAAATACTTATAAAAGGTAAAAAATAACCTAAATATTGATTAATTTTTATAGTAGGTATAAATTAACCCTTAATTAGCATTTAATGATCATTAAGGCACAAAAAATATCTTTTATGAACTTCTATTTAATGAGCAATGGGGCAGTAGCCGCGGAGCTGGGCAACCGCCTGGAAGCGTTGCGTCTGGAGAAAAATATGACCCAGCAGGCCCTTGCCGATGAGATTGGTATAACCACCAAGAGTTATCGCCAACTGGTGGCGGGGGGTGGAAAGATAGAAAACATGGTCGCTGCACTGCGCGCACTTAACGCCCTGGAGCAGCTTGAAAACTTTTTACCAGCCAAACCGCCCAGCCCATTGGAACAACTAAAATTGCGCGGCAAGCAACGCCAACGCGCGCGCGTTACACCTTACAAAGCTGCAACATCGCGTACCACTGAAGGAGTAAAAGAACCGGGGCTGGACTGGTAATGCAAAACCTCGCCGAAGTCTGGTTGTGGGAAAAGTTGGTAGGCGCCCTTGCCTGGGCGCCGGAAACCGCTACCGCAACCTTTGAATACACACCAGAATGGATAAAAACCGGAGTGCAAATCGCACCGCTGCATATGCCCAGCGATGCTGATGGCGCGCGAATTTTTCACTTCCCCCAGCTCAACCGCGATACCTACAAAGGCTTACCCGCGTGCTTTGCCGATACCCTACCCGATGATTTCGGTAACGCAGTAATTAATGCCTGGCTGGCGCGCAATGGCCGCGACCCACAGAGTTTTAATCCGTTGGAGCGCCTGC
This sequence comes from uncultured Cellvibrionaceae bacterium, assembly GCA_964499225.1. Classification (GTDB taxonomy): domain Bacteria; phylum Pseudomonadota; class Gammaproteobacteria; order Pseudomonadales; family Cellvibrionaceae; genus Cellvibrio. The sequence continues at coordinate 2,024 of CAZCJR010000160.1, read as the reverse complement.
TCTATAGCGGCAAGCGTGGCATGGGCGCGCTGGAATATGCTCCCGCTCTTCGCCAAACACAAATCGGCAATAATAAATTGGAGTTGGATTCGCTCATCGGCATGGCACAACAAGTATTGGATCAGCGCGCGGGTGTAAGCAGCCAACTACACAGCGCAGGCAACGATGACCTAACAGCCATTTTGCAAGTGGGCACCTCAGCCGGTGGCGCACGGGCAAAAGCATTGGTGGCGATCAACAAAACTCGCACTGAAATTCGCTCCGGCCAAGTAGATGCACCGGTAGGATTTGTACACTACTTATTAAAATTTGATGGCATTGTGGAGCAGGGAAATAATCGCGAAACCTTTGGCGACCCGCAGGGTTTTGGGCGCATGGAATACGCCTATTATTTAATGGCAAAAGATGCCGGTATCGCGATGACACCCTGTGAATTATTAATTGATGGTGAGCGCGCACATTTTTTAACGCAGCGATTTGATCGCATCGGCAATCACAAACTGCATTACCAATCGCTCTGCGCCATGGACCACGCTGATTTCAAAATGCCGGGCTATTACAGTTATGAGCAATTATTTGCCGTAGCCCGGCAACTGCGTTTGACACGAGCTGAAGCGGTAGAGATTTATCGGCGCATGGTGTTTAACATTATTGCGCGCAACCACGACGACCACAGCAAAAATTTTGGCTTTATCCTGTCTGGCCCACGAGCACAATGGCAGCTCGCACCGGCTTTTGATATCGCCTACAGTTACAAGCCAGGCTCGCCGTGGGTGAACTCGCACCAACTGAGCGTGAATGGCAAGCGAGACAATTTCACCCGTGAGGACTTGTTGGTGACAGCCAAGCTCATTAGCAACTTCTCTAAAGAAGCAAAAATAATTATTCAACAAACACTGGATATTATTAGCCAGTGGAAAAACTATGCGCAGACCGCTGAAGTACCAACGCACTTTACACGCGAGATCCAACAACACTTGCGCCTGAATCTATAAAATTAAACAACCGCGATCAGACAGAAGGAATAATACGCATGCATATCACCACTATCGTCTTTTTTGCATTACTCGCTTTTTTTACCTGGCGCGGCTACCAAAAAGGATTTATCGGCTCGATTACCCGAGTACTCGGCTGGATTGTGGCCTACCCAGCGGCCATTATATTCACCAAACCCGTTGCAAAACTTATAATGGAACATACATCGCTGGGCGGTTTGTTTGTTTATTTTATCGCTGGCGCCACCCTCTTTTTGTTAGTCAGTTTTTTGGTAAGTCTATTACTTAATGTGCTTGCAAAATTAATTCCTGAAAACGATGCCACCCAAATTGGCTCCAGAATTGGTGGCGCAAGCGTCGGTGTCTTGATGGGGGCACTGGTGGGGTTATTGGTGGTCTACGCCATCGGCTTAGTGTTAACACCCAAAATACATCCGCAGCAACCAGAGCAGGTTAGCGATTCATCCCAAGAGAATTCAGCCACTACAACTAATCATAATCGCGCACCGGCAACTGACGTTCCACATGTGCGCGATCTTGCGAAAAGTAATGATTCATTTATCGAAGCCAGCGCCAAAAAATTAATGGGTAAGGCTGCAGCAACTGCAGTGGATTTGGCGTTGGATGATAAAACTACCACGCAAATCACCAAGGCGTTTGTGGAAAATCCGCAGAGCATGCTCACCCACGTGCAGCAAGTCGCTAACGATGGGCAGATGAAAGAGTTGATGGCAGATGAAAAAATTCAATCCATCCTCACCACTGGCGATACCAATGCTCTGCTGCGCAATCCAGACTTCCAGGATTTAATGAATAACCCGAGCGTACAGGCGCTCATGTCGCAATCGGATGTTAAGAGCGAAGCAGGTGCACAGGCCGCTGCAGAAAAAATGGTGCTGGCGTGGAGCCGCGTGCAAACCATCAAACATGACCCGCGTGTTATTGCAATTCTTAATGATCCGGAATTTCAGCAACAATTAAATTCTGCCAACAAATTACCGCTAATGATGAATCCGAAATTGAACCAAC
>CAZCJR010000159.1:0-8641 GCA_964499225.1 uncultured Cellvibrionaceae bacterium | reverse complement strand
TGAGCTTGCGAACCGCAACATTCGTAATCGCAAACCGTACATTATTTTGTGAATGCGAAAAACCAATTAACCGTGCATGGACTTTGGTTTTGGTGGTTGCGGAGGCATGGTCATGTTGCGGTTCGTTCCTCACCAGCAACCTACGTCGCACCTTGAATTGGATTGCGGGTAACATTTGGTAATTGGTTAATTACAGGGAGGGTTTATGCAATATCGGCGGGTTTATGTTGAGGGTGGGTGTTATTTTTTCACTTTGGCACTGGCGGATCGCAAGAGCGATTTATTGGTGCGGGAAATTGAATGTTTGCGTGCGGCATTTAAAACGGTGAAACAAAACCATCCATTCGAGATCAACGCGATGGTTGTAATGCCGGATCACCTGCACTGCTTGTGGACATTACCACGCAATGATTGTGATTACTCCATGCGCTGGTCATTAATCAAAGCCAACTTCTCCCGCCGCATTGCCAAAGACGAATTAATAAAAAATAGCCGCATAAAAAGAGGAGAACGCGGCATCTGGCAACGCCGCTTTTGGGAACACACCATCCGCGACGAACGGGATTTTTACAACCACATTGAATACATACACCAAAACCCCGTAAAACACGGTTACGTAAGCAACTCAAACGACTGGCCATATTCAAGCATTCACCAATTCGCGTAGGTTGGTGCGGGCCGCGCAGGCTGCGGAACGAACCGCAACATTCGATATCACAGACAACACAACATTTAATCCAAACGAAAATTCAATAAACGGCAGATGTATTTTGGTTTTGGTGGTTGCGGATATATGGTCATGTTGCGGTTCGTTCCTCACCAGCAACCTACCCGTCACATGCATTTTGGTTTATCGTGTTGGGAATTATTTTGGAGCCTGTATGACCGACCATTCATTAACACCAGACGCCGGATCCCTGGCTTGCACCGAACTGCAAAAAGCCTTCCCCAATGCACTCGGTATTTACGCCTTCGGCAGCCGCATACAAGGCACTGCCAATGCACAAAGTGATTTGGATTTGGCGGTATTGGTCGCGGGTTATGCCGACCCATTACAGCTATTTGAAATGGCCAACCAATTGGCCGACAAACTCGGTTACGAGGTAGACTTGCTCGACCTGCGCGCCGCATCAACAGTGATGCAATACCAAGTCATCACTACTGGCAGCCGGTTGTGGGCGAAAGATGTACAAGCAGGGTTATTTGAAGCTTTTGTATTGAGTGCAAAAACCTCACTGGATGAAGCGCGCGCAGAGTTACTAAATGAAATTCGGGAAGATGGTGCTGTATATGGTAGATGATGTATTACTTAATAAAGCTGCGACTATTGAGCGCTGCATCAAACGTGTGCGCGAAGAATATGCAAAAGCCGGAACCCATTTCGCTACCGATTACAGCCGACAAGACGCTGCCATTCTCAATATCCAACGCGCCTGCGAAGCCGCACTGGATGTAGGCCAACACCTGATTCGCGCAGAGCGCCTTGGCGTCCCCCAAAGCTCACGCGATGTATTTACCCTGCTAGCCCAAGCCTATTGGATCGACACCAATATCGCAGAAACCATGAAGCGCATGGTCGGGTTTCGCAATATTGCCGTTCACGATTACCAAGCGCTGCTACTCCCGATTGTGGAAAACATCAACACAAACCATCTTGATGATTTCGTTAGTTTTTCAAAACAGCTTTTGCAACACAAATAACAGATTCAAACTCTCTTTTCGGTGGTTGCGAATGCTTGGTCATGCTGAGGCTCACTCCTCATGCAACGCGGCATGTACCACACCACAACAGGAAGTTTATTTTGTACGTAAAACTATTAAAGACTACTGCAATAATTACCAGCCTAACGATATGCGGTTTAGTCTTATATCTGATCCCAGATTTGAAGAATGACTCCTGGTTACGCACCTATCAATACTTCACTAGCAACTTGGATGGGACAGCAAAGGGAACTATTGTAATGTCTGACGTTTGGGAGATAACAAGACGGAGCAAATGGGGAGGTGATAGAACGCATCACGTCATCTCTTACGCTTATGAAGTAAATGGCAGGCAATACTTGTCAAACCTTGTCAACTTCAAAGAACGCTCTTTCGAAAACTCCTATAAAATAACCAGTAGATATCCGCCAGGAAAAGAAGTGTTAGTTTGGTACGATAAGGAATCGCCAGAAATTGCAGTATTGGAAAAAAGTGGGCCCACACCTGGACTTATCTTTATTGCGGTGATGGATTTATTGATTTCCTGTGTGGGCTTTTTGATAAACCCATTAATGTGGATCGCATTTAGCGATAAATACAGAAAAAATCGATGGCAACGATGAGATCCACTTTCGCTACGCTAAACATTCGTAATCGCAAACGGCACGTTGTTTTGTGGATATAAAAAAACAACCAACGGCACACGTATTTTGGTTTCGGTGGTTGCGGATGTATGGTCATGTTGCGGTTCGCTCCTCAGGCTACGCGCCCCGCGGCAACCTACGAAAAGGTGAATCATGAATAACGAATTCATTTCACAAACGAGCAATGGAGTTACTTCAGCGATAATCGCCCTGCTCTTTTTGGCTATTCTATCGATGCTTTTTGGCTATCGTTTTATTGCAAAGGAACTGATAAAGATTGGCATGAAAAAAGGTGATGCAAAGGCTATGGGGCACGTCGTTACGGTAATGACATTTTTGACACTCGGCGCGGTTTATTTGAAATTCTTTATGTTTAATTGATACCCTAAACCTACCAATGACACATGCGCTTTGATTTTAGTGTTACTGGCGCATTAACATATATGACTGCCCCCACGCCTGAATACATCATACCAATTTGCCGAGCATATTATGACTATAAAAAAAACGTTAATTTGCATTGACGGCAATGGACCACGGCCTGAAAACCAGATTCTTTACGCAGAAGATCAAGGAAAGGTAATTAATAACGAAAGAGTAAAACACATAGTTGTCGAACGTGAGATACGTTCCGAGGCCGAGGCTCAAAATCAAACATTGGAACTTGTTCGTATTGAAATTAACCAGAAACAGGCAGCAATATTTTGGGCTGGGTTATGGCGAGTCGACTATGAAAAATATATCCACCTAGACGCATCCGATGACCCTAACATTGAAATATATATTGCAAAAAGGAGCCGAGGACTTCTGCACCCCAGATGGTTAGTGTTTACAAAGGGACGCTTGGGAGACAAGGGAACACTAGCACTCGCACGCATCACACTTACTGCCCAAAGGAGTCGCAGAATGAAAGATTTCCTACTGGAAGATTGGTCAATTTCGCCCAAATCATAATGTGCATCTACTGCAACTAAAGAAAATTTCGTAGCCCGTGGTTGAGCTTATGTAGCACGCAGGCAGCAATCAATGGTTGTGAATGAAGAAAGCTGTGGAAAAACCTTAAAGGCAGCGGCGACGCCCTGACCCGATGCATAAACATCTCCGCTGCATGCAGGCTTAGGGCGAAACTCAAGAACTACTCACATCTCATTAACATCAACTAGAGTGGACATAAAAAATAAAATGGAAACAAATGCAATTTACGAATCACCCAAGGCTAACCTTATTGACAATACAAGCTCTGGAGCTGCCGAGCTGGATAAAGTTCTTCAAGTAGCTAAACGGCAAAAAGCACTGATTTATACTTTTCTAGCGTATTTTTTTGCAGCTGCACTGCAAGGATTACCGCAAGAAATTAAAGTTTTTGCCGGTCTCATTATATTGACTATATGGATAGCAATAATAATTTTAAACGCGCGACTGTGCCTGAAAGTCTATGGAACGTTCACAGCAGTATTATTGATTATACTGGGCATCATCCCTCTTATTAATTTTCTAGTAGTGCTCGCCGCTAACTCACGGGCCAACAAATTAATTAAAGGCGCAGGATTCAAAGTGGGATTTATGGGGGCCAACATTAAAGAAATTGATCGAGCATTGCAGCAAAAATTACATCGTCCTCAATAACAAGAGCAATCTATGCAACACGACTTTTGGCATAAGAAATGGCAAGAAAGCGACATTGGTTTTCACAACAGTGATGCAAACCCGTTATTGGTCAAACATTTCCCCGCACTGGGTTTAGCACCTGGCAGTCGGGTATTTTTGCCTTTATGTGGAAAGACTTTGGATATTCATTGGCTGCTCGCACAAGGCTTTCAGGTGGTTGGTGCTGAGTTAAGCCCTATCGCTATCGAACAGCTTTTTGATGAGTTGGGAGTAGCACCCGAGATTACGCAGCGAGAAAACCTGCAGCAATATCGCGCACCCAATATCGATATTTTTGTAGGCGATATTTTTAATGTCTCCGGAAACTTAATCGGTCAGGTCGATGCTATTTATGATCGCGCCGCCTTGGTTGCCCTGCCAGTTGATATGCGCACTCTCTACACATCGCACTTAAAAGCGATTACTCACAACGCCAAACAGCTCATGATTTGTTTTGTCTACGACCAAAGCCAACTCGCAGGCCCGCCTTTCTCTATCAGTGATGATGAAGTAAAAACTCACTACAATTCCGACTACACGCTAAGGCTATTAGAAAGCATTGAAGTAGCAGGAAAATTAAAGGGCCAATGCCCTGCTTGCGAGAATGTTTGGTTTCTGGACAAGTGTTAGTAAAATGGCCAATACCGATTCACACACATTCAGACACACAGGCGATAAAAATTAGGCAAAGGCAACCACTACAATAAAAGAGTAGATTGTGAACACACCCTACATACATATAGCGATCTGGAATGGCAGTAAATTTTTAATTGGTTTCGGATTTATTTTTTTAACAGTCGGACTACTTATTGCGTGGCATAACAATTGGTTCTTACACGCCAATTATGAGCACCTATTTTCCACTGCTTTATTTTTTGTTCCCGGGCTAATCATGGCTAGCTATTGGCGAACCTTGGGACTACAAAATCAGCAACTATTGATTCGCTCTCGGTTTCTATTGCTGTTTAAAAAAGACCAGTGGATACCATTGAAGCACTACGTTTATATAACTCCGCAAATCCAGCAGTTTCAAAGCGATCATGAATACCCCCGTGGCCGAACAACCCAAGGGATAGGCGTTTACCTGATCAGCGACACCGGATATGAAAAATTTGCCCTAAGCGACTACAAAACCAGTACCTGGCCAGTAAGCGCCAAAGGTCTGCGAGCCGCGATGGTGTTTGCAGAGCGCTTATCGAAAATTACAAAAATTCGTTTCCAAAGAAATTTTTCTTTGGAAACGACGATTGCTGAAAAAGGTGCGGCAAGAAAATAATATGCACTGGTCGTTTTTTCTGCTCCATATTGAGAAGCCAATAGCCCTGCAAAAAAGGCGGCCAACCAGCAGCCCTACCTCACCTCACAAACCGCTCACAAACTCAAGCAGTTCGCCATCAGGACAGCGTAGCTCAATGCAGCTTTGCAGGTAAGACGCGTGTTGGAAAAGTCAGGAGCAAGACTAATGGCGCAGGAGGATTTGGTGCCAGGCACCAATGGATAGCGGCCCGCCTATTTACTGAACAACTGCTTTATGTGCAATCGCCCTAACCTTTGCTATTCTGGCACCTAATAACGCTAACTTAATCAGGTCACTAAAACGAAAACAGGGAGATACACAATGAAAACGGCAATTACCGGTTTGGCAGTGCTAATACTCTCAATCACCGCCTATGCTGGAGAAGTTTATAAATGGACAGACGCCGAAGGAAAAGTACATTTTAGTGCCCGCCCCCCGACTGAAAAAGCTGCAACCATCGAAATTAAAAAGTACAAGGGCGCATCGCCTGCCGCGCCCCGACTAACCGATAAAGATAAGCAAGAATGGCGTGACGCCTACACCAAACAACTATTAACGGTGGATGCGAACAAAACTCCTCTCAATTGTTCCGCCGCCATGGCCAATTGGGACGTCCAATTCGAGACCATGCTTACCCAAGGCAAGCGCAACCTGGCTAATGGCTCCATAACCCAAGAGCAATACGCTCAGGCGACAGGAGCCCTCCAACGTGCAAAACAAGAAGTTTCTTACAGCCGCTGCCAATCAGCAGCGGGGTTAGAGCGTTCATTTTATGAATGCATGTCCAATGATCAAAACCACTTTGCCGGATGCGGTATGAAATATAACTTTTCAGATATGTAGCGCGCAGGTTGAGTTTGGTGAACGAAAAACTACCAGAGTACCGCCATGAAAATAATGAGAGGATTTATCGCCGCTGCAACCTTAGCCTCATTGGCTAGCATGTCCGGCTGCGACAATTTTTGCTTTGGAGATGATGCTTTGTGCTTTATGGATGATATTGAAATAAAAGAGCGTATTTATCAGCCAGAAGCTAATACATTTACAGTAACTTTGGATGCCGAAGGTGAATTTAATTCGCACCAGTTCACTCTGGGTGAATTAAACACAATTGACGAACTCAGCTTTGGCATTAGCGATGCCAGTGTACTCAGAAAGTACGCCGCTGTTAAAAAAGTGCATACACTTAATGCGTCAGCCCTCAAAACCTACCAACAGGAATATGTAATACCCGGCAAAGACTGCCCGGTGTCATTTATGCACCAGAATCTGCAAAGCATGTTACTGATTCCCGCCAATGACGCAGTCGCAAAGCAATTGGAATTTTATGATATTCCGTTTGACGGGAAAGGCGCGCCATTTAAATTAAGCGGCCATTATATGAAGCATAAACACTCCTATTTTATCGATGGCGGCAGAACATTTACGCTAACCCTTCCAAAATATGAAAGCGCGATGAGCAATTTCGGCAGCGCACGCCACACCTTCATTTATTTTTTGGTGACGGAAGTTTACCCCTGAGTAACATCGCGCCCACACGCCCCAATTCAAAAAAATTAACACTCTGCCAACAATAACACCGGAACTAGAAAAACATGAAAATTGGAATTCTCAAATTTTATATAATGCTAATTGCTATATTATCCATACAATCTACTAATGCAGCTCAACAAAGCCAAGACGCCAAGGAGCAAGAGATCCATTTCTCACAATCCACAAAGCTAGGTAATGAGGGACTCGAGAAGATTGTAAAAATAGCCGCTTACGACAATAAAAATTCTGATATAAAAAAAGCTATCGAAACTGCCAAGCAAGTACAGGCAGAACCTGATTTTAGCAAATATAGCCACGTAGATTTGGCGCAATTTTATAGCCACCTCGGCTGGCTATATACTGAGGATAATAATCTTCCTGAAGCGATTAGATACTACACGCTCTCGCTGGACAATCGATCACCCTACGACAATGGTGCCTATAGGTTTTCGATCAACCAACTGTTGGCAACCAGCATCAAAGCAAACAAAATGGATGAAGTTTACAATTCACTAGCTCCGAAGCACCTCCCCTGCCTACCGTTGGATCAAATACTGCTGATCGCTGAACTTTACTCGCAAAATCTACGCTTTGATCTTGCAGAGAAGCTATTCGCATTAGCAGATAACGAATCAAAAAAACGCGATGACTATCAACGCTATCTTTATTTTGCGACCTATATAAAACATGCAACTCTCCATAAACGCCAGGATGTATTGGAGAAAATCGCCGATCAATACGCCAACGAAAATAAAACCATAAAATGGAGCCAACTGGTAGCCTGGAAAAAAAATATCGCCGACCAGCCTCTCCCGATAAAAAAAGTTCCACCCCTCTATCCAGATTCCGCCATAGCAAAAGGGATTAATGGATACGCAGTAGCGGAATATACAGTTGACGTTCACGGAAGAACCAAAAATATTACCATCATTGAGGAATACCCTAAAGGTTACTTTGGAAAAGTAAGCATCAAAGCCGCAAGGCGATTTCTCTACAGACCCTATGTTGGCCCCGATGGTGTCGCTGTCGAGAGGCACCAAGTACGCAATCGTTTTACTTTTTACATGAACCCCTAAACGCTTCAAAGGAAATGTCGCGCCAAAAACCCATTTAGACTCACCGTAACCTGACATTAACTTTTTACCAAATGAAAAATTAATTATGCAAAAAATACTGCTTTTTACCATCATATTCACACTACTTTCTTGCACCCAAACTGACGTGCCACCCCGGACAGAATCAGAGCTGTATATGGGCGGTTTTGATGGGGTCTGGATTGGAGAGATAAAAATAAATCAAGGGAATGGCTATCCATTTATGAGTGCACCCGGGGCTAAATTCTTTATGATGCTGAAAATTGAAGATGGGAAAGTCAGCGTTTTAACAGGAGAAAAAAGTCACCAACTGTCATTGATTAAAGCAGGAAAATTCAAAATGATTGATCACAAAACCAACGCGATAATCTACGCCCAAAATTCTGAAGGTGCCAATCGCAACAATACCGGCGACTGGGTAGAAACATGGAATATTACAGTAACGCATAAAGACGCTGACTCAATTTTTATTTACTTTGTTCGCACAGTAAATAACTTCCTCCTGGAACCCAGCATCAATACAGACAAAGAAAGAGCAAGGTTTTTCTATTCATATTCTGGCGAATTGAATAAAGCAACCCCTACCAAATAGGATAAGGACTGTAGCACTATGAAAAAATTACTAACTCTCTTGGCACTGGTCACTCTCACCGCTTGTGGCGGCGGTGGCGGTGGTGGCGGCGGCGGCGGCGGCGGCGGCGGCGGCGGCGGCGGCGGCGGCGGCG
>CAZCJR010000158.1:0-8802 GCA_964499225.1 uncultured Cellvibrionaceae bacterium | reverse complement strand
CCTGATAAGTTTTAGCTGATCCACCCCAGGCAGGCTTCACTGCGATCCAGTTCTGTATGACGGGCTTTAACGCGGTACTGGCACCTTGTTAGAGACCGTTAGCGGCGAACCGCTAAATGGTGCTTTCAAAAGCTGCTTACGCAGCTAATTGGGCACCGTAGTTGTCATCATTGGCAACTGTAAGTTTGCAGCTTTGGATTAACGTGATTGGCTACCCTCACGACATGCACCTAAGACTTTGTCACCAGCGTCGAATCCAAATCGACCCCAATCGCTGAACTTGATGGGCTGTTCTTGCGAACCTCCCGCAGGTCAAGCTAGCGAGTGGCGGCATTCTACCCCTATTAGTCTCGATAGGGAACAATGGTTTGAATGCTGCCATCCGCATTGTAGTTAAGTGGGGACATTTTCACCGAACGCAAGTGGGTGATGCCTTTGGACAACACTGAATCGTGGTAGAACAGATACCACTGGCCCTGGTATTCGGCAATGGAGTGGTGCGTAGTCCAACCGATTACCGGGGTGAGGATTTGTCCGCGATAAGTAAATGGGCCGTAGGGATTATCGCCCGTGGCGTAACACAAAAAGTGGGTATTACCGGTGGAATAAGAGAAGTAATACTGGCCGTTGTATTTGTGCACCCATGAAGCTTCAAAGAAGCGGCGGTCATGGTCGCCCGCCAACAGAGGATTGCCATTTTCATCGAGAATTTTAATTTCGCGCGGCGTTTCGGCCAGCTCTTTCATATCATCAGTGAGGCGCGCAACTATGGGGCCGAGTGCAGGTTCATTATCTGCCGGCTCGCTACCGTTCGCGTCATATTGGTTGTTGCGATAATTCTGCAACTGGCCGCCCCAGATTCCACCGAAGTACATGTAGTAGGCACTGTCCTTACCTTCAGCTGTATCTTCAAATACCGCCGGGTCGATCGAGTAACTGCCTTTGATTGCTTCTGGCTCGGCTTTAAATGGGCCGATGGGTGAATCGCCCACAGCGACGCCGATTCGGAAAATTCCGTTCGCGCGTTTAGCCGGGAAATATAAATAATATTTGCCATTCTTATGCGCAGCATCGGGTGCCCACATTTGGCGTTCTGCCCAAGGCACATCTTTCACATGCAAGGCGACACCGTTGTCAACAGCCGGGCTATCAGGCGAGTCCAGCGAAATAACGTGATAGTCCTCCATACCGAAATGATCGCCGTTGTCGTTAAACGGAATTCCCGCTTCAATATCGTGCGATGGATAAATATAAATCTTGCCATTAAACACATGCGCTGAGGGGTCGGCGGTGTAGATGTGTTCAACCAAGGGTTGTGAAATCGCGCGGGCTTTTAAATCGGCGATTACAGCGGGTGCGAGAGTTTCTTCAGCAGCCATAAAAATACCTCACGTTCAATTTTAAAATTACCAATTCAATTATCTTTCGCAGGCAAAATTATCTGCCTGCCGCTTTGCGGCGCTCGCTCAAATCAGTCTCAATTTGAGATTCCATTTTTTTGTTAATGGGATAAAGGAACATCAACACACAGATAACAAAGAAAGGAATTGAAGCGTACAAGCTGACAATAAGCCGAATGCCCTCGACTGTTTCATCAGATTGGAGCGCTACTCCACGCTGATAGCCGTAACTGGCGAGTAAACCTACAAGCACACTCGCACCAATCGTTAAGCCACCTTTTAAACCCAAAATCATCGCGGAAAAAATAATGGCAGTGGCGCGACGGAAGTTTTTCCACTCAGAGAAATCAGCGACATCGGCAATCATTGCCCAAAGCAATGGAATCGTTATGCCATAGGTAAAACCGTGCAGAATTTGTGAGGTGAACATGAAACCTATCGCGTCTTTGGGGATGGCGAAAAATATCAAAACAAAGAGCGTGGAAACAAATAGGCCTACGCCAAAGGTATTCCGTTTACCGAAACGGTCGGCCAGAGGTTTGGATAAACCAATTCCGACAATCATCATCAATATCCCGGCGCCATTAAATAATCCAAAGGCGGAGGCATCTGGCTCTGTGGGCCATTTGAAATTTGGCCAAACGCTTTGAATATTGGCAATAAATTGAGTGAAGCCAATAGTGTCGAAGAATTGTGTCAGGGCTTGGGTGTCAGCGTAGTATTTGAAGTAGTAGACGTAGGCGCCGCCTTTCAGAGCAAGCGTGATAAACAATAGTACAACAGAAAGCAACATTACTACCCAGGGCCAATTTTTCAGCAAGTCTGCAATATCCTGCTTGATAGGGGTATCGGATTTTTCAGGTTGCATTCTTTCTTTGGTGGTCAGGAAGGTGATCACGAAACAGATGACACTGGCAACAGCAAAAATTTGCATCACTTTTTCAAAACCGACCGCCTCATCACCATCGCCCATTACTAATACGAGTGGGCGCAACAAAGCTTGAATAATAAGTTGTGCAACCATCACCGCCACAAAACGATAGCTGGAGAGGCTGTTGCGTTCAGCCATATTGCCGGTCAGGACACCACTCAGCGCGGAGTAGGGCAGGTTGTTGGCGGTATAAAGAGACATCAGCAGCAGCAGTGTGGTGAAAGCGTAAATAATCTTGCCGGTTTCACCGAGATTGGGAGTGCTGAAGGTAAGGAAAATCAACACTGCAAAGGGTACAGATGTAAACAATATCCAGGGGCGGTAGCTACCCCAGCGGGTCCGGGTCCGGTCAGCCAGAATGCCAATAATAGGGGCTAAAACTACCCCTCCGAGTAAACCACAGGTGCCAATTACCCATTGCGCCTTATCGGGAGCCAAGCCGTAAACATCGGTGTAGTAGTAGGCGATAAAGGTAACGAAGGTCTGAAATACCAAGTTGGCAGCGAGGTCGCCTAAGCTGTAACCGACCTTTTCAACAACGGATAGTTTTTGGGAGGGTGCTTGAGTCATTTTGGTTATATCTTCTTATGTGATGGTAGTTTTACTTTAGCGGATAAATCGCTCGCGTGATCTAAGCAAATGAGGAATTTGTACCTATATTTGCTAACAAAAGGTTATAAGTGCCGGTCTGAGGGGCAGCCAGCATAGTTGTGGGCGCTAGAATCACCCAACAGGGGCTTATAGTCAAGAAGTATATAACGCTCTGCCATCCGCTTAAATAGCGTCAGATGTAAAGTTGAGATATGGACGGAGGGGGGGAATGGTGTCAGTGCGCATCAGCGACGCTGATGGATCAACAGGTGCATCGGATAACTGAATATCCGATGCAACCTGATAGGTAGCTAAACGCTCAAATAACGCTGCACAAGATCATCTTTCAGTTCAGCAATCGGCCCCGCTGCCACAACACTGCCTTTCTCCATAATAAAAAAATCATCAGCGACACGACGGGCGAAGGGGAGTTTTTGTTCGACCAGCAATACGGTTAAACCTAATTCGCGATTGAGCTTGCGGATTACATCGCCGATATCGCGCACTACATTCGGTTGGATACCTTCGGTGGGTTCGTCGAGGATTAATAATTTTGGATCTAACACCAGCGCACGGCCAATCGCCAGTTGCTGCTGTTGGCCGCCAGATAAATCGCCGCCGCGTCTGTGTTTCATTTCCTTTAACACCGGAAACAATTCATAAATCAAGCCGGGGATAAAGCGCGATTTGTCTTTACGCGCGCCGAGCGATATTTTTAAATTTTCCTCTACGGTTAACAGCGGAAATATTTCGCGGCCTTGGGGTACAAAGCCGATACCGCCACGTGCGCGGTTTTCAGTAGAAAGCTTATTGATGTCGTATCCATTCAATTGAATTGAACCATCGCGCACGGGTAATAAACCGGTAATGCATTTAAGCAAAGTGGTTTTGCCTACACCGTTGCGGCCAATTAAGCAGCCGCAGGTGCCCTGTTTTATATTCAGGGATAGATCCCACAAAATATGGCTTTGGCCGTAGTATTGATTGATATTTTTAATATTCAGCATGATGTATTCATCCTCAACCATTCGTCCGCTTTTTATTCGCTAGCTGGTTATTCAGTTGTCTATTCGCCAAGGTAGACTTCAATGACTTTAGGATCGTTTTGCACCTGATCCATAGTGCCTTCGGTGAGCACTGAACCTTGATGCAATACCGTAACCTTACGCGCAATTGAACGAACAAATTTCATATCGTGTTCCACCACAATCACTGAGTGATCGCCAGCGAGTGATAATAACAATTCGGCGGTTTTTTCAGTCTCTTCACCGGTCATACCGGCGACGGGCTCGTCGACTAACAAAACGCGCGGGTTTTGCATCAGCAGCATGCCAATCTCCAGCCACTGTTTTTGCCCGTGTGAAAGCGAACCGGCGTTTTTGTATCGGTGTTCGGCCAAACCAATTTGCAGCAGCACTTCATCAATGCGGTATTTTTGCGCGCTGTTGAGTTGTTGGGTGAGTGTCCACCATACGCGTTTGTCGGCGGCGGTTGCCAGTTCCAAATTTTCGTACACACTCAGCGCTTCAAAAATAGTGGGTTTCTGGAATTTGCGACCAATGCCACCGCGTGCGATTTGGTGCTCGGAAAGTTCAAGTAAATTGATTTGCTGGCCGAAAAAAACACTGCCTGAATCAGGTTTGGTTTTGCCGGTAATCACATCCATCATAGTAGTTTTGCCAGCACCGTTAGGGCCGATGATGCAACGCAATTCACCTTCGTTGATGTAGAGGTTCAAATTGTTAAGTGCACGAAACCCGTCGAAACTAACTGAGATACCTTCCACGTACAGAATGGTACCTTTGGTGGTATCCAGCGGTGCACCAAAATTCGGATCTGCTTGGCCAAGTGTGCGACGAGCCTGTGAAAAAATATTCATTACACACTCTCCTTCGCAGTGGTGGTCGTGGTTTCTGGTGTGATTGATGTTGGTTCGGCAGGTTTACCGGGTGTTTTCTTATTGCGATTAAACAAGCCGACTAAACCTTTGGGTAGTATTAGCGTCACGATCACAAATAATGCGCCCAATGCAAACAACCAGGTTTCAGGTGAATAGGAGGTAAAAATAGTTTTACCGTAGTTAACCGTAAACGCACCGACAATCGCACCAAACAAAGTCCCGCGTCCGCCGGTAGCAACCCATACCACCAATTCAATTGAGTTGAGTGGTGAAAATTCACCGGGGTTAATAATGCCGACTTGCGGTACATACAACGCACCGGCGATGCCCGCGAGAATGGCGGAGAATACAAACAACCAGAGCTTGTAAGATTCCACTTTGTACCCGCAAAAACGTGTGCGTGTTTCAGCATCGCGAATCGACACAATAATTTTCCCCATGCGCGATGTAACGATATAGCGGCAGGCGATGTAAGCAATGATCAACATAAAGCCGGATGCTAGAAACAGCGAGATACGAGTGCCGTTGGCGGCGATGGGAAAGCCGAGAATATCTTTAAAATCAGTAAGGCCGTTGTTACCACCAAAGCCCATTTCGTTGCGGAAGAAGGCGAGCAGCAATGCATAGGTTAATGCCTGGGTGATAATCGAGAAATACACACCGGTAACCCGTGAACGGAAGGCGAGCCATCCGAAAATAAATGCAAGCAATCCGGGAATGATAATTACCATCAGCATCGCAAACCAGAACATATCAAACCCCTGCCAATACCAGGGCAATTCTTTCCAGTTTAAAAACACCATAAAGTCGGGCAGCAGTGGGTCGCCGTATTGTCCGCGCGGGCCAATCTGACGCATTAAATACATGCCCATCGCATAACCGCCGAGTGCGAAAAAGGCACCGTGGCCGAGGGACAGAATTCCGCAGTAGCCCCAAATTAAATCGACTGCCAGTGCAAGCAGTGCGTAGCACAGAAACTTACCGAGTAGCGTCACCATAAACGTGGAGACATGCAGCGATGACGTTTCCGGCACGAGGATATTGCAAATCGGCACCAGCACCATGGCCAGTAAGACCAAGCCCAGCACAATCATGCCGCCGCGATCACTGAGTAATAAACGTTGAGTTAACATTTGATTCTCTCTTTTAAATAAATCTTTCCAAAACATAAACCCCCACCTAATCTCCCCCTTCAAAAAGGGGAGGTACTTGCTCCTCCTCTTTGAAAAAGGGGAGGCTGGGAGGGGATTCGCTCTTCCCCGTTCAAGCGGGGCGCGTAACCGGGGGAAGCCGGGAGGCGATTTATCAATCCGCCGCCGCGCGACCTTTCTGCGGGAAAATTCCCTTCGGACGTTTTTGAATAAACAGAATCAGCAATACCAACACCAATACTTTCGCAAGCACTGCACCGGCATAAGGTTCCAGAAATTTATTGATAATGCCGAGACCCATCGCACCAACCAATGTGCCCCACAAATTGCCGACACCACCAAACACCACCACCATAAATGAATCGATAAGATAAGCCTGGCCGAGGTTGGGTCCGACGTTGGTCAGTTGCGAGAGCGCCACACCGGCGATACCTGCGATACCCGAACCTAAACCAAAGGTCATTGCATCCACCCAACTTGCACGCACACCGACCGCACGCGCCATGGCACGGTTTTGCGAAACGGCGCGAACTTTTAACCCCAGTGAGGTTTTCTTGAGAATGGCAAGCAGCGCAAAAAATACGATCAGTCCGAAAATAAAAATATACAACCGGTTGTAGGTAATAGAGAGCACCGGATTAATGACCATTGAGCCACTCATCCAATCCGGTAATTCAACTGCGCGGTTAAGCGGGGAGAAAATACTGCGCGCCGCCTGTTGCAGAATTAAACTGATACCAAAAGTCGCCAGCAATGTTTCCAGTGGGCGGCCATATAAAAAGCGAATCACACCGCGTTCAATGGCTATGCCCACTAAGCCCGCCACGATAAAGGCGGAGGGAATCGCAATCATCAAACTATAAGCAATGTGATTGGGAAAAAGTTGTTGCACGACCCAGGTGACGTAAGCGCCGATCATCATCAATTCACCGTGCGCCATATTAATAACGCCCATCACACCAAAGGTGATGGCAAGGCCGATCGCCGAAAGCAGTAGCACCGATCCCAAGCTTAAGCCAAAGAAAACGTTTTCGGCTAAACGAAACGCGGCGATGCGGTCTTCAATTGAATCCAGTGCAAATTGCGCCTGCTGTTTTACTTTCTCATCAGCATCATTGTTGGCTATTTCCAGTAACGCGGTGCGTACTTCTTGTTGCAGGCTACCGCGCAGAATAGAAATTGCATCCAGACGCACCTGCTGTTCACTGCTTTGCAAATTCATCAATGCAACGGCGGCCGCGATGGCCGTGCGTACATCTTCATCTGGTTCGGTTTTTTGGCGCGCTTCCAACAGCAGGATAATATCTTCATCGACCCCGTCGGCAATCATGCGATTAACGGCATCCAGGCGCACGGCTGGGCTTTTATCGTTGAGATTCAGTGCCGCCAGCACTGTGCGCAACTGGGTGCGCATGGTGTTATTAATGGGTACAAGTTTGAGTGAATCGGTCGCGTCTGCAGCAATCTTTTCGCCGCTGATTGCATTGATGTATTTGCCGGATTTATCCACCACGGCAACAGTCGGATCGCTGGATTTATCGGCGTAGAGTGAACCCTCTTGCAATGCGGTGATGACGGTGGCCACGCGCGGGTCATCAAGGAGCGCTAATTTTTTTGCGGTTTGGGCGCGCTTGGGTAAGCTGCCTTGGGTCAAGGCTTTGACCAGTGTATCGAATTCTGGTTGTGCTGCAGCAGGTTCTTCTGCTGGTGCAGTAATGGCGGTTGGTTCTGTCGTGCTGACTGTTGAATCAGCGTCTTGCGCAAAAACCGAAGCTGAATAGCAAAGTGATAACAATATTATCAACAGCGCTTGCCATCTTCCCAATAGCTGCATTGGATTTCGCATAGTCTTGTCTCTGTAAAAGCAAATTGAAAATAATTTGGATAAATCTTTCTAATTTTTAAGGTGATGATTTATCACTCGTTCCTGAGCTCTGCCTGACGCTGCATATCTATCTGGTAATCAAATCTATTTAGGCCGTTAGCAACTCGCCCCCAAGCTCAGCTTGGGAGCGAGTTGTTTAGCCGTTATTACTGCGCTGCAGCACCTAAACATTTTTTGGTTTTGGTGTTGTAGTTACCGCACTTCAATTTAATCCAATCAGATTCCAGATCTTTTGAACCTTCTAGGAAGTCAGACCATGCATCGCCAGGAACCAAATCATCGGTTTGTGAAACGGTGAGGAATTGGCCGTCGGCTTGAATTTCACCAATCAATACCGGCTTGGTGATGTGGTGGTTTGGTAACATTTTGCTCATGCCGCCAGTCAAGTTAGGAGCTTCGACGCCGATGATTGCATCAACAACTTTGTCAGTGTCGGTAGTGCCTGCTTTCTCAACCGCTTTTACCCACATATTGAAGCCGATGTAGGTTGCTTCCATTGGGTCGTTGGTTACACGTTTGTCATTTTTAATGAACGCTTTCCATTGTTTGATAAACGCAGCGTTAGTTGGATTGTCTTCGCTCATGAAGTAGTTCCAGGCAGCCAAGTGACCAACCAGTGGCTTAGTGTCGATACCAGAGAGTTCTTCTTCACCTACCGAGAAAGCAACAACGGGAATGTCTTCAGCGGTTACTTTTTGGTTGCCGAGTTCGCGGTAGAAAGGCACGTTAGCATCACCGTTGATGGTGGACACTACTGCAGTCTTTTTACCCGCCGAACCAAAACGTTTAATGTCAGAAACAATGTTTTGCCAATCGGAATGACCGAATGGGGTGTAGTTGATCATGATGTCTTCTTTGGCAACGCCTTTAGACATCAAGTAGGCTTCAAGGATTTTGTTGGTGGTACGTGGGTACACATAGTCAGTACCCGCCAATACCCAACG
>CAZCJR010000157.1:0-8847 GCA_964499225.1 uncultured Cellvibrionaceae bacterium | reverse complement strand
TAATATCGGCGGTGTTGATCGCACGCAGGGCTTTTACCGTTAACAATTCTGCATCACCAGGGCCTGCACCCACCAACCACACCTTGCCAATGCGGGATTTTTTCGCGCGCTCATTCCTATCGCCATTTTGGTGGGCACTACGCTGCTTGAGCATGGCGGAAGGGAGTGATTCGACACTGGCTTTGAAGAAATTGTTCATGGCATCACCTGCGATTTGATTACAGGTAGGAGGTTGCAAGCGCAATGCCACATCGTTTTCTTTTAATTAAAAATTTATTTTCCTTTATATTTCATTAACTTAAAAATGCTTATCACAGCACATCGGACGAATGTGAATTTCTGCTCCACGAGCACAATAGGATTTTATGGATTTTAATGGTGCAACAGCGCACCAACTGACAGCAAATATGACTTTTCTGTTTTTGCAAAATCGCACCAATTGAATTCAAAGTAGTGGTGCATTTCGCACCACTAAAATGCATTTGCTGCTATTAGTTCGATTTTTACCTGGCTTTGTCGCCGGATAGCTGGAGTCAGATCACCTGGGCGCACTCAGCAGATGACCAATAAGGGTGTAGAATTCAGGAAATCACCAATTTGGAACAGCAGTTTTTACACTCATCGCTCCTCAACACCTAATGCCGGCCACAGGCTTGCGGAGGACGATAGGGCGAACAAAAAAACGAAACGCCTTGAGCCACGAGCATAGCGCCGCTAGAGTAGCTCTCCCAATCAGGAATCCTTCCTTATATATGCTGATCGATAGTTTTGGCCGAACCATCAATTACGTGCGCTTGTCAGTTACTGACCGCTGCGACCTGCGCTGCGTTTATTGTATGGCGGAGGATATGACTTTCTTACCGCGCGCCGAGGTATTGAGCATTGAAGAACTGGCCACACTGGGCGAAACCTTTGTCGCGCTGGGCGTGACCAAACTGCGTATTACCGGCGGCGAACCGCTGATCCGGCGAGGAATCATCGATCTGTTGGAGCGACTGGGACAACTGAGTGGATTGAAAGAACTCTGCCTCACCACCAATGGCACCCATCTACCGCAATACGCACAAGCGATTAAAGATGCCGGTGTAGACCGCATTAATATCAGCCTCGACAGCCTCAGCCCCGAACGCTTCCGCCAGCTCACCCGCTTTGGCGATATCACTCAGGTACTGGCTGGCATTAAGGCCGCGCAAGCCGCTGGCTTTAATCGCATCAAACTCAATTGTGTTGCGCTCAAACACTACAATGCCGATGAAGTGCCAGCGCTTGTGCAATTTGCATTGGATGAAGGCTTGGATATCAGCTTCATTGAAGAGATGCCGCTTGGCCGAATCGATGAACACGGGCGCGCTGCCGAATTTGTCAGCAGCGATGAATTACGCAGCGCCATCAGCGAACAACATTTATTGCAGCCAGTGTTTGCCAAGGGCGAGGATAACGCTGGCCCAGCTCGTTACTGGCAGGCCAACGGTTACGATTCACGTATCGGTTTTATATCACCCCACTCCAATAATTTTTGCGGCAGCTGCAACCGCGTGCGCGTCACGGCGACAGGAAGATTATTATTGTGTTTGGGGCAAGAAAATAGCGTGGATTTGCGCGAAGCATTGCGCGCGACTGAAAATCCGCAGCAAGAAGTGCGCACACGTATTATCAATGCCATGCAGCACAAACCGGAAAAGCATACATTTGATTTAGATAATGAACCGCAAATCGTGCGGTTTATGAATATGACTGGGGGTTAGCGTGTCATCACAAAAAGAATTCGAGCCATTAAACATCTGCGTACTCACCGTATCTGACACACGCAATCTTGATACCGATACATCAGGCCGAAAGTTGCAGGATTTATTAATTGCTGCAGGCCACAATCTACATGATCGCAATTTAGTGATTGATGATATTTACCAAATCCGCGCCGTGCTTTCTAACTGGATTGTTGATGCGCAAGCACAAGTCGTATTAATTACCGGCGGCACCGGTTTTGCCGGACGCGATTCCACTGTCGAGGCAGTTACACCTTTATTTGATAAAACTGTGGTGGGTTTCGGTGAGTTGTTTCGTCAGGTGTCTTACGACGAAATCGGTACATCAACAATTCAATCGCGCGCGACTGCCGGATTCTCCAATCGCACCCTGATTTTTTGTTTACCTGGTTCGACTGGGGCCTGCACCACGGCTTGGGAAAAAATTATTAAAGACCAGCTGGATAGCCGCCACAGGCCATGTAATTTTGTGGGGCAACTACAAATTAAACCTGCACTACATTAACGCCAATCGCCAATCTAGTGCCTTTTTTTGGCGCCTTCTACTTCACCAGGTAATTACCGCCGTCGTGTTTTTTTAGTAGATTTACCCTGTGACATAACCAGATATAGTCGCTCTATTAAGAAGTGCTTATAAAAATGTCACTGGCAAGCTAATTGCAATTTTATGGGGCTACACCCTACCCAGGTGATTTTGATGTACTTATGAGCACGCCTCCATGAAAAATTCGTTACTGTTACACACCGCGGTGCCTTCGCTATTGGCCGCTATGGATGCGTTAACGCTCGAACCGGATTTTCAAATTTTCTTTAAAAAAGCTGCTGCCGCGGTGCGCAATTTATTGGGCGCCGATGGCACTGCATTAATTTTGCTCGATGAGGAAACGCAAACTTTTGAATACAAGCTATTCGAGGGTGAGCAGCAGCATTTGCTCAATGCATTTAAAGGCTTCCGCTTTTCGTCTACGACCGGAATTTCTGGCCGCGTACTCACCAGCAAAACCAGCATTTTTACCCGCAACTACCCGAGCGCCCCCGATGCCATGGCGCAACTGGTTGACGCCGGTCTGCAATCCAATTTGGTGATTCCGCTTATCTCCTCCGATAAAGTATTGGGTGTACTCGCCTCCTCCTGGTTTGCGCACACCGAATCGGTTGCCGATGTCTCGCCGCAGTTGCTCACCCTCGCCGAACGTATTGCTAGCCAAATCGCCGTCGCCTGTCATCGCGAAAAATTGGAAGCACAGCTGCGTGCGCTCGCCACCATTGACCCACTGACAAAGTTATTAAATCGACGTGGCATATTAAATTGCGTCGATGACAGCCTGGAAAAATTGCACCGTTACAATCGCCCGTTTGCATTATTTTTTATCGATGTGGACGGACTTAAATCGGCTAACGATCACTGGGGCCATGAAACAGGCGATGTGCTGTTGCGTGATCTTGCACAGCGATTATCCGATGTCGTGCGCAAGGGCGATCAAATCGGACGCCTGGGTGGCGATGAATTTTTAATTGTCGCCGAGTGCGATGAATCCTATATAGATACACTCACCCAACGCTTTTTGCAGGCACTGCGGGTGCCCTATGGCAAGGGGCGCAAGCGCGGGCGCTTAAGTGGCAGTATCGGAGTTGTGTTAGCGCCACAAGATGGTGTTGATGAAATTAATTTGTTGCGCAAAGCAGATGCGGCTATGTACATCGCCAAAAGCCAGGGGGGCGATAGATTCCAGCGCGCATCGGTAAAAGCGGAAGAATCACAGCAGCGATTGATCTCAGTGGTCGATGTAGAGGGCGCGCTGGAGCGCAATGAATTGCAGCTTTGGTATCAGCCCATTTGTCAGCTACAGGATTTATCCGTCGTCGGCTTTGAAGCACTGTTGCGCTGGTGTAAACCGGACGGTGAGGTGATTACCGCCGGGCCATTAATACAGGCATTTGAATCCGGGCGCGGCGACCTGGAATTTCGCTTGGGTAATTGGGTATTGCGCGAAGCTGCGCGGCAAATGAAATTGTGGAATAAAAATTCACTCACGCCTGATATTCATATCAATATTTCGCCACGTCATTTTTTGCATCCGTCATTTTTAGTGGAATTACAAGCTCTCTGCGAGCAACAACAGGGCTTTGGCGAAGCGTTAATTATTGAAATTACTGAAACTGCGATGCTGGAAGATTTGGAGCGCGCCAAACGTATTATGCTGCGCTGTCGCGATCTGGGCGCACGTATGGCTGTGGATGATTTTGGAACCGGTTATGCATCGCTCACTTATATCAAACGCCTGCCGCTGGATATGATCAAAATTGATCGCTCATTTGTTGCCGATTTACCGGGCAATAAAGTCGACTGGGATATTACCAAGGGGATTGTCTCTATCGCTCATGCATTGGGCTTGGCGGTAGTCGCAGAGGGCGCTGAAGAGTTTGAACAAATTGGCTGTTTACGCGAGTTGGGATGCGATCAGGTGCAGGGGTATTTTATTCATCGCCCTATGCCTTTTAATGATGCTAATGATTGGTTGCAACACAAACCTTTGTGCGTTCCCACGCGAGGAATGACATCGCACACTTCTACAAAAAATTCCGCAGCAGAAAAAATTAAGGCCGTCGCCAATGATGGAATTCCGCAGGATGCGGAACCCAATCATTTAACGACAGCCCTATGTATGCAGCAGGAATTTCTTGATCCACGCTTTAGTCTCGCACCGCGCGATAAAAGCCGCAGTGCATGAGACTTTTAATGCTACTTGTTAATAATGTACCGGCAGGCGCTTAAGCATAGCTTGGCGTGCGCTAATCAGATCTTTGTAGGTTTGGATCATCGTGAAATTGACCTGCGAGCCGTTCAACTTTAGTTCGGCGAGCTGGCGTTCGTAATCAGAAATTTCGCGCATGAGTTTATCGCGCATTAAATCAGAGTGGGTGGTATTGAAATCGGCCTTTAAGTTTTTACTTTGTCTTCTCATGAATAACGCTCCCTAAGAACTGAATAACAAACTGAGTGTGGCGAGGTATGCAGGGTGGTTTCTGCTGAGTGAGAGTTTGGTAAACATTTTCACTCCCTGCCCAATGAAGACTAGCCCAGAAGCGCAGCAAGTAACCACCTCTAACTTAGAACATTTTATTCTCGACCTTGTAGAAGTTTGGTTATAAAACCAACAAGATTGCCGCACCACCTATGCAATCTGTTGATGGTGCAACATGAGTGTTATTTGATCGGTTCGGTACCGAACAATAGGTGCTGCCACGGAAAATTTTTATCGCCCAATGCATAAAAATACGGATTGAGTAGATCCTCACTGGTGTTGTACATCAGCGGCGGCAAGTCCGGTTCCGCACGTACTACCTGCCCGCCAGCGGCCTCTAACACTGCTTGAGCTGCGGCCGTGTCCCACTCGGATGTCGGGGCAAGGCGGGGATAGAAATCCGCGCGACCTTCGGCAATCGCGCAAAATTTGAGTGAGCTGCCCGCATTCGTGGTTTCAATCAGGCCCGGCCAGTTGCGTGCGACCGTTTCCATTAAATCGACAGTGGCCTGGGTGCCATGTCGATGACTGAGCAGTACAGTCAACGGCTGTTGCAACGAAAGTCGCTCGACCATTGGGCGCACACCTATTGTCTGGCGATTAGCGCCTTGCACATATTTAAACGCGCCGAGACTATTCGTGTCGCGCGCATCCAAAACCCCGAGATAAGTCGTATCAGTTGCCGGTACGTGCACCACACCGAGCAGGGCGCGATTGCGCTGGATCAGCGCGATATTGACGGTAAATTCGCCATTGCCTGCAATGAATTCTTTGGTACCATCCAGCGGGTCAACCAACCA
Source organism: uncultured Cellvibrionaceae bacterium (assembly GCA_964499225.1). GTDB lineage: Bacteria > Pseudomonadota > Gammaproteobacteria > Pseudomonadales > Cellvibrionaceae > Cellvibrio. The sequence goes on along the minus strand of CAZCJR010000157.1, from coordinate 3,255 downwards.
ATAGTTTTCCCACAAATGGCGATCCGCAAACTCGGGTAACTCGCCCTCTTCGGAAATCATTGGCAAGGGTAATAGCCCCGGTAGCTCAGCACTGATTAACCGGTGCGCAGCCAAATCAGCGGCCGTCAGCGGCGATTCATCGCTCTTGTGTTCGATGTCGTAGCTGTCTTTATTGTTGTATATCGCCATGATCGCATCACCGGCGCGACCGCTGAGATCGACCAATTTTTCGATTAACTCCGGGCTGATGGGATGATCAGTCATGCTTGACCTCCGGCGTTGCGGTTAAATCCAATACCGGCTCAGTCGCCTGAAAGTTACCTGCCAGCCACTCGCGCACCATAAACAGGGCGGCGATGCTGCGCCCCTCACACACATCGGCGCGGGCAATTAATTGCATCAGATCAGACAACGGATAGGGCACCACTTCGATAGGCTCAGGTTCATCGCCAACCAGTCGCTCGGGATAAAGATCCCAAGCGATAACTACATTAATTCCGTGCTCCATATAGGCGGGAGAAAGATTAATGCGCTTGAGGAATTGCAGTTTATGCGCGCCATAACCCACTTCTTCTTTCAATTCGCGGTTGGCGGCGGCCAGCAGGCTCTCGCCTTGGTCGATCGCGCCTTTGGGCAGCGCGAGGTGGTAATCCTCAAGACCAGCCGCATATTCACGCACCAAAAGCACCGTATTTTCATCGAGCAAGGGTACAATAAGCACCGCCCCCGGCCCGCCGGAACAGAGCTTCTCGTAGGTGCGCTCTTCACCGTTGCTGAAACGCAAGTGAATTTCATCGGCACGGAATAATCGGCTGCGCGCTACTGTGGCGCGCTTCAAAATACTGGGCTTGGTCGGCATAGGTCGAGTACAGTTTGTAGAATGTGGTGAGACAATTTTATGATCAATTGGGACTTAATAGATACTGTCATGCTGGATATGGATGGTACCTTGTTAGATCTGCATTTCGATAATTATTTTTGGTTGGATCACCTGCCCCAGCGCTACGCGCAAATTCACAATGTCGATCTGGCTGCGGCGCACCAAAAATTAAACAGCGATATTCGCCAGCACGAAGGCACTCTCCAGTGGTATTGCCTGGAATTTTGGTCCAAAGCACTGGATGTAGATATTCCCAGTTTAAAAGAAGAAGTAAAACACAAAATCCAGATTCGCCCCCATGTCGGTGAATTTTTGCAGCGTTTGCGTGCGCGCGGTAAAAAAGTATTGCTGGTCACTAATGCCCATCCGCAAAGCCTCTCACTCAAAATGCAGATCACCCAAATTGATCAATGGCTGGATGTGATTATTTCTTCGCATGAATTTAATGAGCCTAAAGAATCGCAAAAATTTTGGCAGGAATTGCAAGCGCGCGAACAATTTGATCCTAAGCGCACTTTATTTATCGATGACACGGTGCGCATTCTCGATTCAGCCAAACTTTTTGGCATTAAATATTTGCTGGGCATACACCAGCCAGATAGCAAAATCGAACGACGCATGGACCAGTATCCTGCCATTCACCACTTTGATGAAATTATGCCATCGGTAAACTAATCAATGAGCAAGCAAAAAAATGAACACGATGATGACGATAAAATCCGTATCGATAAATGGCTTTGGGCCGCGCGCTTTTATAAAACTCGCAACCTCTCCAAGCAAGCCATTGACGGGGGAAAAATTCACTGCGATGGCCAGCGCATCAAGCCCAGTAAAGAAGTAACTGTTGGTTTGGTATTAACTATTCGTCAGGATTTGGATGAAAAAATCATCGTCGTAAAAGCCCTATCTGCCCAGCGGCGTGGCGCACCAGAAGCGGCATTATTGTACGAAGAAACGGAAGATAGCAAAGCCCTGCGCGAGAAACGCAGCGCTGAACGCAAAGCCGGGCTGGGCAATTACATCATCAGCGACCACCGCCCCAGCAAAAAAGAACGCCGCCATATTCACCGCTTCCAGCGCGTGAATTTATTGGGTGATATTGACTAATGAAGATCAATGTAAAATTTATTCAAGAGATTTAACAATGCCAAGCAACGATTTACTGCACCGTTTTTTATTTGATGACTGCGATATTCGCGGTGAAATAGTTACCCTCGGCGATAGTTATCGCCAAGTATTAAGCCATAATCCGCAAGAGCCTGCGATTCGCCGCTTGCTCGGCGAGTTTTTAGCAGCGGTTGGATTACTTTCCAGCACCTTAAAATTTGACGGGAAAATTATTCTGCAGGCGCGCGGTGATGGTCCCGTCAGTACCATCATGGCCGAGTGCAATCACCACAATAATTTGCGTGGCATAGTGCGCACTAACCCAGAGAACGAACTAAGCGAAGAGTTAGCACAACATGGCAGCCTGCAGCAACTATTAGGTAACGGTATTTTGGTGATCACCATCGAACCACAGCGCAGTGAAAATTTCGGCGGCACACTGGAACGCCATCAAGGCATAGTGCCGATGGATGCAGAAAATCTCGCCGGATGTCTGGAGCATTATTTCTATCAATCCGAACAACTTTCCACACGCTTGTGGTTTGCGGCTGATAATGATGTTGCGACCGGATTTTTGATTCAGGCATTGCCGCAGCAATTAATCACCAACGAAGAAGACAATTATGATAAATGGGAAACCATTATCGCCCTGGCGGATACAATTAAAGCAGAAGAATTATTAGAATTGGAACATTCGACCGTGTTGTACCGTTTATTCAACGAACAGCCGCTGCGCTTGTACGAACCAAAAGTTCTGCGCTTTGCTTGTAGCTGCTCGCGCGAGCGCAGTGCAAATGCACTGCTGTCCATAGGCAAAGAAGAAGTTGAGTCATTGTTAATCGAGAAAGGCAGTATTGATATTGATTGCCAGTTCTGTAATCAGCACTACCATTTTGCGGCGGATGAAGTGCGTAAGTTATTGGGTGGCGAAGTGCTGCACTAATTTTATTTATTTGTCTGATTCATCAAAGCCTTGGTGCAACACCCCAAGGCTCTTTTACGTATCTAAACTCAAATAAAAATATCCAATACCAACACACCTATCAATCCCATCACTCCAATAATGGTTTCCATCAGTGACCAGGATTTAAAGGTATCTTTCAAACTCAAATTGAAATATTCCTTATACATCCAAAAACCTGAATCATTTACATGGGAACACATCAAACTACCGGCACCAATGGCCAAGACCATCAGGTTTGGATCAGCACCAGTTAGCGGGATAATAGGGGCAACAATACCCGCCGCCGTTAAACCTGCAACCGTTG
>CAZCJR010000156.1:0-8878 GCA_964499225.1 uncultured Cellvibrionaceae bacterium | reverse complement strand
GCCACCAGAGCGGCTTATTTGCCCCCACAAAAACACTTCACTCGGTTGTTTACCGAACAGTTCATTCATTCAGCGTGAGGTAGGCTCGCAGGAACTAAGCTGCAAAAGCAGCCTCATGTTCAAACTACACAGGCGAGGCCATTATGAATTCGATCAATGAAAATCAAACCGAACACAATTATGAAGATCTGCGCGGCACTGCCGCCGTGGAGAAAATCAAACACATTGTAGATAAAGCAGAGAGCTGTTTCTTCAGCACGGCTATTGCAGTGGCGGGGTCTTGCGGCACTCGGCCGATGGGCGTGCAAGAAGTTGACGACGAGGGAAGCATTTGGTTCCTGAGTGCAAACGACAGCCATAAAGATCAGGAAATTGCGATAAATCCCAACGTTACATTGCACTTTCAAGGCTCGGCTCATTCCGATTTTCTAGTCATTAAAGGCACCGCCACTGCTTCGCATGACGAAAATAGAATTAAAGAATTATGGAAACCGATATTTAAAACCTGGTTTACCGAAGGCGAAAATGATCCGCGTATCTCCGTAATTAAAGTGACGCCAACCGAAGGATATTATTGGGATACCAAACACGGCTTTGCGGTGGCGGGTATTAAAATGGCTATTGGTGCGTTGACGGGTAAAACACTGGATGATTCGATTGAAGGGAAAGTAAAAATTTAAAGAGAGATTTTTATGCAAAACGCCACACCAGTCGTTGTTGATGCGCAAATGCTAATTCGCAAACCTGTCGCAGATGTTTTTGAGGCATTTGTAAATCCGCAAATTACCACCAAATTCTGGTTCACCAAAAGTAGCGGCAGGCTTGAGCAAAACGCGAAAGTGCGTTGGGATTGGGAGATGTATGGTGTGGGTGATGAAGTGATAGTTAAAGAACTCGAAGAGAACCACCGGATACTAATCGAATGGGCAAGCGATTTAACCCGAGTGGAATGGAATTTTGAACCGCGCGGCGATAGTGCAACATTGGTAAAAATATCCAATAGCGGTTTTCCTTCGACGGCCGATAATATTCTGGAGCAGGCTGTCGATGCTAAAGGCGGATACACAATAGTGCTCGCAGGACTAAAAGCCTGGTTGGAACATGGTATTCGGCTCAATTTAATTCAGGATCAATATCCAGCAGACACCAAGTAATTGCGTTGTAAAAAACATAGCGCTAAATACTTATAAAGAAGCCCGGTCGTTTTACATCGACCGGGCTTTTTTTGCGCGCTGTCACCAGGATCAACGCACAAATGTGTAATCACGTTCAGTTAATCCAACCGCGTCATATTGCGTGAGATGGCACCGCTATCGACATAAAGATCACTATCACTCCACGTGAATGTTACCGATTAACGTCGCACATTATTTTTTTGTCTCTCAAAAAAATAATGAAGCGAGCGCCATTTTTTTGCACCTAAATACGCAAATTTAATGGGCCGTTGTAGATGATGGGAAATTCAGGTTCGCGCAGGAAAAATCGCTAAACAGTGCCGGTTTTAGGAACCAGTTGGCGAAATCGATTTTTGCTCAATAATTCTTATTGGCATATTAGCATATAATATTGACAATGAATTTTTCGGGCGATATACGATTCACATCGATAACGTCAGTGAGTTTTCCCACCCCAGCAGTCTGGCATTCGATGAAAACGCCTGTTCGCAAGGAACGGGATCCCTTCCCTACTCCTCCCTCTATCCACACACGGGTCTGAGACCATTCGGAGACATCCATAATGAAATCCACTATCGCGCAATTTATGTCGGTTAATTCTTCAGGGAGTAACGCCTTATGAAGCTCTCAAATTTAAAAAAAATGACCATGACAAGCCTTGCCGTTGTCGGCTTGGCAGCATTGTGTTCAACAGCAGTGAATGCACAGACGCTTACATCCAATTCAACGGGTACTAACAATGGGTTTTACTACTCATTCTGGAAGGATTCCGGTAATGCATCTATGACGCTGCACGCGGGCGGCCGTTATGCATCACAATGGACTAACAACACAAACAATTGGGTAGGCGGCAAAGGTTGGAACCCGGGTAATAATTCAAAAGTGGTTAATTACTCGGGTTATTACGGCGTAAACAATAATCAAAACTCTTACATCGCTTTATATGGCTGGACCAGAAGTCCGCTGATCGAATACTACGTAATTGAAAGTTATGGCTCGTACAATCCTGCCAGTTGCTCGGGCGGTACAGACTACGGCAGCTTCCAAAGTGATGGTGCGACCTATAACGTTCGTCGCTGCCTGCGCACCCAACAACCTTCCATCGATGGAACTCAAACGTTTTATCAATACTTCAGTGTGAGAAATCCGAAGAAAGGTTTCGGTAATATTTCCGGCACCGTCACCTTTGCGAACCACGTTAATTTCTGGCGCAGCAAAGGCCTGAATTTGGGCACTCACAATTACATGGTGTTAGCGACCGAGGGTTACCAAAGCAGCGGCAGCTCTGACCTTACCATCAGCGAAGGAACTCCTAACGGCGGCACTAGCAGTCAGGCGAGAAGCTCTTCCGTCAACTCCTCCGCAGTGAGTAGTACTGCGACTGGTGGGAGCGGCATTACGGTTCGTGCACGCGGTACGGCTGGCTCTGAACATATTTTTCTCAAGGTCGGCGGCGTGAATGTCGCCAGTTGGACATTGGGCACCAGCTATCAAAATTATGTTTACACCGGTACGGCTTCTGGCGATATCAACATTGAGTACGATAACGACACCACCGGTCGCGATGTGCAGGTTGACTACATTCAGGTGAATGGCGAAACGCGTCAGGCTGAAGATATGGAATACAACACTGGCCTGTATGCTAACGGCGCCTGCGGCGGTGGTGGCAATAGCGAGTTGATGCACTGCAATGGCGTAATCGGGTTTGGCGATACCACCGATTGCTTCAGTGGCAATTGTGGCGGCGGCACTAGCAGCGCAGGCACCAGCAGTATCGGAATTAGCAGTAGCGTCGGTATTAGCAGCAGCGCGGTCATGGTCAGCAGTAGCAGAGGCGCTAGCAGCAGTGTTGTCAGCGGTGGCCAGTGCCGATGCAATTGGTACGGCACCATGTATCCGAGCTGCGTCACTACGCAAAGCGGTTGGGGTTGGGAGAATCAACAAAGCTGCATTAGTAACACCACCTGTAACAGCCAGCCCAGCAATTTTGGTGGCTTGGTCTGTAGCACACCCAGCTTCGCAAGAAGTTCATCCAGTTCTTCTGTGCCAATTAGCTCATCAAGCTCGAGCAGTTCATCAAGCCTGATTAGCTCGTCCAGTTCGAGCCCATTACCTAGTTCAAGCAGTCTGAGTTCAAGCAGCATCAGTTCAAGTAGCTCAAGTTCGGGCGGAACTCTTGTATATGCAGTGAATGCAGGCAATTCATCGGCCGCTACTTTGAATGGTGTTGTGTATCGGGCAGACCGCTTTGCCTCCGGCGGCATGACGCAAACGGTTAGCGACCCTATCGCCAATGCAACCGAAGATGCGCTCTATCAATCCGAACGTTACGGCACTTACAGTTACGAGATTCCGGTAACCAATGCGACTTACAGCCTGGTATTGCATTTTGCCGAGCTGTACCACACGTCGTCGGGCGCGCGCGCGTTTAATCTCAGCGTCGAAGGGCAAGCCATACTTTCTGATTTTGATTTGTTTGGCATTGCCGGCCACGACGGTGCTTACGACCAGCGCATAGACAACATTGTCGTTACCGACGGCAAGCTGACCATTAACCTGGCCACTATTGTCGATAACGCGACTATCAGCGGATTTGCGATTTACTCCAGCAACGGCGGAACCTTCGTAGAACCGACCGAACCTGAGTGTACTGCTGCAGAGCGCCAGACCCCGGCTGCTATTGATTACAACCGGGCGGTTGCGCGTCAGGAACAAAAAAATCCGCCTTCCGGTGCATTAGGTTACGCGATAGAACATGCGACCCAAACCTTACCTAACCACACTATTTATCGGCCGGATTTGTCGCGCGCTACCAATATCCCGATTGTTGTGTGGGGCAATGGTGCTTGTTCAAATGTGGGCACAGAGCAAGCAGATTTTCTGTTGCAAGTTGCATCCAACGGTTATCTAGTAATTGCGAATGGCGGCCCTTTCGGCTCAGGCTCCAATGATCAACATGAGACCGAATTGGTGAAAGCCATCAACTGGGCAACCGCCGAAAATAGCCGTAAGTGCAGCCAGTTCTATGGAAAACTCAACGTCGAAAAAGTGGCGAGCATGGGCTGGTCTTGCGGTGGCGGCATGGCACATTACGCTGCCGTTGATCCACGTGTAGACACAGCAGTTGCCCTGAATAGCGGCATCGCCATTTACGGTGACAGATATAGCTACTACCCGCGCTTCCATTCTCCGATTGCTATTTTTAACGGCAATCAAAGCGATGTTGCCTACAACCCGGGATTACAACAATACGATGAAGTTAATAACGTTCCGGTGTATCACGCCAATTATCCGCAAGGCCATGGCGACGCTTACTTCCAGGACAATGGTGGTGAGTTCGGCATCGTCGCGGTGGGTTGGCTAAACTGGTGGCTCAAAGATGACCTGACCGCATCCGGTAAAGGCATGTTCATTGGTAACAACTGCCGGTTATGTCGCGCGCCTTGGGTGAGCAAAAATAAAGGGTTCTAATTAGCGCGAGGTTTTATCAATCATCGTTTGAGAAATTCTCCACCGTTACGACGTGTGGAGAATTTTCCGGCCTGCTAAATTTTAGTTCAGTCAAATAGCTGCAGAATCAAATAAAATAAAAGCCCAGTCATTTTGCAATGACTGGGCTTTTATTTAGCGCCGCTTATTTGGCAGAACGGTTAATTCTTTACGTGTGTAATGGGCGGTAATTACATTAGTGGGTGAGATTTGTTATTTAGGCTGACTGTGCTTCAATGATGTGATGAACCGTGTAAGGCACCTTCGCGGAGCACTGCCGCATGGATGCAGTGGTCCGGCATCCTGAAGCTAGAGCGACGCAGGAGTCAAAACCGAAGACACCGAAGGTCTCAGGTGTGCCCAAAGCGGTCTTTGGTTCACAACGGTTCTTACTCCAATGATTTTTCGAATCAAAGACGCTACATAAAAGCTATTTTTACGTGTAAGTATGTTTTAGCCTGCCTTGTTTGGTATTAATTTTCTGAATATGATCACAAACAATAACTACAAGGAATATAGATGCACATTCGTACGGTCAAAATTGAAAACTACCGAGCCTTCAAAAACTTTGAGATCAAACTTTCACCGCTCAGCCTAATTATCGGTGAAAACGAAGCAGGCAAAACCAACCTATTTGACGCGCTTGCCCTACCACTTAACAGCAACGACATTAGCTTCAATAAGAAACGTCTCTCAGTATCGGATATCAACCGCGAAGCAATCAAAGACTTTTACCAAGCTATCATCAACGGCAAGGACGATGGTGAGATCAAGGCTTTGATTCCAAAGGTTCGAGTTGAGGTCGAGTTCACTGCGCCAAAGAACATTATTGAAGAAGGCGTCATTGGTAAGTGGATAATCGGAGAAGAAGCCGACGATAGCTATAAGATTCGCTACGACTTCAGGCCCAAAGATGCCGATCACTTTGTAAAGACTGCCAAGGATCTACTCGAAGGGATCGAGGACATCAAAGATACACGCTGGTTCAACCTACCAATTGAGCTGTACGACTACGACGTAACGCAAAGCAATAACGGGTTGAAGGTTAGCTATTCCGATCTAAGACTTATAGCCATCAACTCGATTAACGCGGAGCGTGACGACTTTGCTGAAAGCAACACACAGAAATCAAACGATATTCTGACCAAGATGCTGATCTCCTCTCTTGAGGATTCCGACAAGGCCAAAATTAACAGCGCGTATAATTCTTTCTTTGATGCAATCGAAAGCACCGAGACGTTCAAAAAGATCGTTACACCTGACCCAGACTTCGAGAACTTCTTCGACGAGATCGTTGACAAGCTTGAATGTATCCCCAATCTGCCAAATTTAAAGAGCATTCTATCTAACATCACCTTGAAGTCTGGTGAGAGCTACCTATATCAGCGTGGCCTTGGGTATCGTAACCTCGTATACATCTACCTGCTTTTTGAGTTCTTCAAGGGTAACAAGAATGCTCTCAACCTTTGCTGCATCGAAGAACCTGAAGCGCATCTAAGCGTGAACAACCTCCGCTTCGCAACTGACTTCATATACAAAAGCACAAAAAAAGTCGGTTCTTCTCTTCAGGCGTTAATTAGCTCCCATAGTCCACAGATCATCAATAAACTTGAGCTAACCAACGTGATCGTTCTATGTGGGAATAATGCCATCCACCTTACTGATAGTGAGAAGCATCTCACTAACTACCTTCGTAAACGACCTAACTTCGACATTCTAAAACTGCTGCTGAGCAATAAGACTGTGCTCGTTGAAGGTACGACCGAAGAGATGCTGATCAACGCCATACTCTATCGTGACAACGAAAACGTTAGTAGTCTCGAAGTAATATCCATCGAGCAAACTGGCTTTACAACATTCATGGATGTCTGGCTCCAAGTCAACAAAGGCAATACTAAGAAGAAGCTGAGTATCATCCGTGATTATGATGAGAATGACTCGACCAAAGAAAATCACCAAAAATACGATACTGACAACGACAATATACGAGTAAGAACCACCACCAAATATACGCTCGAAGATGATCTAGCAGCAGCCACTGGAAACCTTGAGCGTCTAAACACACTGTTCAAGATGAGTTACAAAACCCCGGAAGAGATGGCCGAGTTCCTGAAAAAGCGTAAAGCAGAAAGGATGCTCAAAATTGCAGACTCTATCTTAGACGAAAAGAACAAAGATCCAATCAAGCTACCTAAGCATATCCAAGAAGCATTGGATTTCATGAAATGATTGAGGTTCAAATAGCAGGAGCAGGAGCAGGAAAGACTCACGGCCTAGCTGAGAAGATCATCAAGCACTATGATGCATCGTCAAATAAGAAGATCTTTGCTATCACTTATACCAACAATGCCGCGAAGAACATTTCAGAAGCAATCATCAAACAATTTGGATACTTGCCAGGAAATATTGTAGTGAGCACCGTTCATACGTTCCTGTTGAATGAGATCATTTATCCTTACTCTCCATTTGTTCTAAATGAAGTACTTACTACCTCCTCGCGCTGCAAAACGTTTTCAAACTTTCCTCCTGGAAAAACTGACGAACAAAAGAAACGAGAATCTGCAAGTACCATCAGCAGGCTAAAGAAGAGTGGCGTTATACACGTTGATGAAACATATGCCGCTGCATGGAGAGTTGTCGATGAAAACTATTCAAAACACAGTAGCCAGAAGAAAAAGTCTAAAGTTAGGAAAGTTCACAAACTCCTAAGTAGCGCTATTGATAAGATTTTCCTCGATGAAGGTCAGGATCTTGATGAAACTGCTCTTAAGACTTTTCAACAAATCGGCGAGAATTCGGTTGACATTTACATGGTGGGTGACCCCAAGCAAGCAATAAATTATCCAAAATCTTTCAAAGACTGGTTGGCTGCGAACAAAAAAAACGAAAAAGTTAAAATATTGCCGAATATAACAACTTCTCGTAGGGTTCCACAGAGGATTCTTGATCTCTCAAACACCTTCTGCCCGAGAGGCCAAGAGCAAACTAGCTTGTCTGAAGTTGAAGGCCGCTTAACATACATTACTTCAGAAGCAGATCATTACGACGATGTAATCCGTCATCACATTGAGAATGGAAGCTTAGTTAGCATCTTCAGGAAAGAGGGTAACTACTCAACCAAGCAAGCGGGATCATTACCAGAGTTCGATCCAGAAATAGAAGAGCTCATTACTAAGGAATTCCCAGCATACGAGGAAGGCGTGGTCATATATTCATTGCAGCGTTATTTTGCTTCCTTGTTGTCCAACAATGAAAACAACATATCAATACGAATATTTCTTAATGAGCTAAAGATTCCGTACGAAAAAGAACTGTTCAAGAAGCTTTGTAGATCAGCAGAGCAATATAGTTCATCTAAGGATAATTCAGCCAAGTACGCAATCAGCAGCATCCAAAGAACCAAGGGCTTAGAGTCTAAGGTATGTGTTTTGGTCTTAACACCAGCGATTTTCAAGTGCTTAATGCAAGATGGCGTAACTAAATACAACAAGACTTGGAATATGGTCTATGTCGCGTTAACTCGCGCAGAATCTGAACTAGTTGTTGCTGTAGACATGGATCTATTTGGTAATGAATATAAGCATGATGTCATTGTTGAGAGCCTTGAGTCTATTGGGTTTGAAGCGCTAAACCCAAATCTTTCAAATCACAAAGCCGCAGAGAAATTAGAGGAAGTGTAATATCAACCAAAGATAATCGCCAAACTTCCGCTTTTGGCTAGAATACTGGCCTGACAATAAATTTTAATAGCTGAGAATATTGAATAATGATTACCGAATTTGAGTTGACAGCCTTTGCAAATGATCCATTTAACGAAATACAGGTTGGTGAATGCGACAAAAATGCTTTAAAAGTTTTTAAAAAATATGGTGGGATGATCTTTGAAGGTTATGTGAATTACATTGATAAAAATAACGTAGTAAGAACCACTGAGCATTATTGGAATGTGGTTAAATCAAATGCTGCGCAATCGTCCTATCAGATTATAGATATCGCCAACTTTCTGAATAATAGCGGAGTAATTTATAGCAACCATAGAGGTAAAGAATGTTCCGTAGCGTATATTGAGGGGCTAGAAAAACAAAGAGAGTTTGATAGGAAATCAAGGGAAGATCTCGAGCTCCGTATTGAGAGAAGGCAGAAAAATTAACGTCCGCTATTGGCCGAGACTGTGTCAAAACGCGCCCACAGCTCAAAACTATTTGTGCAGTAAT
>CAZCJR010000155.1:0-8903 GCA_964499225.1 uncultured Cellvibrionaceae bacterium | reverse complement strand
AACCATGCATCACTATCAGCGTTCCCTTGGGGTTTTCCGGCAACCAATAATGGGTGGCAATGCGAAATCCACCCGCCTCCACTGCACCAAACCCATGTGCAACTCCTACGCCGGTTTGCGCAAAATTAATTCCATAAAAATCCAGATAAGCCTGCACTGGAGCAGTCATCGCCCAGACATTATCGGCGGCGGGCACAAAGCTGAGTACAGGCAAGTGCGCACGCAAAAAATCGCGTTCGGCGGCGGTGAATTGGGGTAGATGATCTGTGGAATCGCTCATAATGTGTTGATGTATCCGGTAACAAAAAAGTAAATGCCGATCAGTAAATCGATTTAATGCCAAGCAAAAAATCAACGGATGACAACGAAATCACAGCGATTGGGAATACGATGCGACACAGTCAATACCATCCTCTATAATCTTGCGGTCAAACAACCAGACCTAAAACACATAACAACGACAACCAAGGTTTGAACTTATGCAAAAGCACATATTCAACATACACGACGTGATTTTGTTCATGACTGTCGCCGAGTGTATCCTACTGGTAATTTTTCAGGCGATACTACCGGTCAAAAACCAACTCGCCAATCGCCTGCTCGGCATTTTCCTGTTATCGATTGCGATTAGTTCCGCGTGCATTCTGGTGCTGTGGAATGATGATGTAATGCTGTTTACTCTATTTGATGAAACACTTTTACCCTACTTTGTAGCAACTGCCCAACTGCTCAAAGGGCCAATGTTGTTGTTTTATGTGATATCACTCACCGAAGATGCTTTTAAGTTTAGCCGACGACATCTGCTACATCTGCTGTCCATTCTGACTGCACTGGGCTGGTTATTACTCTTTCAAATCGACAGCTCTGATCTACGGTTTAGAACTATCGGCCAAACTGAAACCGAACGCCAGCTGGCCAATGGCGTGTGGCATTTTATTAAAGTTATGCCGTTCTTCTATGCGCTGGCGGCCGTTAACCGGGTGCGGCTATATCGCATAGGTTTGCACAATCAATACTCTAACTTCTCACCCACCGAACCCACTTGGTTGAACATGTTGAGCCTTGGGTTTTTGTTCACCTGGAGCTTTTCTATTCTGGTGCATGTGGTGGCCAATACCGTCGCCTTAGGCGCGCCGCAAGTTTCAGATTTATTTGGCATTACCGAAAATTACATTATTTTTATTTTGATCAATGCACTGTTTATCAACAGCGTGGTGCATACCCACAAATTACTCACCACCAAACCGGAAGTCACTAAAGACAGAACCGATGAAAAACTGACCGACTCAGCCATCCAAAAAGTGCAGATGGGCATGGAAGTACAGAAATTATTCTTAAAGCAAAATTTGAATATCGATGAATTTTCCAAACGCATAAGCCTGCCCGTCAAAGAAGTATCCGCCGTTATTAACAAACATTACGGCACCAACTTTTTTGAATTTATGAATAGCTACCGAGTGGAAGAGGCGAAGCGTTTATTAGGCGATAGTCAACACGCCGACATGACGGTGATGGATGTATTGTTGCACGCAGGCTTTAACAGTAAATCAGCGTTTCACCGATTTTTTAATCGACTTGTGGGAATGTCGCCTACCGAATTTCGCAAACTGAAATTGCATCCCGAGAAGACAGCCAATTAACAAAAAAGCCGGCAAATTTGCCGGCTTTTTATGATGATTTAGCGGATAAACTTCATGGTAATGGCGCAGTCAGTTTGCCGCGCTGGAATACTGTAAAATTGTCCACTCAGCGTCCCGTCGCATCCACTGATATTTCCGGCATTGATTGTGTAACCAATCTGTGGGATTAGCTCTAGCGTAATCATTTTCTGGCGAGGCACCAGAAAACTGCCCTTGCCAGAGGCAGCCACCGGGAAATGATTGGAACCGTAGCGAACTTCACCATTAGCTGCCGTGTTGACTGAAATTTCTATTCCGCGCGTTAGCGTATAAACAGTACCACGCTCGCAGGAATCGAATGCGTCATACTCGCAGAGCTCAATGGAATTTAAATTCGAAGAACGCAGTTCCAATACTGTGTTGGTTGTACGATCCAAAAGGAGATTAAAGCTAACACGCTCGTAGGTTCGCAAAGGCTCACCCTCCCGGTAAAGTTGATGCCCCCAAAAGCGCCACTCTCGTCCAGATCCATCCTCTTGAAAAAAAGGACGAGACCAAGTCTCCCAAAAAATATTTCCAGTAAAAGTTTTATCAATTACGTAAGGTTCCAACAAGCAATAAGAAGGCAAGAAATTTTCAAAATCCGGGCCATAACAATACCTGAGGTACCGTTTATCGCCATAAATAGCAAGCAAGTCATATTCCATTCGCCAGCTACCGCCAGCCAAACCTGACAAATGAGATCCACTGGTTGCGACCCACGAGCCAAAGGCTTTGGTTTCAAAGCCGTCCCTGTATCCACCATCACTGTAATAATCAAAACTTGCAGAGAATGAATTACCTGCGACACGCTGCCAACGCCCTGACCAATCGTCAGAACTGATGGTGATATCCTGCCCCCTGAGTACCATGGTTTTTTGCAACGCATTTGGTTGCTGGGCAACATGACTCCTCTCACTCAATTCAATTGCTGAAAAGCCATATTCAGTTGGAACGAACGGCAACAAGAACTTAGGTTGCCCACTTAACTTGATGAAACCATTTTCTAATGTCCATTGAATAGAGTTAGTCAACTTTAAGTGGTGATTGGTTTGTGATGCAGTGCCGTTAGCAGAAAAAACATAACTCGAAGTACCGGTATGCCATTTAAGCCCCGTTAACTCCTCAACCTTGGGCTGGTAAAACGTTGTGCGATCTAACAAAGAAACCATTCCCGAACCTATAACTTCCTCGTCTGAAGTTTGGGAATCCAGTTTGAGGATTGAAACAGTTAAGGTCAGCTCTGCAACCTTGCTAAACTCGTCATCACTCATTATGGACAACAACAATGATGTCAGCCGAACTTCACAATCATTAAAGTCACTTGTGCAGTGAGGGGAAATAAATCTGGATGCCCGCCCATAATAAATTGGCGAATCGAGTGTGATTTTTATATCGGTGCCTTTCTTGACCCACGAAAAAGTTCCTTCACGGTACTTCGCATCATCCGCATAAATTAATCCTCCGGGACTATTGGAAGTTAGTAAAAACCCCGTCCCATCTTCATTAAAATCAACCAAATAATAAACTCCGTTATTACTTAGCAGATACTTTCCTTTTAAAGGCTTCGTTGAAAGAACGTTTTGATTGCTGTCATTTATCAATAACTCGATTTCATTGAGAAGCAAATCATTGTATATGTTTAATACTTTAATTCGACTAAGAACGTAGTCATTGTCCATCATCATTGCGAGCGTGTTCATGTAACGCCCTGGCAACTCAGTGGATATATCGTCCAAAACACGCTGCAGATAAGCTGCTCTCTTTAGCTTTTCAACAGCATCCAAAGTAAGCATGGCATATTGACGTTCTATATCAGAAGACGGGGGTGATTGTGTTCCCATCACATAAGCATAGGCAGCCGTTGAGAGCGGCGTAATGTTGACTCCCAGAAATTCACTAGCATCAACAATGCCGTCAATGCCAGCAAGACTTTTGAGCTGATTGGCCGATGGCCAGAGTGCTGCTAGCTGAATCCAACGATTACTTGACGCGCCAGTGGCCATTGCAGTAATGGGTTGGCCAGCACTGGCTTTTTCAATATCCAGGGTAATCTGGAATTGATTTTTATCATTCACAGTTGCTTTGTAGGTTCGCGCTCCAAGCGCAATATTTAATTCAGCACCAACCATAGCATCACCAACCACCGCACCGCGAACCGTAACCTGCGCTGGGATACTGTTCGACGAAGATGCCTGACTGGATAACTCACTTGAATTCAATGAACTGCTCGGCACCGCACTCGATACCGGAAGACTAGAGGGCGTCACACTGGATGCAACTGAGGAACTAATTGCTACAGACGAAACCGGAGTGGGACTTGATTTATTGCCTCCGCCACCGCCACCGCCACCACAGCCAACCAATAGCAGCGCAATGCCAAGTAATACCCCATACGTGAGCGAAAATAAGTTATTCATATTGTTACCGTTATGCTCCTGAAATCCTGATGAGAAAAATACTTCCTGACACGCTGATCACAGCCTGTGAAAAAGGCGCCTAGATTATCATTGAAAGTTTATTTGTGTGCCTCAGCGCCATAAAAAAAGCCGGAGGAAATTCCCCCGGCCTTTTCATATATAAAATCAATCGAGTAGCAGACTTTTTTACTCGGCTACCAACCGAACATTATCAAACACCACATCAATCGCGCCGGACGGCTCCACAACAAACGCGTTGCTAATGGCGCTGAGATTGGCGATGCCGGGGCAGCAAGCGACTGAGTTACCCTTGGCGATCAGCTCGGCAACACCGATGCTGTAGGAAGTCCAAACTCCATCGGCCGGTAATGGAATGCTTACGTCACTCACATTGGGCCAGCCGCTATCCATTTTTATAAACAATGCCGTGCCATCTGCTTTGCTATTCACTTTAAAATCAAACTGCAATTTACCGGTGGCAGACCAGTGGTTCAAATTTGCAGGGCCATCAATCACATTAAAAAATACGTTTCCGTCGCCACCAGTTTTAACAACTTTGAAAACACTTCCTCGCCCAGCTTCCACTACCGTCGATGTGATGACATTTTCAGGCTTGTAAACTTGAATATCCAAACCGGAACCAATCGCGTCACCGAATACCGTGAATAAGGGCAGCGGTGCAAACACATCAACGCCCGTACTCGCTTCTCCTTCAATACGGATATTGTCGAACGAAACATCAATTACACCTGTGGAATCAACCACAAATGTATTGATAATGGATGCGAGATTAGCCCTGCCGTTACCACCATTCATAGAATTACCGTTATCCTTAAGATCTTCGAGAGTAATGCGGAACTCTTTCCACACACCATTCTCAGCAACAGGCACTTCTACGTCGCTAACGTTTGGCCAACCACTATCGATTTTCACCAACAATTTTGCACCGTCGGCCTTGCTGTTTACTTTAACGTCGAAAATTAATTCACTGTCACCTGACCAATTTGTTAAATCAGTCGGATCACCGTCAACCTGAAAGTACAAATTGCCATTCGCGCCAGTTTTCACCACGTTAAATACATTTCCACGACCGGCTTCTGCTAATTCTGAAGAACTGACAATTTTGTCGGGGTTGTAGGAATTAACAAATAGGCCATCAGTAACTTCATCACCATACATGATCAACAATGGCGGGCCGGAAAATTCTACTTTGCCAATTCCGGGACGACGATTTCCTGGAACCAGCTCAGCGTTATCACCAATAGTTGCGCAACCTTTTCCGGTTGAGGGCGATGCGCTGCATTGATAAACGCGCACATAGTCCACCAACATTTTTTGCGGGAATACAGATTCATCCACACCTTTATTATTGACATTGCCCGCCCAATTGCCGCCAACAGCGAGGTTCAACAATAAATGGAATTTGGAGAAGCGATCAAAGGGCGCGCCCACTGGTGCATCTTTTAAGCTGCCGTCCTGCACATATTGGCTATACCAACCGGTATCGCGCTGGGTAGCAAAATGCACATCATCTACATACCAGCGAATTTCACCCTCTTCCCACTCCAACGCATATTCATGGAAATCATCTGCGGGGTTAACATTGTTCGGCAAAATATAATCTGCACCGGAAGAAACATTAGCTGGCCAATTGCGACCGTAATGCAAAGTGCCGTGCACTGCAGCTTCGGGGGCGCTGCCATCGGTTACGGTTTTTAAATTCACCGCTTCCATAATGTCGATTTCACCGCTGGATGCCCAGGTACCGTAAGGTGAATTGGTTGGCAGCATCCAGATAGCGGGCCAAGTGCCTTGCCCTGCTGGTAATTTTGCGCGAATTTCAAAACGACCAAATGTCCACTCTTGAATATTTTTGGTGCGCAAACGTGCGGATGTGTACGGCAGTGTTTTGGTTGTCGGGCTTTCGCCTTCCGGCGAATCAGAACCGGTAAAATCTTCGCGTTGTGCAACAATATGTAACGCACCATCGGCGACAAACGAGTTTACCTCGCGATCGGTGTAACACTGCTGTTCGTTGTTACCACCGCCCCAACAATTTTTTTCGTGACTCCACTTGCTGGTATCAATAGTCGTTCCATCAAATTCATCGCTCCACACCAGCTCCCAGGTCGCTTGCGCTGAAGAACTGCTCGCAGCGGTTGATGATGGTGCGACAGAAGAGGGCACCGCAGATGACACCGCTGCACTGGATTTATTATTGCTGCCGCTTCCGGAACCACCGCAGCCAATCAGACCCACTACTGCCATGCCGAGACAAAGGTGGGTTAACAGTGGTTTAACGCTGTAGTCGTGATTTTTCATAAATACCTCTATTGTTATTGTTGAAAAACTATTTTTTGTGACTGCGAAACATTTTTTGAATAATAAAAAGAGCTGTAGTAATTATTTTTAATGTCTGGCGAAACAGAAGTTTCGCCAGATCAGGATCAAAGTTTATTCAGCACATGCGGCTGCCGCTGCATTTTTCTCAATACGTAGGTTGTAAATAGAAACATCCAAACTGCCCGCTGTAGTCAGCATAAAGGGCGACAGAACCATATCCATTTTCACGCGTTTTTTCGCAAAACATTCCAGCGCAATACTCACACTTGTCCATT
Organism: uncultured Cellvibrionaceae bacterium; assembly: GCA_964499225.1. GTDB lineage: Bacteria > Pseudomonadota > Gammaproteobacteria > Pseudomonadales > Cellvibrionaceae > Cellvibrio. The sequence goes on along the minus strand of CAZCJR010000155.1, from coordinate 2,207 downwards.
CTCCGACTGCGGCTGCATTGAATTGTTCAGTTACCAGAATTTCACCCACGCAGTCGCTGCCGCAATGCATTCCAACGCTTACATCAGCACTGGGTTTTGCATTTACTTTTACATCAAATACCAAGGCGCCTCTACTTTCAGCGTAAACACTGAAATCGCTGCGAGTGGTTGAGCCAAAGGAGATAGTTGCTTTAGCAGTGCCATCGAATTGCAAACGACGCGTATCTTCCTGCACCTGTTTATCTTCTGATGAAACAACAACCGCACCTAACTCACCGCGACTGGTGGTGACCGGCAACATATTGTTCATATGATCAAGCAATACCATCGCCCAGGGATTCATCACCCGCTGATTAAAGATCGGCGCGATGTCCGGTACATTGGCAGCAACAACTTGCGCGGCAGTTTCATCGAGCAATCCAGTGTCGGTTTTATCGCTGTAGGTGAGACCAAAATCGTAGGCGAATTGCGGTTGATAATCGGCATCATCCAAATTCAACGGCGACTGCGCTGGCGATGCCGGCCAGGAGAAAGATAATTTGCCTTTTACATCAAAGTTTATTGAACCATCAGCTTGAGTGAGCACTACATCCGCAACACCTACACCTTCTGAACCCGGCAACCACACCACGGCAAACGCATCAGACGCATTGATGAAATTATTCGCCCAGAGTGGACGACCAGTGACAAAAAGCGAAACCACTTTGATGCCATCGGCTTTTAATTTTTTCAGCAGCGCAAGATGGGTTTCATCTTTATAAATCAGGCTGCCCAGATCGCCCTGCATTTCGGCGTAAGGGTCTTCACCAAATACCACAAACGCAAGATCAGGTTTGGTTTGGTAATTGCCATCCACACTCAACTCAACTGCGCCGCCAGCCGCTTTTGCTGCATCGGCAATACCTTGATAAATAGAAGTGCCGCCGGGGAAATCTGCATTGGTATTACCAGTGCCCTGCCAGGTGATGCTCCACCCGCCGGATTGTTTGCCAATATTGTCCGCACCATCACCCGCCACCAAAATTTTACTGTTGGCTTTTACCGGTAATGTTTGCGCATTGTTTTTCAACAACACAATCGATTCGCGCACTGCTTGCCGTGCCACTGCACGATGTTCAGGCGAGCCAATGAGTTCGCGTTTGCCCGCCAGTTCACGTGTTGAGGGTGCACCTTTTTCAAATAACCCCGCACGCAATTTCACTCGCAAAATACGCGACACTGCATCATCCAAACGTGCTTGTGAAATTTCACCGCTTTTTACTTGTGCAAGGGTGTTGTGATACAGCTCTTTCCAATTGGCGTCCGGCGCCATAAAAATATCCAGACCGGCGTTGATGGATTGCGGGCAGCTAACAGGTGTACAACCGGAGACAAACGCATGTCCATTCCAATCGCCTACCACCAAACCATCAAAACCCATGCGGGTTTTTAATTGATCGGTCAGCAAATATTTATTGCCGTGCATTTTCAGGTCGCGCCAACTACTGAATGAGGCCATCACCGTTTGTGCGCCAGCCGCCAACGCAGTTTCATAACCAGCATTGTGAATTTTTACTAATTCTTCTTCACTGATCGCTGCATCACCGCGATCTTGTCCGCCTTCAGTACCGCCGTCAGCAAGAAAATGTTTTGCAGTGGCGATAACATGGCGCTCACTGAACAAATCGGTTCCCGCAACACCTTGCAAACCTTCCACCATTTTTCCACCGTAGGCTTTTACGATGGCAGGATCTTCGGAATAGGATTCATAGGTGCGACCCCAACGGTCGTCGCGAGCGACCGCGAGCGTAGGGGCAAAACTCCAATCGATGCCCGTCACTGCAATTTCTGCCGCAGTCACCACGCCGATCTGACGAATTAATTCAGGATTGCGCGCAGCACCCAGCCCGATGTTATGCGGGAATAAGGTCGCGCCAATAACGTTGTTGTGACCGTGAACGGCATCGGTTCCCCACATCACCGGCACGGGTACGCGGCCGCCTTCGGTGCTCATGGACGCGTGATAAAACGCATCGGCCAGTGCGATCCAGTCTTCCACTTTGGCGTGTTTGTTTTCGCCGGGAAATGAACCGCCACCGTTCAAAATTGATCCCAGCGAGTATTCGGTAACATCCGCGGGCGTAACCACGCGTAATTCAGGCTGGATCAACTGTCCCACTTTTTGTTCGGTGGTCAACTTGCCCAGTAGCTCGGTAATTTTTGCTTCG
>CAZCJR010000154.1:0-8961 GCA_964499225.1 uncultured Cellvibrionaceae bacterium | reverse complement strand
ATGGCACCTTCACTAACCAATCCAGCTACGTGTACGACAACCGCGGTTTCCAAACGTCGCAGGTCAATCACGCGGGTAATCGCACCATCAGTAGTACCTATAACGCCGATGGTAATCTCAGTTATCAACTGACCCAGGTCACCAGTACTGGCCGCAAAGAGTACGAGCAAACCAATTACTCCTACGACAAGTTGGGTAACGTGCGTTCATACATCATGCAAGCCTATAACACCACCAATAGCACCAATGCCAAAACCTTCAATAACAATTACAGCTATACCTATGCGGATACCTACACCGGTCGCCAGGTAAGCGGTATTAGTGTTACCTCAAGTCAGGCGGGTACCGCCAAAGGTATTACTGCCAACAGCTTTGACCATCGCGGCCGCTTGGTGGCCAGTCAGATCACCGAAGTAAGCACCGCCAACAGCTCACAAACGGGCTACAGCTACAAAAACTTTGCGTACAACGCTGCCGGTCAAATCCTTGCCAAGGCGGAAAAAGCCTATGGCAATTCCACCTACAAAACCCAGAACTATTACTACACCGAAAAAGGTGCAGAGCTGGCCAATATTGGTCAGATGAAGCAGGACATCTCACCGCTGACGGCTGTTTACTCAGGGGGAAGCACTCCGGGCAGTTACACGATATCCGCGGGCGACACCCTGATGGGTATCGCGCAAGCGCTGTTTGGGGATAGTAGTCTGTGGTACCTGATAGCCGATGCCAACGGTTTGAGTATGGGGCCGACGGATGCCTTTGGTCCGAACGACATAGGCCGCAACCTGCGTGTTCCCAATAGCGACAAGGTAGTGGGTAATGATGGTACCAACTACAAGCCGTACAACCCTGGAGAGGTCATCGGTGATCTGACACCGGATCCGAAGCTGGTGCCGTTGCCGCCGCCGAAGAAAAAAGGCTGCGGGGTGATTGCGCAGATCATCATGGTGGTCGTGGCGGTTGTTGTGACTATCTACACCGCGGGCGCTGCGGCTGGCATGATGGGAGCAGCAACTTCAGCTGGGGCTGGGGCAGGCTTTTCGGCCACTATGGCAGCGGGGGTGTCAACTTTGGCTGGAGCCGGAGGACTTAGTGCTGCCGCGATAGGTGCGGCAGCGGTAGGTGGTTTTGTAGGAAGTGTTGCCAGTCAGGCAGTTGGGGTTGGTTTAGGGGTTCAGGACAGTATTAACTTCCGGCAAGCCGGGTCTGCTGGATTGACTGCAGGATTTGGTGCAGCAGCCGGGTCTGTGTTGAATGGTGGAAAAACTGCGATGCAGCTGGCGAAGGCGGGGCAATATGGAAAAATTGCAGCCTCAGCAGCGGTTAATTATGCAGGCGCCCATGCTTCAAATAAGATCGCGGGCTTGCAAGCCAGCTTCAGCTGGAGCGGTATGGCTGCATCTTCGCTGACTGCGGTTGGTACGGCGGGAGCGGCCAGCGCAATTGGAATGAGTACTGATAACCTGATCCAAAACTTTGGTCGGGGCATGATCGGGGCGGGTGTTGGAAGTGCAGCGCAGCGTTTGGTCGGTAATGGTTCCACTATGCACAGTAGCGATTGGGGTGGGGCAGCAGCTGATGCCTTTGGGAATGCCATTGGTAATGCGCTCGTCGAGAAAGCGGTAGGAGGTCATTTCTTTGGGCCCAAGAACGGCAAAACGAGCATGAGGGAGAATGTAGTTTCTCTTGCGTTTGAGGAAAAAGCTTATCGCGCAGGGAAGCTCCCACCAATTTCTGATCGTTACTTGAGTGCAAGTGCTATTGATCCGCGCACTATGAGCGATGTTGAAGTGCTTGGTGGAGGCAATGGAAATATTACACCCGCACAAGCGGCGCAATTGGAAATAGAGGCCAAGGAAAAAAGCGGATTTGCGTTTAATTACGATTTGCACAATACGGACTTTAGCGGTGCAGATCCTTTGGGGCTAAACGCAAGTATCAACAGCGGTTATGCAATACTTGATAGCCTTAGTGATCGTTTTGCAATGGATCTAATGTGGAGTGCTGATTTCTCTAATTTAAGTTATGCCAACGAGTTGAAGTATACAACCAGTTTGTACGGCCCTTATGCAGACGGTTATCGTTTTAACCCTAATGTTACACCAATAGAAATGCCTGGTTCCGTCGCAAAATACGAAACTGATGCATTTGTAACTGCAGGAGGGTACGTTACAGGTGCATTTGGTAGTTTTGGGTCGGCAATGACTCAAGTGGGTGGTACGTTTAGATTGACCAACGGAAACTTAAATGGCAATCAATTTGACTTGCGTCATTACGAATCGGGTTGGCGTGGAGGTAGCAGAGCGCAAATTACGACCTATGACATGTCAGGAGTGGGGCGTGGCATATCAAAGAGCTTTGGTTTAGCTGGTACTGCCTTTAGTGCAGTGGATATATATGATGCCTATAAGTTTGATGGAAATACCTTTGGTCATAACACTCAAGTAGCGACAGCAAGTGCTGTCGGTGGTATGGCCGGAGGGGCAGTTGGAGCCAAAGCTGGAGCTGTGACTGGAGGGGCTATTGGTTTGTGGTTTGCAGGTGCAGGTGCCGCGCCAGGGGCGCTAATTGGTGGATTGATTGGAGGGGCGTTTGGGGCTTGGGGTGGTTCAGAAGCCGGAACCTACACCATGAAACAGGTGAATAAAAAATAGGAATAATTATGATACGGTTTGCGAATTTAATATTTTATTTTCTCTATAAGTTCGAATTAAAAACACAGGATATTATTAATTATCCTTTTCTTAAGTTTTTAAGACATCCAAGGGTTATTGAGGCTTATCGCAAACGTGGTGTAAAAGATCCGGCAAATGAGGTTCTCAATGCATTAAATAATCCGAAAGGCGGACCAAGCAGTTTGTTAGCCAGCATACATGCAGGGATGCTTTTGTTTTTATTAGTTGTTGGATTTCTAAGTGTTTTTTTTTATTTGTTGAGGTTGGAGGTCTATCTTTCCCATATACACTATATTCTTCTTCTAGCTGCTGCTTATTGGGTTGATCATTTGATTTTCTATCGGGGAAAAAAATATCTTACCTATTTTAAAGAATTTGAAAAAATGACACCTAACCAAAAGGTTTTTTTTGGCTGGGTGTCATTTTTTGTCGTTATAGGTATATGGGCTTTTGGAATTGTAAGTTGGTTTGAGTTACGCTCAATAGTTATGCACCCAGAATTTTGGGGACTGACTCCAATAATTAATTCGTAATAAATTACCACTTTTTGATTTGCGCCTAAGAGCCTTTAAAAGGGTTACTTGCTCAAAATATCCTCGCCATACTCGTGAGCCATATGTCCTATAAGTAAAGTTATAGGATATATGCTTGGACTGGGTGATGGTCATTAAATTAACTGCGGATAAAGAAAAATAACCTTTTGCTGGTTACTTCTCCAGAATCTGAAAAGTGACTAAAAAATATATGTCAATTAAATAGGAACCCGAACCTCAGCTGTTTTTTATCGGCTGAGGTTCGGTTTTTTTAGATGTTAATTTGAATGGCTAATACGAGACCAGCATTTAGCCTGGTATTTAAAAATCAGTCCTTCCAGTACTTCGCGAATAATCATCTTGTCGTCACCCTCTAACTCTTTGATAGCTTCTAGCTCTCGGCGAAGTCTGTCGTCCAGTTCTGGCTCATCCCCAAATACTGGTGCATCCATAATGGTTTTCCGGGCTTTGCTCGACAACTAAGTTGGCATGATTGTTTCTTTTGACGGCACAGAAGAGATGAGGTTGTTTGCTTCCATAAAAGCCGATTACCATTATAAAGAAGGGGGCAGTTTTTGAAAAACTTCTAAATGAACGCTTTTATTAATTTATCAGTCGTGTAAAATCGCATAAATTATGGGCAAATGGAATTGCGGTTGCTTTTCCCGCTAAAGACCATCCCTTCAAAATACTATTTTCATCTACGAATTAGTCGCTATTCGTTTTTTTCGGGCGGAATTTTTTATAAATTTCTGCTCAGGAATCTATTTTTGTAACGTTTTTACTAGATGTTTGACAGCTATATCTCATTAATCCGGTTATTAAATAATTTCATCAGCTATTAGGCTGGCAATGTCTGTTTTTCTATTCGCAAGATGCTCAAAATTTTTCCATTGATCTATTAATCCGGTCGCTTTTATTGGCAATGGATTGTTGGGGAAATTTCTAGCCAAGTATTTTTTATCGTGTCTGTTTTTAACTAATAAGGGAGATTTAATTATGATTCCAGATCAGTTTTTGTGTGTGAGGTCCTTACGGGGATATCTATTTTCGTTTCGCTGTCTATTGATAAGTGTAATTGCGCTTTTGGGGATTTCCTTGAATGTGCAAGCACAAACTGAGAGTTTTTCAGTGAAAATAGAAGGTGAGAGTTACACCAGTATGTATGGTATTCAAACAGAAGCCACTACAGATATAGGGGGTGGGTCGAATGTAGGTTATATCAACAACAATGATTGGATGTCCTACGGTGGGGTGGTGGTTGATATTCCCAGATCGGGTGCTTACAAAATAACATATCGGGTAGCAAGCGCTTCGAATAGTGGTGTTTTGCAGTTGAGAGACGCAAATACCAATGCGCAAATAGATAGACAGCTAATCCCTAAGACCGGTGGATGGCAGACATGGAAAAGCATTGAAAAGATAGTCAATTTAAACGAAGGTATTCAAGCATTTACTATTTATGCTGAAGTTGGAAATTTCAATTTTAATTGGTTCAAAATAGAATCTGTTGATCACTTTCCTGAAAGCGTGTCTGCCCAAATAGATGCCGAAAACTATACCACTATGTATGGTATTAAAATAGAAAGTACAACTGATGATAGTAGTGGTTTTTCAGTGGGCTATATTGATAACAATGATTGGATATCTTATGGAAGTAATCTTGTCCTAATTCCTCGCACCGAAACCTATAAAGTAACCTATAGGGTGGCAAGTCTTAATGGGGGGGGAATTATACAACTACGAGATGTTAATACCGGTGCGCAGATCGATAGAGTCCTAGTTCCTAAAACTAATGGATGGCAGACATGGCAGAGTGTGGAAAGCATCATAAATTTAAATCAAGGTGTGCAAGGGTTTACAATTCATGCCGAAGTTGGAAAGTTTAATTTTAATTGGTTTAAAATTGAATCTATACCACAATCTAGTGGTGCATCATCTTTTGCTCATTCCATATCGTCAAATGTTTCAAGCTTCCTGGCATTGAGTAGTGTTACAAGCAGTATTTCTTCGTCGCTGTCGTCAGCCACATCGAGTTCAGCATTATCGTCGTCCGTAGTCAGTTCAAGCTCCGTGTCTTCGGCGGTAGTATCCCCTTCGGTTGCCAGCAATGCGGCATCTACTCCATCATTATCTACCCCCACTGTAAACCTTATTTCTCCTGCTGACCTAAATGGAACTGGTGGCGAAAAATACTATGTTGGTGAGTCTTTTACGCGCTACATAAATGCATCAGCGAGTGATAGCGATGGATCTGTTGTTAAGATCGATTATTATATTAACGATGTTTTCTATATAAGTAGCTCGGGATCAGCATCCATTGTTTTTTGGAATCCGTCTGACCCAGGCATCTATTCCGTGTATGTGATAGCGACCGATAATAGTGGCTTAACCACTAAGTCCGTAACGCGCAATTTTTATATTACGCCAGCGAATGGATCGCCTTTGGCTGTTCTTAAGACACCTGCGAGTACATCCGATGTGTGTGAAGTTGGAAAACCGTTCACCATTGGTGGATTGGTTTACAGCGGGACAGCCAATGTTACCAAAGTGGAGTTTAAGGCAAATGGTCAAGTTGTAGGGACTGATCTTAATTTGACGACAGACCCGAATAGAACATTTTCATGGACGCCTGCGAGTGCGGGTGTTTATCCAATAATTATGTCTGCGTATGACCAGAGTGGTCGTGTCAGTCATACATCTTCAGTGAGTGTTACCTGTAGCAGTGTTAATACAAGTTCCTCTATTGCATCTTCCAGTGTTGCAAGTAGCAGTGCAGCTATTTCTTCTGCGCCGCTATCGTCTGTTCAGTCTTCAAGTGCTCCAGCTTCCAGCAGTGTATCGAGTATTGATCCTGCGACCTTGCCAAAAATCGAATTGATAATTCCTGAAGCGGGCGGTGTTGATAATTATCCGCTGAATCAAAAAGCATTTTTGTCTGCGCGTCTGGTTAATGCTGCCGGCGCACAATGGAAAGATGCTGGTGGTGTTGTTCCCAAAGTCAGTTTTTATATTGATGGATATGAAAAAATTGGTGAAGTGATTGGCGATGGTGCCAAGCTAGAATGGACACCACCTGCGCAAGGTGTTTATGTCATTCATGCCGAGATAGTTTTATCCGGTTATAAAGTGAAATCGCGCACCGGCGCATTGAATATTGTGCAACCGGCAGGTCATCCGACGGTGAGATTGTCCAACATTCACAAGGATGGACAAACTCATAATTTAGGTAGTCAAATCAGCATTGCGGCTTATGCGAGTGACGATAGTACTATTACTAAAGTTGGATTTTATGCAAACAATGTATTAATTACCGAAGTTCCAACAACGCCTAACGCGTATGTGTATCACGACTGGCTGCCTTCTACACCTGGCTCATACAAGCTGGTTGCACGTGCTTATGACAACTCTGGAAATGTTTCAATATCAAAAGCAGTTGAGTTGTTTTTTGTAAATCCAGCCACACAAAGTTCAAGCAGCTCCTCATCCAGTTCGGTTGCCGCAGTAACCATTGGCGCTCCGCTAACACCTATTGAATATTTTGATTTGGGCAGTCAGGTATGGATGTCTGGGCAGGTAAGAACAGCAACCGGTCAATATCGCTATTCAAACTCCTCGATTCCATCGATTGATTTTTTTGCAAACGAAACCCAAGTTTATAGTGGGGCCAGAGGAGATGGAGATGCTGTTTCCTGGCAACCAGCGGCAGTAGGTGCTTATGAAATTTATTCTACTGCGCGGTTGGAGAACAATGAGGTAATTAAATCGCCAACAGCAATTGCTGTTGTAAAAAAGAATGGTGCACCGCGCGTTTATTTAACATCGCCACAAATAAATAATCTGTTGTTGCCTGCAGGTGAGACATTAACGTTGGCTGCAGATGCTGTAGATTCTGATGGCGGTACTATCCGCGCGTTAACCTTTTATGTGGATATTTACGATGCTTCGGGTCTGAATAAAATTGGTAGTACCAGCTATCCAAAAAATTCAGCGCCTTATTCTATTAATGTGGGGCCATTTGCAGCAGACGCCGTATTCAAAGTTTATGTATTGGCAGAAGATAATTCGGGTTTGCAGAGCGTTTCATCAACCAAAGTCATTCGGTATACCGGCGTTGCTGTGAATTCCTCATCCAGCTCTTCGGTAGCAAGTGAGCTGGAAGTTGAATTAGCTTCTCCGCATCAGGGGGCCGTCGATAATTATGCGTCGGGGCAAGTTGTTCCTCTATCCGCACGGTTATTTAATACATCTGGTTTGTTACATAAAGACACCGATGGTTCATTCCCTAAAGTTACCTTTATCGCCGATGACTATGAAACCCTGGGTCAAAGCACCGCTGATGGCAGTTTGGTGAATTGGATTCCACCAGTTCCAGGTATTTATACCATCAAAGCAATAGCGGAATTGAAGAACGGTACCAAATTTGTATCCAAAGTGGGTTCAGTTAATGTTGCTGGACCAGCGGGTTATCCATCAGTCAGTTTTATGAGCGGCGTTATTCGTAACGGCATGCGTTTCCTGACTACTAACTCCGGTATCGGTTTGGCAGTGAATAGCAGTGACAATGGTTCTGTTGCCAAAGTTGTGTTCTATGCGAATAATCAATTGCTCAAAGAAGTGTTGGCATCTTCCGGTGCTTTTGTTTATCAGGATTGGAAACCAACAGTTGCAGGTTCTTATCAATTAAAAGCTGTTGCATTTGACAATAGCGGTAACTCAGCAACATCGCGTACCGTAGAGATTTTTGTGGATGAACCGAGTGTGTCATCAAGCAGCAGTACCAGCTCAAGTGGTTCGGCAACGGCAATGAGAACCTGGTTGGATTTGGGATCACCTAATCGCCGTACCACGGAATATTACACTTTAGGTTCTGGCAATCCTTATCCATTTTATGCAACAGCAAAACTGGAAATCAATGGTGTTAGCCAGGTTATTTATAATCTTAACGGCAGCAAAATCCAGTCGGATTTTTATAGCAATGGTGCGAAGCTTTCGACAGTAAATCCACAGCCTGTGCACACCATGCAAAACTGGATGCCGTCATCAGCAGGGACCTATGAAATTACTGCACAGGCCCCGTTGGAAAATGGTGACAGGTTGGTTTCAGACACTGGTGTGTTGGTAGTAAGCCAGACCGGCGCGCCCAGAGTTAATTTGTCTTCGCCACAAAACTCCAAGCAGATTTATTATTCAGGTACAGCGATTTCATTAAGTGCATCAGCGAATGATTCGGATGGTGGGACTATTAGCAGAGTTGACTTCTCTATTAATGGAACTGTTATTAGCGATACGTCAGCGCCATACACTGTAAGCCATTTTCTGGGTAGCCCGGGCAACTACGACGTTTTTGCAACGGCATATGATAATGCTGGTCTGTCGCAAAAATCTGTTGTGCGGACAATCAACGTAAGTCCAGTTCCGCGCAATTCATCTTCATCAAGCTCTTCTGTGGCAAGTAATTTGGAGATTGAATTAACTGCTCCGCTACAGGGGATGGTTGATAATTATCAGTCGGGACAATCTGTTGCTTTATCTGCGCGTTTATTTGATGCATCAGGCGTGCTGTACAAGAATCCGGAGGACGGTTCAATCGTTAACGTTTCTTTTATTGCCGATGACTACGACGTATTGCTGCAGACTGGGAATGGCTTTAATTCAACATGGGTTCCCCCGGTCCCCGGTATTTACACCATCAAAGCAATTGCGCAATTGAAGAACGGAACCAAATTCACTTCTAAAGTTGGCTCTGTGAA
>CAZCJR010000153.1:0-9232 GCA_964499225.1 uncultured Cellvibrionaceae bacterium | reverse complement strand
AGAAAACCACCTCACAGGTGCGACTTCGGTAATTTATCAGACGTTTATCGGAAAAATATCGGCTGTTTATCGGAAATTTATTGGAAAAATATCGGAAAGGAGTAGGCTGGGGGCGATTAACAAGAATGCGACATTAAAGTATGTATAAGCCGATTTTCCAGATAAGTCCAAATCTCACCAAAATACTGATGGATATTGAGGCCAGCAGACAAGCCGTATCCGGCCTGCCGATTACGGTGCAAGTGCTCAGCTCCTTACGTGAGTCTGCGCGTTTGGTATCCACCCATTACTCCACGCAAATTGAAGGCAATCGCCTAACCCAGCAGCAAGTAGAAGAAGTTCTGCAGGGTGGCACCTTTCCCAATCGGGAGCGTGACGAGCGCGAAGTGAAAAACTATTATCTGGCGCTGGATTATGTAGACACCCTGATCAAGAGCAACCGCGCGAGCATCCAGGAAAAAGATATCCAGACCCTACATGGTTTGGTGATGGATGGAAAAGCAAAACCAACCTCTTACCGCGATGGGCAAAATGTGATTCGCGATGGTGGCTCTGGCTCAATAGTCTATATGCCGCCGGAAGCCAAAGATGTTGCAGCCATGATGCGGGAGTTGGTGGGCTGGATAAATCACGAAATAACGCAATCTGAATTACCCGTGCCCATTGTTGCCGCGATTGCCCACTACCAATTCGCGACTATTCATCCCTACTACGATGGCAACGGCCGCACCGCACGTCTGCTTACCAATTTGGTATTACACAAATGCGGTTATGGATTAAAAGGTGTGTATTCATTAGAGGAATATTACGCGCGTAACCTGCAAGGCTATTACCGCGCGATATCCGTGGGCGAATCCCACAATTATTATTTTGGTCGGGCTGAGGCAGATATTTCTGAGTGGATATTTTATTTCTGTGAAGGCATGGCCGATGCGTTCGCAAAAGTTCGTCTGAAAGCCGCAGACGCAGAACAAAACGCACAAACAGATCAAAGCCATCTACTACGTGAACTCGATCAAAAGCAGCGTCAAATTATCGCGTTGTTTCGCAACCACAAATACATCACCACCCGCGATATCGCCGATTTACTGCACGTTCATCCACGTACCGCATTGAATTTTTGCCACAAGTGGATTGATGACGGCTTTGTGATTGCGCACGGGGAGGGGAATAAAAATCGTAAGTATGAATTGGCGAAGCGGTGGTTGGATTTGTTGATGAGTTAAAAGCTGTTGCGGTTCGTTCCTCAGCCTACGCGGCCCGCAGCAACCTACAAGGTGCTCCGTAGGTTGCTGGTGAGCTTGCGAACCGCAACATGACTTTAGCGAATCAACTTCCCTGAATACAAATCTTCAACCGGAAAAATCATCGTGTAGTCATCCCAGTTTAAGTTTCCGTCTTCGATTTTAAACGTTAAAAATCCAGCCTCGGTTTTATAACGCTCATAATCCGGGTGCCCAGCTGAAAATATAAATGGAGCAAAGTCTACAATTCTACTTTCGCCGTTAGAAAATTCGACGTCAAGAATGTGAGATGTAACATGCTTGGCATTCTTAACGAATAGCGCTGACATTTTTCACCTTTTGCGTAATGATTTTTGGTGCTATTGATTTTTTCTTAACGAAGTAGTCAATCCATTTTTCAACTATTTCACTGGCATACACATTAACAAACTCCTCAAATTCCTTTCTTTTGGCAGGCTCTAGGCCGGGGCCTTTATCCTTTAAAGTGATTTTGATTATTCTGCCGTTAAATAAATGAATTTCGGCTTTGGACTCTCGCCCTGCGTGTTTTCCATGTATGTGAATTGGTTCGTGTTCATTGCTATAGAAAAACAGAACAATCCCTAGGTATTCGTAAAGCTTTGGCATGTTTAAATTCCTTTAATTAATAATTTTCTTGCGTAGCAATTCTGGCATATCAGCTAGTTTAACAATGTGCATCGCATATCAATTTATACTAACTCCTATATAGCGCTAAAGATCTTTTGGAATTGAATCGTGCATATTGCAATCTTTAAGTTCAGAGCTTAATGCCATTATTGAACCGATGTATATGCTCTCAAGGCCAACTCCTGCTCTGGACGCCGTATCGATTGCGGCCGTTGATACTTTATCTGATGCTTCATCGATGTATGATTTTGCGAGATGTGCATACAGCTTTAATTTTCGTAAGCTATCTTGGTCTGTTTTGCCATCTGCCGTAGGAAATGAGGACAAATAAGCAGAATTAATGTCATTTGATAGTTGCCAGATGCGTTCGCATCTGGCGATAAAAAAAATCCAACTTCACTTTTCTTTCTTCAGACTTTAGTTTTGCCTCCTCACGTACTTCTTCAAATCTTAGTTTTGATTCTTCGTGGTTTATACGGATTCTTTCAGAATCAAAATTATATTTTGCAGAAATACTAATTCCAGATACCGTGAAAAGACCAGTAACAAATGCCACTCCGATCATTTGTATGGTGGTGTGCACCAAGTTTTGATTTTGCATGTCTAATCCTAATCTTCGTGTGCTTGATAAGAGTGTAAACCAATAAAAATTAGTTGATTGGTGAAGTGCTACTTCGCCCCAACCTCAACCCAATACCCCTTAGTCTTCGCATGTATTTTTTCATTGTACATAGCGCTGGTGTGCCAGCCGGGTAAATAAAATTTCCCTGCATAACTTGCGTTTAAAATAATGCGCAAAGTGACGCTGGTTTGGTTGCGGTCTTGATAGCGGTAGTTCCAATAGTAGTCGCGCCACAAACTGAAGTAGGCGAGGACGCGGTCGTCGCGGATGTCCATGTAGTCGATGCCTTTGGGCATTTGCGCGCCCTCAAGACGTTCGTTGCGGATTTGCCAGCCGCTCGGGACTACCGCAGTGAGCGCAATGTTTTCGATATTGCTGGTAAGCAATTTATCGAACTCGCCGGAGATAGTAACTTCCGCAACAAAATCCTGCCCCTGTGGTAATTGTTCAACACTGAGGCGTTTGTTATCCAGCGTTAAAAAATCCACCGTCATCGCCAAACCATCGTTACTCGGTTCTTCATTCAAGTTGGCGGGAATGCCGCGATTGCTTACTAATACGCGGATAGGTTTGTCGTGATCGTTGCGCACGCTCACTTGCGGATTATTAATCGCGGTGCGGAAAAACGCATTGTTGCTCGCCTGTGTAAGCCAGCTGCTTTCGCCGGCTTCTAGATACGCGAATTTCACACCGTTGCTGCTCACATTCGCGGCGGAAAATTCACTCATCGCTAATAAACCCCAGGCAATACTTTGCGTGGAGTACCAACCGTCGCTCGACAAATCTTTCGCAACTTGTTCGGCTACTTGCCAGGTGAGATCCTTATCCGCATCCAGGCTTACTAAAGTCGCGAGCAATAAACCGCGGTCGCGCATATCCGAGCCGTAGGTGTAACCCGCGTCTTTGTAAACGGGCACGTTGTTGGAGATTGATCCCATTACATCTTGCGCGGCATCTTTTAATCCCACGTGTTGATACGCCATGGCAAGTAACCAGCGCGCGGGCATGCGGTAATTTTGTTGGCTGCTGTTGGTTGCGGATTTAAATGTTTCGCGCAAACGGTTCATTGCAGGCAATTCGGCTTTGTCGGCCAATGCGAGAGTGTAGAGACGATAAGACAATACCACTTCATCGTAATAATTACCGGCAATTTGCGGATTGCGCGCGGCGCTGGCCTGATACCTGATCCAATTATCAAGCAAGGTTTTAGGTACGGAATAACCGGCGCGTTTCGCTTCTAATAAAAAATGCCCCGCGTAACTCGATGCCCATTCATTCACGTAGCCATCGCCCGGCCAGTAAGAGAAGCCACCGCTTGCATGTTGGAAACTGCCGATGCGTTTGATACCGGCGTTGATATTATTTTCAATCTCCACTTTTTGCGAATCAGTTAAGTTAACCAATTTCGCCAAACGCAACTGCGGAAATACCGCGGAGGTCGTTTGTTCAATACAGCCGTGTGGATAGCCGATCAAATATTCCAAACGCTGTTCAAGATTAAGCGGCGGCAGCGTGCTGACTTCAAGGCTGGCTTGGTTGGTGCCGATCATGCCATTTTCTTGCAGTGGCGATTTCCAGGTCTCGCCCGGTTGCAATAATTTGGATTCCCAAACATTGGTGGGTGGATTGGCGGCGCGCGAGTCGATATAAATTTCTTGCGTGGCGGATTCATCACCAGAGCGCGCGGTAATTTTTACATGGCCTTTGCCGATGCGATCATTCACTTTGAGTTTTAAACTCGCAATCGCATCGCCCGGTTCGCTAAAGCTTAATGTTGCTGAACCTTCTTCCACGGTGAAAATTTCATTGGCTTCAACGGAGATTTCCACATCGCGAATATTGGCTTCACTCACAAACACATTCACCGGCAAATTAACGGATTCGCCAGGGCCAAGCACGCGCGGCAAGGTGGCAAAGAGCGTGACCGGTTGCGTAACGGTTACGGTTTTTTCAACGCTACCGTAGGCGGTGATTGCTTCTGTTTTCTTTTTATCATTGGCCGTGTCACCGCTCACCAACATTACCCGTACCGCACCCATATAAGGAGGCAGGGTGATTTTATGCTCGCGTGTTTCACCGGCTTTTAATTCAAATGCGCCAAGGAATTTTACGACGGGAGGAAAGCGCCGCTCGCGGCGTTTGCGTTCGGCTTCCAATGCGGCATCGGAACCACCGACGGCTAGTACGCGCTCCAGTGATGCGCCGTAACCGCCAACTACCTGATCAAATAAATCCCAGGTGCGTACACCCAGCGCTTCGCGCTTGTAAAAATAATCGTGGGCATCGGGTGCGTGGAAATTGGTGAGGCCGAGCAGACCTTCATCGACCATCGCCAGGGTATAGGTCATCGCACGTTTATTTTGTTCACTGACTTTTATGACAAATTCAGATTCCGGGCGCACTTTTTCCGGCACATCCAATTGTGGTTGCAAACGCGTGGCAGGGTCTTCAACCAAGAGTGGGACTATGCCGTACAAACGCATAGGTGCTTCAGCAACGCGTTCCTGATGTGGCAATAGCAGTGCAACGTTGGCGTAGACATTAGGCGCCATGGCTTGGGTGACAGGAATTTCAATTTCGGTTTGACCCGGTTGCAAATCCAACCAGCGTGATTCCAATACCTGACTGCCATTTTCAATGCTGAGCAAGATGCGGCCTTCGCGCGCTTTGGGTAATCGCACTTTGGCGATATCGCCGACGTTATATTTTTCTTTGTCAGTCGAGAGCATTAATTGGGTAGCTGAATCGGCGCTTGCCGATGAGTCGTAACTCCAACCTAAATAAACGACTTCACCAGAGCAGTGGCCAGCGTCACCGGCATCTGTATCGCACACGCGGATAATATGGCGACCCCAGTCGTACTTGTTCTTTTCAAGCTTCCAATTAATACGGCCATTGTCATCGCTGACAAGCGTTTCAGTCGCCACTGCGCGATGGGTGGAATTATTAAAATATTCAGCGAGGTTTTCGCTTTCTTCATCCCACCACCAGCGCCAGCCGATTTCATACACATTCACCTCAACGGTGCGTTGCGCTTCTGCTTTGCCTTCTGCATTTAATGTCTGGATCAGAATCGGGTGATCTTCATCGCGGCCAATGGCATCCATATAGCCGCTGCCTTTGGGGATATTAATGCCGACCCAACTATCAAACGGCAGCAATTCGTAAGGGCGCAAAATAGTGCTGAAGTTGCCGCTCTCTTCAAATACGCGGGTCATAAATGAAGCGGTGAGTTTGCCCGGTGGTGGCGACGACAAACTGACATTGACGGGGAAGCTGGCTTTGCCGGTTTCATCCAATTTGCCATCAAATACTTTTTGCGCGCTGCCGGCAAAGGTGCGCACCGGATCATCAAAATTAAATTGTTCAAAACCGGCAAATACGGATTTGCGCGAGCTGAGTTTTAATTCGGAATCGGCTTTTAAATTTTTCGCGGTTGCACCTTGGAGCCATTGTGCAAACAAGTTGACTTGTGTGGGCATATTGCCAATGCGCAGCGGCGTTTCGGCCGGGGTTAAATCCACTTTGATGCGATTGGGTACGACCATTTCGATTTTTAAAATCTGGTCAAAATAGCGATTGCCCACATGCACCACCGCGCGATAATTTCCGGTTGGTGCAGTTTCTTCGGTTTTCAAATTAAAAGTATAAAAATCCTTAACCGGTTGCACATTGGTTTGACTCAGCACTTTTTTGCCGCTCGGATCAAATAAATCCAAAGTGACCGGGTGATTTGCCGGGAGCTGTTGGGTTTTATCTTCAAGGATAAATGTGAGGAAAATATCGTCGCCCGGACGCCATACGTCGCGCTCACCGTAGAGAAAACCTTTTAATCCACCTTTGATATGCTCACCGCTCACATCAAATTGGTTGGTGGGCAAAGCTTCACTGGTGCGCACGCGCAAATAACCAATTTGTTTGCCCTTGCGCGCTTCAAGATAAAAAGGCACACCGTCGGTGGTCATCTGCAACATACCGTAATTGTCGGTAGTGCCGTTACCAATCGGTTGGCGCTGATAGTTGTAGGCGGTGATGTCGGTGCCGCTCATAGGTTTGGCGCTACTGAGTTCAGTGCTAATTACGTGCAATTGATTGCCATCGCCGCGCTTGGCCATTAAACCAATATTGGACACCAGAAAATTGCGCGCTGAAGCAATTTCATCGCCGTAGTAATAGTAGGTATCATCGCAGGGATTATTGCGTTCGCTGTAATTGTAATAACCGCTCGATTGATAATATTGCTGATACCAGGCCGGTTCTTCAACACGGTCATAATAATTTTCGCCGTCGGAATCTTCCGGCATTTTTGCGACGGGTTCAGTGGGGCGTGTTTGCTCGCAGCTGTAAACAGAATTGCTGCGGTCGATGCGCAATTCCAAACGAATCAAACCATCGGGGTGCTGCGCCATTAATTCGGACAGATCCAAATTAAAACGCTCGACCCCCGCGCGTGGAATTTCCGGCAAGCGATAGGTTTTACGCCACAAGTATCGGCCAGTATCGGTTGCAGCAGTGGCCGCAGTGAGTTGGTAATCTTGCAGATATTGGCCGACGTTATTGGCGAAAACTTTAAATGCAATGACTTGTACTGAATCCACACCCGCCGCTTCAAACGGCACAGAAATTTGGCTGGCCGGTGGCAGGATCGAGGTCTTGCCCACAAAACGTACCAGTGGTTTTACCAAATTCAATACGATTTTTTGTTGGTAATCGCTGCCGAGGCTTTTGGAATTTTTACTATTGACGCTGCCGCTAACCACTAAATCCAATTCACCGGAATCGAGATTTTCCGGTGTGTAACGCAAGACGCTGCCGTCGATTACGGCATTGACCGTTTTACCCGCAAGCGTTACCAGGCCGCTGAGATTTTGTGTGCTGTCGAGCTCTTCAGAAAATTGTATTTCAACGGCGGTATTAGGTTCGCGAATCACTTGTACGCCGGTAATTTGAAAGGATTTTTGTGCGGGGATTTCAAGATCGCGCGCACCTTTATCATCGGAGTTAATCGCGCTGCCATCCCATTCCAAATGGATTTGGCCAGTAGTATCGCCGCGCTGGATGTCGGTAATTAAAAACTTGTGCGTTTTGCGATCCAGCTCTTGTGTCCACACTGCATCAGTGAGTCGGCTATTAACTTCAATGCGCAGAATTTTTTTTACTGCGTCCAACTCAATGGTATCGGCAGTGGTAATCGCACCGCTGAGTTGCATTACATTTTCGTCGCCTTCCTGTGTGCTTAAGCTATCCACACGCAAATCGAAATCCTGTTTGATAGTGCGCACGGTAAATTCAAAATCGTCGAGTGACTGCTCGATACCCTCGATACCCTCGAGGCCATTGGCACTCAAGCGAATACGAATTTCGGTATTGTTTGGCAAACGCTCAATCGGCGAAATGCGCAATTCCGTGGTTGAGGTAAAGGTGAGATTGAGCGGTGTTTTAGTATCCAGCGTTACCTGTTTGGGATTAAACGCCGTGTTTACTTCCGCTTCGCTAATGACTGGATGGGTAAAACGAATGTACATGGGGGCTTCAGCGGCAATCCAGCGTTTGGGGTAATCGGCAATATGCGCTTCCCAACTGGGCGATATCGCCGCGGTTTTTTCCGCTACTTTGGTTGCTGGTGTGGATTTTTGTTCGGGGGTGGATTTATCGCAGGCGCCGAGCAATAGACTCAACATTGCAATTGCACACCATGAAGACCAATGAACACGCATAATATTTCCCTGTTTGGTTGTGATTTTTTGAACGCAATTTTTGGTGATGGCTGAGCCCGATCAAGGTCGGGGATTTGTCATTTGTGGTTAAGGATATTCTACTTTATCGATTTAGCATGGTTACTTTTAGCATCGTTACTTGCGGGCATAAGCCAATGCATTTTTGCACAGGCTTCGACAAACCATGCCAGTGCTTTCCCGGTATTGCCTTTGCGCCACGCAATATACAGCGGAATATTCGGGCGCGGTACTGAGCAATCCAGCACCACTAAATCACCGTTTTGCAACTCATGTTGAATGAGATGTGCCGGTAAAAAGCCCACGCCGACCCCCATTATTTGCGCCTGAATTTTTGCAGCGGCATTAGCGACGCGAATAATTTGTCGGCTTTCCAATAAGCCGGAGGAACGCGCCGGTGTGCTGAGCGATGAATCCGCCATGACAATGGTAGGAAACGCACTGATCGCAGCGGCATCGACCGCACCTTTGTGTAAACAGAGCGGATGTTCGCGCGCAACGGCAAATACAAACTCCACCTCGCCCATCAGCCGGTATTCAAAAATCCCCTTGGGTAAATCGCCGCTCGCACCGAGCGCCAGGTCACAGCGCTCGGCAATCAGCGCATCCCAAGTGCCACCCAATACTTCTTCGGCGATAGTAATGGCGACGCGTTTGTCGAGCAGATTGAACGCATTGATCTGCTGCAAAAGGGGCGCGAGTGGCAGGACTGTATCTTTCGCGATACGCAACTGCGTCTCCCAGCCG
This sequence comes from uncultured Cellvibrionaceae bacterium, assembly GCA_964499225.1. Taxonomy (GTDB): domain Bacteria; phylum Pseudomonadota; class Gammaproteobacteria; order Pseudomonadales; family Cellvibrionaceae; genus Cellvibrio. The sequence continues at coordinate 236 of CAZCJR010000153.1, read as the reverse complement.
GATTCCAGTTGCTGTACCGCTTCTTCAATCGCACTCGCTGCCTGCAGCAGTTGTCGCCCCTGCTCTAACAATAACCGCCCTGCCGCTGTGAGTTGCGCCCGCTGTTTGGTGCGATCAAAAAGATTGATCCCCAGATCGGACTCAAGCTTCTGCACCGTGTAAGACAAGGCCGATGGCACCTTGAACAGGGCTTCGGCTGCCGCGCCACAACTACCTTTACGGTCAATTGCATCAAG
>CAZCJR010000152.1:0-9578 GCA_964499225.1 uncultured Cellvibrionaceae bacterium | reverse complement strand
GATTTACCCACAAGCGCTCCACCGGAATTTCACGCGCGGCCCGCTTCAGCAAATTCACCATTACTTGCACCTCGGGGATATTCGGGGAGTGAATATCGTAAACGCCGGGGCCAATATCATTCGGGTAATTAAACTGCTCAAACGCTTGCAGTAATTCGCCATCGGAACGCGAGGTTTCAATGGTGATGACATCTGCATCCAAATCCGCAATCGCTTTAATAATGTCATTGAATTCCGAATAGCACATGTGGGTATGGATTTGTGTTTCGTCCTGCACGCCGCTGGCGGAAATACGAAAAGCTTTTACTGCCCACTCCAAATATTCTTTGCGATCTTTTTCGCGTAGCGGTAAGCCTTCACGGATTGCCGGTTCATCAATTTGGATAACGTGAATACCTGCAGCTTCCAAATCCACTACTTCATCGCGCAAGGCTAATGCAATTTGCAGTGCGGTAGTTGCACGTGGTTGATCGTCGCGCACAAATGACCAGAACAACATAGTGATAGGGCCGGTAAGCATGCCTTTCACCGGTTTTTTACTGAGCGATTGCGCATAGCGCGCCCAGCTGACAGTAATGGGCGCGGGGCGGGAAACATCGCCAAAAATAATTGGCGGTTTTACGCAGCGCGAACCATAACTTTGCACCCAGCCGTATTGAGTAAATGCATAGCCAATTAATTGCTCCCCAAAATATTCCACCATGTCATTGCGCTCGGCTTCGCCGTGCACAAGCACATCAATATCCAACTGTTCTTGTTTGGCAATACAGTCGGCAATTTCCTGACGAATACGATTTTCATATTCCACAGCATTAATTTTGCCCTGTTTGAATTCACTGCGCGTTTGGCGAATATGTTCGGTTTGCGGGAAGGAACCAATAGTAGTGGTGGGAAACGCGGGCAATTGCAACAATGCCTGTTGCTTTGCAATGCGTTCCGCAAATACAGTGCCGCGTTGTGCGTGTTCCGGTTTGATGGCTTTTAAGCGCGTTTGTACATCGGGATTGTGAATTTTGGGGGAGCTTAATCGTGCTTGCGCTGCCGCAATGCTGGCAACCAAAGATTCTTGCGCGATAGCATCAAACGGGCGCGTTAGTAATTTTTTTAACGTAACCACTTCTTGCACTTTTTGTTTTGCAAAGGCGAACCAGCTTTTAATATCCTCCGGCAGTTTTTCTTCGCGTTCCAGATTCACTGGCGAATGCAAGAGTGAACAAGAAGGCGCAATCCACAGGCGATCCCCCAACCGCTCCTGCGCTTGTTTTAATAAGGTGAGTGATTTTTCTAAATCATTGCGCCAGATATTGCGGCCATCCACTACACCCACCGACAAAATTTTATGTGCAGGCAACCGATCAACCACAGTGAGCAACTGCTCCGGTGCGCGCACGGCATCGATATGCAAACCCGCGACAGGCAAGTTGACTGACGTTGATAAATTTTCACCCAACGCACCGAAATAAGTGGCGAGTAAGACTTTTAATTTGTGGTGTTGCAAACGGTTGTAAACCGATTCAAATGCGCGCTGCCATTTGGCAGGTAAATCCAATACCAGAATGGGTTCGTCAATTTGCACCCAGTTCGCGCCCGCTTGGGACAGCGCGGTGAGCAATTGTTGATAAGCAGGCAAGAGGTTATCCAGCAAATCAAAACGGTCAAACGCACTGCCTTTCTCTTTCCCTAAGTACAAATAACTCAATGGCCCGAGGATTACCGGTTTTACCTTGTGACCCAAAGAAATGGCCTCGGCAGTCTCATCAATAATCTGCGTCCAGCTCAGTTGGAATTGTTGATCCTGATGAAATTCAGGTACCAGATAGTGATAGTTGGTATCGAACCATTTGGTCATGTCCGATGCAGTGGTCGCATTACCGGTTGGTGCGCGGCCACGAGCGACGCGGAAGAGGGTGTCGAGATCAATATCCACACAGGGCGCAGAAATAAACTCGTTTACTTCACTGGTTTGATGCGCGCAGCAAGATTGATCGTCCTGATGATCGCGATGATGTACGGCTGCATTTTTGCGATGGCGTGCCGGAATATTGCCGAGGGTGGCCGACAGTGTGAGCACTTGGTCATACCAGGCGAAATCGCCAGTGGGGATCAAATCCAAACCGGCGTCAGCTTGCAGTTGCCAGTGGGTTTTGCGCAGCTCGCGCCCCACGTCTTCAAGTTGCGTCTGGTCTATCTCGCCGCGCCAATAGGCCTCCTGCGCTTTTTTGAGTTCGCGGTCGCCGCCGATGCGGGGAAATCCTAAGTTGTGTGTGGTGATGTTTTGAGTCATGTGAAATTACCTTTTTCGATCCATTTGAGAGTGGTGGCATTGTTTCGCATGGCTTAATATGAATCAAACTGGTAATTTTCAGGTTTAACATGAAAATTATTAATGTATTATCCGTAGGTCGGAACGGGCGCGCAGGTGTGAGCGCAGCGCCTTCCGACGGAGCAAATATTCAAGCGCATCGCTGCTATTGGGTGCATTGTCGGAAGGCGCTGCGCTTTTCCAACCTACAAGAGCACATCGCTATGATCGAAATCCGTCATTTAAAAACCCTTATCGCCCTGCGCGAAACCGGCAGTTTGGTTGAGGCAGCCGAGCGTTTGTTTCTCACCCAGTCGGCGCTTTCGCATCAGCTCAAAGAATTGGAGTCGCGTTTGGAGTGCGAGCTGTTTATCCGCAAAAGCCGTCCGTTGCGCTTCAGTGAAGCGGGCAAACGCATTTTGCTATTGGCGGATGATGTAATGGCAAAAGTCAGCGAAGCTGAGCGCGATGTTAAAAAGCTGGTGCACGGTGAAGCGGGGCGGTTGTATATGGCGATTGAATGCCACAGCTGCTTTAACTGGCTGATGCCAACCATCGATACTTACCGCAACCAATGGCCGGGAATTGAGTTGGATTTCTCCGGCGGTTTTACCTTTGAACCTTTACCTGCGTTAGCACAGGGCGATATCGATTTGGTAATCACTTCTGATCCGCAAACGATTAAAGGCGTGGAATATGTGCCGCTGTTTGGTTACGAAATGCAAATCGCGATTGCGAATAATCATCCATTAATTGAGAAAATTTTTTTACAGCCGCAAGATTTAGCAGATCAAACGTTGATTAGCTATCCGGTTGCGCGCAATCGCTTGGATGTGTTTAAACAATTTCTTGAACCTGCTGATGTTGAGCCTAAAGCGGTGCGGACATCGGAGTTAACCTTGATGATGGTGCAGTTGGTTGCCAGTGGTCGCGGCGTGTGTGCCTTACCTAATTGGGTATTAGCGGAGTATGTAGCGCAGGGATTAATTAGCGTGCGTTCGGCGGGAAAGTCAGGTGTTTGGCCAACGCTTTATGCTGCCGTGCGGGAAGAGCAATTGTTATCGCCCTTTGTGCAGGAATTTTTACAGCTGGCAAAAGCGCATTGCCTTAATAATTTGCAAGGCGTGGTGCAGATTAATTAAACGGCGTGATTGCGCAGTAATTCCATAAACTTTTCCTGTGGTAGCGGGCGCGAAAATAAATATCCTTGCCCAAGGTCACAACCGCGGCTGGCTAAAAAATCGCGCTGGCTTTCTTCTTCTATGCCCTCGCCGACAATTTTCATTGGGATAATTTTACTTAACCCGATAATGGCATTAACCATTTCATCGTGTTCTTTTGCTTCGCCGATGCGGCTTACAAACGACCGGTCAATTTTCAAATAATGTGGCGCGAAGCGAACAATATAGCTTAGTGATGAGTATCCAACGCCAAAATCGTCAAGCGATATGCGTATTCCAATACTTTTCAGTTCGCTTATTTGTTTTAAGTTGCTTTCGGTGTTCTCCAGAAACATTTGCTCGGTAATTTCTACCACGAGTTTTTCGGCGGGAAAATGGGATTGCTCAAGTGCCTTTGAAAATAACTCGCATAAATTATTATGCTCAAATTGTCGTACGGACACGTTTACAGCAACTGCAAGCGGAAACCCAGCATCGTGCCACTCATTCGCCTGAGTGCAGGCTTGTTTAATGACCCATTCTCCGATGGGGATAATCAATCCATTTTCTTGTGCATAGGGAATAAACTCATCGGGCGGAACCATTCCCCGCTTCGGATGATGCCAGCGCAATAAGGCTTCAGCTGAGACAATTTTATTGGTTTGCAAATTGATAATAGGTTGGTAATAAAGTTCAAACTCACTATTGCTAATGGCTATGCGTAAATCATTGTCCAGCCGTAAACGGTTGTGCACATATTCGGTAAGTTCTTTGCGATAGAGTTGGCAGCAACCGCGCCCTTTAGCTTTGGCGTCGTAAAGAGCGCTATCTGCGTTGCGTAACAGGGTTTTTGCATTGTCGCCATCGGTAGGATAGAGCGCTATCCCGAAACTCATGCCGACATGAACTTTGTTATCAGCCAGGCGAATAGGTTTGTTAATTTTTTTAATTAGCTTTTCGGCTACTGTAACGACTGCTTCAAACTTGGTCACATCGTGTAGCAATACGACAAATTCATCGCCACCGAGGCGACAAATACTGTCCTCAAGGCGCAGTGCTTTCTGCAGGCGGCGTGCAACTATTTTTAGTAGTTGATCGCCCGCCTCATGACCCAAGCCGTCGTTGATTTGCTTGAAGTGATCAAGGTCGCCAAATAAAACTGCAAAAGATGTGGGGTTACGGCGAGATTTTTGAATAAAAAATTCAATTTCCTCCTGCAGTTTAGCGCGATTACCAAGGCCGGTTAACGGGTCATAGTGCGCTAATTTAATTAATTGCGATTCGTAGCGCTTGCGCTCGGAGAGATCGTAAATCTGCAGTAGGTAGCAAGATTCACTAGCAACTTTATTAATAAACGCCAAGCTAATCATTACGGGTACGCAGTGGCTATCTTTTGTGAGCAGTCGGGTTTCATATTGTGCGAAAGCCAGTTTGCCATTGCGGAGCTTGTCTAGCTGGAATTGCGTGTTACTAACTTCATCAGGATGAATCAATTTGAATAGTGTTGGTGTCAGAATGTGTTCCGGCGCGCAATCGTATCCCAGCAGTTGGCGCAGAGCTGGATTTGCCTGAATTATCACGCCATCCAGATTGGCCATTATCATGCCGAGCGGGGCATAGTCGAACGCGGTGTGAAAAAGTTGTTCGGTATTGGTGAGTGCCTGGCGGGTTAATTCGATGTCGGTAATATCCGTGTTGCTACCAAGCCAGCGAATAATATCGCCCTTGTCATTTCGCTGCGGTATCGCGCGCGCGTCAAACCAACGATACTCTCCACTTTGACTGCGAATACGAAAAACTGCATACATTTCTGTGCCGTTATTGACGGAGTTCATCCACGCTTGCATCAGTTGTTCATGATCGTCCGGGTGGACCTGTTTAAGCCAACCATAATCCAGCTGCTCTTTCTCATTGATGCCAGTAAAACTACACCAGCGACGATTTAAAAAATCGCAGCGGCCATCGGGTAGGCATGTCCATACAAGTTGCGGCAAGCCCTCAGCGAGTTGATTGAAACGCGCGCGGTCTTCTTTTAGTAATCGCTCTGACTCTGCCCATTCCAGACTAGCCTGCAAAGTGCTGACAAGTTGTTCGACATCCAGGTTACGCTTGGGTAAATAATCAAACACGCCATCGCGCATGACATCAGCAATAATCCGCTCATCACTGTTGCCGCTGACCATGATTATGGGGGTCGGAGAATTCTTATGGTTCTGGATTTTCGCGATCAACTCGGAGCCGAGCGCGTCTTTAAGTTGGTAGTCGAGAATCGCGCAGTCAAATTGGTGGCTATTAATTAATTCCAGTGTTTGTGTAGCTGACGTTGATTCAACGATAGTTAATTTGAGCAAGGTCTTGTGGAGCAGGCGCATTATTTTTTCGAGATCGACATCGTCGTCTTCTACTAGTAGAAGGGTAATAATTTTATCTGAAATACTATCGAGCATCATGCCAGTACCTCTTGGTGTCCGCTTCGTTAGGAAGGTAGCGTAACGGTATTACGATAGATATCCAGCAGCGCGGCTAACTTGGTAAACTGTGGACCGACGGCCGATTTAACCATGTAGCCAGCAATATTTTCGTGATAAGCCCGCGATTTGTCCGATTCGGCATCTGAAGTGGTTAAGACAAATACAATTGAATCGTGTAAATTTTTATCGCCGCGTATCTCTTGTAAAAATTCAAAGCCATTCATACGCGGCATATTCAGATCGAGCAATATTACATATGGCTTTTCTATCATCAGGTCGGGGTGAGTGTGGTGCAATATTTCCAATGCCTCAATGCCATCACGCGCGAGTGTGACGGGGAAATCCATCGCATGTTTACGCAGGCTACGCACAACAGCTTCGGCAGCAACATCATCATCGTCCACTAGCAAAATATTCACTTTAGCCAGGTTATTCATCGATATCTTTCCTCGCAAAACGCGGCCACCACACATGGAAGCTACAGCCTTTGTGTTCGCTGTTACTGATCAATTCAATTTGTCCGCCGTGACTTTCGGTGAGGCGCTTGGCTAGGGCCAGACCTATGCCGCTACCACTGGCTTCGTTACTACTGAGAGTTTGAAATAAACGGAATACCCGCTCCTGTGCCGCTTTCGGAATGCCGGGACCGTTGTCGATAACTTTAAATAAACAATAACTTCCGCTGGCTTCGGCACTTATCGTAATGGTGGGGTTGATACCGCTGTGGTGCTTTAAGGCGTTGTTAAATAAATTGCGCAAGACAGTTTCCAATGGGGTTTTTGCGGCGTAAATTTCGTTGATGCGAACATCTTGCAGTATGTGAAATGTTGCGGGAATAGGATGCATTTCAATCATACCGCCAATCAACGCAGGTACGTCTACCGCCGCGGATTCTTTGGCGCGTTTGCCTGCACGCGCATAAAGCAATAGGTCATCAATCAAACGTTCCATCCGCCCAATGCGCACCTTGATACGCTCAATGTTTTTAGTAACAGATTCAGGTGCAGTGTTAACTAAATCTTCGTGAATCCACTCGACCAAATCGCTAATGCCGCGCAGAGGTGATTTCAAATCATGTGAGGCGACGTACGTAAATTCTTCGAGGTGAGCATTGGCTTGTTTGAGATTTAATTCCAGCCGTTTGCGCTCAGAAATATCCGTTACCACCGCGAGCGTTAAATTCCCTGCATCGCTCTCAACCGGACTTAATCCGATTTCGATTGGTATTTCAGTTCCGCTTTTGTGGCGCCCAGTTAAATCCCGCCCCAAACCCATTGGGCGTAAACTGGGGCTTTTTACATATCCTGCACGCAATTTTTCATGACCGGCCCGGTAGCGTTCGGGTAATAAAATATCCATGGATTTGCCCAGCAACTCTTCTTTGCTGTAGCCAAATAGTTGTAACAGACTGGGATTAATCAGTTGGATAATGCCGCGCTCATCTACCAGTAATTTTCCATAGGGAGATGCTTCAATGACCTTGGCTAAACGCTCGTCTAGTTGTTTGCGGCGAGTGATGTTAACGATGGTAGCAACAATAAATTGCTCGCTATCAGCGGTCAGGGAGCGCAGGCCTATCTCAAGGGGGAATTCGCTGTTGTCTTTCCGTTTGCCGTAGAGATCGCGCCCTGCGCCCATGTAGCGGATAGAGGGATTGTCGACGTAGCTTTGACGCAGTTGCGCGTGGTTATGATTGAAACGGTCGGGTAATAGCAGGTCGATGCTACGATCGATTAATTCATCGCGGGTATAGCCAAATAATCGCTCGGCTTCGGCATTCACGTAATTTATGCGGCCATCCTGATGCGTAACGATAATGCCAGCCGGTACCGCATCGAGCAGTTCCTTGATATAGAGTGGGTAAGTATTTCTGGGATCTTCCTGAGGTGACATCCTGAATCTGCTCCCTTTAACCCTATGGCGTACTTTCGTTGACCCTTGACGTTGAGTATAGGCGGCCCCCATATATATAGCGGTTTTGATGCAGAAAAAGTCGTACTTTCTCAGAGTGTTTGGAAATAACAATATCTACCAATAGTGGTTTTACTGAAGAGTATTGTTAAAGATCTTTGTCCTATAAACAAAAACGCCAGCTGGATTGCTGGCGTTAGTGATTGGTGCAATTTCGTCACCGCTATCAAGCGAGTACTTTCAGTGCCGCATCGTAATTTGGCTCATGCGCCACTTCACTTACGAGTTCGGTATGCAGTACCTTGCCTTCGGCATCCAGTACTACTACCGCGCGTGCGGTCAAGCCAGTCAGTGGGCCGTCAATCAGTTTTACACCATAATCAGCCGCGAAGGTAGAGCGAAATGCAGAAGCGGGAATCACTTTATCCAAACCTTCAGCGCCGCAAAAACGGGCAAGGGCAAATGGCAAATCCTGCGATGCGCAAACTACTACGGTGTTGTCGAGTGCGCTGGCTTGAGCGTTAAAGGTGCGCACTGATTGCGCGCAGGTCGGAGTATCAACACTTGGGAAAATATTAAGTACTACGCGCTTGCCAGCGAGATCCGCTGAGGAAACCTCTGATAAATCTGTTTTGACCAAGTTGAAAGCGGGCGCTTTGCTGCCTGCCGCAGGCAAATTGCCGTTGGTATTGAATGGATTTCCTTTGAGGGTCACTGTTGCCATTGAAATACTCCTAAACGATGGGATTGTTGTTTGTTTTTGGGTAGATAGATGCGGTAGATAAAAATGCTGCCTGAAGACTAGTTGATAGTGACGGAAAAAGGAATTGCAATGGGCGCCACTGCAATAAAATCTTTCAATAACAAGAGATTGCTCTCGCCGGTTTAACCAAAAACCACCAAATTGCGCCTTGCATTGAGCGGGTAAAGTGATGATAATGCGCGCCTCTTGCGCTGCCTGCTAATGGTTTCGATCAGTTAGGCAGTACATGCAAGCTGCAATGGTGATCTAGCCGGTCCCCTCGCAATGACGATCTGTAAACCCCGCCAGGCCCGGAAGGGAGCAACGGTAGCAGTAAGTCATGTGCCGGGGTGTGGCTGGTTAGGTCGCCACCCAACTCTCCCTGTATTCCCGCTTGTTTCTTCCGTTGATTGCTATTGTTCGCAGTGATTCTGTCCCGATTTTCATCAGTTTGCTTTGGTGTCTATTTCCGCCATTGATCGCTATAATCGCGCCCTGTTTTTGGCAAACCGCCTCCCTTTTGAATAGAGAGCAGCAATCGGCATGAGCTATCAAGTTCTGGCGCGCAAGTGGCGCCCGCGTGTGTTCCGCGAAATGGTTGGGCAGGAGCATGTTCTGCAGGCGTTGATCAACGCGTTGGATCACAACCGTTTGCACCATGCCTACTTATTTACCGGAACTCGCGGCGTGGGTAAAACCACTATCGCGCGGATTCTGGCTAAATGCTTGAATTGCGAAACCGGCGTTAGTTCCGAACCTTGCGGTCAATGTTCCAGCTGCCGCGAAATCGCCGAAGGTCGCTTTGTTGATTTGATCGAAGTGGATGCTGCCTCGCGCACTAAAGTAGAAGATACCCGCGATCTGTTAGAAAACGTCCAATACGCGCCTACTCGTGGCCGCTACAAGGTTTACCTGATCGACGAAGTACACATGCTCTCCAACAGCAGTTTTAACGCGCTGCTGAAAACGCTTGAAGAGCCACCACCGCACGT
>CAZCJR010000151.1:0-9754 GCA_964499225.1 uncultured Cellvibrionaceae bacterium | reverse complement strand
AATAGGAATAGGACAAGCGCTGCTCTACCGGGCAGGTGGATTCGTGATTGGTGATAGCGAAGAAGGGTTGAAAAATATCTAACTGTTCGGTGGGGCTTAAACACTTACCGTTGTGCTCGATCTTGATCCAGAGCGAATCGTAGAATTCGCCGATTTCGATATTGATCCAGGGTTTGTTGTTGTCGTCCCAGGTTTTGGCATTCAGCGCGTAAAACGAATTGCGCATCAGGCGCACGAATACTTGCTCCAGCTCTGCCGGGAAGCAAGGAATTTGCGGCAACGGCGATGTGTAATTGCGGCGGATATTAATGTGTTTGAACGCGAGACTATCCGCATCGGTAAACAGATCGGTAGCGAGCGCGATGCTGCGATCCATAATCGGCGGCACATCGGCGAGTTGTTTGGTATCGCGATGGCTGCTGGCGAGATTCAACAGATTTTGTGCAATCGCTGTGGCTTGATGCGCGCTGAGGCGGACGGTTTCTACTTCTTGCAATAAAAATTCTTTTACGTCACCCAAATCGGCCGCTTCAATTTCTTGCCGCGCGCGCGTTGCACGCGACAAGATAGTTTGCATTGGCAAGCTAATGTCGTAGGCCATAGCCGATGCAAGCTCGCCCATGGCCGATACTTTATCCCGCTCGGCCACTTTATTTTCGGCGTTAACTTGTTTGGTAACATCGGAAATCAAAATGACTATGCCGGTATCATCGTGATTATCGAGTGGGTAAAGGGTGATATCAAAACTGTATTGGCCACGCTGCGCGTGTTTGAGCACGAGGGTCTCGCCCGATGCCAATACGGATTTCACCTGCTCTTGCGTGAGCGTTATCGCCGCATAGGCTTCCCACAAGTTTTTGCCAACTACATCGTTTAACGGGCGCCCGGTAATTTCTTCCGCCTTCTTATTCCACTGGGTAATCTGCAATTGCTGATTTAAACCAATCAGCATTACCGGCATTGAGTTTACGATGCTCGCGATGTAAGCCTCACGTTCCTGCAGTTGCTCAGTCGTCTCCTGCAACACAGCAGTACGACGCGCAACGCGATCCTCCAAGGTTGCTTTTATATCGGTTAACGCGCGGTTAGCGCGCCTTGAACGCGAATGTGCGCGAATTAAAAAAATCAGCGCTATGGCTAAAGAAAGAATCAGCACACTGGCGGTGGTGTTTGCCACGTATTGCCACTTGGTGCTGCCGTCCTCTTCGCGGAACACTGCAAAGATATCGGCATAGGTATTAGAGCTAAGGCTGGCAAGTGCCAATAAGGCCAAAGAGTGCTTCATGAAATGGTCTCTTGAGGGGCGCCAGAGTGACGTCGTTAGGGAATAACGTGAATCACTACAAGGAAGAATGGCGGGAATTTTACAAGATCGCATAGACCAATAGCTATTTTTCCGTGACTGGCCTGCCAATCCCTCCTGAACGGAATATTTCTTGCTCAGTTAGAGATTACAACTCAGGCAAGCTCATCCGCCTGCAATCGCTCACCCCACACAGATAGGAGTAACCATGACCACTAGTGAATCACGCCCGCCCTTGCCACCATTTACGCGTGAAACCGCGATCCAAAAAGTGCGTGCCGCCGAGGACGGCTGGAATAATCGCGACCCGGTGAAAGTATCCCTGGCTTATACAGCGGATAGCCAATGGCGTAATCGCCATGAATTTCCGCAGGGACGCGCACAAATTGTGGAGTTTTTAACGCGCAAGTGGGCGAAAGAAAATGAGTATCGGTTGATTAAAGAACTCTGGGCCTTTACCGACAATCGAATTGCGGTACGTTTTGCTTATGAATGGCATGACGATACCGGCCAATGGTATCGATCCTATGGCAATGAAAATTGGGAATTTAATGAGCAAGGTTTAATGCAAAAGCGCTACGCGAGCATCAATGATTTAGCGATTGCAGGGAGCGAGCGGAAATTCTTTTGGCCGCAAGGCAGACGGCCGGACGATCATGCCGGTTTATCGGAGTTGGGACTGTAATTGAATCATAGGGTGCGGCAGATTCGTGCGTGGGCCGCAGTAAGTAATCAGTAAAAGCCCAATCACCGGGCTTTTACTGAGGTAGACATAGGTCTTGGCATCCTTATCCTGAGTAATAGCTCTGCTCTGGCACGCGCTTATTGGGTCTTATTCGACAAGGTAGTCACCTTTGCGCCGGATTCTCGGAAACTATCACCATTGCATTCATGCAGCTCATTATTATCGATGCAGTTTTTGCGCGCGTATCCCAACCACCCTGTCGGTCGTAGGAGCACGATCAATTGCAAAAACACCAAAACAAATTCACTCTCAAATTGCATTGAGCAGGAAACTGTTTCCGGCGCGCACGCCCTGTGCAAAAAACGGATACGGCATTATTGTTGGTTATTGTTATGCATCAGAGATTTGCGGCTGCCATTGTCGGGTTTCATTCGATAAAAAAAATGAACCTTGTTCACAGCTTGCAGGATTAAATCGCGGAGACTGCAGCTGGCAACCCTCATTACAAGCATAAAACCGGGGAAAATTTTCGACATTTTTTACAGTTTTTGCACAATCGCCGACGCAGATCAATAGCCAACTGATAACCCTGCAACAAATAGATTATAGCTGACTAAGCAATTTAGGTAAGGAGTTCGGTGAAATGCAAACTCATTCGCAAAAACGCGAATGAGTTGGTAATTACGCAGGTATTATTTAACAGACAATCGCTGGTGCGCTGAACTCTGACGAGCGAAGAGTTGCCGAGTGCGTTGAATAGCGATAACCTTTGGCGGTTTGCAACGCTGTATGTTTGTTATACATCCAGACCTCGCAAATAACTCCCTCAGCCAAACGAAATAATGTTGTAGCGGTAAACTCAAGCTGGCCACCCGTCGCTGGCAATCCCATAAATTCTTCGTGATGCGTTCCATTTACGCGAAACCGCACCAGCACTTGCGCATCATCAGCAGCAAGCAATTGCTCAATACTGAATGTCTGCGCCGCGAACACGTCAGCAATATAATTAAAAAAACCCTGATACTCATCGCGGTTGCCAGGATTAAATTCCGGAAAACCCCAGCACTTAACCTGATCAGCGACATAGGCATCCAAATAGGTATCCAAATTTTTAATTTGGATACTGTGCGCCGCCTGCAAAAACTCCCTCACCAAGCGCTCATTTTTCTGATGCGATGAGTCAGGATTTGCAGAGTTGTGGTGTAAAGACATGTTCGACTCCTTCCCTTGTGGGGATTTTATAAACCTCAGCCTGCGTTGGGTGAAGCAGGCTGTATTGTGAGATCTTCCCGCAGGGTAAGGTCAACCAACAGCAAATTATGTCAGTAGCGGAAAATATAATTGTCACAGTTTGTAACCAGCGCCGACCATTAACACTGCTGAATTTCTACCAATACCTGTCACTTATCTGCAATAAAAAGCTCAAACGGCACTTTAATTGCAGAAACTTATGCATAAAATTGTCCAACCTCTCACTGCTCAACAACTACATTCAGCAATCAACGACTACACTCAACAACGACACTTGGAACAGCACTATAAACAAGCACACTACGATAACTGTGGCAATTCGCCGTTATACGATCATGGAGAGCGTTGAATGACGACAGATCCTTTTATGCAAGCCGCCATTGAAGAGGCACGCAAAGGCCTCGCCGAGGGCGGCATTCCTATAGGCTCCGTGCTGGTTATCGACAACAAAATAGTCGGGCGCGGGCACAATCAGCGAGTACAGAAAGGCAGCTGTGTATTACATGCGGAGATGGACTGTCTGGAAAACGCCGGTCGCCTGAAAGCCATTGACTATCACCGCGCCATCCTCTATTCCACACTTTCCCCCTGCGATATGTGCAGCGGCACTGTGCTGCTTTATGGCATCAAAAAAGTTGTTATTGGCGAAAACTGCACCTTCAAGGGGCCAGAAGACTATGTACGCAGCCGTGGCGTGGAACTGGATTTACGCGACGATGCCCAATGTAAACAACTGATGCAGGATTTTATTGCCCAACAGCCGGAGCTGTGGAACGAGGATATAGGTGAATAGTATTTACATCGCACTCGCGGCTTTGTTTGGCGTAGTGGTGGTGATTGCCGCCGCGGTGCATATCAACCGGGTCAACCGCAAACTGCGTAATATGGTGCGCCTGATGCGCCGCGCCGACGTATGGCAGCGTGGTCACAACCACGTGCTCGCCCAAATCGCGGCCGACGATTCCCTCGAGGACGTGCTCATGGGGATTATTGTCGGCGTCGAGCATATACGGCCGGAAATGATGTGTAGCATTTTACTCGTTGATCGCAAAACCAATCGCTTTAAGGTCGTAGCCGCGCCGCATTTACCGGCATTTTTTAATGAGGCTGTGGACGGTTTACCCGCCGATCAGGGCATTGGCTCCTGCGGCACCGCTGTAGTGACGGGCGAGCGCGTTATTGTCCGCGATATCCAAAGTGATCCCACCTGGGTTGGAGTAAAAGAGCTGGCGGCTAAAGCCGGGCTAGTCTCCTGTTGGTCGGAGCCGATTATCAACCGCCGTAACGAAGTGCTCGGCACTTTTGCAATTTATCAAGCGCAATTCGCCGAGCCGACACTGGAAGATATCAAACTGATCGAAGAATCCGCTTATCTCGCGGAGATCGCCATAGAGCGAAAATTGTCATTGGAAGCGCTGCGTGAAAGTGAGGAGCGCCATCGCCTGCTGGCAGACAACGCGCAAGACGTTATCTGGACCATGGATCTCAATGGCCGTTTTACTTACGTCAGCCCCTCGGTAGAAAAACTACGCGGCTACAATGCGAGCGAGGCCATGGAGCAAACGCTGGAGCAAACACTCACTCCCGATTCGCTGGCCAAGATAAAAGCTGCCGTAGGCAAAACTATAGCCGCCGTACAAAACAAAGAGCCCTTTCCCGATTTTGTCGCCGAGCTGGATCATATTTGCAAAGACGGTTCTACCGTATGCGCGGAAGTTAGAACCTCCGGGATCTACGATACAGAAGGCAATTTTGTCGGCATAGTCGGCGTTAGCCGCGATATCACCGAGCGCAAGAGAAGCGAAGAAAAAATTCGCTACCTGGCGCAACACGATAGCCTGACTGGATTGCCCAATCGCGCGCTTTTTTCTGATCGCTTGCAACAGGCTCTCAGCTACTGCAAACGGCATCAGCGAGCGCTGGCCGTTATGCTACTCGACCTGGATAAATTCAAACCGGTAAATGATCGCTATGGCCATGCGCTGGGCGATGAACTATTAAAACAAGTTGCACAGCGCTTACTCGCCTGTGTACGCACATCCGACACTGTCGCGCGTATTGGCGGGGATGAATTTGTCATACTCCTGCACCAAATGGACGATATCAGTCAAGCCAGAATTGTGAGCGAGAAAATTCAGTATGCGCTCGCGCAGTATTTTTTTATTGATGAGCAATCGATTCAAATAGGCAGCAGTATTGGCACCGCTTTTTATCCGCAAGATGGCGCTGACCCGCTTGAACTCACCAAGATTGCAGATAAACGCATGTATCAGCACAAACAAAAGACACCTGAACCCGTTCGCTAGTAAAAACACAAATAAAAAAGGGCAAACCAAAAGGTTTGCCCATTAAGCCGACTCATGAAGCAGTCGAAGAAGAAGGGGAAGCTCACACAAAAACTAACAGCTGCAAAGCTCGGTTTCCATTGGGAAATTAAGCTTGTACTTGCACCAATCCATCATCAATTCGCACCGGGTAAACAGCGACCATGTACTCCGGTTTTTCCAGGCATTCGCCCGTACGCAAATTGTAGTGCTCTTTGTAAAGTGGCGACGCAACCACCACCTCATCACCAATCGAACCAATAATACCGCGCGACAGTACATTGGCCTCACCGATCGGATCATAATTGGATACCGCAAAAATCTCGTTCAAACGACGCGAACGAAAAATCGCCACCTGCTGATTATTCACTAGCGCACAAACACCCGTATCGGGGATTAAATCGTCAAACTCACACACACTGATCCAGGGTTTTTCGCTCATGATGTTTCTCACTAAAAAATGTTAATTCGGAGCTCCTACCAACTCCTCCCTTTGAAACGGGGCGCGTAGCTAGGGAGGCTGGGAGGGATTTAAAAAGTGAATCCCCCTAGCCCCCTTGACTGCGCGTCCCGTTTCAAAGGGGGAATTGATGCATCAATCCACCAACTCAACAAACTGGATATTGGTATTACTGCGTTCTAACGCAGTCGCCGGGCGAATTTGCTCGCGCTCAACAACATAGGCCAGATTGTTATCTGTCGCATCGGTATTGATAAAATGTTTGAAGCGTTTTTGCAGCTCTTCATTCTCAACCGTAGTTTTCCACTCGCACTGGTATTGGCTAATGTTGTAAGCCATTTGCTCTTCCAATTCTGCGCAAATCGACAACTTATCGTCGATCACCACTTTCTTGAGATAATCCAAACCGCCTTCCATATTTTCCAGCCATACGGAAGTGCGCTGTAGACGATCACCGGTGCGGATGTAGAACATCATCACGCGGTCGATGTATTTAATTAAGGTCACATCATCCAAACCAGTAGCAAACAAATCAGCGTGACGCGGGCGCATGCCGCCGTTACCACACACATATAAACTCCAGCCGGTTTCCGTTGCGATCACACCAAAATCTTTCGATTGCGCCTCAGCACATTCACGGGTACAGCCAGACACACCAAATTTAATTTTGTGCGGTGCGCGCACGCCCTTGTAACGATTTTCCAGCGTGATCGCCATGCCGACCGAATCCAGCACACCATAACGGCACCAAGTGCTACCGACGCAGGACTTCACGGTACGCAATGATTTGCCGTATGCGTGGCCCGTTTCAAAACCAGCCTCGACTAAAATTTTCCAAATCGCTGGCAACTGATGCAACTGCGCGCCAAACAAATCGATACGTTGGCCACCGGTAATTTTGGTGTAGAGTTTGTATTCTTTTGCGACCTGACCCAGCACGATTAATTTATCCGGCGTAATTTCACCGCCCGCAACACGCGGCACTACTGAGTAGGTGCCGTCTTTTTGCATATTGCCAAGGAAAATATCGTTGGTGTCTTGCAAACCTATGTGTTTTTTATCCAACACAAATTCATTCCAGAATGCAGCAAGAATTGACGCGACCGCTGGTTTGCAAATATCGCAACCTAAACCATGACCGTGGCCATCCAACAAATCATCAAAGGTTTTGATTTTTTTGATGCGTACTATATCGGCCAATTCCTGACGTGAGTGCGGGAAATGTTCGCAAATATGGTTACTCACTTCTACGCCGAGTTTTTTCAACTCGGAATCCATTACTTGCTTAGTGAGTGCGGTACAACCGCCACAACCGGTTGAGGCTTTGGTGAGCGCTTTGATATCGCCCATGGTGCGCGCGCCGTTTTGTACAGAACAACAAATTGCGCCTTTGCTCACATCGTAACAAGAGCAAATCATCGCCGCTTCCGGCAATGCATCCACACCTATCGCCATACCACCGCCATCGACATTCGGCAGAATCAGGCAATTGGGATCATCCGGTAAGTCCATGCCGTTAACGCACATTTGCTGCAGCGTACCGTATGCTTCTACATCGCCCACTAATACTGCACCTAACAATTTTTTATTGTCGGCAGAAACAATCATGCGTTTATACACTTCATCTACATCGTTGCTGTAGGTATAACTTAATGAACCCGGAGTAGTGCCGTGAGCATCGCCAATCGAAGCAACATCAACACCGAGCAATTTTAATTTGGTGCTCATGTCGGCACCCATAAATTGATCGCTGCCGCCAGTGATATGGGACACCGCCACTTTTGCCATTTGGTAGCCAGGTGCGACCAAACCGTAAATGCGATTATTCCACAGCGCACACTCACCAATGGCGTACACATTGTCGATATTGGTTTGGCAATTGTTATCCACGACTATGCCGCCGCGCTCGCCCAATTGAATACCGCATTTGCGCGCAAGTTCATCCTGCGGGCGAATACCGGCAGAGAACAAAATCATATCGGTTTCAAGATGGCTACCATCGGCAAAATTCATGCGGTAGCGCGCCTCAGCACCCGCCACGATTTCTGTGGTTGCTTTTTGTGTGTGCACTCTTACGCCGATAGATTCAATTTTACGGCGCAATAATTTTCCGCCGCCTTCATCGAGTTGCACGGCCATTAAACGCGGCGCAAATTCTACGACGTGAGTTTCAAGGCCGGCCGCTTTAAGCGCAGCTGCAGCTTCCAAACCGAGCAAGCCACCGCCGACAACTACACCTACTTTGCTCTGGGTTGCGGAATAGGTAATGGCTTCCAAATCTTCAATAGTCCGATAGACCAAACAGTGCTCACCATTGTTACCAGGAATTGGGGGCACAAACGGGAATGAACCGGTAGCGAGAATTAATTTGTCGTAGCCTTCACGGCGGCCAGAGGCAGTGATAACTTCTTTGTTATCAAAATCCAAATCGATAACCTTATCTTTCAAAATAAACTCAACAGATTTTTCGTTGTAGTAGTCTGGCGTCGTTAACGCCAGATCTTCGGCCGTTGAGCCGGAAAAATATTTGGAGAGCTGTACGCGATCATAAGCAAGACGCGGCTCTTCTGAAAAAGTGATGATCTGGTACTGATCAGCATCGGCGTGATTCACCAGATTATCGATAAATTTGTGTCCTACCATGCCGTTTCCGACAACAACAATACGCTTCTTCATAATTGCCTCACGTTTTAGTAACGCGTTTAAATGTAATAACTAGAGCTAACCGGTTTAAAAATTTCAGATTGCGAATCTATGCCAGCAGGTATTGTTCTTCGCTGCTGTGCTGCCATACCTGTGCTTGCAATTTTTCTTTCAGGCGAACCACTTCGCCGACGATAATTAATGCCGGGGACTGCACTTTTTCGCGCAGCACGGTTTCAGGAAATTGCTGGAGAGTGGAAATAATATCGCGCTGGTCTTTGCGGCAGCCGTTTTCGATAATGGCAACAGGAGTATCAGCCGCTAAACCACCGGCCAATAATTTTGCAGAAATGTCGTCCGCGCGGGTCAGCCCCATGTAAAACACCAGTGTGTGATTCAGTTGCGCCAGCGCGCTCCAATTCACATCCAAACTTTTTTCGGCATGGCCGGTAACAAACGTACAGCCTTGAGACAGACCGCGATGAGTCAACGGAATATCGGCGTAAGTACTGCAACCCGAAGCCGAGGTAATACCAGGAATTACCTCCGCTTCAATACCAGCGGTGCGCAGCTCCAATAATTCTTCGCCGCCACGACCGAACACAAAAGGATCGCCGCCTTTAATACGGCACACAGTCAAACCCAACTGCGCTTGTTTAACCAATAATTGATTGAGATCTTCCTGCGCGATGCTGTGTTGGTTTTTCGCTTTACCCACGTAGTGCGCAGGAATATTGTTGGGGAAGAGTGCGCGAATATCGGCGCTAACCAAATAATCGTAAAAAATAATATCGGCGGTGTTGATCGCACGCAGGGCTTTTACCGTCAACAATTCTGCATCGCCAGGGCCTGCACCTACCAACCACACTTTGCCAAGGCGGGATTTTTTCGCGCGCTCATTCCTATCGCCGTTTTTGTGCGCGCTACGCTGCTTAAGCATGGCGGAAGGGAGAGTTTCGACACTGGCTTTGAAGAAATTGTTCATGGCATCACCTGCGATTTGGTTACAGATGGGTAATTGCAAACGCAATGCCAGATCGCATTTTTTATTTTCTTAAAAAAAATACCGTTTTATTTCATAAGGTTAG
>CAZCJR010000150.1:3032-9756 GCA_964499225.1 uncultured Cellvibrionaceae bacterium | reverse complement strand
ACTTCAGCGGGATGGATTTGAAATCATCCAACGTGCGCAAATAACCGCTAGCACGAACCATCAGTTCGGATTCACCCAGCTCAAGAACGCCACCGCCAGTTTCCTGATTGGCCTGCTGCACAGCAGTAATCACTGCCTCATGGGATAGGTTATGGGCTGCAAGCCGGATCGGGTCGAGCACCACTTGGTATTGCTTGACCATACCACCGACAGCGGCGACTTCGGCCACATCCGGCAAGGGCGCCAGCTCAAAGCGCAAGAACCAATCCTGCAGTGCTCGCAATTGGGCAATATCCTGTTGGCCCGTCTTATCGACCAAGGCGTATTGAAATATCCAGCCAACACCGGTGGCATCCGGCCCTAACGCCGGTGTGACACTCGCCGGTAGTTGCGCCTGCATTTGGCTCAAGGACTCCAAAACGCGGGAGCGCGCCCAGTAAAGATCGGTTCCATCCTCAAATAAGACATACACAAAGCTATCGCCGTACATCGAATAACCGCGCACGGTTTGGGCGCCGGGCACCGAGAGCATTTTGCTAGCGAGGGGATAAGTCACCTGATTCTCTACTAGCTCCGGCGCTTGTCCCGGAAAGCTGGTGCGAATAATGACTTGCGCATCCGAGAGGTCGGGTAAGGCATCGATCGGTGTGGTTTTGACGGCCCAAATGCCCCAGCCGGTCAATAGCAGTGACGCCAACAGTACCAATATCCGGTTGGCGACAGACCAATAAATCAAGCGGCTAATCATGGTCGTGTCCCTCCGCTGGTTTTGGTGCTATCCCCAAAAAGGAGGCTTCGGAATCCAGTAGAAACTGCCCGCTGGCAACTACCTCTTGACCCTCATCTAATCCTTGCAGAATGCGTGTGTGTGAGCCTTGTTCATGACCTGTGACCACATTCATGGGCATGAACGTGCCGTCGGGTTCAGCTAGCATCACCAGCACCCGTTTGCCGGTGCGGATGACTGCTTCAGTGGGCACAAACAATCCTTTTTCTTCTGTGGATGATTGTAAGAGTACGCGTCCACTGGTGCCGGGTTTCAGGCGTCCTTCGGGGTTGTCCAGCAGGACACGGGCAGTGAGGGTGCGGGAGTTGTCATTGATAGAGGGCAACAGGTATTCCAGCGTACCGGTTAGAGCTGGATCATCGGGGTTAACGGAATTGAAAATCGCTTTGTCACCGGCGCGCACGCCGGTTGCCTGCGCTTCGGGGATCGCAGCATCCAGCCACAGGCTATCCAGGTTGTTAACCATCGCCACCGTATCGCCAGTGGCCAGCGCCATACCAGTTTTAACATCCAGCATATCCACCACGCCCGAGATGGGCGACGTGATGGTTACACGGGTCTCCGGTTGGCGGGTTTTTTCCACCTTGGCAATCAAGGTATCAGGCATTCCGAGTAATTGTAGGCGTGCGCGCAATGTGGCCAACAAATGAGGGTTCTGTCTAACCGGTTGGGAGAGCAGCTCATTTTGGGCATCCAGCCATTCGGGGATCTGGAATTCAGCAATTGGCTGACCGACGCTGACGTGATCGCCCACCGCTAGCGGCCAAGCTTTTTCCACATAACCTGCCGCGCGCAATTGCACTATTGCTTGGTTGCGCTGGTTAAATTGCAGTTGCCCAACTACTTCCAGTTCATTGTGGATCGGTAGGCGCTGCACCCTGGCTTTGCGCATACCAAGGTTTTGCACCAGAGCTGCATCGACGGTAAGCCCCGGTTCTTGAGTTGATGGCGCTGCATATTTGGGTACCAAATCCATGTCCATAAAGGGCGATGGACCCGGTTTATCAAAATGCTGGTCCGGCACCATTGGATCGTACCAATACAAAATACGTGGTTCATCGTCGGCCGGTTTAGGTTCTTGCGCAGGTTGCGCGGCGTACTTGGGGACGAGGTCCATATCCATAAAGGGCGACGGACCCGGTTTATCAAAATGTTGATCAGGCACCATTGGGTCATACCAATAAAGCACCTTCGGTTCCTGTTTGGCCTCTTCAATAGCATTATTTTGAGGCGGCGCTGTAGAGGTGAATTTATGCAGGTGCTGCCAACCAACACCTATCGCAATGCCAAGTACCAACGTGCTTAACCCAACGGCTGCAAGCAGGCGTACAGAGAGATTATTCATTCAGATGATTCCTGAGAGACGATAAAAAACGTCCCGCCTGAACACCCGGTATCTTTACCGGTTCAAGCGAGGTGTAATCGTATTAACTCAGGAGGCGTTCGGAGGTCGCCAGATACTGGCGGGATTGAAGACAGCAAGATTCAATGGACGAGTTTTAGTGTGTGCCGACAAGCTTGAAAGAGAGAAAAACGACGCGGGTGTATAGAGATATACCTGCACCGGTGTTTTACAGAGATGGCAGGATTTAGCGGTTTCACAGGAATTTATAGCATCACCTTCATCCGCATCAGGGCAGCAAGGCATAGTTTCACTATCACCGGATTCATCCATCACCATTGCCATCTCTTCAGGGCACGGCGAAGCGGACAGCAGAATTTCTGCCGCCACTTGCAGGGGCATTACGAAACTCAGAAGTAAGATAAATAACAATGAATAGCGGCGCATGGTGTCAGCATAGCTCAATGCAGGCGATAGAAAAATACGTCATCCAGGATTAAGAAGGTGTAAGCCCTCAACATTCACTCCCCCGAGTCTATTGATCGTTGATAGAGATTTTTCCCCGTTTCAACCTCAGGGCATTTCCAATCACCGATGCAGAGCTGAGGCTCATTGCCAGTGCTGCAATCATTGGTGACAACAGCCAGCCCGTCCAGGGAAACAGTATTCCGGCAGCAATCGGAATTCCCAAGCCGTTGTATAAGAAAGCAAACATCAGGTTTTGTTTCATATTGGCCACGGTGGCTTCCGATAAAAACCGCGCGACTGCAATACCGCGCAAATCGCCTTTCACTAAAGTAACTTGTGCGCTGTTCATCGCTACGTCAGTACCAGTACCCATGGCAATGCCCACATCGGCTTTGGCCAAAGCGGGTGCATCGTTGATTCCGTCGCCCGCCATGGCCACAACTTTGCCCTCTGCTTGTAGGCGTTCAACAAGGCGCAATTTGTCTTCTGGTTTTACTTCACCATAGACTTCATCGATACCCAACCGGGCAGCCACAGCCTTGGCTGTAGTGAGGCCATCACCCGTCGCCATAATGATGCGCAAACCTGCGGCTTTTAGCGTTGCCAATGCTTCAGGTGTGCTGGGCTTTACAGGATCAGATACCGCCAGCAGACCCGCGAGTTTCCCATCCACTGCCAGGTACATAACACTGGCACCTTCACCACGCAGCGTTTCGGCATCGGGTACCAGCGGTGCGACAACTACACCCTGTTGTTCCATCAGTACCGTGTTTCCCAGCGCCAGCTTGCGCCCCGAAACGTTTCCATAAACTCCGATACCGGAGCCCGACTCAAATTGTTCAACTTTTTCCAGTGTGAGATTACGCTCGCGCGCTGCCCGGACAATGGCATCGGCCAGAGGGTGTTCACTGCCTTGGTCGAGGCTTGCGGCAAGACGCAATACTTCTTCCTCACTGAATCCCTGGGCGGGTACCACACGCTCAAATGCAGGCCGACCTTCAGTCAAGGTTCCCGTCTTATCGATAATGAGTGTATCTATCTTGCGGAAGTTCTCGATGGCGGCTGCGTCCCGGAACAGCACACCTTGGGTGGCACCACGCCCGGTGGCCACCATGATTGACATGGGCGTAGCCAGTCCAAGCGCACAAGGGCAGGCAATAATCAAAACCGCCACCGCGTTAATCAACCCGAAGACCCAACGCGGTTCCGGGCCGAACAACCCCCAGGCAAAAAAAGTCAGTACGGCGATCGCGACCACGGCAACAACAAAATAACCGGCCACGGAATCCGCCATCCGTTGCATCGGTGCTTTTGATCGCTGCGCTTGCGCCACCATCTGGACAATTTGCGCCAACATGGTAGCCGACCCCACGCGCTCAGATTCAATGGTGAGTGCACCATTGGTATTCATCGTTGCTCCAATGACTTTATCACCCGCGCGTTTCATCACCGGCAGCGGCTCGCCGGTCAGCATGGATTCATCCACAGCGCTACTGCCTTCCACCACAACACCATCCACCGGTACTTTTTCGCCGGGGCGAACACGCAACTTGTCGCCGACGTGGACATGGGTGAGTGGCACATCCTCTTCACTACCATCGTCGCGAATACGACGCGCTGTTTTCGGAGCTAAACCGAGTAAGGATTTGATCGCCGCTGAGGTCTGCGAGCGCGCTTTTAATTCCAACAGTTGCCCTAGCAGCGTCAATGAAATAATGACGGCTGCTGCCTCGAAATAAACGGCGACTCGACCCATGGCTACAAAGGAATCGGGGAATAGGTTGGGAGCCAATGTTGCTACAAGGCTGTAAACAAATGCAGCGCCTGTACCCAAGCTTATTAAAGTCCACATGTTGGGGCTGCGATTGATGATTGACTGCCAGCCGCGCACAAAAAAAGGCGCACCAGCCCATAAGACAATGGGTATCGTCAGAATCAGTTCGATCCAGGTTTGGGTAGGTGCATCAAACAAATGAAGCTGATGACCAAACATGGCCAGCACAGTGACTACTACTGTGAGTGGTAATGTCCACCAAAAGCGGCGAGTGAAATCGCGCAACTCCGGATTTTCTTCTTCATCGAGTTCGGGTAATAGTGGCTCTAATGTCATGCCACATTTAGGGCAATTACCGGGTCGCTCTTGGCGTATTTCCGGGTGCATCGGGCAGGTGTAGATAGCGCCAGTGATCGCTTCAGAAGCGGGTTGCACCGCCTTCTTCGCCAGCTGAGGTTGCGGCGTAGCAACTTGCGAATGTGCATGACTCCCGCTGTGCTGTTCAGATGGTTTAGTTATGTATTTTTCTGGCGCGGCGATGAACGTCGTTTGACAACGTTCACTGCAAAAGTAGTACACGCGTCCCGCGTGCTCACACCGATGCGATGATTGTTCAGTAAGAGACATTCCACAAACAGGATCTTTGAGAACTTCTGAATCCGGTTTATTTGATTGATGCGAATGAGCGTGGTTATGTTCCATGGGTTCCCTCGTGATGCGGTGCATTATCAAGTTGCCTGCTAAGAAAACGCCTTCCAACTCAGTGTTGGGTTCGGCGATCATTCATAAATTTTATGTGAATTAACATTCGTAACCGCTATCGTGAAAACTATTGGATCGGTACGGCTGTGCTTTGTCGCGCGCGGTTTTGCCACAATTTTACTAACTCCAATATCAACAAGGAGATAGTGCTAATCACGAGTAGCAAGACGCAGTCCTCTAGCGATAAGAATGTGGTTTTCAAAAACAATCCCAATGTCGCATTATGGTGCGCCCACACCTGTAAACCAATCACCAGAAACACAACAACCGCAGGATTAGATTGGTGCCTAAAGGAATTCGCCACAGTGCCTTTGTTTCACTGCGGGCACCAAAAGCACGCAACAATCGGTAATTTCAGGGAAGCCGCTTGCAGCAGGCGCTCATCCGCTGCTACCAGATCGCCGGCTTCCATCACGAGAATATCGCCCACCACGATATCGGCTGCCGGTATGATAATTACCTGACCATCGCGTTTAACTTTCGCTTGCGGTGCGGTCATGTTTTTCAGCGCCGCTGATGGATTTTTCGGCTTTGTATTCCTGATAAAAACCGATAACTGCATTGAGCACCACGATTGCAACAATGACCACAAAATCGATCATGTCCCCCAACACACCCGAAATAAGCACCGCGGCGAGCAATACCCAGATGATGACGCTTTTAAAATGTGCGGCAACAATCTTGAGCACACTCGTGGGCGGACCTTCTTGCAATGTATGCCCTCGGAGCTTAAGTACGCGGCAGCCTGAACCGATGAAAGCCCATTTTCCGTACCGCTCAATTGCTTGAAAAGATTGGCCACTTCTACTTGCAACGCCGCAACAACCGAGCGCAACGCTTTCGTAGTTTGGGTGGTGGCGGTGACGTAGGTGCAGATTCAGGCATACATTTATCTACGATTTTTTTAAGCTCATGGTGTGAGCACTGGCACTGGTTGCGCATTATTTTCAGCAACAGGCAAGTTGTGACCATAGACACGGCGATAAACGCACGGAATCACCAATAGTGTTAGGAAAATAAGTGAAAGCAATCCACCGAACATGGGTGATGCCAGCGTTTTCATGACATCCGCACCTAAGCCTGTGGCGAGCATGACTGGCATAAGGCCAAACACATTCATGGCAACGGCCATTAACACCGAGCGCAAACTGTTTTTAGCACCTTCCACGATGGCGAGCTGACCATCGCTTGCCGTAATAAGCCGACCTTCCGTTTGCCAGCGCCGCCAAGACTGATCCAGAAATACCATCATGATTGACGTGGTAGACACCGCTACCCCAATCAACGCAATAGCTCCCGCCCACACAGCCACACTGGTGTTGTAGTTTAAAAACCACATTAAGATGATGCCGCCGCTTAAGGATAGAGGCACTGCGAGCATCACAATGAGCGCCTTGGAGGTGGACTGCATACTGAAATACAAAAATGCAAATACCAGAACGAGTGTTACGGGCAAGACGATAGCCATGCGCTTTTGCATGCGTGCGAGATATTCGTATTGGCCAGTCCAGGTGATGAAATATCCGGGTGGGATATGTACGGCGTCGGCGATGGCTGCTTTAGCATCGGTAACGTAACCACCGGCGTCGCG
>CAZCJR010000150.1:0-2932 GCA_964499225.1 uncultured Cellvibrionaceae bacterium | reverse complement strand
CGCCACTCTTTCTGTGGCTTTAACCGGATGGTGTATTCAAACATCGACAAGGGCGCGGGATCGGTCGCGGTTTCAAAGCGTCCAGCTTTACCAAATGAGCTAAGCACTTCGGGGATGGCTTTAATCGCCAGGTTCTGGCGGGTGAGAATATCCTGCGCCGCCGTTACCGAAATACCAGGCACGGTGATGGGCATGTACAGCAAATCACCCTCCCATAGCGGCGGCATAAACTCAGAACCCAGCCGCAAAAATAGCGCGGCAGATACCGCTATGAGTAACGCCGTGCTCGCAAACACGGTTTTAATGTGGGCAACAGCCCAGCTCACCACTGGGGTGTAGATCGCTTGTAACCATCGGTTTAACGGATTGTCGCTGGCTTTACGGATTCTCCCCTTAACAAAAAGTGCAATTAAAATGGGCACCAGAGTGATAGTGACTAATGCCGCCGCGAGCATTGCAAAGGTTTTTGTGTAGGCGAGCGGATGGAACAATTTGCCCTCTTGCGCCTGTAAGGCAAAAATCGGTAGAAACGAAATACTGATAATAAGTAATGCTGAAAATATAGCTGGCCCAAGCTCGCGACATGCCTCCAATGCAAGCTCTTGCCGCGTTTTTTTGCCATCAGAATTGGCAATTTTGGTGTGGGTATTTTCAATAAACACCACTACGCCATCCACAATATCACCGACGGCCAGAATAATGCCGCCGAGCGACATAATATTGAGGCTGATATCAAAGTAATACATGGGTATGAACGACAACAGCAGCGATAACGGGAGGGTGATAACCACCACCAACACACTGCGGATATGAAACAGGAAAAAGAGAATAACGATGCAGACCAGTATAATTTCTTCGATCAAAGTCACCTGCAAGGTATGAACGGCTTCGGAGATTAAATCCGAGCGGTCATACACTAATTGCAATTCCAACCCGGGTGGGAAAGCTCCCTTAACCGTGGCAATTTTTTCTTTAACAGCGTCAATCACCCGCGATACGTCTTCGCCCTGACGCATAACCACGACGCCACCAACTGTATCGCCCTGACCATTCAAATCGGAAATGCCACGGCGAATATTGGGCCCGAGTGTTACGCGCGCCACATCGGTCAGCAATATGGGTGTGGCATCAGCACTGACGCCGAGCGCGATATTTTCCAAGTCGCGGGGATCTTTAACGTAACCCAAGCCACGGATGTAATATTCACGCTCGGAAATCTCCAGCGTGCGCCCGCCAACATCATTGTTACTTTTTCTAATGGCGCTAATCACACGCTCTAGAGAAAGGTTTAGCGCGGCGAGTTTATTGGGGTCAACCTCGACTTGATACTGCTTATCAAACCCGCCCACGCTCGCCACTTCGGCCACACCGGGCACCGCACTTAACCAATATTTAAGATACCAATCCTGAAAAGTTTTAATTTGCGCGAGATTATATTTACCCTCTGGATCAACCAATGCATATTGCAATACCCAGCCAACTCCCGATGCATCGGGGCCGATACTCGGTGTTACACCCTCGGGCATTTGCCCGCTGATTTTGGAGAGATATTCCAACACGCGGGCACGCGCCCAATAGTTATCGGTACCGTCTTCAAAAATGACGTAGACAAATGACATTCCAAACATGGAAAAGCCACGCGCAACTTTTACTTTGGGGGCGGAAAGCAAGGTGCTAACGAGGGGATAGGTGATTTGTGCTTCAACCAAATCGGGGCTGCGCCCCATCCATTCTGAAAAAATAATGACTTGGGTTTCAGACAAGTCGGGAATGGCATCGACCTTGATATTTATTAAACAGTAGCCACCCCAGATACCGAGTAGCAACGCGGCAATAACGGTAGCTTTACTGTGGTTCCAGCACCAGGTAATGATCGCTGAGATCATAGATGCTACTCCTTGCCTGACGTGCTGGTGTTACTGGGCTTTGGACTGGCGTTGTCGCCATGACCACCGTGGCCGCCTGCTGCGGGCGTGCCTTTACGCAGTGCCGCTTGCAAACGACTTTCAGCATCAATCAGAAAGCTGGCACTAACAACAACGGCTTCACCATCGTTTAACCCTGAGATAATCGTCAGTTGGTCGCCCACTCGCTGGCCAATTTTAACTTCACGCGGAATAAATTGGATATCACCGGTTTTTACAAACACAATCTTGCGCTGGCCGGTATCGAGCACGGCTTCATCGGGTATCACTAACTGCTCAGTTAATTGTTTTTCAATGTCGGCATTGGCAAACATACCCGGCCGCAAAAATTGGTCGGCGTTATCAATTTCTACGCGTGCTTTAGCGGTGCGGGTTTGAATATCAATTTCCGGGTAAACGTAATTGATAACCCCCGTGTAGTGTTTACTAAGGTCATAAGGCAAGCTCACTGCTACTTTGTCGCCAATCTTTATCAAGGCGACATCCGCCTCATAGAGTGTTAGCAGTAGCCATATCTGGGCGATGTCAGCGAGATAGTAAAGCTCAGTGTCAGGCGTGATATATGTGCCCAGAATCGCCGCTTTGCGGATGACTACACCCGTTACGGGTGCATAAAATGTCAGCGCTTTTTTTGCAGTTTTTGCCGAGCGTAATTGTTGCAGTTCCACCTCGGCCACACCCCACAAGCGCAAGCGAGTCAGGGCAGCCTCTGCAACCTCAGTGGCTCCCGAGCCTTGCCGCCGCGCCGCTAAATATTCCTCTTGCGTACTGACCAAATCAGGGCTGTATAAATCAAACAGAGGCGCACCCTTGGCGACCGCTTTACCCACGTAATCGATGTGAATTTTTTCAATCCACCCACTGATGCGCGTATGTACATGTGCTTCCCGTGTTTGATCTGTGGTAATACTGCCCACGGTGCGTATTTTATGAAACAATTTTTCGCGCGTAACAATTTGCGTTTGTACGCCCGCGGCTTTTTGTTGCTGATCTGAAACCGTAATCTC
>CAZCJR010000149.1:0-9968 GCA_964499225.1 uncultured Cellvibrionaceae bacterium | reverse complement strand
CGGTAAACAACCGAGTGAAGTGTTTTTGTGGGGGCAAATAAGCCGCTCTGGTGGCGCTCTAAAATGCAGAATCGAAAATTAGCTTCAATGTGTGCTACCAAACAATCAAATAAAATTTCCAGGCTTAGACTGCACACAGCAGGTTGCGAGTTGGCGGCCGCTCATTAACTACTGGAGATAAATGATGCGAACATCAATAAAATTATTAGGACTTACTCTTGTGCTTAGCAGCGCAACTGCAATGGTGGCGAATAGCGTTCCTCATAGCTCGTCGTCTTCTATGTCGTCAGCCAATTCATCTGCTGTGAAAGGGGTGATGACTAAAGAGGCTGATAATACTGATCTGAATACGCGCGATAAAAGTGGCGGCATGATCACACCACAAAATCAATCAAACGCTGATTCAGACCTTAAAGTTCTAGCGGCCGTGCGCAGTGCAATTGTGGATGACGATAATCTTTCAATTTCTGCTCACAATGTAAAAGTTATGGTGGTGAAAGGCGCAGTCACATTGCGTGGCCCCGTAAAGAGCGCAAATGAAAAAGCCCGGATAGAAGAACTCGCGCGCAAAGTGGTGGGAGTTGTGAGTATTGATAACCAATTAGATATCGACACTAACTAAACCTTTGGAGATTTATTATGAAAAACGCTGTTTATTGTATTGCTCAAACTCGCGAACAAGCTGAAACCATCGTTGTAAGCTTAAAGAATGCTGGTTTTCCTAACACGCAAATTTCCGTACTCTTCGCCGACAAATCAGGCACACGTGATTTCTCTCATGAACAAAATACGAAAATGCCTGAGGGTGCAACGACTGGCGGCATCGCTGGAATGGGTGCAGGTGCAGCCTTGGGTTGGTTGGCAGGTATCGGCAGCTTAGCTATTCCTGGTGTGGGTCCGTTTATTGCTGCAGGCCCTATAATGGCAGCCCTCGGCGGCGCGGCCGTTGGTGGCGCAACGGGCGGAATGATCGGTGGTTTGATCGGCATGGGCATACCTGAATATGAAGCCAAATTGTATGATGGCAAAATTCAAGGTGGTAATTCACTGATCTCTGTTCATACCGAAAATTCTGATCAGGTAGACGCTGTGAAAGAAATTTATAAGCGTGCCGGTGCTGAAGACATTCATTCCACGTCTGAAGCTAGTGCAGATCGTAAAGCGTCTTAGGTAAAACCTGACGGGCGGAGTTATTGCAATTCGATTGCGCTTTAAAATGTTGGCTATTTTATGAGTGCCAATTGAAAATTGACAATTCCTCCAAGTAGTTCGCTGAGGTTTTATCCAAGGCTCAGAATAAAAAAGCGCGATTTTTATCGCGCTTTTTTATTATCTATCTATTCCAGAAAATCTCACACCCTTCATTTTTTGTAATGTAGGAGCACCCATGAAGGTGACTAAGTCACCTTATCGATTAACATCATGCAATTTTTTCAGCCGCGCGGCTTGCACTGAAGGTAGAGTAGTTATTTTTTCCTGGAACCGTAAAATTTAAGTTTTAGTTTTCACACAACCTCGGTCAGAAGCGGAACTTAAATTTTACTCTTGCTCGAGTGTTTATAAGATCAATTACTCATTAATGACTACTTACCGCCCTGCATTATTATGTCGGTTAAGAACGCGAAAAATTAAAATAAATACCAACTAAAACCTAACGACCCAGGTCACCTGCCGGGGTCGCTGCTGCGACTTCGGCCTCTGAAAAGCGGCAGCGGGGCCCCGGTCAGGTGTAGCGTTTAGCTAGCGTGCGAACTTGGCTCGGTGATTCAAGCCGTCGTCGCCTCCAACGATGACAACAACTTTTCGAGAGCCCCGCAATCCACCGGCTTAACAAGGTGGGCATCGAATCCCGCTTCCTGCGACCGCCGCTTGTCCTCGTCTTGTCCCCAGCCGGTCAAGGCAACCAGGATGGCGTTCCTGCCCCATGGCTGCTGTCGAATGCGACGGCACGCGTCGTAGCCGTTCAGTTTCGGCATCCCAATATCGAGCAAGATGACGTCGGGCCGGAACGTCTCTGCCACCTCCACCGCCTGCAAGCCGTCATTCGCGGTGCTCACGTCGTTTCCGAGCAATTCGAGCAATTGACCCAGCGAAGTAGCCGAGTCCACATTGTCATCGGCGACGAGAATGCGGCGGCGGCTGGACGAACAGACCGGCAGGTCGTGTGCCGAAGGTTCGATTCTCTGGTCCGCTGACAGCACCAATGGTAGGCGCAGGATGAAAGCACTCCCGCGCCCTTCACCTTCGCTGCGAGCCTCGATTGTCCCGCCGTGCAGTTCGACAATCCCTTTGACTAGAGATAGCCCGATCCCCAGTCCGCCGGTGGCCTTTTCCAGGGCGCGATCCACTTGTGCAAACATCTCGAATACATTGCTAAGCATATTGGTTGGGATGCCGATACCGTCGTCGGTGACGACCACGACCGCCATACCGTCATCCGTGTATACGGCCAACCGGATGTGCCCGCCGCTGTGGGTGTATTTTGCCGAGTTATTGAGAAGGTTGGAGACGACTTGGGAGAGTCGGGCTGCGTCACCATCCACTGGAATCGGCTCATCTGGCACTGTCACGGCCAGCTCATGCCCGGCCTGTTCGATGACGGGCCGGGTGGTCTCGATGGCGGCGTCGATCACCGCTTTCAATTCGATCCGTTCCCGACGAAGTGTTAGTTTTCCGCTGGTGACCCGACTCACGTCGAGTAGGTCATCCACTAGACGAACCAACTGCGTCAGTTGCCGTTCCATCATGGAGCGGACTTTCTCGATCGTCCCGCTCGATCCGGCCAGTAGCATGACTTGAAGGCCGTTGCGGATTGGCGCCAGCGGATTCCGGAGCTCGTGGGCCCAGGTCGCCAGGAACTCGTCCTTGCGGCGGTCGGCGTCCCGGAGTTGAGCGAACAAGCGTTCCCGCTCCTCCTCGATGAACTTGCGGGAGGTGACGTCCGCGACTGTACCGTCAAAGCTGTTTAGCCGCCTCGGCTCCGTCTGGCTGAACTTCGCCCGTCCCTTGGCGAACACCCAGCGCACTGACCCGTCCGGGTGGACCACTCGGTATTCCTCGGTATACGGAGCGGGGTTGTCAAGGCGGGTCGCCGCCGCTACCGCCGCTTGGATTCTCTCCCGGTCTTCGGAATGAATGGCGGCGAACGCCTGCTCGTAGCTCATCGCCTCGGGGGTGCCTGCGAAGATGATGCGGAACCGCTCGTCGGTAGTAAGGATGCTGGTCGTGGTGTCGATATTGAATGCGCCCAACTCCGCCGCGTCGAGCGCGAGGCGCCGACCCTCCTCACTCTGACGCAGTGCGGTCTCGGCATTTTTCCGGTCGGTGATGTCGATACCAGCCGACTGTGCTTCAAGCAATCTACCGTCAGAATCGAACTTCAACCCCCGGTTGGTCCACAGCATCCAGCGCTCGCCGCCCTGCGTCACGAACCGATTTTCGATCCTACACTCTGGGGAATCCGGGGTTAGATCATCCAGCATCGCCTTCACAGCCGGGTGGTCTCCGGCGGGGATAAGACTCCAAAAATCGCTACCTTCCAACGCTTCCCTCGAGTTTCCCACA
The DNA here is from genome assembly GCA_964499225.1 of uncultured Cellvibrionaceae bacterium. Classification (GTDB taxonomy): domain Bacteria; phylum Pseudomonadota; class Gammaproteobacteria; order Pseudomonadales; family Cellvibrionaceae; genus Cellvibrio. The sequence continues at coordinate 6,404 of CAZCJR010000149.1, read as the reverse complement.
GACCGGGCGTAAGCACTGTTTGCAAAGAGGATCTTACCGTCAAGGCGGAATCGGCAGACCAGTTCCGACTGGCCCTCGACCACGGCTCGGTAGCGGGCATCGCTCTCGTGCAGCGCTGCTTCCGCCCGCACACGCTCGACTGCCGCCCAGGTTCGCTCGGCGGTTTCTTCGATAATGGCGATCTCGTTCGGCGTCCATGTCCGCACGCCGGCCGCGTGGATCGCCAGGCCGGCGACGAAGACCCCGCTCTTGATCAGCGGTACGCCGACATAGGATCGGATCTGGACGGCCGCGAATGCCTCCCGCTCCTCCGGGGTGCGAGACGGGAGTTCGTTCACGTCCGCCTCGGTCGCGGTGCGACCGGCCTGGTACATAGCAAGCAGCTGAGAGCCGAACGCTGCGGTCGGATAGCGACCCGCCATAGGTTGGGCCGCGTCGGTGTAGTCGCGCTCGACCACATAGTCGTCGCCCTGCACCTCGAAGTACGCCACCCGGTTCGCCCCCAGCCGTTCACCGAGCATCCGGCTGGCCTCGGCCTTCACCTCAATCGCATCGGAAAGCGGGCGCAAGGTATCGGCGAGCGTGACCATGAAACTGTGTCGGGCCTCGCTCACCCGGATTGCCTCTTCCGCCTTCTTGCGCTCAGTTATGTCCTGCACCGTCCCGATGAGGCGGATGTTTTCCTCGCCCTCGACAACGCGCCCGGTGAACTCGACCCAGCGCATAGCACCATCTGTGCGGCGAATCGGTAATTCGCACAGCAACGGCTGCTTCGTTTTTACCGTGTGTCCAAACGCGATCTCGAAAGTCTCAATGTCCTGAGGGCACAGGAAGTCGGCTTTGAAGCGGGCAGCGGTGACAGGGGGCTCGGTAGTCGACAAGGCGAAAATTTCATAGGGTCGCGCGTTCTCCCAGACGAACTCGTCTTGGTCCGGCTGCCACGTCCAGATTCCCAACTGGGCCGCTTCTGTTGCCAGGCGCAGCCGTTCTTCACTGCGCTGCAGGGCCGCCTCCGTCTGCTTCCGCTCGGTCACGTCGCGAGTCGTCCCCGCCACCGCCTCGACCTCGCCGTCCGCGCCTATGACGGGCACGAAAATATAGTCGTATTGCCGCCGCCCGTTGGTGCCGTTGAACGGCACCTCACCCCGGATTGGCTGCCGGGTGGCCCGCACCTGATCAATTTCCCGAGCGTGCATCTCCGCGTGCCACGGCTCGTAGCCAATTTCCAGGAACGTCTTACCGATTGCTCCTTCATGACCACGACCCCACATTTTGATCAGCGCATCGTTGGCGTAGAGAACCTTGTGGTCAAGGCTGAACACATAGATAAAGTCTGGTGTGTTGGTCAGCACCGTTTCGTACAAACGCCGCTGTCGCTCGGACTCGGCGGCGAGTCGGGTGACCTCCTGCTCGGCACGCTTCGATGCGGATATATCGATGAGGACCGACATCCCTTCCGAGGGCGAGTCGTCGAAGCGGGTGCCAGCAATGATGAGGGGCACCCGCGAGCCATCCTTGCGGATGTATTCTTTCTCGTAAGGCGCCGCGAACCCCTCCGTTTGAATGGCGCGGATGCCGTCCTCGTTGCGTGGAGTCCATTCGGCCGGGGTCATGTCGCGGAAATTCAGTCGGCCGGCGGCTACGTCCTCGCGAGTGTAGCCGGTCATCTGTAAGAAGGTGTCATTCGCATCCAGGATCAGGCTACGATCCAGATCCCACCGGATCATGCCGACCACGTTCGACTCGAACACCCGGCGCAGGCGCGCCTCGCTCCGCTGCAATGCCACTTGGTGACATTTCTGCTCAGTAATATCGCGGATAAAAGTGGTCAGCCCCCCATCCGCCGTGGGATACCCTTTGATGGAATACCAGCGTCCGAACGGCTCATAGTGATTCTCGAACTCCACCGTCGTCTGCTCTGCTAACGCACGACGGAACTCGGCTTCAAAATGCGTCCCGACCAGTGCGGGAAAGACTTCCCAGAGATTGCGACCGAGCATTTCAGATCGGGTCAGCCTGTTGATGCGTTCGGCCTCCAGGTTCACATACACGATCCGCCAGTCCCGGTCGTAGCGCATGAAGCCATCGGTGACGCTTTCGAGGGTCATGGCGATCTGCTGCTGCGCCTCGCGCTGTTCGGCTTCCCCCTGTCGGGAATGTTGCCGCGCGCGGCGCAGGGCTTCACCGAAGCCGATGATGAGGGACGCAGAGACCAGGTACAAAAACAAACCGACGACGTCTTGGGCGCGGCTCAGATCGAGTTGCCCGCGAGGTGCAATGAACAGGTAATGACAAGCCAGGTAACCAAGCGCGACAACGAGAAAGGCTGGACGATACCCACCGACCCAGACGGCGACTCCAACTGCACCGAACAACGTGGTGAGTGGTAGCGTATCCCCCAATATCGGATCCAGCAGCCAACGAAGCAGTACCGCTGCCGCAAGGTATGCGAGTGCCACACCGTAAGCGAGAGCAGAATCCCGATGGGAACGATCCATGATTGGCGCCTCAATTGGTTATTGCGAAAATGAAAATCTTTATTGACTCAACTCTTAAAAACTTGTTTCGAAGAGCTCTCCACGCGCAATAAATCTATTGCGAGAAAACCCCCGGCGCATTGTCAACGTAAAACAAATATCTCCTTCCCTGTCGCACCCATCTCCGCCGGCAAAAAAAGATCTCTAATCTTCGTCATGTATTTCAAAGGCGGGTTGAATCAACGATGACACTACTTGTTAACCAATTCAATTATCTCAAGCAGTTGTACGAGCTTTACCGGTTTGACCAAGTGATGATCGAAACCGGCTTCGCGAGATAATTGCCTATCCTTTTCCTGCCCCCAGCCAGTAACCGCCACCAAAATAGTTCCTGCTAATTCAGGTAGCTCTTTCAAGCGCCGGGCTAAATCGTAACCGCTCATCCCCGGCATACCAATATCCAAAAAAGCAATTTCAGGTGCAAATTCGCGCGCAATTTCCAATGCATCAAAACCATTATGGGCAATGCGAACATCGTGGCCTAACGACACAAGCAAATCCGCCATTGTCTCTACAGAGTCAACATTGTCGTCCACCAGCATTATACGTTCACGATTTGTCTGCTTGTTTATTTCGTGTGTATTACCTGCGCTTGGTTCTGCTGGCGACGCCAACGCAAGACGAACATTAAACGTGCTTCCTTTTCCTAGCCCCTCGCTAACGGCATGCAGTTCATAATTGTGTAATTCAACCAAGCGTTTTGCCAAGCCAAGCCCGACACCTAAGCCTGCGTGTGTGCGTTCCAATGTTTGATTCACTTGAGTGAACATGTTGAAAATATTTTTCAACATGTCCGGAGCGATCCCGATACCATTGTCCCGAATACTAACAATAATATGACTGCCCTGAATTACGCTCTCAAGATTAATCTTTCCGCCGTGGTCGGTGTATTTAGCGGCGTTATTCAGAATATTGGAAAAAACCTGCGCTAATCGCAAAGGGTCAGCATCGATATAGATGGGTTGTGCTGGTAAATTGATTGTCAGCGTGTGACCACAAGATTCAATGAAGGGGCTGCTAGTTTCGACAGCGTCACGAATGACTGACTGTATGTCAATTCGAGTTTTAGATATTGTTAATTTACCCGTATTAATCCGCGAGACATCGAGAAGGTCGTCAACTAGCCTAACCATTTGCTTGAGTTGTCGCTCCATAACGGTGTGTGCATTTGCCGTTATCTCGGGCCGATCTTTTACCAATCGCAAAATTTCCAAGCCATTGCTTATTGGTGCAAGTGGATTACGCAGTTCATGAGCCAGCGTTGCAAGAAATTCATCTTTACGTAAATCGGCAAGGTGTAATGCTTTTACCGCTGCTTGCCTTTCAGCCATTTCATGGACTAATGATTTATTTGATTCTTCAAGCGCTGTGGCGCGACGCTCCACTTCACCTAACATGTCATTAAATGCAGCGGCGAGAACACCTATCTCATCCTCAGTAAATACTGCTGCTCGTAATGAGAAATCGCGGCTTTGCATTACGCTCCGTGCCACAGAGGTCACCGCAAAAATGGGTTTGGTTACAGCGCCGCGCAACCAAAATGCGGTCACTAAAGCCAGCCCCAAACTCAACACCAATACACAAGCAAGAATCGCGATGTAATTTAACAGGCGTGCTTGACCTTCGTAACTGGCATTGATGTAGGCTACGCCTAATATTTCTCCATTCCTGATGACCGGTTTCCAAACATCAATTTGGTTTCCATCAACCTGGTAAGTACTAATCTGCGGTAGATGAATCGGCCAATGCAATTGCTTAGCTGCACTGCTTGTATAGTCGGCAAAGCGTTTTCCATTACTCTCAAAAATTGCAGCGCGCAAAATTGAAGGGCGCGCGCTTAAGAGCGACAATCTTTCCTTAGCTGCTTTTGGGTCACTGAACTCAAGTGCAGGAGTACTGATTTCAGCAACTATATCGGCCTGTGTAACCAGGTCTTTTATTACCGTATCGTGATAAGTACGCAAATCATAGACAAGCATTGCGCCTGCAAATGTAAACAAGGCAATAAACGTTGTTGCCATTATTACTAACATTAATTTATTAGAAATGGACCGATTGACGGTACTGATCATTGACGTTTCCCTTCTTCAACGGAAACTGCGATTGACAGTAAACTTGAGCTGAGAGTTACGCGATATAACTGGGCGCAGTGAAGTGAAATATCAAACCCAATGCGTCCATTGACCAGACGTAGATTAATTGTGCTCCCCTCGACTAAGCCCTGTTCATTTTCAGTGACAATTAAATGGGCGTTTTTCTCGGCGCGCTTGGACAGCCGTGGCAGCAGTGCTTCCATATCACGCGCAACAAAAACGATATGTGCATTGTCAATTTGATCGACGGTCGTGGCTGAATAAACCTCAATTGCACGCCCGTTAATTATTCGATGCGCCACAATATTTTGCAGTTCGTTCTTAATATCCTTGGAGCCTAATACCCAAATGCGGTACGGCGACTGCGAGTCGCTGAATTTCGTCGTCGGCCATTCACTGTAACCCAAAAATTTGTATGTCATTGCCGCTTTGACTTGATAGTCCAGAGGCGCATCTAATGCATACACCTTCGAAGAGAGATTGCTTAAAACCATACAGACGAGCAAAAGCAACCGCACCAATTTCTTATAATCGGCTGATAGCTCCCTAATATCGGGAGTCGACTTACGCAAGTGGGCTTTAGACATGTTCAATGTCTAAAGCCCCCACACGAGTTTTGCAAAAAGTGACGGTTCATATTCACTACGCCCAGGTGCGGTACCGAATTCGGCATGGCCTCCACCGAATAAATTTTGTCCCAACAAAGAGAGCTCAACATGTGGCATTACTGTCCATGCGACATTCAAATCTACTGCGGTGTAAGACGGCAATGTAAAACCCGGAATTTCATCGACATGTCGAACTGCTGCATTGAGTTTTACGCGGTCTGAAATATCGTATGCAGAACGCACTAACCAGTAATAATCAGGGTCACCATTTGCCAGCCCCGTTGTATTGGTGAAATCCGCGCTACCGGGTTCCAAACTCACATTCAGTTTTTGAGCTACTAGCCCACCATGCAAGCGCCAATCGGAGAATACTTGCCAGCTTCCCCACATTTCCATTCCGTAGGTATCTGCTTGCGCCATATTTTTAAATACCAAACCTGGCCCTTTAGTATTTAGTTCAAGCGTTCGCAGCTTGTCGTATTCACTATAAAATGCAGTTATCGACCAAGACACGCGCGCGACCGGTTGGCTGCGATAGCCAACTTCAAACACCTCTGCAACTTCCGATATAAAATCCGGGCCACCATTCACCACGTATTGCGGTACACCATTAATTATTGCGGGATTCGTTGGGGAATATAGATCGCGGTCAATACGCGATGGTGAGCGCACTGCGCGCGATAAACTCGTCCAGACTAACTTGGTAGCATCCGGCTCCCAACCTAATTGCACTCCTGGCATAGCTTCAAGGCCGGTGTACGGGTTGTCTTCCCATTTGCTGCCAAGGGTAAGCTTCACATTGTCAGCCAATGAAATTTCGTCTTGAATGAAGATGTTTTTCCACGACATATTTACATCGGCCGGAAGAAACGCGAAGTTTTGATCATTGTCTATTCGATCTGTTATGTAGCGATAGCCTGTACCCCATACAATATTCTGATGGCTGCCCAACGCCAACTCATGCTGCAATTCGATATCGAAGGTGTTCATCTCTTGCGCAAACGCGGTGGGCTGATCGCGTGTCGTATGATCAATGTAAGCCTGCAAAGTAAATGTTGAGCCAGAAGAAAGTTGCCAGCCGCCACGAGCAAGAACATTGGCCCCGGTGATCTCTATATCAGCGGTGCCCGTTTGGTGTAGTCGACCCGAATAGGCATCGCCTTGAA
>CAZCJR010000148.1:0-9968 GCA_964499225.1 uncultured Cellvibrionaceae bacterium | reverse complement strand
TATTTTATCACTTTTTTTATAATTTTCTATTTCATCATCAACAAAATTTTTTAAATCGATATCTTTATATAATAATTCACTTATTATAACGTTTTTTAATATATATTTATCATCGTCTTTTATTTCATCTTCTGCAAATTCAATCATATCAGTTCCTTCTCTACTTCCGTATTTAGAAACTATTTCTTTTACTTGTATACCACTTAAAATATTAAAATCTTTAAATTTATCAATCATATTTTTTAAATATTTATTTTTCTTTCATTTTCTTAATATTTCTAATATTTATTTCGGCATCCTGTTTCATATCTATCCAATAATTTAATAACGATTCTTTAGCATCTTTATAAGAATTATGTTTTTCATATCTTCTAAACTCATATTCATTAACTGTATTTAATTTATATATAAACCTATCGGTATAATCTACTACATATTCATCTTTACTTTCATCTTTACTTTCATTAATTTTTTTTAAATATTTCATATATTTTTTTATATTTTTTACATGGCACCACCAGCATATACATTCGGTTGTTTTATTGGTGTGTTTTTGATTAGATCATCTGATGTTTGATAATCCATATTTTTAGAAATTCTATATTCTTTACTTCTTTTCCTTTTATCTTTTTCTCTCAATTCTTGTTTTTTTCTGGCATTATTTCCTGTTGGTAGTTTATAATCTTTAACGTTTGAAATATATTGATCTGGAACTTCTGTTGCACTTGGACCATCACCACCATCAAATTTAACTGTTTTTGGATTAGTGTTTATTGGTAAGTTAGAACCATTTGTTTCATTACAAAAATCATTAAAATTTTCAATTACTTTACCAGTTAATGAGGTAGTTGTTTGTTGTTTAGGTTTAGTTGTAAAATGAGTTACGGCAACATCTTTAGAGTTTAGAAAAGTATCTCTCGACACTTTTCTCTCTTTTTTATCACCATCATATAAATAATATTCTATTTCTCCGTATGTTTTTACATTTTTCATAATTCTATATATTAAATTATGTATATAGATTTGCATCTCCTGGTAAAATTGGAGGTAATACATATTTACCAGTCGTGTTCATTTTTGAAGCAACTGTTTTTGATGTATCATTAACAAATCTTAATAATTGTAATTTAGGATTAGATGATCTTTCATAAGACCAATGAATCCAACAAGATTTTTTATTTCTTGTTTCAAATAATATTTGACCATAACCTACAGGATTTTCTTTATACCATTCAAAAATAGCATTTAATAATTTTAAATTTTCATCATTTACTGATTTAAATCCACTGGCTAATATTTGACTATCGATGGCTTGACCTTTAAAATGTTGTGATGTTAGACTTCCACCTTTAGGTATATTTGATCTAGATGAACTTGTAATATACCAATTTTTATATAAAGATGGATATTTATTTTTTAACCAAGTAGCAAATGGTGATAATACATCTTGTATAAAGTGATTCATATTTGTTACTATATCATCAGCTTTTACAGATACTTTACCATTATTAACATCTCTTATTTCTTTACCGCTTTGAGTTCTCAATATTGATGAATTTTGTACTTTAGCTAAATCACCATATACTAAAACTGATTTAGATGATACTGCACCAGATGCTTTTATTGATTCTGATGAACCAACATTAACTCCTGAGCCAGAATCAACAGCATCTTCACCAGTAGTTGTCGTATATTGACCATAACCATCTTTTTTAGAAAATGACTCGGATGATCTACCTTCTCTATTTGACCAATAACCAGCATAAGGATCTTTTTTATCTAATTGTTCTTCTTTTACGGATGTAACCCCTGATTCATCAGTAACCACGGTTTTTTTAGTAATTGTTGTTGTTGGTCCCCAATATCCGGCATATGGATCTTCATTCATTGTTTTTTCTATATTAGCCGATTTTTTCTCATTTTCTTTTTGTATTATATCTTCATCATAATCATCTGCATCTTTTGGTATATCAGCTAATAAATCTGGTTCATTTTTTGTTTTTTCTTCCAAATCCTTTTTTCTTTCTTCTTTAACATTATCTTTCAATTTTTCTTTAGCTTCTAATGATACTTCATTTTGATTATTATCTGTTTGAGGTTCTAAAATTTTAGCACCATCTATTTTTACTGAATCATCTTTAGTTGGTGTTGTTAATCTTTCATTATCATAATCATCCGAACTTATTTTGGAATTATCAACGATTTTAACATTATTTGATACGAATGTTGGTCTAATTGATTGATATTCTGTTATTAATTGGTCTATTTCTGGTCTTAAAACTGGTGCACCAAAATTACCAACTAAACTAGTTGGTTTTAATAATGTTTGCATAAATTTATCCATCCATTCGAAAAAATGTGTTCCTAATACAGCATCTTGATCACAATCACTATGACCTAAATTTAAAAGTTGTGTATTATCTTTCAATTTTATATCTATATCAGTACTTTTTATTCTTATTGCATTTCCAAAATAATCTAAATTTAATGCTGTATCATCTACGGAAATTTGACATCTATGATCGAACAATAAAGCAGTAAAATTTGTGTATTCTGCGAGGTCTAAGTCATTTAATTTGTCTTGTAGGTTAATATTATAGTTTTCTGAATAAATGTATTGTGGTTCGTATAAATTGCCTTGTGGAAATATAACATTGACTATTTTACCAATGGCAGGAACAGAAAAGTTTTTACCATCACTTCCTCTAAAAGGCGAAGACCAAGGTATATGTTCAAGTACAATATCATTAAAGACACCTTGTACTCTTACTTTCACTCTACCTTTTCTCTTTTCATCCTTATTTTCTTCAACTAAGCCTACAAATATTTTATTATTTAAATAGACATCATTTTTTTCCTGTGGATCAAATCTATGGTTTTTATCTGGTTGTTTTGGATCAAACATTTTGTTATATTATAAATTATTTTTTATGAAATAAATTAGTAGCATTAAGAGCACCACCTCTTGCAGCATCTTCTAATGTATTTGCAACACTAGAACCTAAACCTCTAGCAAAACTTTCCAAAGACAATGTTCTGAAATCTGTTGCATAAACATTATCAGGATATATTTTTGGTAATGATACAGGTAAAGAACCTCTAATTTGACTTAACGCATCATTAATCAATCTACCTCTGATCGAATCAAATTTTCTAATTAATTTATCTTTATAATTATCTAACCCATCTTTTAAATTACCTTTTAGTTTATCAACAAGTGATGGTTTTTCACCATTCAAATCTTTTAATGGTGATAATCTATTAGAATATGAAAAATTTTCTTGTTGTACTTTTACTTGTGTTTGTTTATCACTTATTATATTATTTTCCAATAGTGATATTTGAGATAAAATCGTATTATTTATTAATTGATCAGCTTTATTATTTATTGTAAGTGCAGTTGCACCAATTAAAGAAGATTTAAATTCTTTTTTAATTGATTTATATTTTATATCAAAATTTAATCCGGCAGGAGTTGTAGATGCTTTACTACCATAACCAGCCATGCTTATAGCGGCATCAAATGGTATAGATTTCGAAAAATCAAAATTACAATCTTGTAATGTGTATACAATTCTTGGAGGATCATTATTTATTGTTGATGTTAAACCACCATCACTATTATTTAATAATAATTTAAATATTCTGATGTCAGTAACTTCTATAATTAAATCAAATCTTAATGTATTTTCTGGCATTACATATCTTTGTTCTTTATATGAATATATTAAATTATTATATAATTCTGCTAAGTATGTAGTTTTTAAAGAAACATCTTCAGATAACGCAATATTTATTTTATCCTCACCATATTTAACCATTTTTGAACTTAATTTATCCAAACCAGTTATAGTTTCAATATAATAAGCTTTTTTCCATCTATTTTGTGGAAAACCTTCATCTAATGTTCTATTGAAATATCTATCCAATGTTTTTAGTAATTCAAGATATATTGGCATTCTGTTTGCAATATCTGGTATATTAGAATATTTACCAAGAAAAGAACCAACAGAATTTTTTCCTTGTGTTGTTAATGAGAATGCTTCATAGTCACCATAATTCCATAATGGAGAAGATGCCGTATCAAACATCACATTAAATCCAAGATATGTTGGATCATCAAAATTTGAAGACTTATATGATTTTAATATAGCTAAAGTTTCTTCATCATAATCACCATCTTGTGCATTTTTTACTAAATCTGCAAAATTATTTTCAGTATAGTCTTCTAATGATTTACTATATCTAAAAATATCATCTGTGTGAGTGTGCATTTTACCTTTTTTGATTCGATCTTGTGAATAATCATGTTCTGTTTTTTCACCATCTCTTTCCCAATCAGATTCAGTTGTTTGATTATATGGTGTTGATTCCATTATATTTTTATCTACTTGTTCATCATATTCTTCGATTTGTTTTGGTCGTTCTCCACTAAAAAGACCTCTAAATAAACCACCAGGTCCATTATCAGCAACAGCTCTCCAATGTTTTGTTTTACCAAAATCACCAACTTGTCCAGCATATCCTCTAAGATATGAATTACTATTTTCTTGTTTCATTTATTTAATTATTACTTTTTGGTCTCCTTGGAAATGTATATTCTTTTGTTAATTCTCTTTTAACTAATGTTAATTCTTGTATAACACCATCATCTTTCGAAAATACCATATTTATAGATGTTATTAACCATTCACCAGATAATTTATGTATTATTTTATCATCGTGTTGTCCAACTCCTTCCATTTTTTCTTTACTCTTATCTGCATCTTTACTATCAGTAGATTTACCCATATTATATAATTCGACTAAAACTTTTTGAAATCTATATAACCCATAATTTATTTTTTCTAATTTGACTTTCATTTTAATTTTTTGTAAAAATTTTAAATTATTTTTATTTTGCAATAATGAATGTAAATAATTATTATGAACATTATCATCATCTTGTTTTCCAAACCAAGTATTTGAAACCATATCATTATACAATATATTGTTTCCGCCTTCATCTCCTTTCATCACAATAGAATTACCATTATCTTCTGTTATGTTATCCAACATATAACTACTAACTTCATCGTTTAATTTATTATAATAAAATAATTGATTTCTATATCCATATTCTAAATTAATGGCTGTACTTGAATTTATTATGGTGTATTTATTTATTTTAATATTACTATCTGATGTATAATCAGGATTATTTGATAAAATTAATGGTACATTATCATCTTTACCATCTTTTACTTTAGTTTCCCTATCTAACATATTCATTTGTTCAGAAATATCATCTTTAAGTTGTTTTTCAATATCTACATAATTAAAATTATAATAAAAATCTACATATCCGAAAAGGAATGTGTCATCATCAATATACGATCTTTCAACTATATCACTAAAAAATTCAATTCTATAATTAGATGGATTTATCCATACCATTTGATCATTTGTTGATGATATATTTGTTGCAAATCCTAATTTTAAATCTTGTGATAATTTTTTCAAAACATCAAAACTTGTACCCTTATAACTTTCAAAATTATTAAGATAAAAACCATCAACGTCAACAATAGCATCTATTGTATAAGTAACTGTTTCTTTACTGGTTCCTTTTATAATTGAAAAATCAGTTATTTTAAAATCCATTTTTATTGCCATTAAATCTTTATTTGAAGATTCTTTGAATATACTTACAATAGCATTATCAACAGGAAAATTATCATCTATTAATTTATTCGTTGGATCTGAAAATTCAAGTGATAAGTATGGCATAAAACCATCATTATTAAGAGTTAATTTTGTTATATTTGGTGATTCTACTTGAACACCATTTATCCAAATAACAGGGTATTTTCCTAAATCTTCTTTATTTTTTTCTACATCAGCATCACTTTTTTCCGGTATAGTTCTACCCTCATTTTCTGAAGATTTTACTAAATCAGGATTGTTACTATAATTTAGTTCAAATGATTTGGTTTCTATAGATGATCTTTCTATGATTTCTATCATGATAATTTAGTGTTTAATTTTATTGTTTTATTTTTCTTATCCACAATCATTTGTTCAAAATCAACTGGTCTTATTGTTGGTGGTACTCCTGTTTGTCTTGATGGATCTTTTCTTGTATCTTTTTTATTTTTAGGATTTGCAACTTTTTCAGATATTGATAGTTCTTTATCTTTTTCATTAAACCAATCAAGTTGAGATCTATAAACCCAATCGATAGGTTCACCACTTTGTATAGAAAATGGATTTAATATGTTATTTATAACCATTAATTCTTCTACTTTATCTGTAGTTCCATATACTCTTAAACTAACTAAATCTAATCTACCTTCTTCATTTTCTCTTACAACATCATGCATTCTTTGCACAGGTTTATCAACAACACTTTTTGAAAAAATATCATATAATGAATCTTGTAGTGGATCTCTATTTATAACTTCGAATGTGAATGTTTTCATTTATATTTTTTATTTTTATTTTTATGTAAGATTTGTGGCATCTTCAATAGAAGCATTTATGGCATCACTTAATGAATTAAATGAACCAGTAGAATCACCTCCTGTACCTGGTGTTATAACATATTTAGAAAAACTAACATAACCAACGTACCAATTTGGTGTTGAGTCTTTTTCTACTCTATATTTTGCACCATTTGAATCAATAGTTCCAGATGAAACTATTTCACCAGCTTTCCATGGTTCTGGTTCCTTTGTTGGTGTTGGTTCAACAGTCGATTCAACTGGTGGTGTAGTTTCTGGTGGTGTATTTGGTGAATTTGCTTGATCTTTAGGTTTAGTTACATTAACATCTGAAACAGCCTGTGTTTTTGTAACTGGTTTTGGTTCAGTATTTACGGAACTTTCAGTAACCGGATCATATCTTCTTATGTATCCATTATTAAACATTTGAAATATTTCTTGGGCTCCAAGATTTCTACCTAATTCCACCGAAACTTCCACATCTAATCTTGTCGGCATATCATTATATGCTAATTCGTTATTAAATTTTAAATCGACTGATTTTACTATAATGTTACCTAAAGATATAAATGGTGAATATGGATTACCTATGGTTAGGTGCCAAGGTGTTGAATTTTCACCAGTCATTAATGCAATAGAACCAACCAAAGCATATCTCCATTTACCTAATGTTGAAGCTATTATACTGTCAAAAGTTTTATCTCCTGTTGATTTTAAAAAATTTAATGAATCCGTTAGTTTCTTTTTAGCCTCACCAGATGTTGAACCTTTTATTACATTACCATTAGCATCTTTCGTTTCAGTAACCACTTCTTTAGCTGGTTCTGTCTCTGAAAGTCCAAGTGCTTCAAATGTTTCTGTTATTGCGTTCATAAACGCATCAACAACTGTTTTTATAAATGCCCACCAATCATCGGCATTTGTGCCATTTGACGCTTTTCTTAAAGATGATATGACTCCATTTGGATCAGTACCACCAAAAACATATCTAGTATCTCTTGTACCCATATAAGTACATTTTTCTATGATATCTAACATAGCACTTCCAGGATCTATATCACCTATAAATTTTTGTTCGTATGATGTTTTTAAAGTCATAGAAAAAGTAGATTCATTACCATAGCCAGGATTACCATCACCGGCTCTTGCTGCTGCTTCTTGTAAAACTTCAGGTTTACCCATTGGTATATCATTTTCGTCAAAATTAGTTATACCCATATTTTTTAAAAATCCAAATAGCAAACCTTGTGACCAACCAGGAAGAGAAATAACACTACCTTTCAAACCAAATTCTTGTTCTAATATTTTCATCAACATTTGATCTACTCTTTCTGTTACTTTCATCCATTTTTCACTGAAACCTATATTAAAAAATGTTTCATTTTCTGGATCTATCCAACCAACCATTGTTTCTGTTGCAAATTCAGGTTTTTTGTCACTTCCCCAATTTTGTAAATTGTTTGGTACAACTGATGCGTCAGTAAATCGTCTTAATGTCCACATTCTATTTATTGGATAGACTCCTAAATTTGTTAGATATGAAAAATCCGAAGCTTGAAATCTCATAGCATTAAATGTAGGACTTTCAAAATCTTTAATTAATTTTAGATATGGATTAGCATCTGATATCGGATGTCCAGAAAATTTATAAATTGTATCTTTATAATAATTTTTAATTGAGTTTGTTCCTTGAACGTTTGGTCTTTTAAAAACTACAGATTTTTTAGCAACGTCAGTCGATGGTACAATGTTACCATCTTTATTAACAGATAATTCTCCAGTTAAATCATTAAAAATAGTATCTTTATTATCACTATTATGCAATAACATATAAGGTGATGTAAGAAAATCTAATTCGTTGAATGCCATTTATATAATATATTTTTCTTTATATATTAAAATAGACTAAGTGAAATGTTGGAATTAAATTAGTATCTTTGTAGAAAGAAATATTAAATAAATAAAAATGACAAAACAAGAATTTATCAAATTAAAAAAAGAAGAAAAATTATCAACTATCAAATTCCATGAGAAAAAAATCAAAAGTTATGAAAATGGTATTGATTTATTGGAAAGAGAAATTATCGAATTGGATAATATGTCTGATGAAGATATTCTAAAAGGTATAAATAGTTTAGAAGATAATCTTAAACAAGAAGATGATGAAGAAAAATATATTATGGAAATGTTGAAAAAAACTGGTATGACTCTTGAAGAATTAGATAATGCTGATTACGATTTGTTATGAGTTAGGTTTCAGTATATATTAAAAGAACCTCTTTTTTTTAAGAGGTTCTTTTCTATTTTAATTCATAATAAAATATTTTTTTACCTGGATTTAATTCACTCATACCACTTGTTTCAACAATATCAAAAGAATCTTTAATAATATTTCTATATAATTCTATTTTTTTATAATTATTTGTTTCTGTTAAAGATAATGGTATATCTAATAATTTAATTTCTCTTAAAATTATATATGACAATTTTTTCATTATAGATATAACTTTATTATAATTTGTTTCTTTTTCAATAATATCAGTTAATAATTCTTCATCTGTTAGATTTAAAATTCTTTTTTTCTTAATATCATTTATTGTTTTTATATAAATATCATATTGTTTTTGTGTTGTGAAAACTATTTCATATGATGGTTTATTAAAATTTTCAACATATAACAACATTATAATATATTTTGTGTCATTATCTACGAAATTTATGATATAATTTTCTTTATTTTCATAATACTCAGAATATTCACTATATCTATCGTATAAAGTATTAATTGGATTTATTTTTATCTCATTAAATTGTTTATATGATTGTAAATGATATCCTTTTAAAACACTATGAGAATATTTTTTTGTTGGGTGATGTTCTAAATCTTCACAAAAATATTCAATTATAAAATCTGTTGATTTTTTTTCTTTTATAAATTGTCTTAATTTATCATTTTTTTCTTTTGTCCACACATTATTAAATATCATAATGAAATTTTTCTTTTTATATACTCAATAATCTTTAATAATTTGACTTGAGCCGAACTTGGAAATATTTTCAAATACATCATCTAATACTGCGGAATTATTCATGAATTCTTCATAAAACAATAAAATATTGAAATTAATATCAAACTCTAAAATTTCTTTAAGTTTAAATAGTTCATTTACAGAGACATTTTTTCCAAAATCAGGTATATAATAAATATCTTTACCTTTTCTAAGTGAGTGATTAATACGAGTATAGATCATAAGATTAAAATAATCTCTATGTTTGTCGATATCTATATCATATTCTGAAACTAATTCATTTATATCAACTATAACCTTATTTCTAACTCTATTTAGTTTAATATATTTGTCAAATTTTCTACGGGTTTTGCACATAACAATGTAAAAATTCATATGTAATTGGTTATTTATTTTTAATTACTTATATATATAAGAGTTATTGTGTCCAATGAAGAATTTATGTTAAAAATAATTA
>CAZCJR010000147.1:0-9986 GCA_964499225.1 uncultured Cellvibrionaceae bacterium | reverse complement strand
CTGATGCGGGCTATGACCGCAGCATCGATGGTCATATCAAAACTTTGCGCGCAAAATTGCGAGCAGTCAACGCCGCCGCAGATCCCATAAAAACCCAGCGCGGTTTTGGTTACTCTTATCAGCCGGAAGTCCATTAATGTCGTTGAGCTTACGCATTTTTATTATCTACATGCTCTTTGTTGCATTCTGTAGTTACTTCGTCTTGCGAACGGTGATGGAAGAAATTCGCCCCGGTGTGCGCCAGTCCACCGAGGAAACATTAGTCGATACTGCCAATTTGCTCGCGGAGTTTTTGCGTGAGCCTATGCTCAACAATAAAATCAATAACGAATTCTACGCAGATATCTTTCGCGCTTACGGCCAACGTACACCCAATGCCAGCATTTGGGGAGTTAATAAATCTGCAGTCAACCACCGGATTTATATCACCGATAGAAATGGGATTGTATTGCTCGATTCAAAAAATATCGCCGTAGGCCAAAATTATTCGCAGTGGAACGACGTCTTCCTGACGCTACAAGGGCAATACGGGGCGCGCTCATCCCATGAAATCGCTGGCGATGAAAGCTCCAGCATTATGTATGTGGCGGCGCCGATCAAGAATGGCGATGAGATTATCGGTGTGGTTTCTGTAGCTAAACCCAATCGCAGTGTGCAGCCGTTTATTGATCGCACCCAGCGACGCCTGAGCATTCTAGGTGGTGGATTAATATTGCTCGGATTATTGAGCGGGGCAATTTTTTCCTGGTGGTTGAGCCGCGAGTTACGCAAATTACGGGAATACGCGGTAAATGTCAGCCAGGGTAAGCGCGCGATAATTCCTGAAAGTAAAATTGCCAGTGGTGAGTTGCGTCAACTTGCTCAGGCACTCGAATCCATGCGCACGGAATTGGATGGCAAAGCCTACATCGAGCGCTACGTGCAGACACTTGCGCATGAATTAAAAAGCCCGCTTGCCGGAATCCGCGCTGCCACAGAGTTATTGCAGTCACCACTGTTGCAAACTCCTGAGAGCGATGAGCAGCGGCGCAGGTTTATTTATAATATCGACAGTGAAAGCCTGCGCTTGCAGCAGCTTATAGAGCGCCTGTTAAATTTAGCATTGGTCGAGCAACAGCAAACTCTGCATGATCCCAAACCGGTTGACCTCAATATGCTGCTGGATGAGTTACTCGATAATCAAATGGCACGTATCACACAGCAGCAGCTACAGATTAAAAAAAATTACATTCCTGATGCGATAGTGAATGGCGAATTATTTTTGCTCCATCAAGCGATCAACAACCTGCTCGACAACGCGCTCGACTTCACTCCCTATGGCGGGCTTATTTTTCTGCGTACCGCCAAAGAAAATGATCGCCTGTTAATCTCCATTACCAATCAAGGCGACCCCATTCCCGATTTTGCATTTGCACGTTTAACTGAACGGTTTTTCTCTTTGCCTCGCCCTGCAACGGGTAAGAAGAGCACTGGCTTGGGATTGAATTTTGTTCAGGAAGTTATTGTTTTACACCGTGGTGGTCTTGAGCTGAGCAATACTTCCGACGGAGTGGCTGCAAGCTTAAGTTTCCCGCTGACCTTATCCAGTCGTGCTGGATGAGGGGCATATCACGGCTTTAGCGTACAATTTTTTACACCTCGAAACAGCACAAAAAAATAAGCTCCGCGCCTAACGTTGGTCAAACTGGTGGAGGGAATAGATGCCCCCGCCCTTCAGAGAGTGAGTGTGAGAATGTCGTTGTTAATGAAGTTAGTGATTCCCGCCCTGTTAATCTTGTCTCTTACGGCCTGCAAAGATGTACTCAATAAACCGCTGGCCGGAACCAAGGCTCCAGCGTCAATACAGCAGCTTGATGGTAGTTGGGTTGCTGAAGAAGGCGGCGCTCGCTTGGATATTGTTAAAACCGGTAAAACGGATTGGTATAGCTTCAATTATCAGGAGCAGGGAAAACAAACGGAAGGGCGCTTTGTGGTTACTTATTTTGAACGTAAGCGCGTACTCAATATTGATCTGGCCAGCGTGAAGATAAATAGTAATCCGGTCGTCACGGATTCCAGTCAAGCATTCCTAATGGTTGGTGCGGGTGTCGATGATGAACAATTGTTACTGACTCCAGCGGATATGAACAAGTTTGAAAAACATTTTGCGGACTATTTCTTTGCCTCACCTATTCAGGTAGAAGAGCTTTGTAATAAAGGTAATGGACGTTGCACCTCGACTTTCTCGTCCGGCAATGTATTGATATCCAAACGTATGAAGAAATTTAATGACGAATTTATTCAAAAGTACCGCACTGTTTTTCCCTACAGGAAACAGATAGCATTCAATTCAGCTAATGCTTCATCCGCGCGGTAATTCATTTTCGTCCTGTTTCTGGGGACAAGCGCCGGGTGCTCTGACTTTTTATTATGAACTCCCGGCGGGATTTTACCACCCATCATCAAAACTCCACACAAACTCCATATTTCGCACATAAACTTCCCATCTTCAGCACGCATCATTTCTCCTACTTAATTCCTAAGGAGAAACCCATGAAACGCCCCTTGTTATTTAAATTTCTCGCGATTGGCCTGTTAATGTTATTGCTGTTGATCCCTATCAGTATGATCGGTAATTCGATTGACGAGCGCCGCACCTACAGCGAGCAAGTAATTCGCGATATCGCCAGTAGTTCAAGCCATAGCCAAACCCTCGTCGGGCCGGTGCTAGTGGTGCCCTACACCAAAATTGAGCGCACCTGGATCGTCAATGACAAAAAAGAGCGAGTGGTGGAAGAGCGTACCGTCGCGGGTAAATTGCATTTTTTGCCCGACCTGTTCCGTGTTAATGGTGATGTCACGACGCAATTGCGTAAGTTGGGAATATATGCGGCGCGGCTCTATCATGCAGATACGCGTGTGGATGGTCATTTTATGGTGCCGGTGAACTACGGCATTAAAAATAATCTTGCCGATTACACTTTCCTCAAACCCTATGTATCGGTTGGGATCAGCGATATTCGGGGCATTAAAAATTCATTGAAATTGCAGTTGAATAATCAATCCTACGAGTTTGAGCCTGGGTCAGAACTTAAAATTCTTGGCGATGGTGTTCATGCTGCTTTTCCCTTGGATGTATTGCAGTTGACTAATCAGCAAAATCAAAAACTGGCGTTTTCTTTTAATTTACTGCTTGATGGTACCGAGCAGCTGCATTTTTCGCCTATCGGAAAAGAGACACATGTAGAGCTAGGTTCTGATTGGCCACATCCTCGGTTTAACGGAAATTTTTTACCGGTGGAACGCAGTGTGACGGACACTGGTTTTACCGCACGCTGGCAGACCTCTTATTTTTCCACCAATTTTTCTGAATATTTTTATACCTGTGTGCGCACTAATGAGTGTGATCAATACCAGCAGCGGCAATTTGGAGTGAGTTTGATTGATCCGGTTAACCAGTATGTAAAAAGTGATCGCGCAATTAAATATGCGCTGCTGTTTATCGCCTTAACCTTTGCCAGTTTCTTTTTGTTTGAAGTGCTTAAACGTTTGCAAGTGCACCCGGTGCAATACGGTCTAGTGGGCTTGGCGCTGGCATTTTTCTACTTATTGTTGTTATCGCTTGCTGAACATATCGGCTTTGCGTTGGCTTACGGTATTTCTTCGGTTGCATGTGTATTGTTGATTGGTTTTTATGTGTCGCATGTATTGGAAAGTATTTGGCGGGGTCTCGGATTTACCGCTGGTTTAAGCTTCTTATATGCCTTGCTCTATGGCCTGTTAAGTGCGGAAGATTACGCACTGCTAATGGGCTCACTGTTGCTGTTTGTATTGTTAGGTGTATTTATGATGCTTACACGCAAAGTGGATTGGTATGCGCTGGGGAATGGAAAATCTGATGTGATAAAGGGGTGAGATGGTGATGAATTTGATTATTTCTGCACTGATTGTGATATTACCCTGTGTGCTGGCAGGATGGATTGTTTATTGGTTGTGGCGGCAGGGAATCTTAGGTCGGGCTTGTTTATTGTGTTTGTTTTGCTTAGGTACGGTTGAAGCGCATTCAATTATGTATCCCAAAAAACAATTAAAGGAGAATTATGCGCGGATGATTGGTTGATTGAAGAGTTGATCGTTAAACCGTAGGTTGGGTTAGAGGCGAGCAGCGCGAGCCTCGTAACCCAACAGCAGTATTGCAGCACACTGAATGTTGGGTTACGAAGCTCGTTGTACTCGCTTCTAACCCAACCTACGGAGTGGTTTATTTTAGAATGGCTTCAATTTTTGCGAGTTCATCAGCACTGAAATTCAAATTGTTTAATGCAGCAACTGAATCATCAATTTGCGCGGGACGGCTGGCGCCTATCAGGCAGGTGGTAACAGCATCGTTATGCAGAGTCCAGGCAATTGCCATTTGCGCCAATGATTGGCCGCGCGATTCTGCAATCTTATTCAGTGCTTGCACCTTTTGGATTTTTTCGGGAGTGATGTCTTTATCGCCCAGATAAATTTGTTCGGCGCGTGCAGCACGTGAGCCTTCTGGAATACCGTTCAGGTATTTGTTAGTCAGTACGCCTTGTGCGAGGGGCGAGAATACAATCGAGCCAACCCCCTCGTCTTTTAATACATCAGTTAAACCGTCTTCAATCCAGCGATCAAACATGTTGTAGCGCGGCTGATGGATCAACAGTGGTGTACCTAACTCACGCAAAATGCGCACGGCTTCTTTGGTTTGCGCTGGTTGGTAATTGGAAATACCTACATAGAGTGCGCGGCCAGAGCGGACGATAAAGTCCAGTGCTTGCATGGTTTCTTCCAGCGGTGTTTCCGGGTCCATGCAGTGGTGATAAAAAATATCGAAATAATCGAGTCCGGTGCGCCTCAAACTTTGGTCGCAACTGCTCACTAAATATTTACGTGAACCGCCGATGCCATAAGGGCCTGGCCACATATCGTAACCCGCTTTGCTGGAGATGATTAGTTCATCGCGGTATGGCACAAAATCCTGTTTAAAAATAGCGCCGAAAGTCGATTCTGCCGAGCCGAAATTGGGGCCGTAGTTATTGGCTAAATCAAAGTGAGTGATACCCAAATCAAATGCGCGTTGCAGCATCGCACGCGCGTTAGCTTGTGAATCTACTGCGCCGAAGTTTTGCCACAAACCCAATGACAAGCGCGGCAAACGCAGACCACTTTTGCCACAGCGTTGGAATTTCATAGTTTTGTAACGATCGGGGTTAGCGACGTAAAGCGGGTTAGGTTCGTGGGTTATCATTTTTTATCCTGGGATAGTGGTGAATACAGGCCGAATTAAAGGCGCGCATTTTACCTGAAAAGCCCTGCAGGCAAGCTCGGATGAGTGTAAAGAAAAGTAGCTATAGGCACTCTCGGGAAAATTAACGTGTTTGCACTGGCGTCATTGAGATGGCTGTTGTTTCTTGCCTAACGGGTCGCATAACTGGCGACCAGTATTCCCCATATCACCAGCACACAAATATTGCCTAGCACAAAGGCGCGAAAGCGATGAATCACGTTGTTGCTGGTTAAGTGAATCCAACTGTGCGCAATGCGCGCCAAGACAAAAATCCATGCCGTAATCACCATGGCCGGAATCTGTATGCCGAGTGCTATGGCAATCGCCCCTGCGGTGTAAAACAGCACCGGCACTTCAAACAAATTGGAGTAATTGCGCGCTGCCTGGTTGATGGCATCCGGCACCTCGCCGGTATTAAGGCGAAACTGGCTGAGCCTGACGTCGCCCGCTTTGACTGCCTTTATTCGTAGGCGAAGTAGATAGACGGCTACGACGCTGGTGAGGATTACCATGGCGAACATTGGATAGAGCATAGAATTTGTCCTTCATCAGATTGATATAAGTCGCCTTCACTATAGCCGGATTTTCCGGCGGGCAGCCAGCCTGGATTGCAGCAGGGGGACATTCGCCGATTCAGGCACTATAATGGCCGACTTTGCTTGCCGCCTTCCGGCCAGCATCACTTTCTTAACTTTCCTAGTCAGCCATTACAAGGTAGATCCATGATTATCAAGCCTAAAGTTCGCGGTTTTATTTGTACCAACGCCCATCCGCAAGGTTGTGCGGTTAACGTCCAAGAGCAAATCGCCTTCACTAAAGCCAAGGGACCTGTGGCCGATGCCCCCAAGAAAGTATTGGTGCTGGGCTGTTCTACCGGTTTTGGTTTGTCTTCACGTATTACTGCTGCGTTTGGCGGCGGTGCCGATACCTTGGGTGTGTGTTTCGAAAAAGAGCCGAGCGATACCAAAACCGGTACCGCTGGCTACTACAACACTTCGGCGTTTCACGATGCGGCCAAAGCTGCTGGCTTATACGCACACACCATTAATGGCGATGCTTTCTCGGATGCATTGAAAGATCAAGTGATTGCCGAACTGAAAAATTCAATCGGTAAAGTGGATCTGGTGATTTATAGCCTGGCCTCGCCACGCCGCACTGATCCTAAAACCGGCGAAGTTTATAACTCGGTTCTCAAGCCAATCGGCAAACAGTACGTCTCTAAAAACCTCAATACCGATACGCTGAAAATCGCCGATGTCACCATCGAACCAGCGTCTGACGAAGAAATCGCCAACACCGTTAAAGTGATGGGTGGCGAAGATTGGGAAATGTGGATCGATGCACTCAAAGGTGCTGATCTGCTTGCCGACAATTTCCAAACCGTTGCTTACACCTACCTCGGCGACAAATTGACTTGGCCAATCTATGGCAAAGCGACTATCGGTAAAGCCAAAGAAGATTTGGATCGCGCCGCAAAAACCCTGAGCGCAAAACACGGCGGTAAAGCGCGTGTTGCTGTACTCAAAGCCGTTGTGACCCAAGCTAGTTCCGCGATTCCGGTAATGCCGTTGTATTTGGCGATCCTGTTCAAGGTCATGAAAGAGCAGGGCACTCACGAAGGCTGCATCGAACAAATTCAACGTTTGTTTAAAGAGTGTTTGTACTCTGCCACTCCGCGTTTGGATGATGCTAACCGCTACCGTGTTGACGAATTGGAATTAAATCCTTCAGTGCAAACCAAAGTAGAGGCTATTTGGGAGCAAGTCACCGAAGAAAATTTGTTTGAATTAACCGACTTTGCAGGATACAAAACTGAATTCCTGCGCCTGTTCGGCTTTGGTTTGAACGGTGTCGATTACGATGCGGAGACCTCACCGCTGGTGCAGACCAATTTTTAATTTGGTTTATGTGGCTAATCCCGTTTAAAGATTCCCTCGCTTTAGCGGGGGATTTTTTTATCGACTATTGATTTTTACTGAGAGCACAAATGCGCAAACGTATTGCGATTGATATGGACGAAACCATCTGCGACACTCTGGCTCGTCACCTCGATTGGTACAACACCGAGTTCCAACAAAACCTTACCAAAGAAGATCTATACGCGACTAAAATTTACCACAAGGTTCCTGAGTCGCACCTTGCACGCGTGCGAGCCTATCCTGATATACCCGCGTTTTTTGAAGATATATCGCCCTATGAGCATGCAATTGATGTGATTCGTGAATTACATGAGTCTTATGAGATTGTCATTGCCACGGCAGCAATGGAACACCCGACGTCTTTCGCGCCCAAATACGAATGGCTGGTGAAACACTTGCCGTTTTTATCGCCGATGAATTTTATTTTTTGCGGTAAGAAGAATGTGGTGCAAGCGGATTATTTAATCGATGACAGTTCGCGTCATTTTGAGGGGTTTGTAGGCCAGGGGATTTTGTTTTCGGCACCGCACAACATGACGGAAGCAGGAGAAGTGAGGGTGGATAACTGGTTGGATGTGCGCGCCTATTTTTTACGGTAGATTTTTTTACGGTAAATGTTTTTTGTGGTGGGCGCGCACTTATTAATTCAGTTTATTTAGTGGTTATTCGAGTCCATGAAAAAACCGTTCTGCTCGCGGTAACAAGTAATCTTCATAATCGAGCGACATGACGACGCTGCGTGAACGACCGACAAACTCGCTGCGCGGTACAAAACCAATCACGCGAGAATCGGCGCTATTATCGCGGTTGTCGCCGAGCATTAAATACTGGCCTGCGGGAACGGTTACTGGATTAAAATTTGCGTAGGTTTTAGCGTTTGGATCAATGCGCACAATGTGGTTCTTGCCCGGTAAATGTTCAAGCCAATCGCCATTGGCTGCAGCAGTGTAGGCAATCGCTTCACCGTTGATATAGAGTCGGTTGTCTTGCATAGCAACCCTATCGCCGGGTACGCCAATAACACGTTTTACCAAACGTTTATCGGCGGCCTTGGAATCAAATACGGCAATGTCGCCGCGTGCTGGATCGGCTATTTTGTACAGTGAAATATGAGTGAAGGGGACGCGTAGATCGTAAGCCATTTTGTTCAGGCCAATACGGTCGCCTTCAATCAGAGTGGGTTTCATCGAGCCGCTGGGGACATCATTCCAATCGGCGATGGCGCTGCGAAAACAAAACATCAGAGCTAAAAATAACAACAGTGAACGGTTATCTCGCCAAAAGGATTTTAATGAACTATTCATGATGATGCTCCCTCAGTAACATTCGTGTGGTTAAACCTGTTCTTTGAACCACGTTATTCGACCAGATTGTCGGGCCCTGTCATTGAACCAGCTCATGGGACAGTGATCGGTAACTGACAAAATGGTCTAGAGTATATTGACCTGAGTATTTACACCGGGTTCATTCCGTACAGATTATTTCTTTTGGTAGACGTTGTTTATGTCCAAGTTCCGTCATCTTCTGGGTGCTGTTATCACCCTCCTGTTTGTTCTGCTGACCAGCGCCGTTTTTCTGCCGATAATGGTGCTGGCGTTGTTAAAGGTCTGCTTTCCTTTTGCACCTTGGCAAGCGTTATGTAATCGCTGGTTGGATTGGTTGGCGAGTCATTGGATGGATGCCAATGCGCGTCATCAACAGTGGTTACTGCCAACTCAGTTAGAAATCGAAGGTTTGGATAACCTGAGTAAACAGGAGTGGTACATGATGGTGGCGAATCATCAATCCTGGGTGGATATTTTATTGCTGCTGCGTATTTTCAACGGGCGCATTCCCTATCTGAAGTTCTTTTTAAAACAATCGTTAATTTGGGTCCCCTTGCTCGGCCTGGCCTGGTGGGCATTGGAGTTCCCCTTTATGCGTCGCCACACCAAAGAGCAAATTGCACGCGACCCATCGTTACAAGGCAAAGATATAGAGCAAACCCGCAAGGCTTGCGAAAAATTTCGTTACAACCCGGTTACGATTATTAATTTTCTCGAGGGCACCCGTTTTACCACTGCTAAATATGCTCAGCAAAAATCCATTTATCGTCATCTGTTGATGCCCAGAGCGGGTGGGTTAGCATTTACCTTGGCTGCGATGAATGGACAGTTACATCGGTTATTAGACGTTACTATCCACTATCCTGAGGGAATCCCTACTTATTGGGATTACGCTTGCGGACGCGTGAAAACCGTACAAGTCCATATTCGCCAAATCCCCATCCCTGCAGAATTGATTGGCGACTACACCGAAGACGCTGAATTTCGCGCCGGTTTTCAGCAGTGGGTTAATCAACTCTGGCAGCGTAAAGACGATTTGATCGAGTCGATGAAGTTGACGGGGGTAAATTAAGCTAGGAAAGTCAGCGTGCTAAACGGTATCCTAGTCGCGGAACTTATTTTCAATGACGAAACAAGTCCGTACACAATGATAGGAGGGCCGCATGTTCTACACGCTGAGTGATCTTTTTGCCAAATTAGGTCTACCCAACTCTCCCGCTGCGATTGATGCTTTTATTCAAAAGCATAACCCGCTCCCGCAAGCCGAGCCTTTGGCTAGCGCCCCCTTCTGGACTGCCGAACAAGCGGCATTCCTGCGTGAAGCTCGTCAAGAGCACTCCGATTGGGCTGAAGTTGTGGATGAGCTTAACTGCTTATTGCGCGACTAATTCATTCCCCTCTCTCATGTTGACGACCGGCCCTTGTGCCGGTCGTTTTCATTTGGCACTT
>CAZCJR010000146.1:0-10164 GCA_964499225.1 uncultured Cellvibrionaceae bacterium | reverse complement strand
CGGGCCTGCCCGGTCAGCGAACATTGTTAGTGGAAAAAGACCGCGAATTTATCGAACAGATGTGGGGCGTTGAACCGGGCAGTATCAGCACCAAACTCGGCAAAGGCACAGTCGATTTATTTGAGCGCATGGCCGCTGGCGACGTAAAAGCCTGCTGGATAATTTGCACTAATCCCGTGGCTTCTGTACCCAATCGCAAAATCGTTATTGAAGGTTTACAGCGCGCAGAATTAGTTATCGCGCAAGACGCTTTCCTCGACACCGAAACCAACCGTTACGCCGATATTTTATTGCCCGGCGCGTTATGGGCAGAAGCAGAAGGGGTGATGATCAATTCCGAGCGCAATATTACGCTCATGCAAGAAGCGGTGAATCCGCCCGGCGAGGCCATGGCGGATTGGGAAATTATTGCGCGCGTCGCCAGCGAAATGGGTTTTAGTGAAGGGTTTAGTTTTACGTCGGCGGCAGAAGTATTTGACGAAATCAGACAAAGCTACAACCCCAAAACCGGCTACGATCTACGCGGCGTAACTTACACACGCTTGCGCGAATCCCCACTGCAATGGCCTTGTGCGGATGAAACCTCCACGCGCAATCCCATCCGTTATTTAAACACCGGTATCAATCAGCCATTGAAAGTGGCGGATGATGGTATTAATCCATTAATTCAATTTGCGACAGATTCCGGTAAAGCAATTTTTCTCGCGCGCCCGCATGTAAACCCGGCCGAAATGCCGAGTGCGGAATTCCCGATGATTCTGAATACCGGCCGTGTGCAACATCAATGGCATACACTCACCAAAACCGGAAAAATTGCCACGCTCAATAAACTAAATCCCGGCACTTTTGTTGAAATTCATCCACAAGATGCGACTGAATTGGGTATCAAGAACAAAGACAAAGTAGAAATCCGCTCGCGTCGCGGCTACGCCATTTTACCTGCCGTTGTGACTGATCGCGTGCAACCCGGCTGCTGTTTTGCGCCCATCCATTGGAACGATGTGTATGGCGATAATCTCTGCATCAATGCCGTCACCAGCGATAAAATCGATGCGATTTCGCAGCAGCCGGAATTAAAAGTCGCCGCTGTTGCGTTAAAACGTGTAGAAGTATTTGTTGAGTCCAGTGATTTGGATTCTGCAGAAAACTCTACTGCGCAGAATTATGATTACACCAGCCCTATGGCCTTTGCTGCCGTGGCTGAGGAAACCAGCATGACCCTGATTAAAACCTTCGCCGAAAAAATCGGTGTAGTGGAAGCAGTAGCGCCGAATTTCTCCGAGGCCGAGCGCACTTATCTGGGCGGTTACATCAGTGGTTTGCAAGCCAGTGCTAAATTAATTTCTGCCGTACCCGCGTTGCCCGCCGATGCGCCCATTAATCCACATCATCGCACTTGGGTTAATGGTTTGCTTGCCGGTATGTTTAGCCGCGTCTTATCCATAGGTGTTGGGCCGATGGGGGTGGCCTCACCTTCACAAACCAAACCGGAATTGCTACTGCTCTGGGCATCGCAAACCGGCAATGCTGAAACACTCGCCGAAAAATTTGCGCAGCAATTATCGGCGCAGGGTTGGGCGGTGAATGTGAAATCCATGAATGACTATTCATTGGAAAAACTCGCGAGCAACAAACTCGCCGTATTTATCACCAGCACCTTTGGCGATGGCGATGCGCCGGATAGCGGCGGCGATTTCTGGAGCCAATTGAATAGCGATTTGGCACCGTCTTTAACCGAATTGCAATTCGCACTCTTGGCGCTAGGCGATTCCAATTACGACCAGTTCTGCGGTCATGGCAAAAAATTATTTTCCCGCTTGCAAACACTGGGCGCCAAGGCGTTGGTAGAGCGAGTCGATTGCGATACCGATTTTGAATCGCCAGCGGCAGAATGGTTTGCTAAGCTCAGTGAGCAATTAGCACCCCTAACTTCTGTTGCCTCTGCTGCGAACCAGCCATCACCAATGACCGCGACTACCACCACATCATCCACAGCACCAGCGACACCTTCTTCAGCTGTTGCTTATGGCAAAGCCAATCCTTATGGCTCGCGTTTGATCGTCAACAAGCGTTTGAATGCCGAGGGCTCCGGCAAAGATGTCCGTCAATTCGGTTTTGATTTAGGCGAATCCGGCATTACCTATGAAGCGGGCGATGCACTCGGTATCTGGCCAAAAAATTGCCCCGAGTACGTATTTGAATTGGAGCAAACACTGAATTTAAATGCCGATGCGCCAGTGGTGGTGGATACGCATGAAAAGCCACTACATAAAGCACTGCTTGAAAATTATGAAATCTGTCGTCCGAGTTTGGAGGCGCTGAATTTTATTGCGCAGCGCTCCAACAGCAAAGAATTAAAAAAACTACTCGATGCAGAACATAAAACAGAATTACAGACCTGGCTTTACGGCCGCCAACTCGCCGATATTTTGCAAGAATTTCCCATCCGCGCCAGCGCTGATGAATTGCTCCCTTTGCTCAAACGTATGCAGCCGCGTTTGTATTCCATTGCATCAAGTAGCAAGGCGCAACCCACACGAATTGATTTAACCGTATCTGCCGTGCGTTACAGTCGTTTCCGCGACAGCAAAAAAATCCGCAAAGGTGTTGCATCAACCTTTTTAGCAGATCGCGCGGATGGCGTAGACATTCCCATCTTTGTACAACCCAGCAAACATTTTCACGTGCCGGAAAATGGCGACACACCATTAATCATGGTCGGCCCCGGCACCGGCGTTGCCCCTTTCCGTGGTTTCTTGCAAGAGCGTCAGGCGCGCGGTGATCAAGGCAAAAACTGGTTGTTCTTTGGCGAGCAACATGCCGCTACTGACTTTTATTATCAAGATGAAATCCAGCAATTCCAAAAAGACGGCGTACTCACCGAATTAAGTCTCGCTTTCTCACGCGATCAAACTCAAAAAATTTACGTACAAGATCGTATGCGTGAACAAGGCGAAGCAATTTGGAATTGGCTGGAAGAGGGCGCTTACTTTTGCGTGTGTGGCGATGCCAGCCGCATGGCAAAAGATGTAGACCAAGCCCTGCGCGATATCATCCAGCAATACGGAAAATTCGACGAAGCCGAAACCGTTAACTACATTCGTAAATTGAATATGGATAAGCGTTATTTGCGGGATGTGTATTAACCGCAAAAAGTAATCCCGTGTAATCCCTTAAGTCCCCCGTCAGTTAATTCTGCGGGGGATTTTTCTTTTTGACGAAATAAATTTATACATTAGGTGAGCTGCATCAAAGATCCCCGGACGGCGGCTCACATCGCACACAAGCTCACGCGGGCCGTGCCATAATCAGCGCCGCACGCTAGTCGGCACCGTCCACTAATCAGTGCCTTCCTATAATCAAACTTTCCCAACCATAACTAAGTAGGAGCTAATAAAGTTGAAGCGCAAAACCTCCCCCTTATCCGCCGCCGTTATCGCTTTGTTCACGCTATTGGTCGTTGCCCCAGTGTCGTTCGCGGAATCCAACGCGACTGCTACCCTGGCGCGTATTCTGACCGAACTGAATCACTACCCCTCTGCTGATCACAAAGCAACGCTGGCGGCGATCAGCAAAGACGAGGCTAACAGCGAAGCCACTCGCTCCATAGCTCAGGCAATTCACAATGTTGAACACCAAGCCAAAGCCGAAGATGTTGCTGCGTTGAAAACCGTCAGTGAAACAGAATCCGCGACGGAAGCGGAAAAGCAACTGGCGGAAATTGTGATGACTCTGAATCACAGTGTAAGTGCAGAAGCCAAAGAAACGCTGGAAGCTTTGGCGAAGTAAAAATCACGGCTGTGCCCACGTGACCCCGAAATCCCCTGTCAGCTAGCGTTGGCGGGGGATTTTTCGCTGGGTGAAAAGTGAACTATTTATAGTTATTTAACTCTGTTATATTGTGTCTTATGTGGCATTTTATTAGATAAAGCACAATATTATGGATTTAAAATTCAGAAAGCCTGATGAGCTGATCAAGCTGCTTTGCGAGCGGCTACGCAAAGAGCGGCTCGCCCAGCAGATGACTCAAGCCGAGCTTGCGGGGCGCGCTGGCATTGGCGTTAATACCCTGTCCAATCTGGAAGCGGGGCGCAATGTTTCGTTTGAAAGTTTGGTGCGCGTGGCTATGGTGCTTGGTCGCATGAGTGAGTTGGAGGCGTTATTTTTGCCCAAGCTCGAAAGTTTGGATGATATTTTGCGCTATGAAAAAAGCGCGAGTCGGCAGCGGATTAAAAGGAAATCAGACAATGCCTGAAAAAATTCATGTCTATTACGATGGCTGGGGCGAGCATTGGCACTGGGGTACATTGGTGTCTTCCAATGCGCTTACCGGCCGTCCACTCATCGCATTTGAATACAGTGATGAGGCAATAAAGAATGGGTTGGAATTATCGTCCTTTCGTTTGCCGCTAAACGGCTCCAAATTACGCAAAGATTTTCCACAACACCAAATGGGATTGCCTGGCCCAGTGTACGATGCCATGCCTGATGGCTGGGGTATGTTATTGATGGATCGTTTGTTCAAGCGTCGCGGCTTAAACTCTGCACGAATTGGCCCGCTAGAGCGGCTGACCTATATCAATAACAATGCCATGGGCGCATTGTCATTTGAACCGGTTGCGCTTGATCTGGTTGCGCCAGAATTGCACATTCCGCTCGACCGGTTAGCTGCTGAAGTTAGTGAGGTGCTGAATGGTGAAGGCGGCGAGTTCTTACAAAAATTGTTGCAAATTGGTGGTTCGCCCCAAGGCGCGCGCCCCAAGGCATTACTTTATCGCAACACAATCACGGGTGAATTTACAACTGCCGCCGCCCCAAATTTAGAAGCATGGTTAATTAAATTTCCCGCCCAAAACGAGCACGCTGAAGTCTGCGCAATTGAAGCTGTTTATGCAGAGTGCTTGCGCCGCTGCAATATCAATACGCCACAAACCGCCTACTTTAATTTATCTGATGGGCAAGCAGCTTTTGCAACTAAACGATTTGATCGTTATACAAGCTCAGATCACCAAAGTGAACTGCGCATACCTATGCAAAGCCTCGCCGCATTTACCGGCGCGGATTATCAAACCCCCGGTGCATTGGATTACCGCAATTTTTTGCGCGCAACACAAATGTGTACCAATGACGTGCGCGAAAAAGCTATCGCATTTAAACGTATTGTTTTTAATGTCGCCTTTAATAATCGTGACGATCACCCCAAAAATTTCTCCTACCTAATGTCACGCACCGGCCAATGGTCACTCGCACCCGCTTACGATGTTACTTTCTGCGAAGGCCCCGGTGGTTACCACCAGATGGATGTTATGGGTGAGGCATTGGAAGTTAGCCGCAAACAATTGATTGCCTTGGGTGAACAAGAAGCTGAGCTTTCAACTGGAGCAGTGAATGAAATTATCGATGAGGTTTGCGATCTTGCAGATGGCTTTCCTTCCATTGCTAAAAGCTCATTGCCAGAGCAAATTACCAAGGATACGTTGAAAATGATTCAAGACAGAATCAATGAAAATGTTAAGCGGCTGCGGTAATCCCACGGTCTTGTAATATCCAGTAATTCCTGTTGGTATGGTTGGGTGTAATAGTCTTTAATGGAGTTTCCATTATTCAGATACAAAAGAGCAGGGGGCTATATGGTTGAACGCAGTGGGAGATGTCTGTGTGGGGCGGTGAGTTATCAATTTTCTGGTGAGCCAATTGCTGCGCGCGTCTGTTGGTGTAAAGACTGCCAGCATATCGCCTCCAACGGCACGGTGAACGCCATAGTGAATACGGATTCGCTCATCATTAATGGTGAGCTGAGTGAATTCACTAACCTTGTTGAAAGCGGCAATCATCTTCGCCGTCGCTTTTGCCCAGTCTGCGGCTCGCACTTATTCGCCAATTCATCCGCAAGGCCACAATACACTGGTGTGCGCATCGGCACTTTAGACGAACCCTCCTCGATTTCCCCCACCATAAACATCTGGACAAAAAGTGCTCCCGCATGGGCATGTTTTGATGGCAATTTAGATTCAGTAGAAGGGCAGGCGCCACCGCCAAAAATTGTAAGTCAATAGCGTATTTGTAGGGCGTGCTTCGTGAAGCAAGCCGCCGAAAGTCGTTGAAGTGCCCAAAGCGGAAGTTTGGCTCTTAAATATAATCGGCCGTATATTTCCGAATGTATTGAACCGTGTATTTACGAATTTATTTCTAGCCCTTGAAAAAACTGTAAAAAGGAAATGGAAAATGCAGACTGTCATTGATGCAATAAGAGAAAAGCAACTTCTGCAATTTACTTATCATGGAAATATCAGAATAGTTGAGCCCCATATTTTGGGTGTGCGTAACGGCGAGACGCAACTTCTTTCATATCAAGTAGGTGGTTATAGCAAATCGGGTAAGATTCCCGCATGGCGGAGATTTGATTTAAAGGAAATGATAGGTATAGTTAGGACTGGAAATACTTTCGGCGGCACAAGAGAAGAGAATATTCAACACAGCAGCGAATGGGACAGAATAATTGCTTTGGTTCGTTAATTTTAAAAATTGAACCGTGTGTTAAAAGAATTGGGAAGTGAGTAGAGAAATGGGACACTTCTAAAGTAGCACCCTGCTATTCAATCCTCGGCGCGTGGGCACACACGTCGTTAGGCAGCCAATTAAGGCTGGCGCAAATGGCGGCGCCGCCATTTTGTGAAACCAGCTATCGAGTAACTGCCAAAGTGGGCATGCAATTTTATTTGCAGTCTCACGGTACCGTTGTGACTGCTTCTAATTGGTAATTAACCATGAAGAGGCAAACAAAGTTAAATATCATCATTGACGTTGCTAAAGTAATAACGGCCCTAACAGGCTTAGTTCTTGCCTTGCATTTCATTGGTTATATTTAATCTCAAAGCCCTAGGTCAAGCTCTGCTTGGCCTAGGCACTAATTTTAACAAGGCAGTCAAACATCGTTCTGCTTCGCTCCACTGGACAGACTTTAAGTAGCTTTTTTGAGGTTTTAATTCGTAAAAATTTTCCACAAAAAAGTTACTTAAAGTCTTCCGTTTACCGCAACGTTATGCGAAACGCCGAGAAGGAATAAACATGCTGGAAATGTTTGAGAAACTAATCAATGAGCATGGCTCATCAGTAATACTTAAGGAAAGAATTGCGCTAATTAATGATAAATATGAGGCGCTCCAATATAAGCTGGAAAGCTCTCAAAAAGAAAATGAGTTGTTAAAAAAGGAAAATGAAATTCTAAAAGGTCAACTTGAATTACTTAATACTCAAGCGCAAAAAGCTGCTTCAAAAGAGCTGCTAATACATCCGTCACAGCAAGAAATTCTCAAACACCTCTTTTCAAATAGTGATGGGGTAGACGAAAGCTTACTAGCCAGAACCGTAAACCTTGATATAGGAATGCTCTCATATCATTTAGACGAATTGCTTGAGCAAGGTTTAATTGATAATCCCGGCTATTCAATGGGAAATGGTTTTACCGGAGAGTCTGGGCGTACAACTCATTATATTTCTAAAGACGGCAGAAAGTACGTAGTCAGAATCTTAAATGCATAACAAGCGCTGCTGCCTGACAAATTTTCCATTGCGCTCCAAATTTTCCTCAGAGTGCGGTGTTAAATTAAATGAAACTGAAATTCATAAACTTTAGAAGACTGGGAGCGGGTTATGAAGACCCAGCATATGTTCCCAAAGAGCTAATCCGAAAAAATTGGTCGCTTTATGCTATCGAATTTTTTAGTTTCGCCTTGGGTTTAGTTCTCGTATGGGTGAATGCATTTGAAATGTTTGATTCTGGAATAACCAATAATATATTAGGCCTTTCGCTTTGTATGCTTGGTTTACTGCTTATGGCGGGCTCGCTTTGCTGTGGCCTTGAGAACCACTGGTACAGAATTATTATGAGCCTTTCTCATGCTCTCTTAATTGTGCCATTTACTATCTCAGCTCCCAGCGTAGAAATGGCTTTAGTAATGTTTATCCCAAGCATAATAATTATTCTTTTACTGAATTTTAATGCAAAAAACATCGCGTACTATCAGTGGTGCAAGTCACTTAATGCGTAAAATTTAACAAGCGACTGTGGTAAAAAATAGATCGATTTGACATCAAAATCACCCTTCTCTTTTGCTAAGCATTATGCCACCAAGGTCCGCAATTGGCCGAAAGATGCAGTTGAGAAAATAGTATTTAAAAACCCCATAAAAAATTACTCAATACGATTCAAATCTAGGATACATGATGGTTAATTTAAGGGATGCAGTTCTAACTTGTTTGTTCGCACTTCTGCCGCTAAGCGCTTCGGCAATAGACCAAGATTCTTCAACAGGTTTTGAGTTGCCACACACTCACAAGCAGGTACTGACGTCACCATCGGGAACACCTTATGAGCTAGTCATATCGCTACCAGCCAGCTATAAAAACTCACCGAGCAAACGCTACCCAATCCTCTATTACACAGATGCGCATTGGGACGCACCACTATTAAGTTCAATTTATCTGGATTTGGCCTTCGATAAAGCTGTACCGGAATTTGTGATGGTTGGAATTACTTATTCTGGTGTAAATCCTAACTATACAGCGCTGCGTACCAAAGATTTAACGCCCACAAAAGACAAAAACTTCGTTCGTGATTCGGGTGACGGGGAAATATTTTTGAAGTTTATTAAAGAAGCCATAATCCCAAAAATTGAAAGTGAATATCGGATTGACAAAAGTCAGCGTGCTATAGCGGGCTGGTCATTTGGTGGATTGTTTGCACTCTACGCCATGTACAGCGAGCCAGAGTTATTTAAGCGCTGCATCGCTGTTAGCCCAGCAATTCCTTGGGATAATGAATACATCAGTCAACTGGACGATAAATTCATTAAGGAAAACAAAAAATTCAGCGCTCGGCTTTTTATTTCTTATGGGCAAAATGAATCCGCTCGTTTTGTTGCATCCGTGTCCGAATTCCAGAATAAAATTAAAAACAGGAAAGACTCGAATCTTCAATTAATGATTTATAGTGCGGAAAACATGGGGCATGCAGGAACAAAGGCTTCAGCTTATGCTCAAGGCCTTGTTTGGGCTTGGAAAGATATTCAGCTTTAGGATGTGGGCGGGCTTTCCTAGCCAACATGAAGCGCTAATGTCTACTATTGGCCGATTGTGTCAGTAGAGTTTGAGTTAGTGACCGCCCTGGCTTCATAGTTAGAATGTCTATTTTTCTAAGGTAAGACCAAATCAATACCTGTAGCGTATCAGGCGGTGGAATGCTGGTAGGCAGAGCTTGCCAAGCTTCTAAATTGCATCAGGGCGGGAGGAATAGAAGTGTTAGCTGGATATGTCGGTAACTATTCGCGCTATGAAATTGAAAAGAAATTTCTGCTAAAGGAATTGCCGGAAATTCTTCCTGAGTCATATATTGATATTCATGATCACTATTTAAAAAATTCAAATCTTAGACTTAGAATTGAACGTTCAAATACTGGTGAAATTATTGGAAGGAAACTAACCAGAAAAGAACGAGCTACCGATTTGGGAGCCGAAACAAGCATTATGACCTCATTAAATTTAACGGAAAACGACCTGCTTGCCTTAGGTATGTTAAATGGCTCATCGCTAAAGAAGAGACGATATATCGAAGAGTTTTCTGAGCGTAGAATTATTTATGACCAATTCCAAGGTGAGTTATCGGGTTTGGTTTTGGCAGAAATCGAATTCAAAAGTTATGAAGCACTTTCAAAGTTTGAGCTTAATTGCTCAGGTTGGGTGGAGGTTACTGGAAACCCAGAGTATTCTGGCGGGTATTTAGCATTTAAAGCCTCAGCAAATGTCACAACAAAACAAGCTACTGGGTAATAAATAGGAACTGGTGGCATCAATATCATTGTACCTTCCGATTAAGGTGCTCCTCCCCCAGCTTCCGCAATTTGCCGAACTGCGAAGTTCGGCGGCTTCGGCTTTGACTCCTGTGTCGCTCTACCTCCGGGATGCCGGACCACTGCATCCATGCAGTCGTGCTTCGCTAAGCCGCCCTACAAATTCTAATGGCGCGTTCTATATGAAAGTTATCTTCGGTAAAAATAAATGAACACAACGTATTTTTTGGTGGCAGTAGGTTTTTTGTTGTTTTGTATTTATATGCTGCGCCATGCGCTTATCAACCATCGCAACGCCAGAGCCAGTAATGATTGG
>CAZCJR010000145.1:0-10272 GCA_964499225.1 uncultured Cellvibrionaceae bacterium | reverse complement strand
ATTAACAGATTGCGCTCGCTGATCTGCCCTGCAGTCTGGTAGATCTGCTCCAGTGCTTTGCCCGCCTCTTCTGCCACACCAAGCGTCTGGTCGGCATGTTGCACGCTGCCACGCATGGAATCCACTGCCGCTTGGGTGCCACCCCGCACCTTGGTAATCATTTGCTCAATTTCCTGAGTAGATACCTGTGTGCGGTGCGCCAGTGCGCGCACTTCATCGGCCACTACCGCAAAACCACGGCCAGCTTCACCGGCGCGTGCCGCTTCAATCGCCGCGTTCAATGCCAGCAAGTTGGTCTGCTCGGCGATAGCGCGAATCACATCCAGTACCTTGCCGATATCCTGTGATTGCTCAGCCAAACCACCGATCAGTGCCGAGGTGCGGGTAAATTCGTCGGTCATGGCTTTTAGCGCGGAGACAGCGTGCGCGACTTTATCGCGCCCTTCGTGGGCGAGGCGGGATGATTGATTGGAGGCTTCTGCAGTACTGACTGCATTGCGTGCGACTTCATCTACCGCTGCACTCATTTCAGTGACGGCGGATGCTGCCTGTTGGATTTCATCGTTTTGCCGCTGCAAGTTGCGCGAAGAGTCTTCGGTCACCGAGCTCAACTCTTCCCCTGCTGAGGCAAGCTGCACGGAAGTGTTGCCTATCTGGGTAACAGCACTGCGCAGGTTATCTTGCATCAGCGCCAGCGCGGTCAGCACTTGTGCTGGTTCATCGCGGCCTTCAAAGTGAATTTTCTGGGTTAAGTTGCCGCTGGCGATAGTCTCAGTCGCCTGTACAGCTTGCTGGAGCGGCGTGACGATGCTGCGTGAAATCAGCATCGCAAGTACCAATGTGATCGCCACTGCTATCACTATGCTACTCATTACTAACATTTTGCTGTTGGCGTAGGCGCTTTCTGACTGCTGCGCCGAGGCGGCGGCGCCCTCGCGATTAATCTTTCCTAAATCCAGCAAGAGCTTGGTCATTTGGTCCGCAAGAGGATTTTGCTCTGTATCGATAATATGCAGCGCAGCCGCTTGATCGCCTGCCTCCATCGCTGCTTTGACGCGTTGTGTTCCCGCAATGTAACGTTTTTTGATACTTGTGATTTCTTCGAATACACGGCGTTCCGCTGGTTCAGTAATGAGCGCCGCATAGGCTTGCTGCGCCGCATCGGCTTCCTGCTCGCGCGCTGACAGATTGGCCTCTGCGCGTGCTACCGCCGCTGGATCAGGATCAACCACCAGGCGCACCGCGTTTACGCGGTAGCGCATCAACGCGAGGTTCAAGTCGCCGATGGTGCTGAGCGACGGCAGCCAGTTCCCCGTGATCTCTTCGGTGGATTTGTTCATGGCTGACATGCTGCCCAAGCCAAAAATGCCCTGAAACAGCATCACTAGCGCCAGAACTCCGAAGCCTGCAATCAATCTCTTTCCGATACGAATTTGTCGCAACAACATAATTTACCAACCTTCTCTGGGAGATTTAACAAATTGATCATGAGGCAGGTATAGCAGCTGCCAACAGCGGCGCTTAGAAATTCACATGAAAATTTATAAATAATGATTTACCGAAAAAAATGTCTGTTTTACCAGGCAGCACTGATCCAAACCAGGCGTGGAACGTAGAGAAACAACTTCATAATCCATAGATGCTTGCCTTATAATCGCCGCCTTTTTATCCAGCCAACACTAGCTGTATTCTTTTCAGGCGCGATCTCCATGCATGTTGTTGTCAAAGTCTTCTCCGAAATCATCATTAAAAGCACGCCCGTCCGGAAGCGCTTTATCAAACAACTGCGCGATAACCTACGCCTGCTATTACGCAATCTGGGGGTGGATATTGACGTGCAGCGCGATTGGGAAAAAATCGAAATTCGCTGCCCCAATGCCGATGCGCAGATTGCCGCACAGATCGCCGAGGTGTTGGCGCATACACCGGGTATCGCCAATTTCGCTGTACTGCATGACTATCCGCTGGGCGATCTCGACTCGATCTTCCAACACACCCTGACCCACTGGCGCGATGCGCTTGCGGGCAAAACCTTTTGCGTACGGGTTAAACGTGTTGGCAAGCAACCCTACAGCTCGGTCGATGTAGAGCAATATGTCGGCGGCGGATTGCTGCAGCACTCGGAGGCTAAAGGCGTCAGCTTGCGTAACCCCGATGTCATAGTGCACCTTGAGATTAAAGATGACCGCCTCTGGGTGCTCACCAGCAAAACCCAAGGTATTTGCGGCTATCCGCTCGGTGCGCAAGACCCGGTGTTGTCATTAATTTCCGGTGGCTTTGATTCCACTGTATCAACCTATTTGTGCATCAAGCGCGGCCTGCGCGCGCACTACTGTTTTTTTAATCTCGGTGGGCGCGCCCATGAAATCGGCGTAAAAGAAGTTGCCTATTATTTGTGGAATAAATACGGCGCATCGCACCGCGTTAAATTTGTCACAGTGCCGTTTGAAGAGGTTGTGAAAGAAATTCTGGAAAAAGTGGACAACCCTTACATGGGCGTCACATTGAAGCGCATGATGTTGCGCGCAGCAGAAAAAGTTGCCGAGTCGTTGGAGATTCCTGCACTCGTTACGGGCGAAAGTGTTGCACAGGTCGCGAGTCAGACACTCGTCAATTTAAGCGCAATTGATCGTGCAGTAGATATGCTGGTGCTGCGACCACTCGCCACCATGGACAAGGGCGATATTATTGATCTGTCACGCAAAATAGGCACCGAAAGTTTTGCATCAGGCATGCCGGAATATTGCGGCGTAATTTCGGTCAACCCTACCACCCGCGTAAAGCTGCCTAAACTGGAATACGAAGAAAGTAAATTCGATATGGCGGTATTAGCGCGCGCCATTAGCGAGCGGCGTGAACAAAACATAGATGAAATTGTTGATGAGCTGGATGCAGACTTAACCGTGCCCATGGTGGGTGAGGTGAGTGCGCCGGATGTGGTGATTGATATTCGCCACCCGGATGAACAGGAAGCCAATCCCCTAAAACTGGTGGACGTAGAGGTGCGGACAATTCCATT
Organism: uncultured Cellvibrionaceae bacterium; assembly: GCA_964499225.1. GTDB lineage: Bacteria > Pseudomonadota > Gammaproteobacteria > Pseudomonadales > Cellvibrionaceae > Cellvibrio. The sequence continues at coordinate 7,253 of CAZCJR010000145.1, read as the reverse complement.
TTACTCGCTCAACGACCAATTCAAGAAGCTGGATTTGAGCAAGCAATATTATCTCTACTGCCAAAAAGGTGTGATGAGCCAATTGCACGCGGCCAATTTAAAAGCGGATGGCAAGTTAAATGTCGGCGTTTATCGCCCTGAACCCAAGAGTGCTTGCGCCATTTCATGAGCCTCCCACCGGTAGCCATACGGAGGGAGCGGCTCGCTGAATTTGATTACCTGCGCGGCATGGCAATTGCCATGATTGTGCTGGGTCACTCCATTTTTCTCGCGCAGCCGGTATTTCCAGCACTATTGGAAAATATACTGCGCGGGGGCACCGGCCTGTTTGTATTTATTTCCGGATTTTTCTTTCATCGCGTATTTTATGCGCATTTTAATTACATGCAATTTATGGCAAAAAAAGCCAGCTCGCTGCTCATTCCCTTTTTGATTATTTCGGTCTTTGCTCTATTTATACGAATGCTTGGTTGGTGGCAAGATGGATTGAATTGGCAAGAAAATTTACTCAACGCCTGGTACACACTGCGCAACGGCTACATACTGTATCCGCACTGGTATATCCCATTTATCTTTCTTACCTTTCTGTGCTCGCCACTGCACCTTCTTTATATTCGCACGCATCTATCAGTGCAGATTATAGTGTTCGCCGCTTTTTCATTAATTGCGCTATTAATCCATCGCCCACAATCCAATTCCAACTTTTTACAATCGCTAATTTATTTCACACCCTATTATCTGCTCGGCATTCTGTTCTCACAGTACCAGCCGCAGTTACGCCGCTGGCATTGGTCGCTTTTAGTCGTGAGCCTATTGTTCATCGCAACTACTGCGATCGTGCAAACCTATATTTGGGTGCACTTGGGCAACTATCACAAAGCCGCTTTTGTTTATGAAGGCTGGGATTTGCAATTTGTCCAGGTCTTGTTTGGTTGCGTCGCGATGCTCGCTCTCTGCTGCCACATTCGCCCGTGGCTGCAACAACATTTGTGCTGGCTGGCAGAATTGAGTTTCCCGATCTTTTTTATCCACCCACTGCTGACCATAGCGCTGGAAAATCTGGTGGCGATACAGATGATAAAACCCTTTTTCCCTGTCTCGAGTTTGGGTACTAGTTTGCTGGTTTTTATTGCGGTATTTTTAGTGCAGTTTTATGGTTCGGCGGGGATTGCGGTTTTGGTGCGAAAGATCGCGAAAAGAAATAGTCGTTTTATTGTTGGATAAACACACCAACAGCTACACCCAATTCTCCACCCTCAATCCATCCACTCGCAAAAACTCCTTTTCGTTATTGGTCACCAACACCCAATCGTGTGAGCGAGCGTGGGCTGCTAGCCACAAATCATTGTTGCCAATCATTTGGCCGGATTTCTGAAGCGCTGCGCGAATTTCGCCGTAGTGTCCGGTCACTTCATCGGTGAGTGCTTCGATGTTCATCAGGTTGGTAAGCTCATCAATAACGACCATTGCCTGTTCTTTCACTCGGCTTTTTTCCGCGCCGAAGCGCAACTCACCCAAGGTGATCACTGACATGGCCAATTCATTGGCTGGGTGTTGGGTGAAACGCTCGCGTACTGAGGGGGGATTATATTTGGCGATATAAATGCAGATATTGGTATCGAGTAGATAACGTGTCGTCATGGTCAATCCCTTTAGAAGTCTTCCCTTTCTTGCGGTGGTAGATCATCCCGACCTTGGTCCATAAAATCGGCGGGGAACTTTGTAAGTGCATCAAATATGGCGCTGCCATTGAGGTTAACAGCACGAAGGATAATTTCGTCGCCACGCCGAAAAATTTCCACCTGATCTACGTCAAAGCGAAACTCCTTGGGGAGCCTCACGGCTTGGCTGTTGCCGGATTGAAAAACACGTGCCAGTGTCATAATTGTTTCTCCTTGCCCTGTTAAAGTGTGTATCTACAGTCAGTATATACGCGAAGTATTTGCACTGACAGCTTAAATTTTCACCAATACACGCGCCCTAAGCATATCCGTGCAACACCTTCATAGGTATAATGCGCGCCTTTTTACGCTTCCCACCTTTTGCCTCGTACAGGCGCATACCCAAGAGAAACACCACAGTGACAGATACAGCTTCAGTTCGTAAATTGCGTAACATCGCCATCATTGCCCACGTTGACCATGGTAAAACCACCCTCGTTGATAAGCTGTTGACTCAGTCTGGCACCCTCAACCGCCGCAATGAAGGCGCTGACTTGATCATGGATTCGAATGATCAAGAGCGTGAGCGCGGTATTACTATCCTTGCGAAAAACACCGCCATTACCTGGAATGACTACCGCATCAACATCGTGGACACCCCGGGCCACGCCGATTTCGGCGGTGAAGTAGAGCGTGTTCTGTCGATGGTTGACTCGGTATTGCTGTTGGTTGACGCCGTTGGCGGACCCATGCCGCAAACCCGTTTCGTAACGCAAAAAGCGTTCGAACAAGGTTTGAACCCGATCGTTGTCATCAACAAAGTTGACCGTCCTGGCGCGCGTCCGGATTGGGTTGTTGATCAAGTATTTGAATTGTTTGACCGTTTGGGCGCTACCGACGAGCAGTTGGATTTCCCGATCATTTACGCTTCTGCATTAAATGGTGTTGCCGGTTTGTCACCTGACAATTTGGCAGACGATATGACCCCGCTGTTCCAAATGATTATCGATAAAGTAAAAGCGCCAGCGGTAAATGCTGATGGTCCACTGCAAATGCAAATCTCTGCTTTGGACTACAACAGCTACGTAGGTGTTATCGGTATCGGCCGCATCACTCGCGGTACTTTGTCGCCCAACCAACAAATCGTTGTTGTTCCACATGAAGGTGAGCAACGCAAAGCGAAGATCCTCCAAGTGATGGGCTTCCACGGCCTTGAGCGTGTTGAGACTGATCTTGCTACTGCGGGCGATATCGTGTGTATCACCGGTGTTCAAGGTCTTGGTATTTCCGACACCTTGTGTGCGCCGGATTGCATCGAGCCAATGAAACCATTGAGCGTTGATGAGCCAACCGTAAGCATGACCTTCCAGGTAAACGATTCACCGTTTGCGGGCAAAGAAGGCAAATACGTTACCACCCGTAATATCAAAGACCGTCTGGATCAGGAATTGATTCACAACGTGGCCCTGCGTGTTAAAGAAGGCGAGACTCCGGATAAATTTATCGTATCAGGTCGCGGCGAATTGCATTTGTCGGTATTGATCGAAAATATGCGTCGTGAAGGTTACGAGATGGGCGTATCGCGCCCCGAAGTAATCGTGAAAGAAATCGATGGTGTTAAACACGAGCCGTTTGAGCAAGTGGTAATCGACGTTGAAGAACAGCATCAAGGTAAAGTGATGGAAGAACTCGGCCTGCGTAAGGGCGAGCTGAACAACATGGAGCCGGATGGTAAAGGCCGCATCAAGTTGGAATTCCTCTGTCCATCGCGCGGTTTGATTGGTTTCCGCGGTCAGTTCCTCACTATGACTTCTGGCTCTGGCATCATGACCAGTATTTTTGACCACTACGGACCTGTTAAAGAAGGCGAAGTGGCCAAGCGTCAAAACGGTGTTTTGATCTCTATGGTGAAAGGTAAAACTCTCGCTTACGGTCTCCACCCACTGCAAGAGCGCGGTCGTTTGTTTTACGGCGCGGGCGTTGAAGTTTATGAAGGTCAAATCGTGGGTATTCACTCGCGCAACAATGACCTGGTTGTTAACCCAACCAAAGCGAAACAACTTACCAACGTGCGTGCATCAGGTACTGATGATGCACTGACCTTGTCGCCACCCATTCGCCAAACGCTTGAACAAGCGCTGGAATTTATTGAAGACGACGAGCTGGTAGAAGTAACTCCACTCAGCATTCGTGTGCGCAAAAAGTTCCTCACCGAAAATGAGCGCAAGCGCGGCAAAAAAGCTTAACTAATCCGATTAGTTATGTGATGAAAAAATCCCCGAAGTGAAAACAACGGGGATTTTTTTTGACAGTATTTGGAACATTACGCAGATCGTCATTCCCGCCAGCGGGAGCCGTAGACCCGCGAAGCTAATCCATAAGTTTTAAATACAAATTGGTAACACCTGATGAGCATTAAACACTCGATATTTTCGGCGCTCAAAAAAAATCTGTTGCCCGGCTTAGTACTGCAACTTTTTGCCGTTAGCATTTTGCTGATTTATTTTTTTATTCCCGCCTCCAAACCGCTATTCACCTTATTTGGTGAACTAAAACAAACCTACGGGTTTGGCTATTCTTTTGCTGCTACCGCGTTATTCGGCGGATTAATTCCGTTTTTATATTTGTGGCTTAGCAAAAGTATCGCACCCAATCGCAACGCTTTGGGTCTATTAGTTTTTTATGTCATCTTTTGGGGACTTAAAGGCATGGAGGTCGATTTTTTCTATCGCCTGCAGGCAGACTGGTTTGGTACCGGCAATGATGCGAAAACAATTGTAACCAAAATGACCGTCGATCAATTCCTTTACAGCGCGCTCTGGGCTGCACCGGGCATTACCATTGTGTATTTGTGGATGGAGTCTAACTGGAGTATTTCTAAATCCAAAAAGGCGATGACCAAAGAATTTTTTTGCGTAAAAATTCCCACGGTGATTTTGTCTAACTGGCTGGTATGGATTCCGGCGGTGAGTGTTGTTTATGCCATGCCCGCCGAATTACAGATACCGCTATTCAACTTGGTATTGTGCTTTTGGGTATTGTTGTTGGCGGTGCTAAATAAACGTTAAGGACTCCTGCTTTACGCAAAGCACGCTAGCTGGATTTCACTTTCACCAAATGCGTCAACGCGTGAATATGGTCTGCGCGATCATTGAGTGCTGCTATATATTGATAGTGCTCCCCGCCCGCTTCCATAAACGTGTGACGATTCTCTACCGCCAACTCTTCCAGCGTTTCCAAACAATCCGCACTAAATGCAGGCGACAAAATCGCAATATTTTTGATGCCTTCTACAGGTAAGCTTTTCAGCGTTTCATCAGTGTAGGGCTTCAACCATTCGGCATAACCAAAACGCGACTGGAAGCAGGCCATGTAATCATCTTTATTCAAGCCTAATTTTTCTGCGACGAGACGCGTGGTTTTAATGCAGAGGCAATAATAGGGGTCACCCAATTCCAGATTGCGCTTGGGCGTTCCGTGATACGAAAAAATAATTTTTTGCGGCTTGCCATTTCTTTCGATATGTTCGCGCACTGAATTCGCCAGTGCATCTATATACAAAGGTTCATCGCAATAATTATTAATAAAATGCAGCTCCGGCACCCAGCGCCATTCTTTAAATTCTTTTGCAATAGCGTCAAAAGTCGAGCCGGTAGTTGGGCCTGCGTATTGTGGATAGAGGGGCAGGACAACAATTTTACGCACACCTTCACTTTGCAGTTCGCGCAAAGCGCTGGCGATGGAAGGGTTGCCGTAACGCATGCCGAGTTTCACGCTGTAACCATCACCCAATTGTTCCTGTATTGCCACCTGCTGCTGTTTGCTAATCGCCAACAGCGGTGAGCCTTCGCTGGTCCAGACTCCCTGATAAAGTTTGGCGGATTTCTTTGGGCGCACGCGCAAAATAATGCCGTGCAAAATGAAAAACCAAACCAGTCGTGGAATTTCAATTACGCGCGGATCAGATAAAAATTCGCCCAGGTAGCGGCGCAAAGCCGATGAGGTAGGTGCGTCAGGCGTGCCGAGATTGGTGAGCAATACACCGATTTTTGCAACAGGTTTATTGGCGGCGTGAAAGACCGGATCAATATCATAATTCAGGGCGCGGAATTGGCTCATGCAATCTCTCCGGAGGGGGCGCGATCAATAACGAAACGGAGCACAACATACTCGTTCAGGGAGCGAAAATCCAGCGCGCAAGATTGTGATCGCGATGGATTTAAAAAGCGTAGAACCTAGTGGAAGCTGATAACCCAGCATATCGAGGTCACTACTCATGCCATTGCCCCAGCCCACTAATCGCGCCCAGCTCTATTACGATGGCCGTTGTCCCTTGTGCGCGCGGGAAATGGCCTTTTTACGCAAATTCAAAAATTCGGGTTTGATTCTTGTCGATATACATCAGTTATTACAACTCAATGGTGAAGAACAAGAGCAGATGCTGCGCAATCTGCATCTGCAAATGCCCGACGGCAAATGGCTGCTCGGTGTCGAAGCCAATGTTGCGGCATGGTCATTTACACCTATGGGGTTTTTATGGAAACCCCTACGCTGGAAGATCTGGTCTGGGGCTGTCGATCGAATTTACCGACGCTGGGCTGACCGTCGGTATTGTCGTGCCTATGCTTGCAGCTTGGCTCAGGGGGCTAAACCGTGAACCCAATTGCTCGAGCATTAATTTTTAGTTACAGCGATTGCGTGCATTATTTGGCTGGCGTTACCAATGAGCCTGAAGGCGAGAGTGAACTTGCTCGATTACTCAAAGATACTGAAGGGAAGTTGCGCAAATTCCCGAGTCTGTATCGCGCGCAGCTTGCATTAAAAGAAATGGGGTTCGAGCGTTGCTGGTTGGTAATGCAGTCACCTTACGATGAAATGATTGGCAATGGTGCGGCGCAAAAAACCGAGTTGCCTATGCCGCTCGCTGCCATAAACTGATTCCCATTTATGGATTCAAAAAATCGCCACTTGCGATTAGTTCGAGGTCACCTACAGAGCGTTGATAGGTGTAAATCCAAACTGATAGTACGGCCCCTGAGTTAATGGTAATGTCTACTTTTTTGCGCTGATATTCCTGATCCGGTAGCGACGGATACGTACATTCTTCATATGCATCCAAACGAATTAGTTGTTCAGCGGATTTTAGCCGATACACTTCGCCTAGCACCCACCCCGCAGAATTATCCAGCACCAGTGCCGGGTAATGACTCACGCGATACAACTTGCCCATGATTTTTGCATCATCAATAAATTCAGCATCTTCCAAATAGGTACTGTGGGCGCCGGTTATGCAGGCACCGCGCAGGGTTCCGTAAACAAAAACATAATCTTTTTGCATAGGATTATCTGTTCACAAATAACAACTCCCGCAAAAGCGGGAGTTACACGTGGATTATTGGGTGCGGTTGAAGGGCGCAGCAAGCGGCGCCCCTACGGGGTTTATTGGGGGGATAATTGGTAAATCTTTGCTTTGCTTTCGTCCGTGGCAATGTATACCAACCCATCTGGTCCCTGCACTACATGGCGCAAGCGCTGACCTAGCTCTTTGGCGAACAAGCGTTCTTCTTTGGTAACCTTTTCACCATCAACCAC
>CAZCJR010000144.1:4670-10529 GCA_964499225.1 uncultured Cellvibrionaceae bacterium | reverse complement strand
CAAAAAGCTATTAGCGACTCCTGGTAATTCACTCTCTGGTAAATCAGTTGGTTTGAAGGTAGCAAGCGGTGTGCTTTGAATGGACTTCAAGCGGGAGGAAAAAAGTGGCCCCGCCACAATCATGGTGGGAATGGCGACCAGAATTCCATAAAACAAGGTAGTGCCCATACTTGCGCCAAATTGCGGAATTAATGCAACGGGTGATGGATGTGGCGGCAGAAAACCGTGAGTAACCGAGAGTGCAGCGAGTAGCGGAATCCCCAGATAAACCGCAGGCAATTTTGTTTGGTACATCACCGAAAAAACCAATGGCACCAACAACACAAAACCGACATTGTAAAACAGTGGAATGCCTACGATAAAACCGGTGAGCATTAGCGCCCAGGTAATATATTTTGGTCCGCACCAGCTCATTAAACTGCGACTAATTTGTTGTGCCGCGCCCGACTCTGCGACTAATTTTCCGAACATGGCGCCGAGACATAAAATAATAGCGAGCGATCCCAACATACCGCCGATTCCCGCTTCAATTGTTGCGGGAATTTTATCGAGCGGAATGCCGAGCATGATCGCGGCAGATATGGCGGAAACCAAAAAAGCGAGAAAGGGATTGAGTTTTAATCCGGTGATCAGTACCACTAGAATCAGGATTGCAATGATGACTGCAGCTATGGCCATGGTTTGTCCTTTTTACTTATTCGTTATTTTTTAGAATTATTTAATCGACCAGATCGGGCCGGACTCCGGCACTCCCTTTGAGACGCGCCGTTAATACATCCCTGTAGGCTCATCTTCGATCACTAGTGAACCGGCCAATAACTAAAGTTATTGTCGTTCAGCTTCGCGCAAAACATGTTTTGCAATTGCTTGCTTCACCCATGTCTCAGACGGTCTCAAAGGAAGTGTCGAATTCCAACCCTGTGTGCTCTTGATTACATTAGTGCTATTTAATAGGAAAGATTGACGAGCTAATTTACTTATATTTTCAAACAAAAATCATTAAAGGCGTCTTGCGCGAAACTTACGCCCTTTTAATTTCCCTTGCTGCAAATGCTCCAGCGCTTCGCGCACAATACTTTTATCCACCGCCACATAAGCAGAAAAATCAAACATATCGATTTTTCCGATTTTCTCGAAAGGCAAGCCTGCATCTTTAGTTAAGGCGCCGATAATATCGCCAGGGCGCAATTTATCTTTTTTGCCACCATCAATATGCAAAGTCACGACCGCTGGTGAAGGTAGGGATTTTTTATCGGGTTGCGGTAAGGGTTCAAGAGTAATCGACTGCTTCATATAATCTTCGAGGCGATTAATTTTATGAACTTCTTTTTGCACGACTAAATTTAATGCCAATCCCGATTCACCAGCGCGACCGGTACGACCAATTCGATGTACGTGCACTTCACTATCGCGCGCCAAATCCACGTTGATTACGGCATCCAAACCCTTAATATCAATACCGCGCGCAGCAACGTCGGTGGCAATCAATACAGAGCAGCTTCTGTTTGAAAAACGCACCAGTACTTGATCGCGCTCTTTTTGTTCCAGATCGCCGTGCAAAGCCAACGCATTCACACCTTGGTCACGCAAATAATCCAACAATTCATCACAAGCAATTTTAGTGTTGCAAAAGGCGATAGAAGTTTCCGGCTGAAAATGCGCAAGCACTTTTAAGACGGCGGGATAAATTTCATCGTCCGCACGCAGTTCATAAAAGTGTTGTTCGATATTGGTTTCGGAATGAATAGATTCCACACTCACCATTTTTGGGTCACGCTGGCAACGCGCGCTGATTTTTTTAATATCGTCAGGATAGGTAGCGGAAAACAATAATGTTTGGCGTTCAGTGTTACAAGCATCCAATACTTTATCAATATCTTCTGAAAAACCCATCTCTAACATTCGGTCAGCTTCATCCAAAACCAACTGATTGACGTTATCGAGTTTTAACGTGCCTTTGGCGATGTGATCGACAATACGCCCAGGCGTACCTACCACAATATGCGCGCCACGTTCGAGTGAGCCAATTTGTGGCCCGATTGAGACACCGCCACACAGGGTTAATACTTTTACGTTATGAGTTAGACGCGCAAGACGACGGATTTCTTTTGCAACCTGATCTGCAAGCTCGCGTGTTGGGCAAAGCACCAATGCTTGCACGCCAAAAAAACGCACATTTAATTTTTCCAGCAGCGCAATACCAAAAGCAGCGGTTTTTCCGCTGCCCGTTTTTGCTTGGGCAATAATATCTTGCCCTTGCAAAACTAGCGGTAAACTTTGTGCTTGAATAGGTGTCATCTCGCTATAACCGAGCGATTCAAGGTTAGCAAGCATATCGGCGCTGAGGGATAAAGATGAAAAGGCGGTGGTAGTCACAGGAGTCTCGATGGGATAAATAATTACGTAGATAATGGCGGCAGAATACCAGTAAACTCCCGTCAAGTCGCCCACTGATAAGTGCTAAGCACACAATTGGATTAGATTATTTTTTATGAATTTACATTATTTGCGGAAGATCACCGTTACAGCGCTCTTACTCGCAGGCATTAGCAATATCAGCTATGCACAGGAAGATACCAATAAAAAATGGGAGCTTGGGTTAGGTGTGGGTGCCGTTTCAGGGCCAGATTATCGCGGATCAGATGAGTACCGCAATTTCATCAGCCCTATTCCCTACGTTGTTTATCGCGGAAAAATTATTCGCTCGGATCGCGAAGGTATTCGCGGCAATTTCTTACGCACCGATCAATATGAATTTACCTTTAGCGCCAGTGCGGCCATTACTCCCGATGCGGATAAAAATGAGCTGCGCAAAGAAATGCCGGAATTAGGTTCAACTCTGGAGCTAGGGCCATCGTTTAATATTAATTTGACCGGCACTGACTTTTCGCAAGGTTGGCAGTTACAAATCCCCTGGCGAGCGGTATTTGCGATAGGAGCGGATGAATCGGGCTACATTGGCTCCGTCTTTCAACCGCAATTTGTGTATCGCAATAAAATCAGTGAATGGACATTCATTTATCGGGCGGGCGTCGCTTTTGCAAGCGATGACTATCATGATTACTATTACAACGTAGAGCCGGAGTACGTGACTGAAACACGCCGTTATTTTAATGCGGACGGGGGTTATAGCGGCTGGAACAATCAGATGGCATTTAGCCGCAGCTTTAATCACAACGGCATTAGAACCCGACTTGCATTATTTATTCGCTACGACAATATCAGTGGCACTGATTTCAATAAAAGTTCATTGGTAGTGACTGATCACTCTTACCGTGGTGGCTTGGCTTTTATTTGGGTAATTAAATAATCGCACAGGCTCTGTAACCACTGCAGCTTTTTACAAACGCTGCAATTTTTTGTAAACAACGCAACTTTTTATAGGCGCCGTAGCAGGCCAAGCGTTTTTATCAAGGGCGTGGCTTCAAACAATCCAGACCGCTGTGCAAGCTGCCAAATTTCAAACGGCGGACGGCCGCCGTCGGCAGGATTGGGAAACACGTCGTGAATCGCCAACCAGCCACCGCGCACCACGTGAGGCGCCCAGGCACGATAATCTGTTAGCGCAGCGTCCATACTGTGCCCACCATCAATAAACACAAAGCTCAAAGGCGTCGCCCAATAGCGCGCGGCCAATTGTGAAGGCGCGACCAAAGGTACGACACAATCTTCCAGTTTTGCACGCGCAAGTGTATGACGAAATTCACGGAAGCTATCCATCTTGCCAAACTGCGAGTCATAGAGTGTAGGGTCGTGGTATTCCTCACCCAATTGGTGCTCTTCCGAGCCACGGTGATGATCAACAGCGAACAAAACACTCTTGGCTTTTTTGCAGGCACTACCGAGATAGACCGTGGACTTTCCACAGTAACTGCCAATTTCCAAACAGGGGCCCAGTGCAGCTACTGCGAACGCATATTCGTATAAGGCAGCGCCCTCTTCGGGATCTAAAAAACCTTTTACTGAATTTATATCAATTGGCAGCATTGTTTTTCTCGCTCATAATCATTGCACTTATTCTACCAGACAAGCACTTCTAACAAACATCAATACATCCTATGCGCCGCAGCAGCACACCCTATTTGATTAAACGACTCTTTAAAATTATCACTCAATGGTACGTGCGACGGTTTATTGCGCCGCAATTTGATAGCTTGGGCAGCATTCCTGAAATTGCGCATCCGCGCAGTCTGGTGATTTTTGGCCGAAATATTCATCTGGGGAAATATGCGCAAATTATTTGCGCAAGCGATAACTGTGTGCGCCTTACCAGCTGGCCAAGTAAACTAGCCGACGCAGAAATTATTATTGGCGATTACTGTTTGATTTCACCGGGAGTGCGTATTTCGGCAGCAAAATCTATTCGTATCGGCAACAACTGTATGTTTGCGGCCAATGTCATCATCAGCGATAGCGATTGGCACGGCATTTACAATCGTATACGACCATTTCGCTGCACCAAGTCGGTAGTGATTGAAAATAATGTATGGCTGGGCGAGCGAGTCGTCATCAACAAGGGCGTAACGATTGGCGAAAACTCGGTGGTGGGGGCAGGATCGATTGTGACCAAAAGTATTCCTGCAAACTCGGTGGCTGCGGGAAATCCTGCACGCATTATTAAAACGATTAACCCCAAGCGCAGAATGCTAAAACGTGAATTAATGTTTAAAGATGCAGAACATTACTTTTATAATCAGGATCAGTTGGATAAATATATGCTGGGCAATAATGGTTGGTGGAATTGGTTGCGTTCGCTAATCAAGCCCAACATTCATGACTAGTAGCCGATCCACAATCAGATTCTCAGAAAGTTATTTAAGATCGAGGGCAATACGCAACAAAGCAGCAACAGAAATACCATCAGTAATTTCGCCGCGCTTTACCATTTCAATTGCCTCAGTCAGCGGCAACTTTTTCACTTCGATATCTTCACTGGCTTCCAACTGTTGCAGTCCAGCAAATAAATTCCGTGCGACAAATACTACGCAAAACTCGTCGGTAACCGAATTGGATAAATGCATTGTCATTAATTGCTGCCATTCATTCGCCTGCAACCCGACCTCTTCTTCCAATTCACGCTTTGCGGCATTAATCGGGCTTTCGCCCTGCGGGCAGCCACCTTCCGGAATTTCCCACGTGTATTGATTTAGCGTGTAGCGGCTTTGTTTTACCAGCCAGGTATTGCCTTCATCATCGATTGGCACTACGCCAATCGCGGTATTTTTAAAATGCACAACGCCGTAAATGCCATCGGTACCCTTGGGCGTGACTACCTCTTCATGGGAAACTTTTAGCCAAGGATTTTCGTAAACAACAGAAGAGGTTTTTGTTTTCCAACCGCCCACTTTTTCACTGGGATATTTTTCTGTCATACCGAATCCGGAATAGGTGATTAGTGAACGCGATGAGCATCGAGCTCTACTTGAGTAATACGCGAGCCCAGCATAATCACGCGCCCAAAATACCGGTCAGCGCCTGACACGGTGAATTCAAAATAAAATGCTCGCCAGAGCGATAGTTTTCCTATCTCATTGCGCTTGAACCAAAGACGTCTTAGGTAAACATTTTCATCAAGCAATTGCACTTGCATTTCTTCGCAGCGTTTTTGCGCTGCATGAAAAGCCCGATCTTTAACGAGCAATGCGCCGCGCCAGTAATAAACAAAAACAACAATAAGAGTAAGCCAGAGAATAGATTGCAAATCAAACATGTAGCGGAAGCCGATGAGAGAAACGAAAGAAATCCTATCGCGCATGCGATGGAGAATTGATATGCATTCGTTGTGGTAATGAAAGCGAAATCCACAACGGGAGGCCTAAAACAGCAAAGGGTGATTGATTGCTCAATCACCCCTTTCGG
>CAZCJR010000144.1:0-4660 GCA_964499225.1 uncultured Cellvibrionaceae bacterium | reverse complement strand
GGAACTCACTCAACTTAGAGTGGCGTTACGTTTTCTGCTTGTGGACCCTTTTGACCTTGGGTTACTTCGAAAGTCACTTTTTGACCTTCTTTCAAGGTTTTACGGCCGTTGCCGTTAATTGCACGGAAGTGTACAAATACATCTGCACCACCTTCACGCTCAATAAAACCATAACCTTTGTCATCGTTGAACCATTTAACAACACCAGAGACTAGATCTGACATAGCTTCCTCATCTTGCATCTAAAACGTCAGCGTAGCTGACCGAACAAAAAAACCGACTTTACTAAAAGCCAGAGTGAAATAGCTTGAAATAAAGCTATTGCTCAGGTCGTGGTACGTCCAAGTGTCTTGAGCAAGCGGTTGTCTTACAAAAGTCTAGTCTTGGGGCGGATCTCAATCTGTAGCAGTTCAAAATTAAATCACCAGACCTTGTCGAGTCAAGCAGTTATCAGTGAATTTAACGATTATCGCCACTTTTTATAATGGTGTGTATGACCCACACAATTAATCGGGCATTTTTGGGCCATCATTACTTTCTTTGCCATTATTTTGTGCAACTTTCGCTGCGGCTTTGCCCAAAATTTCGTGCAAAAACAGTGCAACTGGAATTAATACGAAGCCGAGTATCATCACATGGCGCTTAATGCTTTGAAATTCGTAGCCTTGTTTTGCTAACTGGTAGCAGGCAAGCGCCCAAGCGGCGGCGGCGAAGTAGCCCCAGCGGTGATGTTTGAAAACACCCCAGGCAATTGCCGCTGTAACAAAAGCTAAAAACAATCCATATATATTAAGAAATGAAATAAAGCCGGCAACGGATGTAACTAAAACAATTAATAGGATGATATTTAATACGTTTGCAACAATCAGGAGTTTTGACATAGAGACTTCTTTAAAAAATGTTACTTTTCTACACCAGTTAGTCGGAACTGGATTTACCTTTACCGCGCCAATCCTGATATTTTTTGTGCACGCCGCGGGTAAATGATTGGGAATAATCTTCAAGAAAGTCTACGCCCACCAATACGAGAATCACTACCAGCGATAATTTAATCGCAACAAGGTTGTAACCTATCGCAATTACCACACCGATGGACGCCAGCATCCAGATAGTTGCTGCCGAGGTTACACCCAATACAAAACCGTCGCGCGCTAACATCACCCCCGCACCTAAAAAACCAATACCGGTGATAACCTGCCCGATAATACGCGAAGGATCAGTCACCACTTTTTCCGGGCCTGCCATGTGCGCGGAAACGTAGAGTGACGCTGCGATAAAAATGTAGGTGCCTAGCGTGATCAGAGAGGAGGTTCGAATACCAACTGGTTTGCCGCGCAACTGGCGTTCGATCCCGATGATACTGCCGCACAAAATTGCGGTGCCAATAGAATGCCAATCAAAAGGTGTGACTGATAAAATCGCATCTACATCCATAGACTTACCTCAACCGCAGGGATCAGGAGACACCGAGCGCAGAATTGATAATAATTTTTTTAATCGCCGCTACTGAGTTTAGTTGGCGCATGCCGGTATTGCGCAGCCAATTCACGGATAGTGATCGGCTACCAAACAAGCGTTTGAAACCTTCCATCGCAGTCATCATGCCCAAATTGCCCGCTAATCTTTGGCGCTGATAGCGGCGTAGGATCGAATAATCGGCTAGAGGAATTCCACGCGCGAGCGCGCGCTCAATTTCCTGTGCCAGCACCGTCACATCTTGCAGACCTAAATTGACACCCTGACCAGCAAGCGGGTGAATGTTATGCGCGGCATCGCCAACCAGCGCAATGCCAGGCTGAATGTAAGTGGTCGCATGGCGTTGGCGCAGGGGAACCGCGTAGCGTTTATCGCAGGCGATAACACGCCCGAGTCGCGACTCAAATGCGGACGTTAAGCGCGCACAAAACATTTCATCATCCAGCGCCAATAAGTCCACCGCCATCGTATCTTCGGCAGACCACACAATGGAACAACTGTGCGCATCGCCATTGTGCTGCAGCGGCAAAAACGCGAGTGGCCCCGTGTGCATAAACCGTTGCCATGCAGTAAATTCGTGCGACTGCTCGGTGCGTACGGTGGTGATAATCGCCTGCTGGCCATAATCCCATTCGCGCGTGGAAAATGCACCAAGCTTACGCACTTTGGATTGCGCACCATCGGCCGCAATTAATAAGGCGGTAGTGATTTCATCGCCAGTGCTGAGCTGCACCCGCACGCGAGGAAATTCCGCTTGTGCGGGAATAACTTGCGCAACAGCAACAGGCTGGATAAGAAAAATATTCTTATGCTGCGCCATGCGCTCACGCAATTGGTTCACAATCACTGAATTCTCAACGATATGGCCGAGATGGGATTGCTGCACCTCGGCACAATCAAATTCAATCGACGCGGTACCTTCGCCGTCCCAAACTTTCATTTCGCGATAGGCACAGACACGCTGCGCGACAATTTCATCCCAGCAGCCGATATCCGTTAAGAGCTTTTGTGACGCATGAGTGAGAGCAACTACGCGCGGATCAAAATTTTCACCGCTAAAATGTTGCACGTCACTGCTGGCTTCAATGACAGCGATACGTAAATTCTGTGCCGCATCAGTTTGCGCAATTGCACAGGCGAGAGTTGCACCAACCAAACCAGCACCGACGATAATTAAATCGTAGTCTTTGTGAGTGGGTTGAGTATCCGGAGCGGGATTTGATTGAGCCTTTTCAATAGCTTCTTGCGTATTAACCGCCTCATCCAACTCCCAACGAAATTGACGACCAGCGGTACCCATGGTTTGGGCAATAAATTGGGTTTTAATTGGCGGAATCGATTCAAGACTCAATAGCCCAAGGTGACGCATCGCAATTAATGGCAGCTGATCACTGGAAAACAGACGAACCAACTTATCGCTAAATTCAATCGTAATCTGTTGATCAAGTGCTTGTTTGTGTAGATAGGATTGAAGTACTGCCAAATCACCGGGCGATTTATTTTCCGCACCCGCTTCGCGCAAGGTTTCAACCAAACAGACACAATCCCGCAATGCAAGATTGAAGCCCTGCCCCGCGACTGGATGTAAAAAATGCGCAGCATTACCTACCAGCACCAGATGTGAACGAATTTGTTCTTCAGCTAATACGAGCTGCAATGGATAAGCGAAACGTTTTGCAACGCGAGTAAATCGCCCGACGCGAAAACCAAATTGTGCTTGGAGTTGAGCGAGAAAATCAGCATCGTCTAAGGTCAGGACTTCATCGGCTTGCGCTGCAGGCAAGGTCCAGACTAATGCGGATTGTTGTGCACTGTTAGATTCACCTAGTGGTAAAAGCGCAACGGGACCATCTGCTGTGAAACGCTCGTAAGCAACACCCTGATGCGGCTCGGAAAATTCCACATTTGTGATGATGGCAGTTTGCCCGTAAGCGCGCACTTGCGTGCCTATGCCCAACGCCGTGCGCAGTGGTGAATCGCCGCCGTCAGCAATTATAGCCAGGGTAGTATTAATTAAAAATTCTTGCGCGTCAGTTTTAACACTGAGCAGTGCGCTATCTTGTTGTGGTGTTAAAGCAGTCACAGTGGATGAAGCAAAACGCTGGATATTATTCTGCGCTTGCACATAGCCAAGCAACACTTTGCCTAGCCAGGCATTTTCAACCACATAACCTACGGCATCCAGATTATTTTCTTTTGCATCGATCACACCGCCAAGAAAATGCCCGCGATCTGACACATGCACCTGCGTAATCGGCGTGATGTGCTGCTGCAATAATTCCCACAAACCTAGCTCGCGCAAAATTTTAGCAGTACCGTAAGAAAGCGCTGTCGAGCGCGCATCAAAACTTGGCTGAAAATGAATTTCATCCGCCCGCGCAAACGGCTGGGCTTCGATAAGTGCAATGCGCAATTGTGGCTGGCTAGCGGCAAGCAAACTGGCGAGGCTAGTGCCCACCATGCCGCCGCCGATGATGGCGATGTCGAATCTGAGGGACTGGATCATGGGAACGCCTAGGTTATCG
Organism: uncultured Cellvibrionaceae bacterium; assembly: GCA_964499225.1. Taxonomy (GTDB): domain Bacteria; phylum Pseudomonadota; class Gammaproteobacteria; order Pseudomonadales; family Cellvibrionaceae; genus Cellvibrio. The sequence continues at coordinate 659 of CAZCJR010000144.1, read as the reverse complement.
GGAGAGGCAGTCATTATCAAAACATAAGCTCGAGCGGTCAACCAATGGTTTTATCTATGACTGGACTGGGACTTGATTACCCCCTGACACAAAATGATAAGGGCAATAATATTAAAGACAGCTATTCCACATACCAATTAATATCCGCGATTTTCAGTAGCCCACCCTCCTCAACGATGCCGAGGGAGACCCTCACACCGCTCATCATCGCACCACTGGGGGTATGCAGAGGTTAGTCCGCCCTCCAATCCAGACTGCTAATTTTGAAGAAGCCGTTTTCGTCAATGACTCCAAGAGTCAGGGTATTGGTGTGTATCGCGACGCCGGTTGGAGTATAAACGCTTATCAGCTTAAAGCTGGCTTCACCCCGCCGCTGTTCCTGGCTAACACCGGAAGGCAATTTTAGTTGGTCATTTATGTTGATATGCGCTTGTTGACCGTTATAAACACTGATGACATTTACGTGGTCAAAAAAATCAACCGTGCCATATTCCGCATCAATTCTCTCCAATTTTTTTTCAAGCATATCAGCCAAAAAATCCTGCCGGATCACAGCTGACATAAACTGTTCTGCTTTTTCATAAGCACGGCTGGTTAGACAAAATGCGAAGTATTGAGTAAATGCGCGAATTTTTTCGGCAAGTAAGGTGGAACTTTCC
>CAZCJR010000143.1:0-10566 GCA_964499225.1 uncultured Cellvibrionaceae bacterium | reverse complement strand
AGAAAATGGTGTCTGCTGCTTCATAAAGTGCATACCATTTTTCATATTTGCCGCCTTTATGGAAATGCGGCTCCATATTGTCGAGTATCTTTCGCAGACTCATCAATTAGCCCTCCTGTTCAATGCGACTAAGGTTGTTGCGCAGAATCGGACCGTATTCGTATTTGCCGGGGCACACAAAAGTACACAGCGCCAAATCTTCTTCGTCCAACTCAAGGCAACCCAGTTTTTGTGCTGCTTCGGTATCACCCACAATTAATGAACGCAATAATTGTGTGGGCAGAATATCCAGCAGCATCACCTTTTCATAAGAACCTACCGGCACCATGGCGCGCTCTGAGCCATTAGTAGAAGTAGTAAAGTTGAAAGCTTTTGAAGGGAGCAGTTTTGAGAGATAAATTCCCATTACTGAGAACTTATTAGTGCCAGGACGCAGATAATGAAGCATTTCGCGTTCACGGCCTTCGAGCAGTACGCTCACTTGATTGTGGAAACGACCAAGAAAGCTCAGATTGCCATGCGAGCGGCGACCACCAAATACCGAACCTGAAATCACACGATTTTCACCGGTCTTGGTTTGGCCGTGGGTCAGTTCGCTAAGATTGGCACCAATACGCGTGCGCACTAAACGCGGACGCTCAACTTGCGGACCTGCCAGCGCTACAACACGCCCAACATTTAATTTGCCGGTAGTGAACAAATCACCAATAGCAATCACGTCCTGATAGCCGATAGTCCACACGGTTTTACGTGCATTAACCGGATCAAGGAAGTGGATGTGGGTACCTGGGTTGCCTGCGGGATGAACACCAGCAAAGGTCTCGGCAACAATATTGCTGCCCTGCCCTTTAGGTAGATCGACACCTTCGGCTTGGCAAACAAATACTTTGCCTTCAGTCAAACGCGCCAACACAGTTAAACCATTCGCAAAAGCGTCTTTTTTGCCCGCGATAATAACTTGCGGGTTAGCTGCCAATGGATTGGTGTCCATTGCCTGCACAAAAATCGAGCTTGGTTTTGAGTCCAACGCTGGCGCTTTGCTGTAAGGGCGAGTACGCAATGCAGTCCAAAGACCCGATTGCACTAAATTCTGCTGAACGCTTTCACGGGATAAACCAGCCAAATCACCTGCTGGATATTTGGCAAACTCGATAGCATCATCACCTTCCACATCAATTACTACTGAGTGGAATACGCGTTGGTCGCCGCGATTAATCGCGCTTACCGTGCCTGATGCAGGAGCAGTGTAGATAACACCGGGGATCTTTTTATCAGAAAACAATTCCTGACCGAGTTTGACTTTATCACCAACCTGTACCGCCATAGTGGGCTTCATACCATGGTAATCAAACCCGATTAAAGCTACCTGGCGAACCTGCGGGCCATCTTCAATAGATTGATTGGGGCTGCCGGTAATGGGCAAATCCAATCCTCGACGAATCTTTATCATACGTCTCTGCCTAGTCGTTCGTGTGGATGTAGACCTGGTAACCCAGGCCGTGAGGATGCAGCAAGCGATAAACCAACTGTCATTAACCAGTTACATCCTGGCGGGAACTGGATAAGACTTTGTGGAGGACGTGCTTGAGCTGCGAGCGCACCAGAGTCTATTTACGATGCAAATAAACCGCTGGAGCATAGGGCGAGTAACTTTCAGCCAATTTCTGTATCAACATCTGCCCCACAAAGCGCAAAGAACACACAAGAGATTGATTTATGAGAAGTTTTAGTTAGCCCCGATAAAACCCGCGAATTATAAACGCCACCCAGAGCTAGCACCATAGCAATGCATTGATTTGATACGTGTTTTACTCGCGTTTTAGGTGAATTCGAAATTTTTTTACGCACATTTCTTGTCGATAAACGCATCAATGAAAATACTTCTCATTAAGCTGTGCATTGATTAAGCATAGCGGTAAATATTTTTTTGATTTTTTATTTATGCAATGGCCACCCAAGAAGCCGCATAACATAGGTAAAATGCGCCCCACCTATCGGACGCGCGATTAAAAACCATTTATGACCCAACAGCTCCCCAGCAATCCTCCCATCTCTAACAAACCCGGCAACCGTCATTATTGGGGGCAGCTATTTGGCAGCGCCCAGGCACTCGCCATTGTAAATGCCGCCCGTGCCTATCGAGGTCTGAGTTTGGTAGTGACCGCCGATACTAGCGCCGCGATTCGCATGGAAAGTGAACTCTCTTTTTTCGCAAAAGGACCAGACCCATTGCCGGTATTGCATTTGGCCGACTGGGAAACCCTGCCCTACGATACGATTTCGCCGCATCAGGACATTATCTCCGAGCGCCTTAGCACGCTGTATAAATTGCCCAGCGTCAAACAAGGCATTCTCGTCGCTCCAGTGACCACGCTACTGCAGCGACTCATGCCGCAATCTTATTTAGTCGGCAACAGCTTGATGGTTTCCGTCGGGGAAAAATTAGACGCAAACCAATTGCGCCTGAATCTGGAGCGTGCGGGTTATCACTGTGTGGATACCGTTTACGAACACGGCGAATTTGCAGTGCGCGGCTCGCTCATGGATATCTTCCCCATGGGCAGCGACGCGCCCTATCGCATCGATTTATTCGATGACGAAATTGAAAGCCTGCGGACTTTTGATCCTGAAAATCAGATGACTATCGACAAAGTCGATAAAATTCAATTGCTGCCCGCTAAAGAGTTTCCACTCAATAAAACCGGGATCAGTTTATTTAAACAAAAATGGTTGGAGCGCTTTGATGTCAACCACAAAGCCTGCCCGGTATTTCAGGATGTAAGCGCGGGCATCTCACCACCAGGTATTGAATATTATCTGCCCTTGTTTTTTGATGCCTGCAGCACGCTGTTTGACTACCTACCAATCAACACTCAAATTTATGCACTGGGCGATATCGAAAAATCGGCCGAGAATTTTTGGCTGGAATTATTGCGTCGCTATGAAAGCCGTCGCGTAGATCCTTTACGTCCGTTGCTGGCACCGCGCGATATCTATCTCGCTATCGATGAATTTTTTGGCAATCTGAAAAATTATTCCCGCACGTTTGTCGATTCGGCAACCATGGACGAAAAAGTAGGCAACTATAACTTTGCCACAGCTACCGCACCGTCGCTGCCCATTCGCGCCCAAGCTGAAAATCCGCTCGCCGCCATCCAAGCGTTTTTAATGGAGTTTGATGGCAAAGTTTTATTTTGTGCAGAATCCGCAGGCCGCCGCGAAACCTTACTGGAATTATTGGGCCGCATCCGTATTCGCCCCACGACTGTCGATAGCTGGAATGAATTTCTAACACACAGCGAAAAACTGGCAATCACTGTTGCACCGCTCGAACAAGGCTTACTGCAAACCAATCCTAAAATTGCATTGATTTCCGAATCGCAATTATTTGGTGAGCGTATTCAACAACAGCGCCGCCGCAAACAGACGCAAGATAATGCCGATCTGATTGTAAAAAATCTGACCGAATTAAAAATCGGCGCATCGGTAGTGCATATCGATCATGGTGTTGGTCGATATCGCGGCCTGGAAACTATCACCATCGACAACCAAACCAATGAATTTTTAACATTGGAATATGCCGACGAAGCTAAACTCTACGTGCCCGTTACCAACTTGCATTTGATCAGTCGTTACGGCGGTGCCGAAGATGATCTGGCGCCATTGCATAGACTCGGCAGCGAGTCATGGCAAAAAGCCCGCCGAAAAGCAGCCGAACAAATCCGCGATACTGCTGCAGAATTACTTGAAGTTTATGCGCGCCGCGCCGCGCGTAAAGGCCACAAATTCCCTGACCCTAAAATTGCATACGAAGCTTTTTCCGCAAGTTTTCCGTTTGAAGAAACCGCAGACCAGCAGCGTGCAATTGAAGCTGTTATGGAGGATATGCTCTCTTCCAAACCTATGGATCGCCTAGTGTGCGGCGATGTGGGTTTTGGTAAAACCGAAGTTGCGATGCGCGCGGCCTTTATTGCCAGCCATAGCGGAAAACAAGTCGTTATCCTTGCGCCCACTACACTGCTTGCCCAACAGCATTATGAGTCCTTAAAAGATCGCTTCGCCGATTGGCCCATCACCGTCGAAGTATTGTCACGCTTCCGTACCACCAAAGAAGTGAACCAGGTGCTTGAGCGTTTGGCGGAAGGTAAAGTCGATATCGTTGTCGGCACACACAAGCTTTTGTCGCCCGATATTAAATTTAAAGATCTGGGTTTATTGATTATCGATGAAGAACATCGCTTTGGCGTAAGGCAAAAAGACCAGATCAAAGCCCTTCGTGCCGAGATTGATATTCTTACACTGACCGCCACGCCGATTCCGCGCACACTCAATATGTCGATGGCGGGCATTCGCGATTTATCGATTATCGCCACGCCGCCAGCGCGCCGTTTGTCGGTAAAAACTTTTGTGCGCACCTACGACGAAGCTGTCATTAAAGAAGCGATACTGCGTGAAATCTTGCGTGGTGGCCAAGTATATTATCTGCACAACGAAGTAGACACGATTGAGAAAGTCGCGCGCGAATTGCAGGAATTAATTCCCGAGGCGCGTATTGGTATTGGCCATGGCCAAATGCGCGAGCGAGATCTGGAACGAGTGATGTCGGATTTTTATCACAAACGTTTCAACATTATGGTGTGCACCACCATTATCGAAACGGGTATCGATATCCCCAGCGCCAACACCATTATTATTAACCGCGCTGATAAATTTGGCCTCGCACAATTGCATCAATTGCGCGGTCGCGTTGGTCGTTCGCATCATCAGGCCTACGCGTACTTATTAACGCCGGATCGTCGCTCGATGACCGACGATGCGCAGAAACGTCTCGAAGCTATTAGCGCTGCAGAAGATCTTGGAGCAGGCTTTACCTTGGCTACTTACGATATGGAAATTCGTGGCGCTGGTGAATTATTGGGTGACGAACAAAGCGGCCAAATTCAAACCATCGGTTTCTCGCTTTATATGGATATGCTGGATCGCGCGGTAAAAGCAATTCGCCAAGGCAAACAAGCGGACCTTGAAAAAGCAATGAGCGAAGCAATTGAAATCAATTTGCGCATTCCAGCGTTAATCCCAGCCGATTATTTACCCGATGTGCATACACGTTTGGTGATGTACAAACGCCTGGCTAATGCGGATAGCGAAGAAGCCCTGCGCGACTTACAAGTTGAGATGATTAACCGCTTTGGCATGCTGCCCGAACAAATTAAAAACCTGTTCCGTGTTACGCAAATTAAAATTACCGCTGAAACGATTGGCATCACCAAACTGGAGGCTAATGCGCGCGGTGGAAAAATTGAATTCTCCAGCGATACGCGGGTAGATCCACTAAAAATAGTAAAACTGGTACAAAGCCAACCGCGTATCTACAAACTGGAAGGCGCCAATCAACTGAAATTCGCTATGGATTTGGAAGCGACTGAAAAACGTATCCAAACCGTTGTCGATTTATTAGATCACTTGATGACTGGCAAATAATGCTGGTCCTTATCACCCACTGGTGGAATTAATTTATGGTTTATCAATCAGTAAAACAGCAGCCAATAAAACACCTACCAACATTACTGGGTATAGCAGCTGCGCTCACAAGCGCGCTAGTTGCGCCATTCACTCACGCACAAACAAAAACACATGAAGGCTGGTACCAAGTAGAGATGATTGTGGTAGCTCGCAAAGATGATACCGATCAGGAACACTGGCCCAGCAATATCAAACTGCGCTATCCAGGCGATTGGGTCGAATTAAAAGATCCCACTGCACCTGATATTAATACCGCTACTGAGGGTGGTGGCACCTCTTCAGTAGCACCCAGTGTAGATCTAACCAAAGAAGCATTTTATTTATTGCCCGCGAGTGAGCGTCAGTTAAATGCGCAAGCTCAAAAACTTCAACGCAGTGCGCGTTTTGAGGTGTTATTTCACAATGCCTGGCGGCAGGTCATCACCAATAAAAAATTATCCAAGGCAATTATTATTAATGGCGGCCAAACCTATGGACAACACCAGGCATTGGAAGGCAGTATTCGTTTAAGCGTGGCTACTTATCTGGAATTGCAAACCAATTTGTGGTTTGCACAATTTGATGTCAATGTCGGCCAGGAGATCACCCAAGCATGGCCCGAAATTCCGCTGCGTCCCAACTATACAGTTGCAGCGATAAATAATTTATCACTGGATTCAGAAGTAGAGGCAGAACTGGAACAGGCGCTAGCCACGGAAAATACCCAGTGGTCAACGGGTAACTTTGATGCACATGCAGCAGCACAAGAAACTGAAAATTTTGTTACGCGTCAAATTGTAGTGCTGCAACAAGAACGCGACATGCGCAGCAGCGAAGTACATTATCTGGATCACCCGGTATTGAATGTAATTATTAAAGTAACCCCCTACCCGCCCGCTGCAATAAATTCCGTACTGACGGCACAGTAGAAATCATTTTTCCCACAGAAATAAAAACACCGGCCATTGCCAGTGTTTTTATTTTAAAACTATTTAAACCTGAGTGAAGTTTACATCAGCCTAGCAAAACGACATCTTCTGCCTGTAAGCCTTTATCACCTTGTTGCAACTGAAATTCAACATTTTGACCTTCAGCCAATGAGCGGTAACCTTCCGCACGGATATTTCGATAATGCACGAAAATATCCTCGCCTCCCTCTCCTCTGGTTATGAAACCGTATCCACGCACGTTGTTAAACCATTTAACAGTGCCCATTTCACGATCTGCCATATGAAACACCTCTAACAGCCTTAAGCCTTATTGTTATTTGTTTGATTTGCTTCATCCGTTGATCGCCAGCACAGCAGGCCAGCCACTATCCACAGCCGGGTTCATAGAACGAAAAACCCCGCGTTAACAGATATTAACAAAACTTGGAAATAAGAGGGAATTTTTTTGTTGCTTATTAACGCAAGCCTACTGGTTTGCAAATATGAAAATAGTTTTTTTGATATCGGCCATTCCCGCGGCAAGTGTTTGCAAGATTTCGTCAATGCTCAACTCGTCGCCAGCCAAGCCTGCAGCCCAGTTCACCACCAGACAAAGTGCCGCATATTCCAGCCCCAATTCACGCGCTAGCGCTGCTTCAGGCATTGCCGTCATACCAACCAAATCACATCCATCACGCTGTAAACGCAGAACTTCTGCGGCTGTCTCCAAACGCGGCCCCTGAGTACAGGCATAAACACCCTGCTCCTGAAACGGTAAGTTTGCAGCCAATAAACTGGCGATCAATTGTTGACGCATGGCTGGACTGTAGGGATGGGTAAAATCTATGTGATTGATGTAGCCATCGGTCAGAAAGTTATAACTCTGTTCACGGCCATAGGTGTAATCGATAATCTGGTTCGGCACCACGAACATGCCTGGCCCCATCGCAGCATTTATTCCGCCCACCGCGTTAACAGCAAGCACACGGGTTACACCAACGTTTTTTAACGCCCACATATTTGCGCGGTAATTAATTTGATGGGGAGGCAGTTTGTGACCTTGACCGTGACGAGGGAGAAATACCAACTGTTGATCTTGTAGTCTGGCGATAGTGAGCGGCGCGGAGCAATCGCCGTAAGGTGTAGTAGTTTTCTTTTCGCTAACAATCTCCAATTCAGGAAATTGATTTAATCCGGAACCGCCGATAATCGCTAACATAATTTATAGCTGCGAACGTTCGGCCATGTAGGCCGCGTAATCAGGAACCCAATGTTGCGACTCACCATTGAAAAGCGGCGATGACACCATAAAATCGGCAGAACTCTGGTTGCACGCAATGGGGATATTCCACACCGCCGCAATACGCAATAAAGCTTTTACATCCGGATCGTGTGGCATTGGCTCAAATGGATCCCAGAAAAAAATCAGCATATCCACTTTGCCTTCGGTGATTAATGCTCCGACTTGTTGGTCGCCACCTAACGGCCCAGAAATAAGTTTGTTAATCGGCAGGCCGGTTTCTTTTTCTATTAATGTGCCGGTCGTACCGGTAGCAAAGAGTGTATGAAGGCTTAAATCAGCGCGATGTTTTTGACACCATGCGAGTAAATCTTTCTTCTTATTGTCGTGAGCCACCAGCGCAATCGATTTTGCAGCAGGCAGGCTAATCTCTTTGTATTCCATATAATCCCCCCTTGGTTAATTCATAAGATCGGAACAAATAGCCAACCATTAATTATTAGTTAAAAAAAATGACCTTGTCCAATTAAAGGGGCGTAGCCCGGACAAGGTCATCTTCACCAGCAGCCCTAAGGGAATGACTGGATATTAATTGCTCAATTCCAGCAGCAATTTATTCAAGCGTTGTACATAAGCCGCGGGATCTTGCAGTTGTGCACCCTCAGCCAAATTAGCCTGATCAAACAGGATATGCGCTAAATCACCGAAGCGCTCATCGCTAGTTTCCTGCTCCAACTTTTTCACTAATGGATGCTCAGGATTCAACTCAAAGATGGGTTTGGAGTCCGGCACTTTTTGCCCTGCAGCTTCCAGAATACGGCGCATCTGTGCACCCATATCGTGATCACCCACCACTACACAAGCAGGAGAATCAGTCAGACGATGCGTAATACGCACTTCAGATACCTCATTTTCCAATGCCGCCTTTGCACGATCCAACAATGGCTTCAAAGCTTCCGCGACTTTCTCTTGTGCTTGTTTTTCCTCTTCACTATCGAGTTTGCCTAGATCCAATTCGCCCTTGCCCACATCTTGCAGCGACTTGCCATCAAACTCAGCCAAGTGGCTCATCAACCATTCATCAACACGATCAGTCAACAGCAATACTTCGATGCCTTTTTTACGGAAGACCTCAAGATGCGGGCTGCTTTTCGCGGTATTGAAGTTTTCAGCGGCGATGTAATAAATCTTTTCCTGCCCTTCTTTCATGCGCGCGACATAATCGTCGAGCGATTGGTTCTGCTCGGCGGTATCAGTATGGGTTGAAGCAAAGCGCAGCAACTTGGCAATTTTTTCGCGGTTGGCAAAATCTTCGGCCGGCCCTTCTTTCATTACCTGACCAAATTCTTTCCAGAAACTGGTGTATTTTTCCGGTTCACTTTTCGCCAGTTTTGCCAACATGTCCAACACACGTTTGGTGAGTGCGGAACGCATAGCGTCGATATTAGGATCTTTCTGCAGAATTTCACGTGAGACATTCAAACTTAAATCGTTTGAATCCACTACACCTTTAATGAAACGCAGATACAGCGGCAGGAACTGTTCAGCGTCATCCATAATAAAGGTGCGTTGCACATACAACTTCAAACCGCGCGATGCATCGCGATTGTACAAATCATAGGGCGCGCGCGCTGGAATAAAGAGCATGCTGGTGTAATCCAGGTTACCTTCCACACGATTGTGGCTCCAGCTAAGTGGATCAGTAAAATCATGGCTCACATGCTTGTAAAATTCTTTGTATTCTTCATCGGTCACATCGGAACGTGAGCGAGTCCAGAGTGCGGTAGCGGTATTGATCACTTCATCTTCCGGCTCTGCACTTGCAGCATCATCGCCAACCGGAGTTTGTTTTTTCATCACAACTGGAATGGCAATATGATCAGAATATTTTTTGATAATGGAACGCAAACGCCAGTGATCCGCAAACTCCAACGCATCATCTTTTAAATGCAATTCAACTGACATGCCACGATCAGCCTTCTCAACTGACTCGACGGTAAATTCTGCATCGCCCGAACATTCCCAACGCACGGCTTCGCTAGCAGGTGCACCGGCACGGCGGCTGGTTACGACAACTTTATCGGCAACAATAAAAGCGGAATAAAAACCTACACCAAATTGGCCAATCAATTGCGCATCTTTTTTCTGGTCGCCAGACAACTTTTGCATAAATTGCGCAGTGCCGGATTTAGCGATAGTACCCAGGTTCTCGATCACTTCATCGCGCGACATACCTATGCCGTTATCGCTGATGGTAAGAGTTTTTGCATCTTTATCAAAACTGATACGAATTTTTAATTCCGTATCACCTTCATATAAGTCGCCATTTGACACGGCTTCAAAACGCAATTTATCAGCGGCATCCGACGCATTGGATACCAACTCACGCAGGAAAATTTCCTTGTTTGAATACAGCGAGTGAATCATCAAATGCAGCAATTGTTTGGCTTCAGTTTGAAAGCCACGGGTTTCTTTGCGGGCATCAACGGTCATTTTCTAACTCCTGGGTACATGCACTGAGGTGTGAACAAATAACATCCGCCAGTATTAGCGGGGATGTGCACTAGATGGGGTAACAGCAAAGGAATTCAAGGGCGAAGAGAGGGATGCGAATTTCAGGCAATAAAAAAGCCGCTAAAAAGCGGCTTTTTTAAAGAGTTTTGGTAGGACTAAGCAGACTCGAACTGCTGACCCCCACCATGTCAAGGTGGTGCTCTAACCAACTGAGCTAAGCGCCTGGGTCGCTTCAGTACATCCTGAAGAGGCGCGCATGATACTCAAGGCAAACGCGCCTGACAACCACTGCAATGAACAACTGCCGAAAAAGCCGGCAATCACTCGCCCGAGGTCATGTGATCGACCTGATAGGTCAGACCGACACCCCGGTACGGATCC
>CAZCJR010000142.1:0-10719 GCA_964499225.1 uncultured Cellvibrionaceae bacterium | reverse complement strand
TGTCGATCAAAAAAATGGGGTTGCCACCTACACAGGCTCGGTGAAGATACAGCAGGGTTCGCTAGTAATTACCGCCGACTCTATTGTGATCCACACCAACCCGGACAGCAGCGTTGAAAAAATGATTGCTACCGGTAGTCCGGCGCGCTTTCAACAACAGCCGGAGAAAGATCAAGGCGTAGTCACCGCTGCGGCCAAAAAAATCACTTACACCCCCAACAATGAACACTTGTTGTTGGTTGAAGATGCATCCGTCGAACAAAATGGCGCAGTGATGAGCGGCCCACAAATCGATTACGATCTGGTTAAAGAAGTAATGAAAGCAGCGGGTAAAAATGGCGCATCCGGCAATGGCCAGCGGATTGAAATCGTGATCCCACCGAGAGCGGGCAAAGACGACAACGGTGAAACTCCTCTGGTACCTGCAGAGTCCAGTGCTGCATCCTCATCCACCCAAGCGACTCAATAACCACTATGCCCAGCTTGCACGCCCGCCATCTCGCCAAAAGTTACAAAAAACGTAAAGTCGTTATCGATGTCTCGATTACCGTAGAGAGCGGTCATATCGTCGGTCTACTCGGCCCCAATGGTGCGGGCAAAACTACCTGCTTTTATATGATTGCGGGGCTTGTTCCCGCCGATAACGGCAGCGTGTTAATCGACGACCGGGATATCACCCAATTACCTATCCACGGCCGCGCGCGCGCGGGCATTGGCTATTTGCCACAAGAAGCGTCGATTTTTCGCAAGCTGACCGTCGCCGACAATATTATGGCGATACTTGAAACACGCAATGATTTTGATCGCGCGCAGCGGCAGGAAAAGCTGGAATCACTGCTTAACGAATTTCATATCACCCACATACGCGATAGTTTGGGTATGGCGCTTTCTGGTGGCGAACGCCGCCGGGTCGAAATTGCGCGCGCACTTGCTACCGACCCAAAATTTATCCTGCTCGACGAACCCTTTGCCGGGGTAGACCCGATATCGGTCAACGACATCAAAGAAATCGTGCGCCATCTGAAGGATCGCGGCATCGGCGTGCTGATCACCGACCACAATGTACGCGAAACGCTCGATATCTGTGAGACCGCCTATATCGTCAGCGAAGGCCACATAATTGCTGAAGGCAACGCCGAAACCGTGTTAAGTAATAGCAAAGTGCGCGAGGTTTATTTGGGCGAACATTTCCGCCTGTAAATCTCCTCAAACCATCACTTTGGGTGTTACCAACCGCTCGTCAGCAGCACCTTAGGCAACACACAAACAACTTGACAAGTAACATTATTTGATCATTAGGCACAAAGCTTGCTTAACTGTATTGCTTGCGCGCCAAACCCTGACTAAACTCCACCTATCTGATGTTTTCCATCCTGCGTTATAAGGGTTTGTCGCTCACACAATGAAGCAATCTCTCCAGCTCAAACTCGGTCAACAGTTGACCATGACTCCCCAGTTGCAACAGGCCATTCGCCTCTTGCAACTGTCGACTTTGGATCTGCAACAAGAAATTCAGGAAGCGCTCGAATCCAACCCCATGCTGGAGGTAGAAGAAGTCTTCGACTCGCCGGGTTCGACCAACGAATATGAAGGCAGTGAGCTGGATAAAGCAGATTACACTCGCCAGCTGGAAATCGCCGCCGAATCCGGCACCGACCATGGCACCGATTTCACCGCCAGCGAGAATTTCTCTACCGCTGCGGATAATTACAGCGAAACCAGCAGTTATACCGAGGGTGGCGACAGTTTTGGCGAGAGCGAAAGCTTTGGTGAAGCCGAATCCTTTGGCGACAGCGATGTGTACGGAGAGGGCGACGGCTTTAGCGCCGACGCCGGTGAATGGAGCGATTCCATACCCAGCGATTTACCAGTCGATACCAGCTGGGATGATGTGTACCAATCGTCGTCCAGCAGTAGCTCCAGTAATTACGACAACGAAGACAATGACTTCGAAAGCCGTCGCGCGGCAACTGATTCACTATACGACCATTTGATGTGGCAACTAAACCTTACACCAATGTCTGACCGCGACCGCGTGCTGGCGATGGCGATTATCGATGCAGTGGAACCCAGCGGTATGCTGTCCATCACCATCGAAGAAATTTTTGAAGGTATGCGCGGTGATTTTGAAGAGCTGGAACTCGACGAAGTAGAAGCGGTACAACACCGGTTGCAGCAATTTGATCCTTGCGGAGTCTGCAGCCAAAATCTCTCCGAATGCCTGCTGGTACAGCTGCAACAATTTGATTCGAAAACACCGTTTTTGGAATCAGCAAAATTAATTGCCAAACAATATTTGCCCGTACTCGGCAGCCGCGACTATCGCCAGCTGATGCGCCGCACCAAATTAAAAGAAGCCGAATTAAGTATTGCAGTGGCGCTGATCCAAAGCTTGAACCCCCGCCCGGGCGATATGATTGCCAATGGCGATACCGAATACGTTATTCCCGATGTGTTTGTGGATAAGCGCGACGGCCGCTGGATAGTGGAACTTAATCCGGATATTGCACCCCGCCTGCGTATCAATTCCGACTACGCCTCCATGGTGAAACGCGCCGACTCCAGCACCGACAACACTTTTCTCAAAGATAATTTGCAAGAAGCGCGCTGGTTCTTAAAAAGTTTGCAGAGCCGCAATGAAACCCTGCTGAAAGTAGCGAGTTGTATTGTGGAAAAACAACGCGGCTTTTTGGATTACGGCCCCGAGGCGATGAAGCCCTTGGTGCTGCACGATATCGCCGAAATTGTAGAGATGCACGAATCCACCATTTCCCGCGTAACAACACAAAAATATATGCACACACCGCAAGGTATTTTTGAGCTGAAATATTTTTTCTCCAGCCACGTCAGCACCGACAGTGGTGGCGAATGCTCATCAACGGCGATTCGCGCCATTATCAAAAAATTGGTAAGTGCCGAGAATCCGAAAAAACCTTTGAGTGATAGCAAAATTACTGACCTGCTCGGAGAGCAGGGTATTCAGGTGGCGCGCCGTACGATTGCCAAGTATCGCGAGTCACTTAATATTCCACCTTCAAATGAACGTAAAACTATTTAGCCGTTTAGTTGTATTAGTAGTACCCATAAAGTTCGGATCAAAAATTTAACGTATGTAATGCGAGGTTGCGCCAGCTGCAACTGTTTTGTTTCTAGCGAGAGGAAGTATCTATGCAAATAAATATCAGCGGTCGTCATGTCGAAGTCACCGACTCTATGCGCGAGTATGTGACCAGTAAAATTGAGCGTTTAACGCACCACCACGACCGCATCACCAGCACCAACGTTATAGTCTCAGTCGACAAACTTATCCAAAAAGCTGAAGCCACCATTCATGTGAGCGGCAAAGATGTATTCGCCGAAGCCACCAACGAAGATATGTACGCGGCCATTGATGCCCTGGTCGACAAACTTGACCGCCAGTTAATCAAACACAAAGAGAAGATGCGCAGCCATCGCTGAGTGCGCGATAAACCGCCATCGTTAATTGAACTAGTGCAGCCATCGCTACCCAGCGATGTCTGCACCACTTATTGAGAGATGCCCAGCATCACCTTGTCATGCAAATTCAATCCCTGATCAGCCCCGGCCGCACCCTCTGCGGTGTAGAAGGGGGCAGCAAAAAACGCGCTCTGGAGTTGCTGGCCAACACTATCGCACAGGATATTCCCGATATTGATGCCGACGAATTGTTTCGTCGCCTGATTGGCCGCGAGCGTCTTGGCTCGACCGGTATCGGCCACGGCATTGCGATCCCCCACTGCCGGGTCGAACACTGCAGTGGTACCGTCGGCGCATTAATTACCCTAACCGATCCGATCGATTTCGATGCAATAGATTCACAGCCGGTTGATATTCTATTCGCCATGCTGGTACCCGAAGATGCTCACAGCGAGCACCTGCAAACACTGGCCGCGCTGGCCGGTGCATTGAATAACGCCGACTATCGTCAGCGTCTGCGCGCCGCCAAAAGCAATGAAGCACTTTATGAAGCGGCATTAACAACCTAAACGGGATTTACTATGCACCTGGTGATTGTCAGCGGCTTGTCCGGCTCAGGTAAGAGTACAGCGCTCCATGTCCTGGAGGATGTGGGTTTTAACTGTATCGACAATCTGCCCGTCAGCCTGCTGCCCGCGCTGGTAGCCCAGATTCAGATTCACAAAGACGACCAACACCGCTTTGCCATTGGTATTGATGTACGCAACGCCTGGCAGGATCTGGCCATCTTTCCGCAAATGATCAGCACGCTTAAAGAAGCGCACCTACCTTTCCAAACGTTGTTTCTGGACTCACAGCCGCCGGTACTTATCCAGCGCTTCAGTGAAACCCGCCGTAAGCACCCGCTATCTGACCGGCACACCAGTCTTGAAGAAGCGATCGATGCCGAACAACAATTGCTGGAGCCGATCCGCGACTGCGCCGACCAAATTATCGACACCAGTCACTTGAACCTGCACGAGCTGCGCGATTTGGTAAAAGAGCGTGTGGTGGGCCGCAGTGAGTCGACCATGGCGATTTTGTTTGAATCCTTTGGTTTCAAACACGGTGTGCCGGTGAATGCCGATTTGGTATTCGATGCCCGCTGCCTGCCTAATCCGCACTGGAAACCCAATCTGCGCCCACAAACTGGCAGAGATCAGGACGTCATCGACTTTCTTGAAGAGCAGGTTACCGTGAAAGAGATGTACGATGATATTGAGCATTACCTGACTCGCTGGCTGCCTCGTTACCAAGCCAACAACCGTAGCTACATCACAATTGCAGTGGGCTGTACCGGTGGCCAACACCGCTCGGTGTATCTGTCGGAGCGATTACAAAAACACTTTGACCACAGTTTTAGCGATGTTCAAGTCCGCCATCGCGATATAAACAAACACAAAAAACCCTAGATCATGCAAACCGAAACCCTCGATATCATCAACAAGCGCGGCTTACACGCGCGCGCCGCCGCCAAGCTGGCAACCCTTGCCAACCAATATCAGGCCAAGGTACTGGCACGTGTGGGCGAAGGGAATTGGGCTGATGCCAAGAGCGTGATGTCTTTGATGTTGTTGGCCGCCAGTCAGGGAACTGCCCTGCAGGTCAGCGCGGAAGGCGATGATGCCGAAGCCGCGCTCTGCGCAATCCGCGCGTTGATTGCCGACCGCTTTGAAGAAGGCGAATAAACCAACTATCGTTATACACAAGACGCCCGCTGATAGCTTTCCGGTAAAAGCGGTTGTTGTTGTTGCTTTTCTGCACTAAGCTGCGCGACCTTTTCCGGCTCCACCAAGCTTCACTGACGAGCCTGCTGTTTTTCTCCCATTGCGCCCGGCGCACCAAGTACAGACATTTTTATGGTTTACAACTACGACGACATTAATCCCGATGACTACATTCTCAGCAAATCGCAAGTCAAACGCGATATGCACGCGCTGCAAGCGCTGGGTGAAAGTCTTATTGACATGAATGAAAAGCAACTCGCCAGTATTCCACTGAGCGAAACCATGCTGGATGCGATTTACATCGCGCGCAAATTACCGCCCAAAGAAGCCCGCCGCCGCCAGGTACAGTACATAGGGCGTTTGATGCGTGAAGGCAATCACGAAGAAATTCAAGCAGCGGTCGATAAACTGCAAAACCGCAGCGATCAATACGTGCATCGCCAACATCAAGTTGAACGCTATCGCGACCTGTTGATTGAGGGCGACAAACAAATTTTCCAGACCTTGGTAACGTCTTGCCCCGGCATTGATGTGCAGCACCTTCGTCAGTTAATTCGCACCGCTCAAAAAGAGCGTGAAGAAAACAAACCGCCGGCCAGTGCGCGCAAGTTGTTTTCGTTTATTCGCGAGCAATTAGAAGCTCAGGATTAACAGCCTGCGCTTAAAAACAAATAATCAAAAAATGCGAAGGGCGCCTATGGCGCCCTTCGTTTTCGTTGCGACTGCTTATCACGGCTGCCTTTTGCTAACCGCTCGCCGGAGGCCGCTGTTCCTCATCTTTTTTATTCACACTATCTCGCAAACTTTTTTCGCTTTCAAATAAGCGATCAAAGCGCATTTTGGGGTCATCCCAACTGCCCTTGATGGTGTAGCTAACACTGGTGGCTTGATCAACCTGCTTCTTGAACAGCTTGCTAACAATATAAATTCCCGCTGCTGCCGGTAAGCCGGCCGCCAGTGCCGCATAGAAAGTCACGTTACCAGCAACCGGCAGAGTCGCCACCAGGCGGGTGTTCACTGTTTCGTTGCGCAGATCAATACTGCCCGCCATTTGCATACCGCTGGACGGCGTGCGCACCACTAGGGGTTCCTCGAACACCAGGACACCTCGATTAAACCGCATCTTGCCATTGATGGTGTCGTAAGCCAGACCGCTTTTGTATAGGTCGGAAAAGTCAAATCGTAAGCGCCGCGCCAGGGTGTCGAAGTTAAGAATCGACATCAGACGCAACACACCGTCACCAGCGCTGGCATCGCGTTTAAAACTGCCTTTTTCAATAGCGAGCGTCATGTCACCACTGAGATTGACCAACGCGAATTCCTGCGGTGAACCCGGCCAATACAAATCCGCTTGATACCGTGCTGTCTGGCTTTCAATGGTGTCGGGCTTATCCCAAGCGCGCAGGACTTCGGCCATATCGCCTGCGCTCATATTGCCGATAAAACGCGACTGCACACCACCCGGAGCCTCCTGCCAAATCAGCTTGGCGCCACCCGAAGATTCGTCCGCACCACTGATGGTGATGCCGCGAATACTGCCCCGAATATTGTCGATTACGACCCCTTTGCTGTTAGGACGCAGTTGCAGCGACCAACTGCCGTAATTGTTCCCATCCATTAGCAGCGAACCCAGAGTGATATTAGCCATCGGCAATTTACGTGGATCAATAACGTCTATCGGTTTGGCTCGGGCAGTTACTTCTCCAGCGAGTCCCGCTGAATCGTCTGAATCAACTACAACAACCTCCTCGCCGAGCATTTCCTTGGTGAGCGACACGCGATCCAGATCAACCTGCAGCGGGCTGAAGGGGCTATCTGGCACCAACAGTTTGCCCGCAATCACCTCGTTCTCCACCGCCAACTGCCAACCTGCGCGCACCGGCACGGCAATCACATTGAGGTTTTCTAATATCGCAGAGCCCAGTTTGTACTGCCCCAGCTTCAATTCAGCACGAAAGGGCAACCCGGCAACCAGCCCCGCAGGCTCGTCAAGCAACTCCAGCCCAATGGGGTTTTGTCCGGTGGGATTCGGGCTAGTGGCCTGCAGCGACGACAGGCCTTGTACCACGACCGGTGCAAGTCGTTCGGTGTAGGTTTTGTAACGGGATAGCACGGTTTTCCACGCATCAAGGTCAATGCCCGGCAAAAAGCCGGACACTAAAAATTGCGGCCGGCCACTGAGCTTGGCGTCGCTGGCAAGGGCGATGTTGGCGTTAACCAGATTGTTGTTAGCCCCGCGATCCATACGCAGCAGGGCTTGTACATCGTTGTTGTAACGCACATCAATTTGGGCTTGGCTCTCCTGCAACCAGAGTTTGAACTCGAACGGCCGTTTACCGTTGGAGGGCTTGCCGTATGGAGCAGGCAGATCAACTCCAACATTTGCCAGTGTGCTGGTGACCGTCACTTGGGCAAAGGCGTTTTCCGCAAATTTCTCTGCTGACTGCGAGGTCTCTGGCAATTGCTCTGTGCCCAGATTTTGCTGATTGAGTTCGACCAAATTTTTAATTCGCTGCGGGCGATGATTCAGTTCCACCAGTGCCGTGTAAGGGACATTACCCTCAAGAAAAAGCACCTCCGGCCGTTTGCTCCAATAAGCGATTTTTTGCGCGTCGACTATTCCGCCAAGCTCGACCAGGGTTTTGCTGTAATTGTCCAGTTTGCGCGTGCTCAAGCTGGCCTCGACTGGCTCATCAAAAAAGTGCGCGTTGAGTCTGTCGCTACTAATGCCCGTATCGCTGTTGTAACTAATCTGGCCAGTCAAATCGTCCAGCGCCAGGTTGAGGTTTTGTAACTCAAAGCGCGGCACATTGAGTTCTACATCGACCTGCTGGCGCGCGCCCGCCGCATTTTTTTCACCGGTGCCAATGGGAATAGCCAAATCGAGCTGCGCCTGCATATCACCCTGCATCACCCAGGAATCCAAGCCGCTGCCCAGATACTGGCGCAACATACCCTCGCGCAACACGCGAATACCATCGCTAGCGGCGCCACTTACTTCGCCCTGCACTTCCAGCAGCGAACCCCTGCCCAGCGCGCGCGGATTAACACGGATCTCAGCATGTTTAACGCGGCTGGTATAAAGCCCCGCTTCGGTCACGCTGGCTGCGACGCGCGCATCACTCACCAGCAAGCGGCCATCAAGTTCAGTCAACATCGGCCAGCCAGGGTGATAATTCAGCTCGGCGTCCTCGATATCCAGATACAACTGGTAAGTGCGCGCCATAGAATTTTTGGTATTGAGGGTGCCGCGATAGACAAAACCGGCTTGGTTCGCAGTGCCCGGATTCTGCTCGCCAATACTCTGCGCTAACCAATCACGGAGCGACTGTGGCATCGCGGCGGGGGTGTATTTTTTGTAGCGACTGGCATTGAGCTGCCGGGCACCAATCTGCAAATACAGATCGATATCGCCGGTGTTGCGCTGCCAGGGGAGCGCCAACCACATATAACCCTGCGCCAATTCATCGCCCTGTTGGAATTCCAACTGGCCACTGTTGACGTAAATCTGGTTTTTCTCCTGCTGCAGATGCCAAGCCACCTGCCCTTTGGCTCGGTCGTATTGCATAGGTGCAGAGTAGAGGGGCGAGTAATGCATGGAGAAGTCTTGCCGCGCATCGATATCGACAAAACCGCCTTTCTGGCCAGCCTGTAGATAACCATCTACTCCAGTTAGCGCAGGTACACCTTGCCAGGCATCCGTCGCAACTTGATCGAGATTGGCGCGCAATTGCCATTCTTTCGGCTGATGGAGAGGCAGAGCCAATTGAATGTTGCGCAGTTGCCCGCGCGGACCGAGGGTTTTCAGCACCTGCTGTAACTTGCCCTCCCCCAATACACCCACACTGTTGAGCATATTGGTCATGCGCGCGAGATCGAGGTTATCCAAACTGATTTGTAGTGGCTGGTTGAACCCACTGGCAGCCACAGCGAGATTTACATCGGCAATTTTCTGATCTTCAATTCCCGCCTGTATTTGCTGCAGGCCCAAACGCCATTCGCCAGTGCGCAACCAATAACCTTTAAGATCCGTGGAAAAATTATCCAGCGATAAACGGTGTTCGCCCCATGGCAGCGACAACCGCTGCAAGCCCAAACGCCCGACCAGATCAAAACCCTCGTCGCCAGCGCGACTTTCAAACCAGATGCTGGCATCAACCCTGCCTTCACTGTGAATACTGGATTTGCCAGCACCGCCTAACAGTAGGGCGTTGGCTGCCGCTATAGGCTCACTGGTTGGGAAGCGATTCAGCTGCACATAACCGCGACTGCTGAATTTTTCCCGATCACGCGGGTCACCATCACCTTCAATGACCAAATAAATACTGCGCGACTGATCATCTACATCGACTTGCAGCGCCAGGCGATGAAAATCATCGGTGTTTTCAAGCAGCAGATAAGGCGAGTCCAGCACCACCTGCTTGCCTGAGGTGAACTGGAAACTAAGGTGGCTACGCTGGAATTCAATTTTGGTGGACAACAGCAACATATCCAAAAGGGCATCCAACTGTACACCCGGCTTTTTGGCATCGGCGCGCTCGGGCAAACCCGGGATTTGCCAGAAGCCATCAGCAGTCTGTGCAAACGTCATGTCCACCTGACTGAGTGATAGATTGCTCCACACTAGCCGCAGATTGAGTAGCGAATTAAGAATATCCAGCCGCAGGCGCGCCTGTTTAAGTGCAACTATGGGCTCGTGCGTTTGACTAGTAATACTGAGGTCTTGAACAACCACACTGGGTTTCAAACCACTCCAGTCAGCCTCGATCTGGCCGATGGTTACCTGGGCATTGAGTTTGGAGGACAGGTAGGAGGCTATGCTGTGGTTGTGTTCAACCAGCAAATAGGAAAAGCTACGCCCGGATTGCACCAGCACCGCCGACAGAATCAGTGCGAGGGCAACCAGAAAGTAGGACCATTTCACCAGTTTGCGTAAAGCGCGACTCATTGCGGCTATGGATTCCGGGTTAGGGGTTGTTGAGTAAACACATCAAACCAACACAATATCGTACTGCTCCTGTTGGAAAAGAGCCTCAACCCTGAATTCAATCGTCCGGCGAATAAAAGCTTCCAAATCCGCGACATAGGTCGCCTCTTCATCCAACAAGCGGTCTACCACAAGTTGTGAAGCCAGCACCAAAAACTTTTGGTTGTCGTAAGTACGGGCCATGCGCAGAATCTCGCGGAAGATTTCATAACACACAGTTTCAGCCGATTTTACTTGCCCGCGCCCTTGGCACACGGGGCAAGGTTCGCATAGCAATTGCCCGAGCGACTCACGAGTGCGCTTGCGCGCCATCTCCACCAAGCCCAATTCCGATACACCGGTAATACGGGTTTTGGCGTGATCTTTTTCCAGCGCTTTCTCCAGCGTGCGCAACACCTGCCGCTGGTGCTCCGGGTCTTTCATATCGATAAAATCGAGGATGATAATCCCGCCCAAATTGCGCAGCCTTAGCTGGCGGGCAATCGACGAGGCCGCTTCCATCTTGGTTTTGAAAATCGTCTCTTCCAG
>CAZCJR010000141.1:0-10880 GCA_964499225.1 uncultured Cellvibrionaceae bacterium | reverse complement strand
CGTTTATTCCGGTATTTACGCTGGAAGCACAGGAGGGTCGGCTCTTTGGCCCACTCGCCTTCACCAAAACTTATGCGATGGCCGCAGCAGCTGGTTTGTCTATCACGCTGATTCCGGTGCTCATGGGCTACTGGATTCGTGGCCGAATTCCGGCGGAGCATCAAAACCCTATCAATCGCTGGTTGATCCGAGGTTATCGTCCACTGTTGACCGGTGTTTTGCGTCACCCGAAAACGACACTTGGTTTTGCACTGGCGGTAGTACTGAGCACCGCTTGGCCGCTGAGCCAGCTGGGCAGTGAATTCCTGCCGCCGCTGGATGAAGGGGACTTGCTGTACATGCCCAGTGCCTTGCCGGGGCTAAGTGCCCGGCAGGCCAGCCGCTTGCTACAACAAACAGATCGGCTGATTAAAACTGTCCCGGAAGTGGAGCGCGTGTTTGGCAAGGCTGGCCGCAGCGACAGCGCCACTGATCCGGCCCCGTTGGAGATGTTTGAAACCACTATCCAGTTTAAGCCGCGCGATCAATGGCGCCCCGGTATGACTCCGGAAAAACTCATGGCTGAACTGGATGCACGGGTCAAAATACCGGGGCTGTCCAATATCTGGATTCCACCCATTCGCAACCGTATCGATATGCTGGCCACCGGTATCAAAAGTCCCATCGGCGTCAAAGTTGCAGGCCAGAACCTGGCTGATATTGACCAGATCGCCCAGCAGATTGCGCAGCTAGCCAAAACGGTGCCCGGTGTCTCGTCTGCAGTAGCTGAACGGGTAGGTGGTGGGCGTTACCTTGATATCCAGTTCGACCGCGCTGCACTCGCACGTTATGGTCTGAGCATCACTCAGGCGCAGTCGGTAGTGAGCAGTCTGATTGGCGGCGACAATATTGGTGAAGTGGTTGATGGACGCGCGCGTTTCCCAATCAACCTGCGTTATCCACGCGATTGGCGTGACAGCATTGGCAAGCTGCAAAACCTGCCCATCATCACACCACTGGGCAGTCAAATCACGCTGGGTACGATTGCCCGCATAAAAGTCACCGACGGCCCCAGCATGCTCAAAAGCGAAAATGCCCGTCCCACCAGTGTGGTTTACATTGATGTGCGCGACCGCGACCTAGGTTCGACGGTGAAGGATCTGCAACAAACCATTAACCAACAGGTGAATTTACTACCGGGCACCAGTATCAGCTACGCCGGCCAGTTTGAATTTATGGAACGCGCCAATGCCCGCCTGCAATGGATAGTTCCGGCAACCCTCGCCATTGTGCTGCTGCTGTTATTCCTCACTTTTTCCCGCCTGGATGAAGCCTTGTTAATTATGGGCACCCTGCCCTTTGCGCTAACGGGTGGCATCTGGCTGTTATACCTGATGGACTACCCTTTTTCGGTGGCAACGGCGGTCGGGTTTATTGCTTTGGCCGGGGTATCGGCTGAGTTCGGGGTGATTATGCTGCTCTATCTGAAACAGGCTTGGCAGCGGCGAATTGAAGCAGACACGACAACACAACAGGATTTACTTGATGCAATCCAGGAAGGTGCTGTGTTGCGCATTCGCCCAAAAATAATGACGGTGACAGTGATTGTTGCGGGGCTAATGCCGATTTTTCTAGGTAGTGGTACCGGCTCGGAAATCATGAGCCGTATTGCGGCACCGATGGTGGGCGGCATGATAACTGCACCATTATTGTCGTTATTTTTATTGCCGGTGGTTTATCAAATGTTGAGGCGACCTGAACCATCGAAAGAGAGCTAATCACCGCTGGGATCATTTACGGAAAGAGCCCATCTCGACCACAATATTGGCCAGGCACCATCAACAGATGGTGCACTTCTCTAAAAGGAGCTTTCATTGCGTAAAGCGGATCGTCTATTTCAGTTGGTGAATTTAATTCGTCGCCAGCAGCCTGTCTCTGCAGCCAAACTCGCCGAACAGTTGCAGGTGTCTGTGCGCTCGATATACCGTTATATCGACGACCTTTCAGTGACAGGAGTTCCTGTCTATGGGGAGCCGGGTCTTGGGTACCGTCTACAACCCGGCTTTGAGCTGCCGCCACTGCATCTGTCTCCAGAAGAATTAGATGCGTTACAACTCGCGGTGAGCATTTTATCGCGGGTAACCGGGCGCGAAATGGCAGGTGCAGCGCGCAGCCTCTCTGCCAAAATTCTCGCCAGTCTGCCCGCTGAGCGCCGCTGCTCCGAAACTGCCCTTTTTTCGTTTGCAGCAGGGTTGTCTGATCAACACAAGGATATTTGGGATCAGCTTCGGCAGGCTATTTCTACGGGGCAATGGGTGTCGGTAATTTATTGCAGCCTTCAAGGGCAGATATCAGAACGGAAAATTTATCCCCTTGGACTTTTTTACTGGGGAGACAAATGGACGCTCGGGGGCTGGTGCGCATTGCGGGCAGAATATCGTGATTTTCGTATTGACTTGATCCAACAGCTCACATCCTGTGCCCCGCCACTTGTATTGCCCGACGCAGTGCATGTGACGGCCTATATCAGCCACCAATCTGCAGCAGGGAAAACGACATCCGAAAAAATCGCGCCACAGTTGTTGGCAGTGACATAAGGCTGTCAGTAGTAAGCTGGCAGACTGGCGGTTCCTCAACATTGATAAAGGAGTTACCCATGACCGAAAGCCACGTTTTAGAAGTTGCTATTTTTAAAGCAAAACCGGGTTCAAATATTTCACAACTGCGCGAACAATTGCGGGAAACCTTGTGCAGTTTCCCCGGTTTAATTGAATTCTGCGGTTACTGCCCATTGGGTGATGGCCAATACGCCGATTTGGTTAAGTGGGATTCACTCGATAGTGCGAAAGCGGCCGCAGCGGCTTTTGAGGCAGGAGACCCACGGTTTATGCCTTATATGGAGGCTATTGAGGAAGTGGTATTTATGGGGCATTTTCAACCTGACACCTTAAACGGCTGATAGCACCCTTTCATTGCTAGTAGCTTTCAGAAAAAACCAAACAATGCCGCGCAATTTGTCTTTTCATGTTACGCGGCATTGGTATATTCACTCAACCCGCACAGCAAGACAGCTCTGTCACATCACAGTTAAAAGTCTGTGCACTTCGATGTCATTCGCAATTTTTGATGCAGACGCAATTGCGGCCTGCTGCCTTGGCTAAATACAAGGCTTCATCGGCGGCATGGATTATTTGGTTCGGTGTGGGAGCGCTTGTTCCGGGTACAAGAGTGGTTGCGCCGATACTGATGGTTAAGCGACGGGCAAGGCCCTGGATGGACTCAACCGCTATCCTCAGCCGCTCAGCAACCATGGCGCATGTGTTTGCTGGCGTATTGGGAAGGATGATCGCAAACTCTTCACCGCCGTAGCGTGCAAGAATATCCTCAGTTCGCGATGCCTTCGACAGAATATTCACTACCTGCCTCAATGCCTCATCACCCGCCAAGTGCCCGTAGCTGTCGTTGTATTGTTTAAAATAATCTATATCAAGCAGCAAAAGAGACAATGGCAGCTGTGTTCTACAAAACCGATGGATCTCTTCGTCCAGTCGTTCGTCAAAAGCGCGACGGTTTAGTGCATGAGTCAAAGAGTCTTTAGTCGCAAGTTGCAACAATTTGCGATTTGCCAGTTCAAGTTGGCTGCGCTTTAGGACCAACTCCTCCAGAGCCAACTTTTGATGCGTAATGTCGTGGATTTGAGACACAAAATAACGTGGGTACCCATCAGATGTTTTCACCAGTGACACATTAAGCAATGCCCAGATTATTTGGCCTTGCTGATGAAAATACCGCTTCTCCATACTGTAAGTTTCGCGTTGACCATCCAACATTTCCCGCACATGGGTCAAGTCAGCCTGCAAATCATCAGGATGTGTGATTAATTGGAAATCTATAGCGAGCAGTTCATCTTCGGTATATCCCAGCATGTTACAGAGGGCCGCATTAACCCGCAGCCACACCCCACTTGGGGAAACTAATGCAATGCCGATTGCCGCGTGATTAAAAGCATTCTCAAAAAGATGGACATTTTCAAGCATCTTTTCTGTAGCCAATTTCCGCCGCTGATCAACCAGATCAAGCTCAATAACCATCGCCAAGCCAACAGCGAGCAGTTCAACCAATTGGATATCTTCCCTTGTAAAGGCGATTGGTCGAACTTCGGCATGCGTGAAATTGAGCGTGCCATATATTTTTCCCTCGACCCATATTGGCGCAGCGATATAAGCCTCAAGTTTTGCATTCAAGTAAACAGGATGCGTGGCCCCACCAGGGATCATGCCAACACATTCAATTGCCATAGGAGCAGCTTTATCAACTACCCAAGCACAATAGGTATTTTCCAAGGAAAATGTCTGGCCGGGATGCATGCCTTTTTCATTTGGAATGACAGATAAAATCGTATAGATATTGGAGGTAATCTGGCTAATGATCCCGATTTCCATGCCTAACAACCGGGAGCCGGTTGACAGATAATCAGCATAGCGTTCTGTCGCGGTGGCATAACGGTTGGTACTTAGTCGATGTAGTTCAAGAAGGTATTGAGCAGTTTTTTTAACGAGGGATGTAGTCCGTTCGGGGACTGGTGATTCCGGATTGTGAGGCATTATAGGGACCATCTGGATTTCAATTGGCTCTAAGTATATCAAGCGTGTGGCAAGAACTGCTTATCAGAATGACGGGTAGCACAATGAGCCAAGCATTGTGCTAAATCGGCATGCAGGGTTCCGGTCCATTCAATCAATTCGGAAAATGTTTTGATTTGCATAATCGATTTTTCCTTGATGAATAAAAATTTATTGTTCTAGCTGCCCTACCCTAATTTGATCACTCTTAAACGAAGTGCGTTGACGATGACGCTTACTGAGGACAACGACATAGCTGCCGCCGCAAAAATCGGCGAAAGAAGAATTCCCATAAATGGATACAGAATCCCCGCCGCGATGGGCACACCAGCAGAGTTGTAGATAAAGGCAAAAAACAAATTCTGCCGAATGTTGCGCATGGTTGCCAAAGATAGCTGGCGAGCTTCCACGATACCCATCAGATCGCCGCGCAGTAGCGTAATACCCGCGCTTTCGATGGCGACATCGGTGCCTGTCCCCATGGCCACACCGACATCCGCCGTTGCCAACGCAGGGGCATCATTAACGCCATCACCGGCCATCAGAACAACACGACCCTCATCTTTCAGACGCTGGATAATTTTGCCTTTATCTTCCGGCAATACTTCCGCATGGACTTCATCAATGTGAAGTTTCCGGGCAACAGCTTCGGCAGAGATGCGGTTGTCACCTGTCAGCATTACTACGCGGATTCCCTCTTTCTGTAGCGCCAAAATGGCTGCTTCGCTAGTCACTTTGATGGGATCAGCGATAGCCAGTAAACCGCAGACTTTCTTATCGACCGCCGCGAAAATTACCGTGGCTCCATCCTTGCGAAGCTGGTCAGCTTTTTCCTCAAATTCAGAAGTATTAACGTTTTCCGATTCCATTAATAAACGGTTACCCAGCAAGACCTGTTGGCCGTTGATCCTGCCGGTTACTCCCTTACCATTGGGCGAGTCAAAGTCCTCAACGTCTGGCAACTTCAGGTTCATGCTTTTGGCTTTATCAAGAATGGCGTGAGCCAGTGGGTGCTCGCTGCCTTTTTCCAAACCACCGGCAAAGCGCATCAAGTCTTCCTCGGTGAATCCCCCAGCGGGAACCAGCTTGGTTACCTGAGGCTTGCCTTCGGTCAACGTGCCGGTTTTATCCACCACAACGGTATCTATCTTTTCCATACGCTCCAGGGCTTCCGCATCGCGAATCAGCACACCGCTTTGCGCGCCACGACCTATACCGACCATGATGGACATTGGAGTCGCCAACCCCAAAGCACAGGGACAGGCAATGATAAGTACGCTAACTGCCGCGATCAGGCCATAGGCCATGGGTGGTGACGGCCCGAAAATGGACCATACGAAAAAGGCGATGAGGGCGATAACAATCACAACCGGAACGAACCACCCGGCTACTTTATCGGCCAAGCCTTGAATTGGCGCCCGACTGCGCTGGGCGCTGGCAACCATCTGGACAATTTGGGAGAGCATGGTGTCACGGCCGATTTTATCGGCTCTCATAATAAAACTGCCCTGTTGGTTAATGCTGCCCCCAATCACCTGAGCGCCCGCTTCCTTACTCACCGCCAGGGGCTCACCGGTAACCATTGACTCATCCACGTTTGAACGGCCTTCCAGCACTTCTCCGTCCAAGGGCACCTTGTCACCAGGACGCACTCTAAGACGGTCGCCAACCTTGACTTGATCAAGAGCTACGTCGGCTTCAGCATTCTCGCCATCGAGCTTTCGGGCGGTGGCTGGGGCCAAGTCCAGCAAGGCCTTGATCGCCCCCGAGGTTTTTTCTCTCGCTCGCAGCTCTAACACCTGCCCGAGCAAGACCAGAACCACGATTATTGCAGCGGCCTCGAAATAAACCGCAACGGAACCGTCCTCCTGACGAAAAGCATCTGGAAATATCTGAGGAGCGATTGTGGCCAACAGACTGTAGATCAGCGCCACGCCAGTACCGATGGCGATCAACGTGAACATATTGAGGTTATGGCTTACGACGGATTTCCAGCCCCTGACCAAGAAGGGCCAGCCGCACCATAGAACCACGGGAGTTGCCAATAACAGCTGAATCCAGTTGGACACTTGCGGACGCACTATGTGGTCCAGCCCAATCAGGTGCCCCCCCATTTCGAGTACAAACACAGGCAGTGACAGCGCAAGACCGATCCAGAATCGGCGAGTCATATCGCTGAGTTCTCCTGACGGCTCAGCGTTCACGCTCACTTGCTCTGGCTCTAATGCCATACCGCAGATCGGACAATCACCAGGCCCCGGCTGGCGAACTTCGGGGTGCATCGGACAGGTGTACATGCCGCCGGGAGCTACAGATTCCTTCGGCTGGGACGTTTCGTCAAGGTACTGTTCGCCAAGGTGCTCTTCGCCAAAGTACCGTGCCGGATCTTCATCAAACTGCGACTGACATCGTGACGAGCAGAAGTACCAGGTTTTACCGCCGTGTTGGCTGTGATGCTCCGCCTTGGCCGGGTCAACTGTCATTCCGCAGACCGGGTCCTTGTCAGCGTTTTTGTCGCCGTGAGGATGCGCTTGTTGTTGATGTTCAGCCTTAGTCATACATGCCTCATGTACCTTCTTCAAGCAGTCGACGCCGTATATCGCTGATCGCTTTCATGGGATTAAGCCCCTTGGGGCAGACTTGGGTACAGTTCTGAATGTCGTGGCAGCGGAACACGCTGAATTGGTCATCCAAGGCCGCCAACCGTTCGGATTCAGCGGTGTCCCGACTGTCTTCCAAAAATCGTTGAGCTTGTAAGAGGACTGCGGGGCCGAGGTATTTGTCTGGATTCCACCACCAGGATGGACAACCAGATGTGCAGCAACCGCAGAGGATGCATTCGTAAAGCCCATCAAGGCGGGCTCGCTCCTCGGGAGATTGCAGTCGCTCCGTAGCGGGAGCCGGATCATTGTTGATCAGCCAAGGTTGGATATGACGGTATTGTTCGAAAAAGAGAGTCTGATCTACCACCAAGTCCCGAATTACTGGCATGCCGGTCAAAGGGCGAATCACCAGGCAGCCTCCGGTTTTCTTGTCAACCGGTGGTGCCCCATTTTCATAATTCTTTCTTTGGGCAGTCCAGACGCCTGCCAGTACTTCAGACACCGATGTAATACAGGCCAAGGCGTTCTGGCCGTTGATATTCATTCCATCGGAGCCACAGACACCTTCACGACAAGAACGGCGGTAGGCCAGACTTGAATCACGTTCCTTCAGATGCTCCAACACATCCAGCACCATCTGTTGACGAAACTCATCTTCCACTTGGTAGCTTTGCATCCGGGGTTCGTTATCTACCTCGGGGTTGTAGCGGTAAACCTGTACCTGAATCATCAGTTCGCTCCCGCAGTGACTGGATAACCAAATGTTTTACCGGCGGGTAACCTTCTAATCACTTGGCGACTTCGGCCACTGCGTCCAGATGCTTATGACTGGGACCTGATGAGACGAGGTGATCCACACCCACCACAAAATGTGTGAACTCCACATAAGCCTTCACATATTCGCGCCCCTTTGCGACTGACTGATCAGCCACTTGACGTTTGCTGTGCGCGTCCGTGAAGCGTCGATGAACCCCCTCCCGCACCGTAGCCGCTGTTTCGTCCGCAAGCTCTTTACCTTTGCCGGTTTCCAGAGCGCGATCAGGGGCAGCAATCACAGGGGCTACGCTTCCTGCTCGCTTGAGGCCTGTAAACCCCTCACCTTCAGTAGCGCGGTGAATTCTGACTAACGTCTCAAAGAAATAATTGTCGGCCACTTTTTTGGCGACCTCACTTTCACCGCGAACTGCCAGCGTCATTTCAAACGCCTTACGGATTACCGTTTCGTCATCCGCTCCAACCCATTTAAGAACGGGATCAATTTTCTTGGTAGTGAGGGCTGCTTGAGCGTCTTTAACAACAGGGCCGCTCATACTGTCGCAGTGCGCGGCGGCGTGGCTGGAGATTAATGCCGTCAGCATTAATGAAGAAATAATAGTTGTAGTGCGAGCGCGAAACTGATGAATAATCATGTGAATATCCGAAGCATTTATGAGTAAAAGAATATCCCTCCAGTTGGTAACTTTTCTTCCTGGGTCGCTTTAAAATTTATTGTCATCGCGTACTGATCCAGCCTATGTATTGCGAAAATTCTGGTCTGTACGGTGTCCAACAGACGCTTGTCAGCTTTGAAGATAGTTTGGGCAGTCTTCAGTGTGATGGATCAAATAACCACACTCGTCAATTGCGCAAATTATTTTCGAAGGGAGCAAGCATTATGAGTACGACCGAGCCTTATAAATGCACTCCAGTTTTTGAGGAGAACACACTTCCATCGGGACTGCGTAAAGAATATCGCACCAAGCCAGGAGCCTGGGGGCATTAGCTGAATTTTTCCATTGAGCGTGGGCAAAATAATTTTTGTTCCGAGTGCCGCTTCCCAAGGTGCTAACGGTAAAGTAAGCAGCAAATTATTAGCCTCAACATCAAAAAGTGGATGTGGTATTAATCGAATAACTAAATACGCATCGCCGTTGGGCGTAATGCCATTGCCGGGTGCACCTTGGCCTTTAAGTCGAATACGCTCACCATCGCTAACACCAGCAGGAATTTTCACGTTCAATGATTTTTTTATGTTGTATTGCTGGCCCTGGGAATCGTAAAGCGGAATGATAAACTCGATCAATTTGGCGGTGTCAGCCAATGTATCCTACAACATTATTGGCCACTCCATATCGACATCGGCACCTTTTGCCCTGTTCATACATCGAATCGAGCTTCCGGTTGATGCTGGCGATTGCGTGAGCCGGTAGCACCGAAAATGAAATTGAAAAAGTCGTCAAAGTCCTGATTAATCGATGCATCATTTTCCGCATAATGACCCGAATTCAACTGCCTGCTGCGAGGATCAAAACCTCGCTTGCGCGCTTCACGCAAGGCGTTATATTCAGCACGTGTTTCAACGTTATGTAACACCTCGAGTGCTTACGCGACTTGTTTAACCTTTTCTTCTGTATCTGGCAACTTACTAAGATCGGGATGGTACTTTCGCGCAAGCTTGCGATAGGCAGTTTTAATCGCCCTATCATCGGCATCAGAAGCGACACCGAACACCGAATAGTAATCAATAAATTCCATTGCGCTATCCTGTGTGACACTCCTCCACTTTAAATTTAGCCACCAGCTTTAATACGCCTCTCTTAGCTAGCGAACCCAATAGAAATTAATAAGCGCCAGGGGGGAAATAATCACCACTAGACATGTTTAAAAATTAGCTACGAAGCTTGGATGCCTATGTGCGATACCGTACAGAGATCACCTTATGAATAGTTTGTTAATGCAGCTCAAAATTTTTATTGGAAACCATGAAAACGGAGAGAGGTAATATGCAACATAAGAATTTTTATGGGCCGATAAAAATACTGAGCTTTGTCGTGTTATTGGGAATGGCGGCGGCAATAGTTTATGCCTTTTCCATTTCGGTTTTGTATTGGGCCGGGATTGGTGTCTAGGGGGCAGTAATTATGAATAATCGCCAAGCGAGAATGTTCGCCATCGCCGGGACTGGACTTTCGGTATTAATTTTCCTCGGCCTTACCTTGCACAGCCACAGTAAATTTGATGAACTGACCAATGCGGAAAATATCACGCCGCAAGTCACACACGGAAAAGATGTTTGGCATAAATATAACTGCATAAATTGCCATACTCTGTTCGGTGAAGGTGCCTATTACGCTCCTGATCTCACCAAAATCACACAACATCGCGGCGCAGCTTATTTGCAAGCTTACATGCGCGACCCTTCAAAATTTTATGACGAAAATAAACATCGTCGATTAATGCCGAAACAAAATTTAAGTGAAGAAGAAATTACCGACCTAATTGCCTTTCTGGATTGGGTCAGCAAGGTTGATAACCAAGGCTGGCCGCCTAGGCCGATTTTGGTGACCGGTGGTTTTATTCCCGGCAGTGATTCAGTGGGGGCCGTTGCATCAGGTGAGGGCACGGCTGCAGCAGCGATCCGCCCAGTGACCGCTGCAGATGACCCACGCGCTCAAGGTGAACATGTATTTCGTACCGCCACGCCGGCGTGCAATGCTTGCCACTCCACGGCGCCCGGCGCAAATATGGCGGGTCCAACACTCGCAGGGATTGCAACGCGCGCGGCGGAGCTGGTTGGCTCGGCGCTTTATAAAGGCAACGCGACAGATGTCGAAGGCTATATTCGCGAGTCCATCATCGCGCCGAGTAACCATTTAGTTGCTGGCGATATGTATTCCGCTAACGGAGCATCCTTCAT
>CAZCJR010000140.1:0-11025 GCA_964499225.1 uncultured Cellvibrionaceae bacterium | reverse complement strand
TGTAACCATTCCACGGCATAAAGGCGATACGCATGTTTTGGCCAAGCGCCAACTCACCCATATCGACCGAAGGACCATCGGCCAGAATATCGCCGCGGGATACTGAATCACCCATGCTTACGATTGGACGCTGGTTAATACAGGTGTTTTGGTTGGAGCGGGTGTATTTGATCAGGTTGTAGATATCTACACCAGCATCACCTGCTTCAACTTCATCGTGATGTACTTTTACCACGATACGGCCAGCATCAACGCTATCGATGATGCCGCCGCGTTTAGCAACCACACATACGCCTGAGTCGGAAGCAACATTACGCTCCATACCAGTACCTACCAGCGGCTTCTGTGAGCGCAGGGTTGGTACAGCTTGACGCTGCATGTTTGAACCCATCAACGCACGGTTGGCGTCATCGTGTTCAAGGAATGGAATCAAGGATGCCGCAACAGACACTACCTGACGTGCCGACACATCCATGTATTGAACGTCAGCCGGGCCCTTCAAAGTAAATTCGTTAAGGTGACGTACGGAAACTAAATCCTCAGTCAAATTTCCACCGGCATCCAACGTTGCTGACGCCTGTGCAATTACATAATCGGATTCATTGATCGCCGAAAGGAAATCAATTTCATTGGTTACTTTGCCGTCGATCACTTTACGATACGGGCTCTCAAGGAAACCGTAGTTGTTAGTGCGGGCGTAAGTCGCCAAGGAGTTGATCAAACCAATGTTCGGCCCTTCAGGAGTTTCGATTGGACATACACGACCATAGTGAGTCGGATGTACGTCACGAACTTCAAAGCCTGCACGCTCACGGGTCAAACCACCAGGGCCAAGCGCAGAGACGCGGCGCTTGTGCGTGATCTCTGACAGCGGGTTGTTTTGATCCATAAACTGTGACAGCTGTGAAGAACCGAAGAATTCTTTTACTGCGGCAGCAACCGGTTTGGCGTTGATCAAATCCTGCGGCATCAAGCCTTCGCTTTCTGCCATTGAAAGACGTTCTTTAACTGCACGCTCAACACGCACCAAACCAACACGGAATTGGTTTTCGGCCATTTCGCCTACGGAACGAACGCGACGGTTACCCAAATGATCGATATCATCCACAACACCTTTACCGTTACGGATAGAGATCAATGTCTTCATCACATCAACGATATCGTCGTTCGAGATTGTGCCTTCGCCAGTCTCAGCTTCGCGACCAAGACGACGGTTGAACTTCATGCGGCCTACGGCAGAAAGATCGTAGCGCTCTTGCGAGAAGAATAAGTTCTGGAACAGTGCTTCAGCAGATTCTTTGGTTGGCGGCTCGCCAGGACGCATCATGCGATAGATTTCTACCAGGGATTCCAATGCGGTGCGAGTTGGATCAACGCGCAAGGTTTCGGAGATAAATGCACCGCAATCCAACTCGTTGGTGTACAGAGTTTCAACGTCAGTTACGCCCGCAGCCACCAATTTGGCAAGCACATCAGCCGTAATTTCGGTATTGCACTCATACAACAACTCGCCGCTGCGAGTGTCGATAATATCTTTAGCCAGTGCACGGCCTAATAAATACTCAGATGGAACATCCATCTGATCAACGCCAGCTTTTTCTAATTGACGAATGTGACGCGCGGTAATACGGCGCCCCTCTTCGACAATAA
Organism: uncultured Cellvibrionaceae bacterium; assembly: GCA_964499225.1. GTDB lineage: Bacteria > Pseudomonadota > Gammaproteobacteria > Pseudomonadales > Cellvibrionaceae > Cellvibrio. The sequence continues at coordinate 9,375 of CAZCJR010000140.1, read as the reverse complement.
CATTGCCTTTGTCATCTTTAATATCAAAGGTAGCTACATCACCGCGCAGACGCGATGGCACTACGGCGTAACTAAACTGGCCGTCTTTACCCAAAATAAAGGTGCTGGTTTCGAAGAACATCGCCAGCATTTCCTGAGAGCTGAAACCAAGTGCACGCAGCAATATAGTCGCAGGCAATTTACGGCGGCGGTCAATACGAACGTAAAGCAAATCTTTTGGATCGAATTCAAAATCCAACCATGAACCACGGTAAGGAATGATACGAGCGGAATAAAGCAATTTGCCCGAGGAATGGGTCTTGCCCTTGTCGTGATCGAAGAACACGCCAGGAGAGCGATGCAGCTGGGAAACAATTACACGCTCGGTACCATTGATAACAAAAGTACCATTGTCAGTCATGAGCGGAATCTCGCCCATGTAGACTTCTTGTTCTTTAATATCTTTAATCGCTTTGTTAGAAGACTCGCGATCGTAAATAATCAAACGCACTTTCACGCGCAGAGGGACGGCATAAGTAACGCCGCGCAGAATACACTCGTTTACATCAAACGCTGCTTTGCCGAGGTTGTAGCTCACATATTCGAGTGCGGCATTACCTGAGTAGCTAACGATTGGAAAAACGGAACGGAATGCAGCATGCAACCCCATATCATCGCGCTTACTGGGCGCAATGTCGGCCTGAGTAAACTTTCTGTAGGAATCTAACTGAATCGCCAAAAGATATGGTACATCCATTACGTGCGGCAGTTTGCCAAAATCCTTGCGGATACGTTTTTTCTCAGTATATGAGTAAGCCATCTGTATTCCCCAGCTTGTTCGCGGATCGGGCTTGATCGCAGCCATGAAAACGCATGTGCGTTTCTTTGTAAAAACTTAAAATTCGACAACCTTGCGATTACTTTTAACAGTAACCAATGGCGCGCCTGGTGCTCACCATTTTTCAGTACACATACAGCTATAAACGAGGACTCTTCTGAAAACAGAAAAAGGCTGGCAAGCAAATGCTCACCAGCCTAGTGTCCAAACTGTAAATGGACCGCGACACAGGCGTAGAATTATTTAACTTCTACTACTGCGCCAGCTTCTTCCAACTTGGCTTTTGCTGCATCAGCATCGGCCTTGGAAACAGCTTCTTTAATTGCTTTAGGTGCAGCTTCTACCAAGTCTTTAGCTTCTTTCAAGCCCAGACCAGTCAGTTCGCGAACAGCCTTAATTACGTTAACTTTCTTGTCACCGAAAGATGAAAGAATTACGTCGAATTCAGTTTGCTCTTCTGCAGCAGCAGCTGGGCCAGCGGCAACAGCAACAGTAGCCGTAGCAGCGCTAACACCGAATTTTTCTTCCATTGCAGAGATCAACTCAACAACGTCTTTAACAGACATTTCTGCGATGGCATTGATCAAATCGTCTTTAGTCAGAGACATATCTCAATTCCTAATTAATGGAGCATTTTGCTCGTTAAATCTAAAGTAAGCGTTAATCGATAGATTAAGCGGCTTGCTGTTCTTTTTGATCGCGAACGGCAGCAATAGTGCGTACCAGTTTGCCGGCTGAAGCTTCTTTCATCACGCTCATGAGACGAGAAATAGCTTCGTCGTAAGTTGGCAAGGTCGCCAACATTGCGATGTTCACTAACTCACCTTCAAAGGCAGCAGCTTTCAACTCAAACTTGTCATTTTCTTTTGCAAAATCCTGAAGGATGCGTGCACCAGCACCAGGATGAACAGTAGAGAATGCAATCAGAGTTGGACCTACGAATTTGTCCGAAAGACATTCGTAAGCTGTACCTTGCACAGCGCGACGGGCCAATGTGTTGCGGACGACTCTTATCCAGACGCCTGCTTCACGGGCCTGCTTGCGCAGAGCGGTCATTTTGCCAACAGTTACACCGCGAGAATCGGCGATAACAGCAGACAGAGCGCTCTTTGCAGCGTCTTGGACTTCAGCGACAATCGCTTTTTTGCCTTCAAGACCTAATGCCACGGGATTACTCCTGCATTGATAAATCTTTGTATTTGTAAAAACAAAAACAGATTTATCGTTAACTACCGGCCTCAATAAAATTATCGAGGCCACTATTCGGTGAAGTCATTCGTCAGCATGTTGTATCAGTAAACCTGCAACATCAGCTGATTGAATTGGGTCTCACCATCTGCGTAGGCGATTCGCATTAAGTCTTTGTAATTTACTTGCGTAAACCACTTCGACACCTACGGTCTTTGACGGCCCACTCGATAGAGCGGACCCCAAAGTTCTTTGTGCGTCAGCGAATTAAATCGCGAGCGACGCTTGATCAATTACCAGACCTGGACCCATGGTAGAACTCAAGGAAATTTTCTTGATGTAAATACCTTTAGATGTCGCAGGTTTGGATTTTTTCAAATCGCCAATCAGCGCTTCCAAGTTTTCCTTGATAGCAATGGCATCAAATGAGATTTTTCCTAAACCACCATGAACAATACCACCTTTCTCAGCGCGATAACGGATCTGGCCAGCTTTAGCATTTTTAACGGCAGTAACCACATCAGGAGTTACAGTGCCGGTTTTCGGGTTTGGCATCAGGCCGCGAGGACCAAGCACTTGACCCAACTGACCCACAACCCGCATGGCATCCGGGCTGGCAATAACTACGTCAAAATCCATCTTGCCTGCCTTGATTTCTGCAGCCAACTCATCCATACCAACAAATTCAGCACCAGCCGCTTTCGCTGCTTCAGCGTTAGCGCCCTGAGTGAACACAGCAACGCGCACTGACTTACCATTGCCATGAGGCAGAGTAGTTGCACCGCGAACTGATTGGTCAGATTTACGAGGGTCAATGCCGAGGTTGACAGACACATCAACAGTTTCAGCGAATTTCACATTGGAAAGATCTTTCAACAATGCAACAGCTTCTTCAATAGAGTACTGCTTGGTTGAATCAACTTTCTCATTAATAGCACGTTGACGCTTGGTAATTTTAGCCATCTTATACGCCCTCCACTTCCAGACCCATTGAACGCGCAGAACCCGCGATAGTGCGCACAGCGGCGTCCATATCAGCTGCAGTAAGGTCTGCCATTTTGGTAGTTGCAATGGTTTCCAACTGGGCGCGGGTTACCTTGCCAACTTTATTAGTGTTGGGACGACCACTACCACTGTTGATTCCAGCTGCTTTCTTCAACAAGAAAGATGCCGGTGGAGTTTTCATTACAAATGTAAAGCTGCGGTCGCTGTATACACTGATAATTACAGGTACAGGCGAACCCACTTCCATGCCTTGTGTTTGCGCATTGAAAGCCTTACAGAATTCCATAATGTTAACGCCGTGCTGACCCAATGCTGGACCGACCGGTGGACTTGGGTTTGCTTTGCCAGCTGCAACTTGCAACTTAACGTAAGCGGTTACTTTTTTTGCCATGATATTGCTCCCCTATGGGTGTTAGCGCCTCAGCCAGACCTTTGGCAAAGTCTGACGTCTCAGGCTCCCCGCCTTGGCACAGACCAAGGACACGAAAACCCCTCTTCGCGACGCGAAGAAGGGCATTTAAAACTTGTCTGAGGCTTAGGTTTTTTCGACCTGACTAAACTCCAACTCCACCGGAGTTGAACGACCAAAAATCAACACGGCCACACGCAGCTTGTTTTTGTCATAATTAACTTCTTCAACAACGCCATTAAAGTCATTGAAGGGACCGTCGATAACACGAACCATCTCACCAGGCTCAAAAATAGTTTTTGGCTTAGGCTTTTCGATAGAGTCATCGACACGGCGCAAAATTGCGTCTGCTTCTTTTTCAGTAATGGGGGCAGGCTGATCAGCTTTTCCGCCGATAAAGCCCATCACTCTTGGAGTATCTTTTACCAGATGCCAAGTATCATCATTCAATTCCATTTGTACTAGCACGTAGCCAGGGAAAAACTTGCGCTCACTTTTGCGCTTTTGCCCACCACGCATTTCAATAACTTCTTCAGTGGGAACCAGAATCTCCCCGAAAACTTCTTCCATCCCGTAAAGCGCAACACGGTCACGCAGAGAGGCCGCTACTTTTTTTTCGTAGCCAGAATAGGCATGCACTACGTACCAACGCTTAGCCATACTCATCTATCCTATGATATTGGAAGCAATAAAACCGAAGAGAGTATCTAGCAACCATAGAATGATCGCCATAACAAACACCACCGCCAACACAATCAGTGTTGTTTGGTTTGTTTCTTGACGGCTGGGCCAAACCACTTTCCGCAATTCGACCAGAGCCCCACGAACAACATCTGCTATCGCAACACCCTTGGCTGTTTGCAAAGCTATAACTACAGCAATTGCGGCAAGCACCAGCAAACCGAGTGCCCGATACAAAATAGATTCGGCAGAGAAATGAGAGTTTCCGACAACGCCTGCAGCAACTATAGCCACAACTAAAAGCCACTTAGCGGCATCCAGTCGGTAAACTTTTTCTTCAGTATTAGCTGTCATTATCGCGAAAAACCTTCATGAAATTTGGCAGGCCAGGAGGGACTCGAACCCCCAACACCCGGTTTTGGAGACCGGTGCTCTACCAATTGAACTACTGGCCTAACATAACTGAAGCAGCTGTGAAGCGGCAGAATGCACCGCCGCCCACAGATTAATTACTGAAGGATTTTGGCTACAACGCCAGCACCAACAGTACGACCACCTTCACGGATAGCGAAGCGCAAGCCTTCTTCCATCGCGATCGGGTGAATCAAGGTCACAACCATTTGCACGTTGTCACCTGGCATTACCATTTCTACACCTTCCGGCAATTCGCACGCACCGGTTACGTCGGTGGTACGGAAGTAGAATTGTGGACGGTAGCCTTTAAAGAATGGGGTATGACGACCACCTTCTTCTTTTGACAATACGTACACTTCTGACTGGAACTTGGTGTGCGGAGTTACTGAGTTTGGCTTACACAATACTTGGCCACGCTCAACGTCATCACGCTTGGTACCACGAAGCAGAACACCAACGTTCTCACCGGCACGACCTTCATCGAGCAACTTGCGGAACATTTCAACACCGGTACAGGTGGTTTTCATGGTGTCTTTCAGGCCAACGATCGCGATCTCTTCGCCCACCTTAACAACACCACGCTCTACACGGCCAGTTACCACGGTACCGCGACCAGAGATAGAGAACACGTCTTCTACTGGCATCAGGAATGGCTGGTCGATAGCACGTACTGGCTCAGGGATGTAGCTGTCAAGCGCCTCAACCAGCTTGCGCACAGCTGAAGTACCCAGACCATTTTCGTCTTCGCCATTCAATGCCATCAAGGCAGAACCAGCGATGATTGGAGTATCGTCACCTGGGAAGTCATAAGTAGACAGCAGCTCACGCAGCTCCATTTCTACCAATTCCAACATTTCATTGTATTCTTCAGTGCCTACGCCGCCGCAGTCTTCTGCCAACAAGTCAGCCTTGTTGAGGAATACAACGATGTAAGGTACACCCACCTGACGAGACAACAGAATGTGTTCACGGGTTTGCGGCATTGGACCATCGGTCGCGCCACATACCAGAATCGCACCATCCATCTGCGCAGCACCGGTGATCATGTTTTTCACATAGTCGGCGTGGCCTGGGCAGTCAACGTGAGCGTAGTGACGAATTGCTGAGTCATACTCTACGTGAGAGGTGTTAATGGTGATACCGCGCGCCTTTTCTTCCGGCGCGTTGTCGATACCATCATAAGCAACGAATGCGCCGCCCCAGCTTTCTGCACACACGCGAGTCAACGCGGCGGTCAGTGTGGTTTTACCGTGGTCAACGTGACCAATGGTGCCCACATTAAGGTGGGGTTTGTTACGTTCAAACTTCTCTTTAGCCACTTTTCAATTCCTCTATATAAAGATGAAATATCGAAACTATTCTTCGTCTCTTTGCATTCCGCTTTTCGCAATCACTTCATCAGCGACATTGCGCGAAGCCTCTTGGTACTTCAAAAATTCCATGGTGTAGGTTGCACGACCTTGAGTTGCAGAACGCAATGAAGTCGCATAACCAAACATTTCCGACAACGGAACCTCTGCGTCAACCACTTTACCCATCGGGCTGTCATCCATACCGAGGATTAAACCGCGACGGCGATTCAAGTCGCCAACCACATCACCCATGTTTGCTTCCGGAGTGACCACTTCAACTTTCATGATCGGCTCAAGCAATACCGCTCCACCCTTTTGCGCCAATTTCTTGGTCGCCATAGATGCAGCAATCTTAAACGCCATTTCTGACGAATCCACATCATGGTAAGAACCGTCAAACACAACAGCCTTCAAACCAAGCAATGGATAGCCCGCCAGAACACCGTTTTGCATTTGCTCAGCAATACCTTTTTGAATTGCAGGGATGAACTCCTTGGGAACTACACCGCCCACAACCTCATTCACAAACTCCAGACCTTCTGCACCTTCATCAGCACCAGGAGAAAAGCGAATCCAGCAGTGTCCGTACTGACCACGACCACCCGACTGACGCACAAATTTGCCTTCGATTTCACAGGTGTTGCGAATAGCCTCGCGGTAAGCCACTTGAGGCTTACCGATATTAGCTTCAACACTAAACTCGCGGCGCATACGATCAACAATGATATCGAGGTGCAACTCACCCATACCACCAATAATCGTCTGCCCAGTTTCTTCGTCAGTACGCACACGAAAAGAAGGATCTTCCTGAGCTAATTTGCTCAGAGCAACGCCCATCTTTTCCTGATCAGCCTTGGTTTTTGGCTCTACTGCCACATGAATTACCGGCTCCGGGAAATCCATGCGCTCAAGGATAATGACATTATCGAGAGCGCACAAAGTGTCGCCGGTGGTACAGTCTTTAAAACCAATACCTGCAGCAATGTCACCGGCCAATACTTCTTTGATTTCCTGACGCTGGTTAGCATGCATTTGCACCATACGACCAACGCGCTCTTTCTTGCCTTTGACCGAATTCAGTACGGTATCCCCTGACTGCAGGGTACCCGAATAAACACGGAAGAAAGTCAGAGTTCCCACGAAGGGATCGGTAGCGATCTTAAAGGCAAGCGCAGAGAAGGGTTCGTCGTCGCTAGCTTTACGCGTCGCAACAGTCTCGCCATCTTCAAGCACGCCTTCAATGGCCTTAACTTCCGTTGGGGCCGGCAAATAATCAACAACAGCGTCAAGCATTGCCTGCACACCCTTGTTTTTAAACGCCGAACCGCCAATAACGGGGATAATTTCGTTAGCCAGGGTACGCGCACGAATACCAGACTTGATCTCTTCTTCAGTTAGCTCTTCGCCACCCAAATACTTTTCCATCAACTCTTCGCTGGATTCAGCAGCAGACTCAATCAGGAACTCGCGCATTTTTCCGCAGGTCTCCAGCAAGTCAGCCGGGATCTCTTCGTACTCGAAGGTCATACCCTGATCTTCTTCGTTCCAGATAATGGCACGCATCTTAACCAGATCGACCACTCCCCGGAAATGATCTTCAGAGCCAATAGTCATTTGCAGCGGAACAGGATTAGCACCCAAACGGGACTTCAACTGCTCAACGACGCGCATATAATTGGCACCTGTACGGTCCATCTTGTTCACAAACACGATACGTGGAACTTCGTATTTGTTCGCTTGACGCCATACAGTTTCGGTTTGCGGCTGCACACCTGACGATCCGCAGAGCACCACAACAGCACCATCAAGCACCCGCAGCGAGCGCTCAACTTCGATAGTGAAATCAACGTGGCCAGGGGTGTCAATTACATTGATACGATGCTCATCAAATTGACCACCCATGCCTTTCCAGAATGTGGTTACAGCAGCTGAGGTGATAGTGATGCCACGCTCTTGCTCCTGCACCATCCAGTCAGTCGTTGCAGCACCATCGTGCACCTCACCAATCTTGTGCGACAAGCCGGTATAAAACAACACGCGCTCGGTAGTCGTCGTTTTACCTGCATCAACGTGAGCGCAAATGCCGATATTACGATAGCGTGCGATAGGTGTTTTACGTGCCACTACTCTATTCCCCAATTACCAATTCACTGTAAAAGCAAAGGCAGCCTTGCTGCCTTTGCTTTTACATAAGTGCTTTGAAGCCACATCCACTTTAGAAGCGGAAGTGAGAGAACGCCTTGTTCGCTTCAGCCATACGGTGAACGTCTTCACGCTTTTTAACCGCGGCGCCTTTGCCTTGTGCAGCATCCATCAGCTCGCCAGCCAAACGCGCAGGCATTGATTTCTCACCGCGCTTGCGCGAGTAATCCACCAACCAGCGCATTGCCAGAGCAGTACGACGCGAGGTACGCACCTCAACCGGTACTTGATAAGTTGCACCGCCCACACGGCGAGATTTAACCTCAACCAGTGGAGCGATGTTTTCGAGAGCCTCGGAGAAAACCTCCAGAGGATCGCGATTCAATTTGGTTTTAACGATATCCATAGCACCATAAATAATGCGCTCTGCTACCGACTTCTTACCACTGATCATCACGTGGTTCATAAACTTTGCCAGAGTCACGTTACCGAATTTTGGATCCGGCAGCGTGTCGCGTTTGGCGACGACTCGTCTTCTTGGCATTTTAATAGCCTCTCTTCAGGAATTATCCAAGACAACATTTGAAGCCCAATTGCTACAAATTTGCTTGGCCTTACTCGGTTGTACACCGAAAACATTAAACGCAAAGCACAAGGGGGCGAATAAACCCGCCCGCTATATTACTTAGGACGTTTAGCACCGTATTTGGAACGACCTTGTCTACGCTTGGTAACACCAGAAGTATCCAGTGAACCGCGTACAGTATGGTAACGAACACCTGGCAAGTCTTTAACACGACCGCCACGAATCAGTACCACGCTGTGCTCTTGCAAGTTATGGCCTTCACCGCCGATATAAGAAGACACTTCAAAGCCATTGGTCAAACGCACACGGCACACTTTACGCAATGCTGAGTTTGGCTTTTTAGGTGTAGTCGTATAAACGCGAGTGCAAACACCGCGGCGTTGCGGGTTACCTTGCAGAGCTGGAACGTCGCTCTTGTCTACGATGGGTTTTCTCGGCTTACGAATCAATTGATTGATCGTTGGCATGAAAACAAACTCCACAGATAATACGCCTTCACTATTGAAGGCAGGTTTAAGAAAGCGAGCTAATACAACAAAAACAGCCCTGCTTCCCACTTCGGAAAAAGTGGGTGGCGCATTGTAAAGATGCACCCCACCACCGTCAAGGTAAAGCCCGCTTATTTGATGGACAATCGTCCGATAAAAAAGCAAGGCTGGGGTTGCCAGCCTTGCTTCGGGTTTACCGTGAGAGCTTACGCTCTCTTCACCTCGGCATTAAATCAAGCATTAGCCAATGCTTGATTTCAGCGCCTCAGTCAATGCTGCTTCAACGTCTTCTG
>CAZCJR010000139.1:0-11150 GCA_964499225.1 uncultured Cellvibrionaceae bacterium | reverse complement strand
CGAGTGACCGCACGCACCCAGGTCGCCCACACCAAAATTTTTCGCGAAGAGCGCGAGCGGCCGGTATTTATGTTGGTCGATCAACGCTCGCCCTTATTTTTTGGCAGCACTCGCTGTTTTAAATCTGTACTCGCCGCACACATTGCGGCGCTGCTCGGTTGGGCTGCGCTTGCCAATGGCGATCGGTTAGGCGCACTGGTAATTGGCGATTACAATCAACGCGATGTACGCCCGCGCCGCAGCAAACATGCGGTACTGGAATTATTGCATCAACTGCAAGATTACAATCATCGCTTAACATCGCCGATTACGCCTGCACCTGGTTCACTGCCATCCGGTGAATTACAAAAAGCCAATTCGCTCAATGCCATGCTGGCCGACGCACGCCGCATTGCCAAACCCGGCTGCGCCCTGTTTATCATCAGCGACTTTCACGATCTGGATGCAAACGCCGAACAGCAATTATTTGAGTTGGCGCGACACACCGATGTCACACTCATTCATGTGTACGATCAACTCGAACGGCAGCTCATTAGCAACACGGCGCTGACCATCAGTAATGGTCGCGAGCGATTGCAATTAGCCGCTAACGAAAAGGCATTCCAGCAAGCCTATAAAAATCAGTTTGACCAGCAGCTATCACTGCTCACCACTATTTGCAAACGCTTGCGAATTCCGCTACTGAGTTACGCGACGAAAGATGATATTCAGGATGGCTTGCGTAAAGCCTTTGGCCGAAAAAAATAGTCATTACTTTTAACATTAACCGCAATCTATAGACGAATAAAAGCAGACTATGCAACCAACCTCTTCACCACTAGATCAATTAGCCGATATTCATTTACCCGATGGCATAAGCTGGTGGCCGCTCGCGCTCGGCTGGTGGATGTTGCTCGCGTTAATTACTGTTACTGCTATCGGATTTTTTATTTGGCGCCTGCGCAAGCAGCAAAATCATTATCGTGTTATTGCGCAACATCAGCTCGCTGGTATTTATGCCGACTATCAACAAACACAAAATGCGGCGGCTTACTTGCAAGCGCTGAGCCTGTTATTGCGCCGCACAGCACTTACCGCTTATCCACATAGTTTTAATGCCAGCATCAAAGGTACGGATTGGTTGAATTGGCTGGATGTAGTTTGCCCAACACTAAATGAAAAATTTTCCGGTGAACTCGGGCAAAGTTTGTTAAGCAGTGCCTACCAAAAAAATCCACAAATTGATGCGGCGAGTTTGCAGCAATTGTGTACCGACTGGATCAGCCAACATCGCAATTACCGCCAAAAACTTTCCATGTCAAAAAAAGCCGTCGTAAAAAAAGTAGTTCCAGTCGCGGAGGCCAGCCATGTTTGAAATGCAATGGGCATGGCTATTGTGGCTCGCGCCACTGCCGTTATTGATGGGTTTTATAAAGCCTAAAAAACGTGTCGAAGCTGCATTACGCGTCCCTTTTTATCAACACGCCAGCCAACTCGAACAACAAAATCGACTGAGTGTCGGTAAACGCCCGGCGAAATTATTATCTCTCTGGGCGATATGGCTCTGTTGCTTACTTGCTGCTACCAATCCGCAATGGGTGGGTGAACCTACGAGCATGCCCTCCAGTGGCCGTGATTTATTAATGGCAGTGGATATTTCCGGCAGTATGGAGCAAACCGATATGGTGGCGAATGGCCGCCGCATTACCCGTTTGATGGCCGTTAAAAAAGTGATTGGCGATTTTGTTACGCGCCGTACCACAGATCGCTTGGGACTAATTTTGTTTGGCGCCCAAGCTTATCTACAAGCACCACTCACTTATGATCGCAATACTGTCAATCAGTTGTTACAAGAAGCACAAATTGGTTTTGCCGGACGTGAAACCGCAATTGGCGATGCCATCGGCCTTGCCGTAAAACGCTTGCGCGATAGACCCGATGCAAGCCGCGTGTTAGTTGTGCTCACCGACGGAGCCAATACCGCTGGAGTACTCGCCCCCGACAAAGCGACCGAACTTGCGCAAAAAGCCGGTATTAAAATTTACACCATCGCTTTCGGCGCCGAATCGATGGAAGTGCCGGGAATTTTTGGATCGCGTACTGTTAACCCCTCAGCCGATCTCGACGAAGGTACGATGATGGCGATTGCAGAAAAAACCGGTGGAAAATATTTCCGCGCACGCAATTTGGATGAGCTGGACAGCATTCACCGTGAATTGGATCGCCTTGAACCGATAGAAATGGAAGCCGAAACCTTTCGCCCGGTACAGACATTATTTTATTGGCCTTTGGGCTTAGCTTTTTTGCTCAGTTTAGTTTTTGCCGTTATCCATATTTGGCAAGGCCGCGCGACTCAATCAGCTACGACACGATCAGCAACAACCGGAGTGGAGGCGAAATATTAATGCCTGCTTTTGATTTAATTCTCAGTCAGTTTCATTTTCTACGCCCCTGGTGGCTGATCGCACTCGCACCCGTTGTGGTTGTCGCGTTATTGCTGTGGTATCAAAAACACAATGCGCGTTCATGGCAACAAATGGTTGCACCGGAATTATTACAGTATTTACTCGATGGACAGACTACCCGCATCAAACCCTGGCAACTCATCGCACTATTGCTGGCATGGATTATTAGTTGCATTGCGCTCGCCGGCCCCAGCTGGGAAAAACGCCCGGTCGCGGTTGAACAAAATCAACAGGCATTGGTGCTGTTGCTCGATTTGTCGCCCTCAATGATGAGTGAAGATATAAAGCCCTCACGTCTGGTTCGCGCACGTCTGAAAATCGCTGACCTGCTGCGCCTACGTAAAGACGGCCAAACAGCGCTGTTAGTTTATGCGGGCGATGTACATGTCGTTACACCCTTAACCGACGACTCAGAAACCATTAACAATATAATTCCTGCCCTGCACCCGAATATCATGCCCGCACAAGGCAGCAATACCGAAGCGGCAGTCGAGCGCGCCATTCAATTATTAAAAAATGCAGCTATCACGCAAGGTGATTTGTTACTGATTACCGACGGCATCGACAAGGATGCGCAATACAACATCACTAACATTATGAATCGCGAAAGCCAATACCGCTTATCCATTCTTGGCGTCGGTGGAACCACACCCACACCAATCCCCAGCAGCAAAGGTGGTTTCGTGCGCGACAACCAGCGCAACATAGTCACCACCCAACTCAATACTGGCGAATTACAAAACCTCGCCAATCAAAGCCGCGGTCGCTACCGCACTTTGACGAGTACCAGCAGCGATATCGATTATTTAATGGATTTACCAACACCGGAAAAAGAAGAAACCCAACGGGTAGACCGCGATTTTGATAGCTGGTATGACCGTGGTCACTGGCTAGTCCTGTTGCTGCTGCCGGTTATTCTGTACTGCTTCCGCCGTGGCGTATTGCTCTGCTTCCTGTTAGTACCGCTCGCGGGATTAATGCCCAGCAAAAGTTATGCATTAGGATGGGATGATTTGTGGAAAAATAAAAATCAGCAAGCCTACGAAAAATTACAGCAAGAACAGGCGGCTGAAGCAGCGAAACAATTTGATCAACCTGACTGGAAAGCCAGCGCCCAATATCGGGCTGGTGATTACGAGGAAGCAGCTAAAAACTTTGCCCGGTCCGACAACGCCGTTGCTCACTACAACCGTGGCAATGCATTAGCCAAAGCCAATAAATTACCCGAAGCAATTAAAGCTTATGATCAAGCGTTAAAACTCGACCCCGAGCTTGACGACGCAAAGAAAAATCGCAAATTGGTAGATGAGTTGCTTAAACAGCAGCAACAAAATCAGGATCAACAACAAGATCAAAACCAGAGCGATCAGGTCAAAAACGACCAGCAACAGGATCAAGAAAGTCAGGATCAAGAGAAGCAGGATCAGCAAAATAGCGATCAGCAAAACGACCAACAGCAAGACCAAAATAATCAACAGCAACAAGAAAACCAATCAGACAGCGAGCAGGATTCGCAGGAACAAAAAGACCAGCAATCGCAACAGGATCAACAATCTCCTACTGACCAGGACGAGCAACAGGACCAATCTGAGCAAGACCAGTCTGAACAGGAAAAAACAGACGAAGAGAAATCAGAAGAAGAAAAAGCCGCTGAGGCTGCACAGCGCGAGCAAGAAGAGCAGCAAGCTGCGGAGGAACAACTGCAGCAAATGCAGGCGACCGACCCCAAAGACGATGGTTTGACCGATGAAGAACGCCAAGCAATGGAGCAATGGTTGCGCCGCATCCCGGATGATCCCGGCGGCTTATTGCGCAACAAATTCAATTACGAACATTACAAGCGAAATCAGGACATTATGAATGGCGATTGGGAGCCAGCAGAAAACGGAGCAGAGAATCGTTGGTAGTCACCACACCCCAATGAGCTCGTGCACGAATTCGTTTAGCCTTGTACGGAAACTTTTTACAGATTCTCACTGAACTCTTAACGGAATTTTTAACTGAACACTTAACGGTACTTTTTACAGTACTCTTTACGGAACAACGCAATGAAACAAGCTTCATTTAATTTCCAAAAATACCTTAGCCGCTGCCTAGGTTTTTTGTTAATGGTTACCGGACTCAACGTTTATGCTGGCAACTTAACGGCCAGTGTTGACCGGGACGTACTGGGGCTGGAGGAAACCTTTACCCTCACGCTCCGCTACGATGAACAAATCAATGCCACTCCGGATTACGAATTGCTGCGCAAAGATTTTGACATTTTAAACACCCAAAGCGGCACTCAGATGAGCATCATCAATGGAAGCATGGAGGCTTCTACTGAATGGAGAATTGCACTGGCTCCCAAGCGCATTGGTAAATTGCTGATTCCGTCATTTACGGTTGACGGCGCAATCAGCGACGCGATTGAAATAACTATTGAAGGCAAGAGTAAGTCGCCAAAAAACACTGACAATAATATCACCGTAGAAGTTGAAACCAGCAAAGACACCAGCTACGTACAAGAGCAGATTATTGTCACCCTGCGTCTCTACACGACTGTGGGCTTAAACGGTGTAGAACTACAACCCCTGCAGGTCAAGGACGCATTGGTGGTCAACATTGATGAGAAACAATACCAAACCAAAATCAATGGCCGCCCCGGTGCGGTAGTAGAAACTCGTTACGCGGTATTCCCACAACAAAGTGGCGAACTGATTATTCCAAGCATGCTTTATCAGGTTGCTGTTAATTCAGGTCAACGCGATTTGTGGGATCGCTTTTATGGCAATAGCCAAAATAATGTGTTGCGTCTGCGCACTGACGAGCAGCGCATCAAAGTATTGCCTGCACCTGCAACAGTGGCCGCCGGCGATTGGCTACCTGCACTCAATGTCAGCCTAAGCGAACACTGGAGTACCAGCATCAGCTCTCTCACTGTCGGTGAACCGATTACACGCAGCATCACTATTAAAGCCGACGGACTTACCGCAGGGCAAATTAATCCCCTGCAATTAGCGCCGGTCGATGGACTCACTTTTTATAATGATCAAGCGCAGACTGATGACCAAAAATCAGCGAATGGCGTAGAGGGATCACGCATCGAAACCATCGCAATAGTGCCAACCAAAGCAGGACACTTCACTTTGCCCGAAGTAAAAATTAACTGGTGGGATACTAAAACCAATAGCATGCGCACTGCCACTTTACCAGCAGTTACCTTGACTGTTGGCCTCGGCGATATGAGCCAACTAGCTGCAGAGCCTGCAGATGAAAGCGAGCAAGCGACCAGCGTTGATATCAATACCGACTTGAATACTATTCAACCCCAACACACTGTTGTTCAGGAAAAAACACCACTGTGGCTTTACACTACCAATCTATTGACACTAATCGCCGCGCTATTTTTTGCGATACGCTTCTGGCAACACAGACGTGAACTTGCGGCCATTTACGCTACTGATAAGGACGAAAAAAATGAACGCACTCAACATGAAAATGACGCCTGGAATAATTTCAAGCGCGCACTTGCAGACAAGGAATTAACAGGGTTACGCAAAGCAATCATTGATTGGGCACAGGTCTATTGGAAAAATCCATCTATAACTAACCTGCAAGCGGTAGCGGCGCAATCACAGGAACCTGCGCTGACCGACGAACTACGCAAATTGGATGAAGCAATTTTTAGTTCCCACCCCGCGGCACCAGACACCGAGATTCTGTTACAACTTCTGGCCAACTTACGCAAAAACAAACATAAAAAAGCGGCCGACAACGACGAGTTGCGACCGCTCTACAAAGTTTGATCAGTGCACCGGCTACGCACCCGGTTTACTGGCTAATTACGATAATACTGCAAACGATCAATCTGGCGGTCAAATTGATCCAGCACGTGCTCGATACAGCGGGTCGCCAGCTTAAAATAATCACCCGCTTGAATACTTGGATGATCAACAATCAGCTGGGTTTCAATACAGCGCAATAGCTGTTGAATTTCAAAGCGCGATTTGTCGGGCCATGACGCGTCCACACTCGATGCTATTTTATTGCGCAAATGGTTGAGTTGGATACGCAATACACTCGAGCATTCACCTTTCGCTGCTACACCCGTCCCCAATGCGCGCGCCTGACCAATATACTCCGCAATAGATAGTAGGTAGCGCCAATCCGTATCCATAGCGTCGCCCGTTATTTTTGAGAGGTGGTGAACATCAGCAACGTCATCGATGAGATATAACAGATTGGCGATTAAGATATTGTGCTGTTTGAAATTTTTATCGGCATCCCCCTGCAAATAGGTCATGCCCAAACGAGTCCAATGATCCACAAGACTTGACCATTTGACGTTAGTGCGAATCCAGTCCCCTGTTTCATCCAGCTCGCCCATCATCTGTTTAATTTTAGTGGCAATTATTTCGATATCGGGTTTAGCACCAAGGTTGCCATTAATAAAACCGGTGGTTAAACCGCGATGTTGCTGAACAAAGGTTAACAAACTGCGCAAGAGCTTTATGTACTCAATACCTTGCGCAAATAACAGGGTCGCCTGACGTTTTTTCCGGTTTAATGAAACCATTAAAAACACCAAAAAACCTACCGGAAAAGCCAATAATATAATCATTAGCGAAACAGGAGTTTCCATAGTGCTACTCCGATTGATGAGTCAATCTATGCAAGTGGTCGGCAATTTCAGCAGCTTGACCGGCGCGATAACTATTTTGATTCGCCAAATCTGCTACTGTTTCTATATGTTTTGAAATTTCTCGCGCTGCAATACTCTGTTGCCCTGCAGCGACTGCGATTTCATCGATTAATCCAAAAACATCATCAGTTGTTGTTAGAATTGACTTTAAAGATTCATCTGCACTGAATACACCTTGCAATGACTTATCTGTTTTTTCTACCACGTTTTTCATACTCACTAACACTTGCTGCATGCTCTCCTGTACGCGCGCGATATTCGTTGCAATATCGCTGGCCGAACCTTGACTGCGTACCGCCAGCGCCCTGACCTCATCTGCCACCACGGCAAATCCACGCCCATGTGCACCTGCGCGCGCCGCTTCAATTGCGGCATTTAATGCGAGCAAATTGGTTTGCCCTGCAATATCACTAATAATTTGCGACATGGAAGTGACATTGTTCATCAGTATGCCCAGCTGACTAACACGCGCTTCTGTTTCACGCGCGAGATTGGCGACTCCACTCACCTCGCGACTGGCACCGGCTAAAGCACCACCGCCACTTTTACTGTGCTCACAGGCTTTGGTTGCTGCATCACGTGCTGCCACAATACGACTACTGATGTCATCAATGCTGTGACTTATTTCCGTGATCGCTGCCGCACTGGAAGCTGTTGCACTGGATTGATAAGCCGCGCTTTTTGAAACCTCTTTGGCATTAGCCGCTAATTCAAATGACGAATGCCCCATTTCCTTTACCGCATCTTTATATTCTGCATTACGTCGCTGCCGTGACTTGAACACGTCGATAAACGTGTTGTGCAAACTATTTAAAGGTCCTGCAACTAGCCGATTCCAATCAACCACTTCATCTTTATCGACCGCCGACAAATACTGTTTAATTCCCTCAATATCCTTAGCCACCCCTCCGACTATGCCGAGAATTAGAATCACGACCAACATCAAGGGAACCAATAGCCAACCACTGCTGCTCCCTAAAAAAATAGCACCGGCGACCAACAACAGATTACAGAAAATCGCTGTCAGCAAAACCCAGGATTTTACCGAGGCAACCGCCTGCCCCAAGAAACGCACCATCACGCAACCTCCAACCACAACGTATAAAACAGAGCGCGACAAATGCAAGCACACAATTAGTGCAACGAAATTTGCAACTGCCATCAATGCAACAAAAAGACGCACAATCTATTGCGGTTTTTTACTTAAGTGTGGCGCCCGGGGTATATCTATCAACATTCATGCCAGCGACCAGCCAGCGGCGATTTTTTTGGAGCAGGATTAATGCTCAATAAAAAAGGCAGGCACCACCCAGTGATGCCTGCCTTTCCACATTCGCTCTCTAACGGCTAGAGCAAACTTTTACTCACCACCTCAAATACATCTTTGGAGAGATTGGGTTCAGACATAATTCTTTCCAATTCTGCTTTCATCAATACCTGACGCTCAGGGCTGTATTTTTTCCATTTTGTTAAGGGTGTTAGCAAGCGTGATGCAATTTGTGGATTTTGCGTATTCAACACAATTATTTGATCTGCCAAGAATGTATAACCGGCTCCTGCATCGGCATGGAAATTAATCGCATTACCATTACAAAAACTTGCTACCAGCGCGCGAATTTTATTGGGGTTTTTGCCATCGTAAGCTGCATGGGTTTGCAACGCTTTTACTTTATCCAGAGTATTGGGCAACACGCAGGTCGCCTGCACACTGATCCACTGGTTAACCACCAATGACTCGTGCTGCCAACGCTGATAAAAATCAGCGAGCGCCGCTTCTGCCAACTGCTGTGCTAGCGGCGCCTCTGCATTAACCAACTGGGTTAATGCCGCCATCACGTCGGTCATATTATTGGCAGTACGATATTGTTGCTCACACGCACGAATCAAATTCTCGTCACCTGATAACATTAAATAGCCCAGCGCGACATTTTTTAAACTGCGCGCAGCAATAGCATCGGCTGCTGCGGCATAGGATTGCTGGTGATCGTAGGCACTATAAATACGCGCAAAATCATCACGCAGTTCGCGTGCAATAATTTTACGTATTGCTGTGCGAGCGTGATGAATCGCTTCTACATCAATTACATCAGCCAATTCACTGAGGTAAGCTTCAGATGGCAGGCTGAGCATATAAGCCACCATCGCTTTGTCGAGACTATCGTCTTGCAGCACACTACGGTAAGCGGCAATCAGATCCGCATCTAGCTGCAACACTGCAAGATCTTCGCCGTGCTGATATGCAGCCATCGCATGATGGATTGCTTGCAAACCTAATTGCTGGCTCGCCTCCCAACGATTAAAACCATCGCTATCGCGGCTCATGAGCACAATTAAATCATCGCGACTATAATCGTAATGCAACTTTACCGGCGCAGAAAAACCACGCAACAAACTGGGGACCGGTTTTTCTTGTACACGCTGGAATACAAAGGTCTGCTCTGCCGCGGTTAACTCCAGCACCTTATGGGTGTTATCACCCGTTTCAAAATCGGGTTCTGCATCTTTTAAATACAGCGGTAAATCCCCCGCGCTGCCCAGCAGACCTATTGCAACAGGAATATGGAAAGGGAGTTTTTGTTGGCACTCAGGCGTCGGCGGGCAGGATTGTTTGATAGTGAGCGAATATTCCTGCGCATCTTCATCGTAGTTATCAGTTACCTGCAAACGCGGAGTGCCCGCTTGCGCATACCAGCGCTTGAACTGCGTGAGATCACGACCCGATGCATCGGCAAGTGCCGCGACAAAATCCTCTGTCGTTACCGCTTGACCATCGTGACGTTCGAAATACAAGTCAGTGCCTTTGCGAAAGTTTTCCTTGCCAAGCAAAGTCGCCAGCATACGAATTATTTCTGCACCTTTTTCGTAGATCGTCATGGTGTAGAAGTTGGAAATTTCGATGTATGACTCAGGGCGAATTGGATGCGCCATAGGGCCTGCATCTTCCGCAAACTGCAGGGTGCGCAGCAAGGTTACATCTTCGACACGTTTAACCGTGCGCGAACCCATATCCGCAGAAAATTCTGAATCGCGATAAACCGTAAAGCCTTCTTTTAAACTCAGCTGGAACCAATCGCGACAGGTAACGCGGTTGCCGCTCCAGTTATGGAAATATTCGTGCGCGACTACACCTTCAACGCGCTGGAAACCACCGTCGGTAGTCGTTTCCGGTTTTGCGAGCACACAGGAGGTATTAAAAATGTTCAGGCCTTTATTTTCCATGGCGCCCATATTGAAATCATCGACCGCCACAATCATAAAAATATTAAGATCGTATTCGCGGCCATACACTTCTTCATCCCAACGCATGGAATTTTTGAGTGACGTCATCGCGTGGTCGCATTTATCCAAATCCTTTGGTTCAACAAAAATTTTCAGCGTAACCTCACGGTTGGAACAGGTAGTGAATGTGCCTTCAATATGTGCCAAATCACCCGCAACCAATGCGAATAAATACGCGGGCTTTTTAAAAGGATCATGCCAGGTTGCATAGTGGCGATTATTATCGGCATCGCCTTGATCAATAAGATTACCGTTGGACAAGAGCACGGGATATTTTTTATCGGCCACTACCGTTGTAGTGAATTCGCTCATGACGTCCGGGCGATCAAGATAATAGGTAATCTTACGGAAACCTTCAGCTTCACACTGGGTGCAGTACATAGTGCGCGAGCGATATAAGCCTTCTAGCGATGTGTTCGACTCGGGTTTAATTTTGGTAATGCTAAGCAGTTTGAATTCGGCGGGCGTATTAAATATCGTGAGGCTTTCTTCGCCAAATTGGTAATCAGTATCCGAAAGGACTCTTCCATCAACTGCAATAGAGACTAATTCCAGATCAGCACCATGCAGGGTCAACTCTGTTGCTGGCGTTTGTGCCGCCGGATTGCGGCACAAATGTAGCATCGCACTCACGATGGTTTCACCCTCATAGATCTCAAAATGCAGGTCAGTTGTTTTGATGAGGTAACCGGGAACTTGATAATCTTTTAAGTAAATCGTTTTGGGTTGTTGTTCTTTAGCAG
>CAZCJR010000138.1:0-11279 GCA_964499225.1 uncultured Cellvibrionaceae bacterium | reverse complement strand
GCATGATCCCGGTGCGGGTGATCAGACCATTGGTGGGTTTGATGCCAACGACGCCATTCGCCCACGCCGGACCGCGAATTGAACCGCCGGTGTCGGACCCGAGACCCAGCGGTGAAAACCACGCGGCTAAACCTGAGCCAGTACCACCCGAGGAGCCCGATGGAATGCGGCGCGGGTCATGTGCATTTAGCGTTTGGCCGCCGCGCGAGCTGAATCCAACACCGCCGTGGGCAAATTCATCCATATTGGTTTTAGCGATAATAATCGCGCCCGCATCGCGCAATTGTTTAATCGTTGGTGCGTCCTGAAATGGAATGGACTTATCCAGCAAAAAGGTACCGCCTGTGGTCGGCATATCGGCGGTGTCAAAATTGTCTTTGGCTAAAATCGGGATGCCATGCAAAGGCGACCGGCGACCCGTTTTTTTGAACTCCGCGTCCAATGCTCGCGCCGTTTCCAGTGCTTTGGGATTCAAATTAATGATCGTATTGAGCGATGGCCCTTTGTCGTCGTAGGCGGCGATGCGGGCAAGATAGAGCTTGACCAATTTTTCGTAAGTCAACGCACCCGCATCAACAGCGGCGTGAATGTCTTTTACGCCAGCGGTTTCCAGATCAAAAGTTGCGGCCAAGGTAAACGGAGCCTGAGCGATGGCTACAGCGAGTGCAGTCGATAAAAATAGCGAGCGACAGTTGAGCGTTTTCATTTCATGTTTCCCTGGATGTGGGCGTTAAGCACGCGGAAAAGTTCTACCGGTTTTAAAGCGAGGCACCTCAAAGGGATGCCTTTTCGCTGAAGCTCTGAATCTAGAAAGTAATCACATCACTCGCTAGCGCAGGCGTGTGCTTGGGAAGCTTGCGCGCCTTGGTTGCCTGTTCGAAGTCATACCCGTAGCCGATTAATTTTCCTTCGCTAAACGCAGGGCCGAAAAATGAAATGGTGACCGGCAAACCGTCTTTGGTCATTCCGGCCGGCATGATCAAATCAGGAAATCCGGTTTGATTGGCGATATTGGTAGCTGAATCGGTTGGGGTGCGTGGTTTCGGAGTGCCGCTGGATACGATCGGCGATGCGGCTGTGGTATTCGTCGGATAAACAATAGCGTCGAGCTTGTTATTTTCCATCACGCCCACCACCGCTTTGGTGATCATCGCCAACCCTTCATTTTTAGCGGTGAGGTAAACGGGATCGGTTAAATCCAGCGCGACAGAGTCGGTATATTTCAGCGCAAAGGCCTTCTCCGGCCCGCGATAACCGGTTTTGGGGTCATTCGCCAGTCGCACCAGGTCATCCATGGTTTTCGGGTATTTGGCATCAATGGTTGCCAGGTAATCGGCAATCTGCGCCTTGAACTCTGAAGCCATTACAACTGTGGAAATATCCATACGCCCCTCCAACAGGTATGTCGGAAAGCGGATATCAATCACGGTCGCCCCCAACTTGGTCAGGGTTGCAACGGCCTCATTAAATACCCGGTCAACTTCCGGATTTTTGCCGGTAAAATCCCGCGCAACACCAATGCGCGCGCCCTTTAACGATCCTGTCTTGAGGTACGCGAGGTAATCTTTGGGAACTTTGCCTGCGGATTTTTTGGTGGCGTCGTCCGCTGGGTCGACACCAGTCATGACATTCAGCGACAGGGCTACATCGTAGAGGCTGCGTGCCATTGGGCCGCCGGTATCGAAGGTCAGTGCCAGTGGGATAATGCCGTCGCGCGACAGGAGCCCATGCGTAGGTTTCAACCCCACAATTCCATTCACCGAGCTAGGTCCTCTGACCGACCCGCCGGTATCTGTGCCCATTCCAAATTGGGCGAAATTCGCCGCAATGGCCGCGCCTGTGCCGCCACTCGAACCGGCCGGACCTCTGGTGAGATCATGCGGGTTTAACGTCTGCCCCCCGGCGGTGCTAGAACCATTGGGTACAGCGCCAGCCTTTAATGTTTGTGGATCAGTTGCACCGCTTACGCTGCCACCACCACCGGCCCACTCGCTGAGATTAACTTTCGCCAAAATGATCGCGCCGGCATCGCGCAGTTTTTTCACCACAAACGCATCGTCAGGCGGTATCGACCCTTCTAACAATTGTGAGCCGCCCGTGGTGGGCATATCGAAAGTGTCAAAATTATCTTTGAGTACAATCGGAATGCCATGCAACGGGCCGCGCACTTTTCCGCTCTTGCGCTCCGCATCCATGGCTTTGGCAATCTCTAATGCCTGCGGGTTAAGCGTGATGACGGTATTAATTTTTGGGCCTTGCTTGTCGTAGGCTTTGATGCGCGCCAAATACGCCTGCACCACCTGTTCAGAGCTCAATTTGCCGCTCGAAAAAGCCTTGTTCAAATCGGCAATTGTTGCGGTTTCAATATTGATGCTATCGGCGTAAGCCAAGGAAACTTTTCCCAGACCCATTACAAAAGTGGTCGCCACGATGAAAGTGATTTGTTTTAGTTTTCGTGCAGGCTTGTTCATTTAATGAGTCTCCGTCCGAATAACATAAGTGTTAACAGCTACGGATAAAGACGTGTTTCATCACCTTGCCCCTACCGATTCTGCGTAGCGGGTGAGGTTAAAAATAAACAAAAAAATAAATTTCGCAAACAAAAAAACAAAAAACCGCTACTTCACAGAAGCGGTTTTTCGTTGACGATTACATTTTACCAGTTACAAATTCAATTAAGATTTGCTTATTTAACGGGACCAAAATCCTTTGGCGGTTTGCGATGTTTGGTCGCATTTTCGTAAGCCGATGCGACTTTTAACAGCGCAAACTCTTCACCTGGGCCGGCCCAGAAAGCGATATTAAACGGTAGTGGGCTGTCGAGTTTTTTCGCTTTTGTTCCTGCAATATACTCGTACTTGGTGCCATCTTTGCTGAGCAAATAGGATGGGTCATAGGCTGTCGTAGAGAAACCGGCAGGCACATACACTTCAGCAATACCCATTGACGCGCCGTAACCAAAACCGTACCGGACCGGATCATCTGCACCACCGATTTTGGTTGGCAGGGCGAGATCAGAAGGACTGATCAATGCATCCAGTTTATTTTGTTCCATCACTTTCTGGGTTGCCATACGCAATACTTCGCGGCGTTTCATGCTGTAGTTAATCGCATTGGTGCGAATATCCATGGGTTTGTTTTCCCAGTTTTTCATGGCAACACGGCGCGCATCGCTAAAATATTTTGCATTTGCATTCAAGGTCGCCCAATCGTAAACACGGGCATCACCACGCAACATCAAATACTTGGCAAAATCATAAGCGAAGGTATAACCGGTAATCGCAGTCGGATCTTCTGGCGGGTTGCCCACCAAACGCTGGATATCCAAATTGGCAGGCCAAGGCGCTTTGTGGATGGACGCAGCGACGAGGTAATCGCGACTGGTTACATCCCAACCTTCAACACTGAATTCCGGCTTGCCGTCTTTTTTCCACGACAGCACTTCCGGCATATGGAACGGCAATATTTCCGCGATCGCCTGTTGGAAGCCAAACGCCATATTGGGGATTGATGGATCATCGGCATATTCCGGATCAATGGTTTCTACCAGCTCCGCGCCCAAATCTTTTAATACTTTCAACTCTTTATTTACGCCGTCGCTCACTGATGCATGACCCGGGTTATGTTTAACCATAAACTCACGCACAACACCAATACGCATTCCCGCTAAAGGTTTTGCTTGTCCGGGCGCGCTGAGTGCACTGACATAAGGTTTGTCAGTTGCGTAGGGACGGGGTAAAGCAGTGTAGTGATCTTTGGGATCGAAAAAGCCGTCCTTCGGATCGCGGAACGCATCGAGGACAATAGTGGCATCTTTCACGGTACGACAGTTAATGCCGGGACGATCCTGGTAGGGATGGGCGCCGATGGTGCCAGCAAACGAAATCATGCCTTTTGTCGGCACTACGTTAACAGTGCCATTAAAATTTGCCGGGTTGCGACACGAGCCACCAGTGGTTTCGCAGATAGAGCAAACGACCAGATTGGCGCCCACCGATGCACCCGAGCCACCGCTTGAACCGCCGGTTTCGCGCGTGGTGTCGTAAGGGTTACAAATCGCACCGCCCCAGGATTCGCGTGAACCGCCCCGGCCAAACTGTGGGTGTTCCAACGTGGTTGTGCCAGTCGGATCGCCGCTGCCACCGTTGTATTCAGAATTGTTGGCCTTGGCATAAATGATCGCGCCAGCAGTACGCAAACGCGCGACCAGCGTGGAATCTTCTTTGGGCACATCCATCGCGTAATTTACATCGCCGCCGCCAATGGAGCGCATGTCTTTAGCGTCGAATACCGCTTTGAATGACATAGGCACGCAGTAGAGTGGCATCGCTGTGGTATCAGGTGTTGTGCCGTATTCTTTGTCGAGTGCAGTGGCAACTTCGATTGCGTCTGGTTGCTTGCGAAACGCATCGCATGCGGCCGGGCAGCTCGCGGGCAGCGCGCCAGTCGCTACATCACATTCTTTTTTACAGGAGACGGAACGCTCTCCGCGCAAATTAAGCACCTCCAATGCGTTCACTTGTTTGGCATTAGGAATACCGACAACCATACCGAATTGCTGCATCACACCCGGATCAGAAATTGTTGGTTCCATACGCCCATAATCCGGCACCAAACCTTTGTACTTATCAAAGTCGGGAACCACCTTGCTCATCGCGACAGTTTCCGTGGGGTAACGGGTATCTACGCCGCCAATCATGCGGCCCATTGCCGCGGGAACCTTGGCACCGTCTTTGGTTACTAACGCGGTACAGGCCCCGTTGTAGGCGCGAGCACGCTCCACATAAGCCTCAACAATTTGCGTGCAAGTGACATCGCCTGAGCGAATGCCCGCGTGAATACTATCGATGGTCGCCTCTTCAATAGTGAACTTTCCGGCGGCCTGTGCTCCAAGGGCGCAGAGTGAAGCCGCCATTACGAGCATTCGAACGGTTATGCGCATTGACATAGGAGTTTCCTCACAATAATGATGGGAACCTTAGCCAGAAAAGATGGCCGGGAACTGGTGTGCCTCTCCCGGCGACTGTACTTTCCAAAGACAATCCACCGACGCAATGCACTCTGCTAGGACGTGGACAAAGTGTTGTCCCCTACTGCAGCGAGCGCTAAAGTTTATTTTTTGAAAACCGCGTTGAATAGAAAATGCAAAAAAATTGAATAAAAAAACGAGGCAGGATGTTTCTGATGCGAGATTACAAAGTGAAATTAATTTCGCTGAGTTTCTGCTCAACTTGAGCAGCCGTCATAATTCCGGACACGCGTTTATTATCAGCGAAAACCACCGTAGGTGTTCCTCTGACAGCATGCTTAAGGGCGAGCGCAATATTGCGCTCCAGCGCAGAAGTATCACAATTTTTTGCGGCTGGCATAGGCGCAATACCATTCAACATCCAGTTACGCCACACCACATCACGGTCTTTCGCGCACCAAATAGCAGTCGTTCTTTCTGGAGAGTCACCGCCTAAAATCGGAATAAGAAATGTGTACACCGTAATATTTTGCACACTGCTCAATTCACGTTCAAAGTTTTTGCAGTACCCGCAATTGGGGTCGGCAAATATCACTATTTTTCGCGCACCTGTGCCCTGTTTCCACACCACCGCATCCTTTAGGGGCAAGGTGGAAAAATCAAATGCGGTCAGAGCGGCAATCCGCGCTTGGGTAATATTGATTTGTTTTTGCAAATCCACAATTTGCCCTTCGATTACAAACAAGCCTTGCTCGTCGGTATAAATAATTTCGGAACCCATGCGCACTTCCCATAGATTAGCCAGCGGGGTTTTGCTGATTTCATCAATCAGCGCTAAAGAGGGTAATCGTGCGGTGAGATTTTTTCGGATGACGGCTTCATCGGCACTAACGCCGTTTGCCCAAACGCTGACGATAAGACTGAGAACAAGGAACAAACGAGCGCGCATAAAAACTCTCTCTAGATCGGCCACAATCGACATCAGTTTTATTACTACGCAACCGGTGACGAGTCTGCTGGCATCAACCCTTGAGACGCTCAAAATTTATCATCACCCTACCAGAGGGTTGAAAAATAATTTACCTGTGCATGAAGTATTATTTTTTAAAAATTGATTTAGGAATCAGCGCATGAATTCCTTTGGTTCCATCCACCACTTGCGTTACCGTTAAATCCATCGCCGCGCTGGATAACATATACGCATCCTCACGCTTCATGCCTTTTCGTTCGACCAGAAAGTCCAACATTTGACTGGTGGCCATACGTGCCGCCTCGTCGAGATCTGTGTTCAAGCCCATGGTCATGTAATGCGTTGGTGTTTCAGCACGCGGCCACTTCAGGTGTTGTTGTTTGTGTAAAATGACTTGAATTTCACCTTTGAGCGACGTTTCTATCGCAGACACACAAACCTCACCATGCCCTTGCGCCGCATGACCATCGCCAATCGACAGCGACCCCCCTGCAATTTGCACCGGCAAAAACACGGTACTACCCGCCCCTAAATCGCTGTTATCCATATTGCCACCAAAAAAATTCGGCGGGCCGCTGGGAACACGCCCCATAGAGGCAGGGGGTGCTACCGCGATCACACCCCAAAAAGGTTTGACCGGAACATGAATATTCGGCGCATATTCGACAGTTTGTTTTTTTAAATCAATCCACAACACGCGATCTTTTTGATAATTAAATTCATCCGGTAATGCACCGCGCTCGGGACGAAAACCTTGACCCGCAATAGGCAGCCGCACCTCAACTGACAAAATGCGAATTTCGAGCGTATCGCCCGGCTCTGCCCCCCTAATCGCAATGGGGCCATTCAATGTGTGATCGCCACGACTGATGCCTTCTACGCCTTCATAGGCGGCATAAAGCTCGGCGGGAATTTTTTCTTTGGGCACACCTAAACTTTCAAAATAGCGCGGGTTGCCCGACACAGTTTCCAATTTGACTTTATCACCTGACTCAATAGTCAGTACCGGCGTCAAGCTCGCATCAAAAAAACTGCGATGCACCGTCGTCGTTGATGCTTTCAGCTCATGGGTTATAGCCAGCGTGATATTAGTAGCAGTGACTAATGAGAGCACACCGATGATTTTGAGTAATGGCAAAAGGCTCGCCGATAACATCATCGGCGCCCATGAAATACTGTGCGGAAATACCAGATTTTTATTACGCATTTTTTCATCCCATTGCCAACACTAACGGCCGACACATCATTACAGGCGTCTACACCAGATTAATCGCCTAACCGACTAATCACCCAGCAGATTAACTGTAAGGCGTTACCGGTGGTACAGCAGTATCTGGTGTGAGCGGCGGCAGTTTTTTATGCCACTGTGTGGCCTGTTCATACGCATGTGCCAGTGCAAGCACTTTTCCATCAGAAAAACGTGGGCCTGTGATCATTAAACCAATCGGCAAACCACTTTTACTAAATCCGCAAGGAATAGAGACACTGGGCAATCCCATCACATTAAACGGCTGGCAATTGGAGGTTACGCGCGGGCCACCCGATTTACCTTCATTCACTCGACCAATTAATTCATTTAGTGTGGGTGGCAAAATTCGCTGGGTTGGGCACACTACCAAATCAATAGCAGCAAAGGCATCATCAACAGTGCGGCGAAGGGTTTCAACTTCCCATTTTGCACGAATGTAATCTACCGCGCGCGGCGGCGCATCGGCTGCGGCTTGCAAACGACGACGTTCCGCCAACATATATTTATTCGCAGCGTTTTTAAAATAAGGCTCGTGCCATGCGTAGGTTTCACCCAGGGTGCCCAAACTACCCAAATGCGAAACTCCCGGCAGCGCGACATCTTCAACACCTTTGGTCAATGTGGCGAGTAGCGCGATCGCACTTTCAACTGCTTTTGCAACTTCCGGATCCAAATCATCGAAATAACCGACGGGCAATCCCAATTTAAATCCCGATACTGGTTGCGATAACTGCGCGACGTAATCTTCTTTGTCATGTTCAACGCTGGTGATGTCGTATTTGTCGTAACCTGCCATAACGTTCAACATCATGGCACTATCTTTTACGGTCCGCGTCATCGGGCCGCAGTGATCGAGCGAAACCGTTAACGGCAATATTCCTTTGATCGGCACCAAGCCATAGGTAGGCTTTAATCCCACAATGCCGCAATAGGAAGCAGGCATACGCACTGAACCGCCGGTATCCGTTCCCAAGGCGCCGAATGCCAGATGAGCCGCAAGAGCTGCACCGGAACCGGATGAAGAACCACCGGTATTGTGCGCCAAATTCCATGGATTGCGCGCTGGCCCAAAATAAGAAGTTTCACCGCCGCCCATCGCAAATTCTTGCGTATTGGTTTTGCCAATAATAATTGCACCGGCCGCACGCAACCGCGCAACCACCGTTGCATCTTCTTTGGGCACACGATCAGTGAACAACGCGCTACCACCGGTTGTGCGAGTACCTGCCGTATCAATAATATCTTTAATTGCTAAAGGTATACCGTGTAAAGGGCCCCGCAAATTTCCTGCTTTTTGTTCAGCATCAAGTTGATCTGCCAGCGCCAAAGCTTCTTTGTGCATGACGGTAATAAATGCATCCAACTTCGCGTCATAAGTCGCGATGCGTTCGAGACAGGCCTCGGTCAATTGTCTCGCCGTAATTTGTCCGGCACTGATTTTGGCAGCCGCTTCGCTCAAACTTAACGCTGCAAATTCAGAAACACCCTTGCCGACTTTTGCTTCGGCCATTTTGATTGGAAATACCAAGGGCACGGCTGCACCCAGCATTAAAAAATTAAATTGGCGTCGTGCTAGTTGCATAATCATCGGCCTTTCGTCATAGAATTTGGAGGAACATCATCAGTAAATAATTTTTGCTAGTACTCGTTAAAAATCCGCGCCACTTCTTTCATATCACTCGTTTTAGTTAGCGCCAGTTGCAACAGAATGCGCGCTTTTTCCGGCATCAAATTATCGCCGGGAATTATCTTCGCTTCGCGTCGGCGCGGCGTGTCTTGCACGCGACCGCCGTGAGTGCGCGCGGTAGCCACTACAATCACGCCTTTTTCTTGCGCACGCTTAATCGCTTCAGTTTGGCCAGTGGTGGGGCTGCCAGCCCCGGTGCCGTCAATCACAATACCTTTCACGCCGTTGGCCACCATGGCGTCGATGATATAAGCCGGTGCATCGCGATAAGCATAAGCAACTTCAACTTTGGGCAGGGTTTGAAAATCAGTTCCCGCGAATTCCGATTTAGCCGTGTGGCGACGCAGCGGCTCGCGATAGAATTTCACTTGATCGGGATCTGCATACCCGAGCGCTCCCACATCGATGCCTTTAAAGGTGTTCACTCGGTAAGCGCTGGTTTTTGAAACATCGCGCGCGGTATTAATCACCTGATTCATACAGTGCAACACGCCTTTATTCCAGGCTTCTTTGGATGCGGCCACGCGAATTGCATCGTACAAATTGCGTGGGCCATCGCCACTCAATCCAGTCCAGGGGCGTTGCGAACCGACAAACACAATGGGCTTTTTGGTTTTCACTGTCAGGTTCATGTAGAACGCTGTTTCCGCCATGGTATTGGTGCCGTGAGTCACTACAATACCGGCGACTTTGTCATCTTTGGCTAATTCGTTCAGCCGCTTGGCGACGCGCGCAAAATCTTCAAAGGTCTCTGAAGCAACGCGATCTTGCGGAGCACGTTGATCTTCAATAATCACGTTGGCAATACTTTGCAGATCAGGTAAATCTTTTATCCAGTCTTCAGGATTTACACGGGGATAATCTTTACCGCCGTAGTTGGTAATATTCAGCCGTGTATCACCGCGGCTGGCGATAGTTCCGCCCATCGACATCAGCACGATGGTCGGCAGCTTCACTTCGGCGGCGGGTATAGCGGGAGGCGGAGCATAAGTTGGAATTTCCTGTGCGATCGATAAAAAACTCACACAACTACCGCCAATCACTAAAGTGGCAGTGCCACACCAACGTGAGCAGCGGGTAGAGAAAATCTCTAAAAATTTGTTCATACGTTTACACCCATATGCAAACTATTGAAAAGAAAAACCGGTTCACGACGACGCGCAACACACACCGACTAATATTCATTAAACATGCGCTGGATTTCTTTGGGATCGGTGGTTTTTGTTAATGCCAGCCGCAGCAAAATGCGCGCCTTATGTGGATTGAGATTGTCGGAGGTGACGATACCCATGCCTGCCTGCTTTTCACTTTCAACTACGCGCCCCGAACCCTTGCGATCACTTTTTACAAACACAACACCTTTTTTCTGACCCTCTTTAATCGCTTCTTCATTGTTGTCGGTTAGTACCATGCCTTTTGCACCCGCCGCAACAAATGCGTTAATTGCCGTGGCATCTGACTCCTGATAACCGTAGGTCACATCTACACGCGGTAAATCCGTCAGTTTGGAAACATCAAATTCGCTTTTCAGTGTGTGGCGATAAATTGGTTTGCGGTAAAACACAATGCGGTCAGAATCGGCGTAACCCAGGGGACCCATATCGCGCGCTATAAAAGTATCAACTCGATAGGTGTTACCTTTGGTGGTATCGCGCGCCGCATTAATTTCGTCGTTCAACATAATCATTACACCAAAACCTCGCGCGTCTGGAGATGCAGCGACGCGTACGGCATTGAGTAAATTAAATGGACCATCGCGACTCACGGCAGTGAAAGGTCGCATAGCGCCCACTACGACTACCGGTTTGTTAGATTTAATGGTGAGGTTGAGAAAATAGGCAGTTTCTTCTAATGTGCCGGTACCATGAGTGACCACCGCACCAGCAGCCTCGGGCTTGGCTAACCATTCATTAATGTCTTTAGCCAACTTCAATAAAATTTTTGCGCTCATTGAACCTGAGCCGACGTTGGATTCTTCAATGTAACTAATTTTGGCTACCGCATTTAACTCAGGCAGATCGCTAATTAGTTCTTCCGGCGAAACTTTGCCATCGGAATATTCCATCAGCTTTTGGCGATGAGCGCCTTTGCTTTGAATAGTTCCGCCAGTGGTAAATAATTTCACATTAGGCAATTCTGCCGCGGTAACTAAAGCACCAGAAAAAAGAGACAGGAATAAAGTCATTGACGTGACGTAAAGAAGCGTGCGAGACATGCACCACCCTCCGAATAACGATAACACTATTGCTATCGATGCTAGTGAAGACGATTCTTCTTTTATGTCCCCTACCTTTTGCAATTAACAACTGCCAACCCAACCAATTGAACTGACTCGTAAAAGACAATCTGAAATAGAAATAGAAATAGAAATAGAAATAGAAATAGAAATAGAAATAGAAATAGA
>CAZCJR010000137.1:0-11318 GCA_964499225.1 uncultured Cellvibrionaceae bacterium | reverse complement strand
TAATTGGCATAAAGCCTATCAACAATTAGGCAACACATTACGCTATCACCCCGAATGTTTTGACCGCACCTGGGAACCCAAAACCCGCTTCTCCATGGATTGGTTTTATCCGATCCTTACGGGAATCGTGCAGGGCAAATCCGCGCAACAGCGCATTGAACATAAATGGCATACTTTCGTTGAACCTAATATCGGCTGCCGCTGCGTAAGCGATGAACCTTGGGTTACGGTAGCAGAATCCTGCGAGTTAACACTGGCTTTACTCGCGGCAGGCGAACACGCTAAAGCCGTAAATTTATTTAGCTGGTTATTCCAATTTATGGATGAAGACGGTGGTTACTGGACGGGCTACAACTTCCGCGATGATGTAATCTGGCCGCGCGAAAAAACCACCTGGACTACCGGCGCGATTTTATTAGCCGCCGATGCCCTTACCGAACACACCGGCGCAGCGCGATTATTTATTCAGTCAACGTTGGTTTCAGAATCTGCATTGGCTAAAACAGACCAATCACTGCACGCCAAAACCGAACATTGATCTTTTTAAGAAGATAGCGACCATGCGAATCCCTCGAATTTATACTGAACAAAATTTGCTGAGCGGCGAACACCTTGAGTTGGAAGAATCCGCCTCGCACCATTTAAGTAAAGTGCTGCGCATGCAAGCCGGGCGCGAGTTGATTCTATTCAATGGCGCCGGTGGTGAATTCGCTGCAACAATTCATGAAGTCAGCAAAAAACATGTCACCGTCAGTATTGCTGAACACACCATCGACAACCGCGAATCGCCACTGGAATTGGAACTAGCCATCGGCATTTCACGCGGCGAACGTTTTGAATGGGTACTACAAAAAGCGACCGAGCTTGGTATTACCAAAATTACACCGCTCATTACAGAACGCACCGAAGTAAAAACCGGCGGTGACCGTCAAGAGAAAATGCAAGATCGCTGGCAACAAATCCTCATCAGCGCTTGCGAACAAAGCCAACGCAATTTGCTTCCACAATTATCCGCTCCCATCCAAATTTCCGATTGGCTCCCGCAGGTAAATTCAGATTTGCGTTTTGTCTTACATCACCGCGATAGCCAGCGGTTACCTGCTGATAAAACACCGAAGAGCGTTACGTTATTAATCGGCCCCGAAGGCGGATTGAGCGACCGCGAAATTACCCACGCATTGGAACAGGATTTTAAAGCGCTGACCCTAGGCCCAAGAGTATTGCGAACGGAGACTGCACCAGTAGCGGCGATTAGTTTGGTGCAGTATTTGTGGGGGGATTTTTAATAAATAGCGAATGAAAATATTTTTACTCACTCATGAACGCGAATTACAGCGCCCCTCCAATACCGGTGCGCTGGCAAAAAATGTTGCGCCGGAAATCGTAGAGCGGATAGTGTGGGCGAGAAACAAACCTAATCCGTCATTACTCGATGCAATCAACCATAAAAATACGGTGTTGCTTTATCCTGTAGACGATGCCGATGCTGCACCTATTGAATCCTTTGAAAATATCATTTTGCTGGATGCCACTTGGCAAGAAGCACGCAAAATGTTTAACAAAAGCCTTTATTTAAAAAATCTACCCAGAGCCAAAATTAAACCCCGGAAAATTTCCCAGTATCAGCTTAGGCGCAATCAGCCGGAGGGAGGTTTGTGTACGGCTGAGTGTGTGGTGGAAATACTCATTGCAAAAAATCGCGTTGATGTTGCTGAGCGTTTAGATTCTGCGTTTGGGATTTTTAATTCGAAGTTGTAGCCTTCTATTGGTACTACTGTTGAGGTGAATATTGATCAACTACTAAAGATTTCTTGGCGGTTGATCAACGATTGCTAATCAATACTATTAATTAGCTCATCAAACCAAGGCTCGCTACGGACATTTTCCAAGTCCTTGTCCTCACGAAGGTGAGCTTTATCAGGTAAGGTTTTGACGTCGCGGCAACGTAATAGCTTTTCTTTGCATTTGCCTTTTTCATTAAGTACAGAGAAAAGACAGGCCAAGTTGTAAACTGCATCAGGCTTTAATTTTTCTGCTTTTTCAAGAACTTCAGCTGCTTTTTTAAGATAGTCGTCGCTTTTCGTTAGATGAAAAGCACTAAATAAAGCGATCCCCCAATTTTGAAAGGCTTCATGCTTGTCAGACCTGATGGTAATGGCCTGTTGGTATTTATCGAAGCTTTGTTGGAACAGTGCTTCATCGTCGTTGAGTTTTGCCAGATAAACTAAAGCGTTCCCCCAATTGTAAAAAGCTTCATGCATCTCCGGTTTAATGGCTATGGATTGTTGGTATTTTTCAATGCTTTGTCGGTAAATATCTTCATCATTTTTGAGCTCAGCCAAGTTAAATAAAGCACGTCCCCAATTGTTAAGTGCCTCATGATCGTCTGGTTTAATGGTTATGACTCGTTGGTATCTATCAATACTTTGTTGGTAAATATCTGCATCATTTTTGAGCTCAGCCAAGTTAAATAAAGTAGTTCCCCAATTGTAAAATGCCTCATGGTCATCTGGTTTAATGGCTATGGCTTGTTGGTATTTATCAATACTTTGTTGGTAGAGGTCTTCATCGTCATTGAGCTCAGCCAAGTTAAATAGAGAAGCTCCCCAATTGTTATATGCCTCATGATAGTCTGGTTTAAGGGCTATGGCTTTTTGGAATTTATCAATGCTTTGTTGGTAAAGATCTTGATTGTTGTTTAGCTCAGCTAAGTCAAATAAAGCAATTCCCCAATTGTAAAATGCCTCATGCATGTCTGGTTTAATGGATATAGCTTGTCGGTATTTATCGAAACTCTGATTGAATAAACTTACATCAGTTGAAATTTTTGCTTGGGCGGCCAGCTCATCTCCTTGGCCTACATATGCCCAAGCCAGGAGTTCCCGATGATCCGGATTTTCTGGATCACTTAATTCAATAACTTTATCCCATTCACCTTTCATCAGTAGTTCTGGAATTTTCTGATCTGTATTAAAGCGTTGTTGCGATTCTAAAAGCTCATTTTTTAAGGAAGCCAAGATATCGCTTGAGCCTGATTTGGTTAAGGGAAATTCTGCTACTGGTTCTAGTTCACCGAGTAGGTGCCCGTAAGGGTCGCTGAACAAAGTAGGCGGAAAACACTGCAACTCTTTGGCGAGTTCAATTAAAAATTCATCCGCATCGCATTCAGCGAGATAATAGGAAACCTTTTTATTTTTGTTTATTAGGTTGGCAATAGGTATATCGGGATTTTCCGCATATCCCGCCCACCACAACCTTTCCCTGCCTTTGTACTCATCTGCAATAACTGGAAATACCGCATCAGATGAACCGCTGTATCCGACAACTAACAAAGGGCTGTCTTGAAATGTGGCATGGATTAAGGGACGAATGTTCTCCGCATGTTCTTTTGTTTCTTCATCTGAGTTAAGAAGGCTTTTACCACTGCCTTGGCCGTGTAGGTGAATAATGGCTTGGGGGGCAATATAGTCTGTATCTACAGTTGCAGCCGCTGCAAAGTCATAAGTGGCAGGGTACAGCCCCAACAAGCTACAGGCTCTTGCCAGAATCGAGTCAAAATTAAATGTAATTACTCGGCTGACAAATCCCGCGTGCATCAGACTTGCAATAGCAATATGTGCCCAATTTATTTTTGGGTTATCAAGATATTTTGATAGGAGAGCTCGGCGGTCATTAATCGTCAGACAACTCATACAAGCGCCGTAGTCTTTCATCTGGTCTTCTTCGAGGTGGTGCTTGCACTCCTCACCAAATTTTTGATGAATTTCTTTAACTAGTTCCCCCGCCAACGGAATACCCGCAGATTTGGAACAACCAGCGCCGGTTAATAAATTGAACGGTTTGTCGGAATCCTTTTTATCCCGCATTTGTTTGGCTAACAGCTTTATATCGTCTTTAGTGAATTTAGCCATAATAAAACGTCCTGATTTCCTTTTTATTCTTTAAAGGGATTGCTAATAGTGATGTCGTCAATTTTTTGCGAGTGTTGCATATCTTCTGAAATCAGAACATTACAGTTGGTTTCACTGGCGGCGGCGATGATCAACGAATCATAGAAGCTGTAACCAAAATCTGTCGCCATTTGGAGTGCGCGATTATGAATTGCTAAATCCAATGGGACTATTTCGGTAAGGCTTTGGATGGCGTTGCTGAGTTCAGTAATTTCCTGCCATTCCAATTTGGCTTTTTTGCGGGCGACTTGAGCAAATTCGTTGAGCACCTGAGTGCTTATCACACAGCCGGACTGAAGAAGTTCGAGCGAAGTTTGCTGTTTAATGCCTTCATCCAGGAGGGCGTACACCAGAATATTGGTGTCGAGAAACATCCTATCTCTCATTGAGTTCGTCCCGATTAAATTTGAAATTTTTGGGTAGTCGGCCTTTGAAGCGGGCGATGGTTTCCAACGCTTTGGCTTTGCTATCGTCTTTGATGACCTCAAAGCCATGGGATGAGGTGACGATTTCTACTTCATCTCCTGGCTTAAGTTCGAGGGATTTTGCGACATTCGCGGGGATGCGAACGGCTAAACTGTTACCCCATTTGGCAATTTGCATAGCAACCTCCTATGGCTTCTTGTGGATATACAATTTTATTAATGTATATCATCGTGCGATATTTGTACAGGCCTGTGCCTTGAACATTTCGGTGGCTGAATTATCAATCGTTGGTATCCAACCAAACAGACAGACGCAGCAAAAGCCTAATAAGCTACGCGCGTTCCAGTGAAATACACCTTGAGAGAGCGGATCTTATGCAGGCAATTGGTCACCCCCGATATTGGTTAGTCCATGTTCTTTTATCATCGATCTTTCTCGCCAGTGGAGCTTATGCAGATTCACTGCGTATTGATCATCTTGAACGCTGCGGGGATTTTTCTACTCAGACGGCGGAGCAGGAGTTTTGTGTAAGTACCAAAGGTAAGTTGGTCGATAAGGAGTTGCGGGTTTTGTTGGGTGGAAAAGTATTAGCACCCGATGTAGTGAAGCGTAAAGGTGGAGTGTTAAGAATCAAAATCGTTACGGCGGATTACCAAAGTGCACCGCTGTGGTTGGAGCAGGGAAATGAAAAAAGTAATCCGGTCTGGTTGAGTTTGAAAGGTAGTCATGTTGTTGCAGCGAATAAAAATGAAGTTGCAAAAAATATGGATGGATTGACGACTTATGTTGATCTGGTGAGTGTGATCATTGAAGAAAATTTCGATGGATTACAAGAAGCACGCAAGTTGGCAACAAAATATAACGCCAAGATCGTCGGTGCTATTCCTCCTTTGAATACCTATCAATTTCGTTTGCCGGCGCGCAATTTAATTGAGCGGGACGCGATGGTATTGCGGTTGGGTAGTGAAGTGGGTGTGGATGCGGTAGTTATTGAAGAGTCGGGTGCAGAGAAGGAAATTGAAGGTGAAACACCCAGTAAGAATCCACTTGATAAAGGCGAATGGGCTGCAAATCGGTTTCTGAATGCGGTCGATTTTTATCTGCGCCGCGTTCCGGCAAAAGGTCAGCCGATAAAAACCCAACCAATAAAAATTGGCCTTATCGAACGCGATGTGGATTTTGATTCGCCCGATTTTTCTGATTATCTCGGTGATTGTCGCAGCGAATCTAAACGCACTTGCTTGTATGCGCGTGATGCAGAAAAACCGGACACACATGGATCTACCGTTGCGGGAATTCTTGCAGCTGCCTGGAATAACGGTGGCAACTCGGGTTTCTTACGCGGTGTTGATAAAGCAGGCCCCGGCTTTGAGGTAATTGTGGAGCGCAATTCCGATGCGGGAATCACCGCTAATATTGCTGCCTCCGTAAATCTTGTTGAGGATGGTGTGCGTGTACTGAATTGGAGTTGGGGAATTCACCGCGTCGGCGCAAAAAATATTGATGGCCAGGATATAGATACGCTGGTTAGATCCGGCTTGGCGATGAGTGGCTATGAAGAATTATTGGAAGAAT
Organism: uncultured Cellvibrionaceae bacterium; assembly: GCA_964499225.1. Taxonomy (GTDB): domain Bacteria; phylum Pseudomonadota; class Gammaproteobacteria; order Pseudomonadales; family Cellvibrionaceae; genus Cellvibrio. The sequence goes on along the minus strand of CAZCJR010000137.1, from coordinate 5,367 downwards.
TTTTTCTCTGGCTGCGCATCAAACATCCGGATGTGATAGTGATTAATTCTGCTGGAAATGGTGCGTCTTTTTCCGGTCTTGATGAGTATCGTTTGCCGTCTTCGTTTATCACCGAACAGTTATTGGTTGTCGGTGGGCATGAACGCAGCAATAAAAAAGAGGCAAAAGTTGAAGATCCGGATTACGTGGTAAAGCGCGGTTCATCCAATATTGATATTCGCGTCGATATTACCGCCGCTGCCTGTGTTCACAGTTCAACTTTAGTGTTGAATGCGGAGGGCGAAAAACATTGCGGTACGTCTTACGCGACACCGTTGGTCGCGGGTTTGGTTGCGGCCATGTTATCGATTAGTCCGGAACTTGAGCCGGAGCAATTGCGTATTTTGTTACGGCGCAGTGCGATGACGATTGGCGAAGAATCCGATTTTGAACCCACTGACGCCGATGATCTCACGTCACCGATTTTGCCATCGGAGCGCAACAATGAACTTAATCACCCGGATGTCGGCCATTCAGCCCGATTGGATATGCACAAGGCGCTGGATCTCACTGTGCAAAGTTTAAAACGAGTTCGTTGATTAATTTGAAATACATGCTTTTAATAATGAGGGATTTGATATGTCTAATGAATTGAAATTTGAATATGAAGGCATGGAGGTTAGCATCACTTACGAGCCATCAACCAATAAAGTTAAACGCACCGTTACCGAATTCGGTACTGAAATTCATAACGATGAATTAACGTTTGATAAATCAGTCGCCGCAAATTTCGGATTAATGAGCGCGGAAGAGCAAGCAAAAATAGCGACTGCTTGGGGTTCGGCAGGAATTAAGACGAGAATAGAAGAAGGGCAAATTGGTTCAATTAAAAACGCTTAGTGTGCTTACCAATATAGTAGGCTGCAACTATGCAGCCTACGCCAAGTAGAATTACCGGAAATCCGTCTATCAGTCCACCGCGGAATAACCCTTTAATGATAATCACCGTACCGATTACATAAAGCCACAACACAAATTTATTCATAATTCGCATGCTGTGTTCGACCAAAAGCGACAGCTTGGATAGCTAAAATCCCCTAAACGAACTAGGATTTTGGTGATCATTTCGAGATTATTTACCATGGGTGTTTATATAAGCACTTACTTTCCATCATCCCATGAGTTTAAAAACTCTGCCAAAATATCGCCATGACAAGCTTGCGGTTTACAAAAGCAGCCCAATCTTTTGCCCGCCAGCTTGTACACTTCGGACTTATTTTTGTTTGGGAATTTTTCAAATTCGAAGTCATATTTAAATTTTCTTATAACTTCTTCTCTATCATCACCTTCCTCATACATCGAGTAAGGGTTACCCCAATATGATCCTCTACCTATATATTCGTATTTAGGTGTGCTTTTTTCAGATTGATACTCAGTTTCGCGCTTTATATTAATAACTCTAGTAATTGCAATTTTAATAATCCGTAAAGGTTTATCACTTGCAATCAACAGCGCTGCCTCGTTTGTAAATTCTTCACCATCATCAAAGATAACTGCATGAGTTATATCATCAGGAGTCCAACTAGCAATCTTTTGAGAGAATTTTTTAAACTTAAACTGCTCATAAAATCGAGTGATTAATCTGTTAGGATCTGAAGGATATACCAAAGTAACTTCCTCTAAGTTAGAAGTTATTTTTTCCATCTTCCGAGAGAACTTTGAATAGCAATTAAAAAGCTTCGGATAAAGTATTAATATTTTAACCATTAGTATAAGTGCTTCACTTTAAGATCCAAGTCAGAATGACTATTCAGGTAATCGACAACAAGTCTTCTGTGACATAAGTGAGGTTCGTGCTCACTACACAATAAACACCCCTGCTCAAGCAGGGCAGGCTTCACCCATTTCTCAACATTTCTTCGTGCCATTAAATTCAGAAATTTATCCTCGTATATTTCCCATGACATGTCACCTTTCTTATAGGCATTTAATATATCTTTGGTTGGTGCGAGTTCTGGAGCGTGGACATATTCAGCTTCGCAAAGCTCTTTAAGAAAAAACTTCAAGTCGTCTTTTTTAGCAAACCCTGCCAATTGAGAAACATTATTGAGGCGAACATCAACAAGCGTCTTTACTTCTGATTTTTTTAAAAACCCAAAGAAGGTTTCTGCATTTTTTTGGGTAAATCCAATAGTGAAAATTTTCATCTCAACCCCTAAAAAATTGTAGCGACAAGCTTATAACAATATCCTTGATATTCTTCTCCGAGGCTTATGCAAAGAATATCTAGAACTTCATTTTGATCCCTTACTATTTCATCAAATTTAGGATCGGTGACTGCGAGGTCATAATCTATTTTTTTATAGGTGAAAGATGCTCTTCTCTTACCTTCCCCAGTTGTATAGAGGCTTAGTTCATCCACCTTCACAAGATACAGAGATTGGGCGACATTATATATCCCTGAGGAGATTAGAGCATGCTGCACCCTATTTCCGTCACCCCAAAGATCAGCAGGATAATCAAGGTAGTTAGGGAGTTCCGCTATTCCAATTGAAAAATTTTGCGTCCATAAACTTCCATCAATCAAGAAGTTTTCAGGTTGGTGAGAAAGCGGAACGTAGCCCGAAAAACCCATTTTGATTTTTTGGAGTGGCTTTACAGCATAAACCCCATAGGGATTTTGATATTTTGCCTGATCATGACTTAATTCAGCTCCCTGCGCATTAGATACCGGTCTTATCCACCGGCCTGTTTGAACGCACTTACCAGCTACACAATGCTGACTATGCTTCACTGAATTTGCTAATACAACCACTTCCACTTGAGTCATATATTTTCCTTGCTGGATAATTCTAAGGGCATTAACGCCATGTAAAAAACACTTTCAAATTGAACAATTGGGGATAGAGTAAAATTATGTGAACGTCCGCTCCGGGCGCAAATTGGACTCTAAGTTATTTCATAAAACGAAATTAAACGGCGACCAAAAACGCTTTCGCAAAATGAATTTAATGAGAGATATTTTTCGGAATGAAAAGATTGAGCTGGCAACGTTAACTGCATTTAAAACAATAGCCGCCAGTGATCGGCTAATAGTTTCAGCCATCAAAATAATCTTGGGATTAGTTTCGTGTAATTCGTTAGCCACAGTATTCCCCCTACGGGCAGAGGCTAACCTCCTCTCGTTATTCATGTGTATTTCCTATCTCCATCCAATGGCGTGATTTTCTACTATAGCCAAGGATTTGAGAAATACATCTCATTACACGGAATTTTTGAGGAAGGGGGGTTTAATCTTCCCGTGTCAGGACTTCCAGCAATTCGATTTCAAATACGAGATTGGAATTAGGTTTTATCAGTGCGCCGATTTGGCGTCCGCCGTAAGCTAAGTGTGCGGGAACGTGCAGTTTGCGTTTGCCGCCGACTTGCATGCCGATCAGGCCTTGATCCCAGCCTTTAATCACGCGGCCGGTGCCGATAACGCATTGGAAAGGTTTGTTTTTGCGGTGGGAGGAATCGAATTCGGTGCCGTCTTCGAGCCAGCCGGTGTAGTGGGTGGTGATGAGGGCGCCTTTGACGACGGTTTTGCCGTCGCCAATGTGCAGGTCTTCAATGATGAGTTCGTTCATAAGCTGCGGGGATTGCGCGGACAATTAATTATCGAGGTGTAGATAATCCAAAAACGCGCGCTCCATGGCTTCTACGTGAGGAATAACCGCTTCTTCGCCTGCCCATGAGACGTGCATAAGTTCGAAGGGTTTGTTGTCGGCGTCTTCGCGTTCGGTAATTTCTTCTTCAGTGACGCGCGCCAAACGTGGCAGGCCTTGGGTGAGAATGGCGATAAAAGGGAGCGACTCGTTGACACCGGTGGTGTTGAGCACCGCAAAACGCGAGCGGGAGGCGACGCCGGGTTTGGCTTCGCCGTTCATCACTTCAAATGAAAGCAGCGGAATAGTTTGCTCGCGCCAACTGCAGTTGCCGAGATACCAGGCGGGTGCATCGGCTACGGGAATCACTTGCGAGACGGGCACAATTTCAGCCACGGTCACGTTGGGTGCGAGCAGCAAGCGCCCCTGAATCGGAATGAGCAGGCTGGCAACTTCTTGTACTTTTTTCTCGATGCGCTGGGGTGCTCTCATGAAAATCTGATCCTGTCTGTTCTCGTTGTACTTATAAGGGCGTATTTATAAAGGTGTACTGATCGAATTCGTCGTTAACGTCTTAACTGTGCCAGCGAGCGCGCCAGATATTCGGGCGTGCCGTTAAGGCTGACGCAACCGGTGGCGAGGGCGGAGACGGGCATGGAATCGCTGGTGCAATCATCGGGTGTTTGTGCCCAAGCCTTGCCGCCCACTTGTTTGATGAGTCGGCAACTTGCCGCGCCATCATCACCCATGCCGGTAAAAATAATCAAGCCGCAGCGCTCGCGGTAAATACGCGCGGCATTGGCGGCAAGCTGATCAATCGAGGGGGCATAACTGCCTTTCCACGACTGGCCGTAATTCACTACCAGAGTGCCGTTTTCCAGAATCTCGACCGAATCGCGCGCGGTCACCAGCGTCAGACTGTTGGCCTCCAAGACTACGCCTTGGGTGGCAACCATGGCTGGGTAACTGCCCGCGTTGCTCATCATGCGGTTGAGCGTCACTGCCTGATTGGCATCTATATGCTGTACGTACAAAAAGGCGATGCCCAGATTGGCGGGCAACTGCGCCAGAAACCGTTTCACTGCCGCCGGGCCACCGGTGGAGGCGGCCAATACCCAGAGTTCACTGGCGGGATTGGCCTGTTGTAGGTTGATATCGCCGCGTAAGCGCTGCAAACGTAAACCGGTGCGCCGCAACCAAGCGCTATGGTCTTCGCTGCCTGGTGCAAATTCGCTGCTATCGCTGAGGATAATCGGCACCCGGCTCTGCGCGAATAACTGTTCTAACAAATGTTGCTCGTCGCAATAATCTTCCGCGACATCGATTACCCATGCATCCAGTTGCTGGTCCAGTAACTGTTGATTGGCCGCTTCGCGCGCCGACAGCAACAGATGACAACTCACTTTGTGACCCGACTGCGCAATCAGTTGAGTCAGCGCCTGCTGCTTGTGGGCACTATCGACCAGTATTCCCAGTTGCAGCATGGGGCCGCCTTACTTCACGGTTTTGCCGAGCAGTTCATTGATGTTGCCGAGCAGCAGATCTTCCTGATAGGGCTTGCCCATGTACTTGTTCACACCGAGGCTAAATGCGCGTTCGCGGTGTTTTTCACCGGTACGCGAGGTGATCATAATGATCGGCAGATCTTTCAGGCGCGAGCTGGTGCGGATATTTTTGGCGACTTCGAAGCCGTCCATCCGCGGCATTTCGATATCCAGCAGCATGACGTCGGGCATGTGAT
>CAZCJR010000136.1:0-11358 GCA_964499225.1 uncultured Cellvibrionaceae bacterium | reverse complement strand
TTGCGAATGTTACGCCGTGGTAAAAAAAGAAACTGACCGGCTTATGCCTCGCCCGTTGACACTGCCCGCCGTTGTGCGCCCGGCAGCCTTGCCTCGTGTGATCAGCACCACTCCCTGTATTAAATAGTGCGTTAATCGCCTGCCCTGAGTGATTAACGGGTGCCAGTTTGTCGACCGGCTCATTAGGCGTCGGTGCGCAAACGCACAAAGCGAAAGACACTTACTTTTTAATTGTTTTGCACAACTCTGTGTTCTGCCGAACAGAGTTTCAGTTGCTTAATCTCCAAACTCCAAACTGCAACATTAATAATCACTTATGGAGAACACCATGAATACTTTCAATCAGTCTATGTCTAAATTTTTCGGCGTTGCTTTTTTGGCCGCCCTGTTGCTATCGGCACTTGTTGGTTGTGCATCCACTTCCAAACAATCAAGTACCGGTGAATATATTGACGATACGGTTATCACTACCAAAGTAAAAGCCGCAATTCTTGAGGACAAAGAATTAAAAGTGACTGAAATTAATGTGGAAACCTTTAAAGGTGTTGTGCAATTGAGTGGCTTTGTTAGCACCCAGGGCGACATCAATAGAGCGGCGACTCTCGCACGTTCAGTTGAAGGTGTTAAATCCGTCAAGAACGATATGCGGGTCAAATAACGTTTTATCTTTTTACTCGCAATTTTTTCGGAGACTCACATGTTAACCACCCAATGTCCGCATCTCGTTTTACTGCCTGGTCTCGTCAACGATTCACGTTTGTGGCAACACCAGACGGCTGGGCTTGCGGACATCGCACATGTGTCAGTAGGTGATTTAACCAAAGGGCATACAATTGCTGAAATGGCGTCTGACGTTTTAGCCAGCGCGCCGGTTGGGCAATTTGCATTGGCGGGATTGTCGATGGGTGGTTACGTAGCACTAGAGATTATGCGCCAAGCGCCGGAACGCGTTCTGGCCTTGGCGCTACTCGATACCAGTGCGCGGCCTGATACACCCACTGCGTTGGAAAATCGCAGCGCGGCAATCGAGCAGGCAGAAAAAAATTATCAAGCAGTGATTGAAGAATTAATGCCCAAACAACTTCATCCAACACATATGGATGACAAAGAATTAGTCAGCATGATTACCGATATGGCGCTTAGCCTTGGCAATAAAACCTTTATTCGCCAGCAGCGCGCGATAGCCGGGCGTATCGATAGCATTCCCTCTTTATCATTAATTAAATGCCCGACTTTAGTGTTATGTGGTCGCGACGATGCTATTACACCAATAGGTTTGCATCAGGAAATGGTCACGGAAATTGAAGGGTCTGGATTGAGTATTATTGATGACTGCGGTCATCTCTCTGCATTGGAGCAGCCGACGCGTGTTAATGAAGCGCTGGCCCAATGGTTGACAAAAATTACCGGTAACTAAATTTAATGATTGCTGATCAGCTTGAAAGGGTGATCAGTAATTCTTTAGCGCCAGCGCAATAAAATTCATTAACTCTCTTCTAAAAAATTGCAACTCTTTAAAAATACTATTGTCTGCGTCTGCCAGCGCACCGACCTCTCCTGCAAAAACTCCGATACTAACCACCGAAGAAGCCGCTCAACTAATTGAGCCTAAGGTCAGTTTGCGCAACCTGCGCAGTCATAGACGGCACATCTCCCGGAGTTACACATGCAACACACTCACACTCAACTTCAATCACGCACTCAATTCCTGAAACCTACTCATCTTGCAATGGCAATTAGCATTGCAGCGATGGTTGCCAGCCCAATGTTGTTGGCGCAGGACGGCAATAAGTATGACCTCACGTCTAATTGGTACGGCGGTTTAAACATCGGCCAAACTCATGAAAGCATTAATGATGGCGCTATTGCCACTGACGAAATGGGCGGTGGTTTAACATCGCTTACGGATGATGACCGCGACAACGGTTACAAATTGTTTGCCGGTTATCAACTGAACGATAATTTTGCGGTAGAAGCGGGTTATTTCGATCTAGGCCAATTCGGTTCGCGTGCAGTAAAAGGCCAGGAAGGCTCATTAAAAACCCGCGCTAAAACCCGCGGCTTTAATATTGATTTGGTCGGCTCACTGCCTATGACTGAAAAATTATCGGCGTTTGCTCGTGCGGGTGCGCATTACTATGAAGCGAAAGATCGTTTTCAAGGTGGCGACGGTTATGTCGTTAGCGATCAGCATCGCCGTGAGCGCGATTTCGATATCAAATGGGGCGGCGGTCTGCAATATGACTTCACCCAAAAATTCGCGATGCGTCTTGAAGCAGAACGTTATGCCATCAATGACGTGATGGGCAACAACGGCAAAATTAGCATGTACTCACTCGGTGCAATCTATCGCTTCGGTGAGCAAAATGCAGCGCCTGCAGCAGCAGTGGCAGAGCCAGTTACCCAACGCAGTGCAAAACTCACGGAAGAATATTGCAGCATGTTGGATATCCAGTTTGAAATTAACAACGACGAAATCCAACGCGAAGACTTGGAGCGCCTTGCAGTAGTGGGTACCTTCCTGAAGAAATACCCGGACACCAGCGCGGTAGTTGAAGGTCACACCGATAACGTTGGCACACCAGAAGCTAATCAGATTTTGTCACGTAATCGCGCTGAAAGTGTGATGAATTATTTGGTGCGCGAACAGCGTGTTGCGAGCAATCGTATTTCTGCTGTTGGTTACGGTGATACTCGTCCAATCGCCGACAATTCAACTGAAGATGGCAAGCGTGCAAACCGTCGCATTAATACCGTGATCGCTTGTGCCAATGACATCGAAGGTTTATCGCCTGCTGCAGCTCGTGTGACTATGGGTATGTTGGTTGAGTTCGATAACAACAGCGCTGCGGTTAAGCCTGAGTATCATAGTGAATTAGCTAAGGTTGCGAAGTTTTTGCAAGAAAACAAAACCGTTACGGCAACTGTTGAAGGCCACACTGCTAATTTGCAAACCACCGAAGCGCTCGCTCAAGAAATTTCCCTGAAGCGTGCACAAAATGTCGTGGATTATCTGGTAACTAGCCAGGGTATTGAGCGTTCACGTTTAACGGCAGAAGGTTTTGGTAAAACCCGTCGTTACTCGTACAACACCAGTGCTGCCGGTCAGGAAGATAATCGCCGTGTAAATGTGATTTTTGCTTATCCCAAGAAGTAATGATTCCTCTTCGCTGCGTTGTTAATAGTTGTTAATACGCAGTCTTGAGGTACAAAAAGCCAGCAACTGCTGGCTTTTTGTGTTTTCATGCCCCGTCTCTACTCTGTATTTATTCTCCTGTATGTTCGGTAGCGTACAGACAGTCCCTTAAAAAATCATGATTATTCGCGGTTGCCTGAAGAAGGCGTTCAGATCGCAATGCTCCCTGCGGGGTTGTAGCTGAATAATCAATTATTTTTAGGGTATTGGTACATGATCAACACAGAAGAGAATGCTGCTCCCCCAACCAATACACGCAGTGCTGAAAGTATGATTGAAATTAAGCGGCAGCAGGCGCTGTTGAAGACAGGTGCATTACAAAATGCGATTCTGAACAGTGCAAATTTCTCGATTATTGCGACTGATGAGCAAGGCATTATTCAATTATTTAATATCGGGGCCGAGCGCACCTTGGGCTACGCCGCTGCCGATGTCATTAATGTCATTACCCCCAGCGATCTTCACGATCCCGAGGAAGTGAAGGCGCGTGCGCAGGCACTGAGCCTGGAGCAAAATACCGACATCAAACCCGGCTTTGAAGCGCTCGCATTCAAGGCATCCCGCGGCATTGAAGATATCTACGAACTCACTTACATCTGCAAAGACGGCAGCCGTTTTCCGGCGATAGTGTCGATTACCCCGCTGCGCGACGACGAAGAAGCATTGATCGGTTATCTATTGATTGCTACCGATAATTCCCAGCGCAAACAGGCAGAGTTGGAATTAAATGAAGCAATGGCAGTGGCAGAAAAAGCCAATCTCGCCAAATCCGATTTTCTCTCCAGCATGAGCCATGAACTGCGCACGCCACTCAGTGCGATTTTGGGTTTTGCACAATTGATCGAATCAGGCAATCCACCGCCTACTGCCACCCAAAAACGCAGCATTGATCAGATATTGCAAGCGGGTTGGTATTTATTGGAATTGATCAATGAAATTCTCGATCTTGCGTTAATTGAGTCGGGCAAATTATCACTTTCGCTCGAGCCTATGGGCCTTGCCGATGTGATGCTCGAATGCGCAGCGATGATTGAACCCCAAGCACACAAACGCGGCATCAGTGTGACTTTTCCACCGCTCGGCATGCGTCATTTTGTGAAAGCTGATCGCACTCGTGTTAAACAAGTGCTGATTAATTTGCTGTCTAACGCGATCAAATACAACAGTGTGGGCGGCAGTGTTACCGTGACCTGTGAGGAGCGAGTGCCGGGGCGTATTCGTATCGCCGTCGAAGACGCTGGTCCAGGTTTGGCGCCCGAACAAATCGAACAATTATTTCAACCCTTTAATCGTCTTGGTCAAGAGACCACAGAAGAAGAGGGCACTGGCATAGGTTTGGTGATGACCAAACGACTGATCGAATTGATGGGCGGCGTAATTGGTTTGGAAAGTACCCTTGGCCAAGGAAGCGTATTTTGGTTTGAAATGGATTTAACTACTACCCGCGTGCAGGAAGTGAGTGCAGTAACCGATGAGCCTGCTAAAACTTATCGCCAAACCGATGCAGCCCAGCACTTGCTACTTTATGTAGAAGACAACCCCGCCAATTTAATGTTGGTGGAGGATTTAATTGCACGCCGCCCGGACATTAAATTAATCACCGCGCGCGATGGCCTTGAAGGTGTTGCGCTGGCGCGCAGTGCAGTGCCTGATATGATTTTAATGGACATTAATTTGCCCGGTATCAGCGGCATTACCGCGCTACTTATTCTCGCCAAAGACCCTGCTACCAAACACATTCCAATCGTGGCGTTAAGTGCTAATGCAATGCCACGCGATATTGCCAAAGGGTTGGAGGCGGGCTTTTTTCGCTACCTCACCAAACCCATTAAGGTGAATGAATTTATGGATACGCTCGATCTCACACTTAAATATGCTGACGCTCATCCAGCGCCACAAGGGTAGACGTTATGAAGCTGACTAGTGCGGACTTACTTAATGCGAAAATTTTGATCGTTGATGATCAGCTCACCAATGTGCAATTGTTGGAGCAGCTGTTGAGTGAAGCGGGTTACAAAAACCTAAGCGCGACACTCAATCCGACAGAAGTGTGTGCGCTGCATCGCCAGCATGAGTACGATTTAATTTTGCTCGATTTACAAATGCCGGGCATGGATGGTTTTGAAGTCATGGCGGGATTGCGCACGAATATTACTGACGCCTATTTGCCCGTCATCGTGCTTACCGCCCAGCCCGCGCACAAACTGCGCGCGCTGCAATCCGGCGCAAAAGATTTCATCAGCAAACCCTTTGATTTAGTCGAAGTAAAAACCCGCATTAGCAATATGCTGGAAGTGCGCTTGCTGTATAAAAAGTTGGCGGACTACAGCAAAATTCTAGAGGCCACCGTTGCTGAGCGAACTGCAGAATTGCGCGAGAGCGAAGCGCGTTTTCGCAGCCTTACCGAGCTTGCGTCGGATTGGTATTGGGAGCAAGACGAGAACGGCTATTTCACTAAGGTGTCGGGCCCAGTGTTGGACATGCTCGGTATCCGCGTTGATACCCTCGATGGCAGCGCCAAAGAAAATGGTCAGGACGGTTGGGATGCCGCCGAGCGCGCGCAATTACATGCGGCCATAGAAGCCCGCCAACCTTTTATCGATTTCGCTTTCAGTCGCACTCATCCCGATGGTTCACAGCAGCATTACCGCGTGAGCGGCGAGCCTATGTTCGATAATTCATGCCGTTTTATTGGTTATCGCGGCATAGGTGTGGAATGCAAACAAATGGTGTACAGCAATGCCAGTATCAACAATACCGCCAGTTCTTAATGTGGATGCCCGATCTGCGGCGATTCAATCTGCCACAGCAAAGTCAAAAAGTGCATCGGTCATTGCCGCTGAAAAGGCGCAAGATCCCAGCCTGAATTATTTGCTGGGTGCATTGTCTGCGGAGGAAATCACTCCGCTTTTACCGCATCTTGAATTAGTACCCTTGCGCTTGGGCGATATGCTGTATGAGCCCAATATGCAGTTGCAGTACGCCTACTTTCCCACTAGCGCCATAGTGTCTTTGCACTATGTGACTACCTCGGGTGCGTCTTCAGAAATATCCGGTGTGGGCAAAGAGGGCATGGTGGGAATTTCGCTGTTTACCGGCGGCAATAGCACGCCCAGTTCCGCGATGGTACACACCAGTGGTTACGCTTATCGTTTGGATCGGTCGCATTTAAAAACCGAATTTAATCGCAACGGAAAATTGCAACAGATTTTGTTGCGCTACACCCAAGCCTTGATCACGCAAGTATCACAAACTGCCGCCTGCAATCGTCACCACTCAGTTGAGCAACAACTCAGCCGCTGGCTATTGCTCACGCTCGATCGCATCAGCTCGGGCGAATTTGTGCTCACGCAGGAATTAGTCGCCAACATGCTCGGCGTGCGCCGCGAAAGCGTCACCGCCGCTGCGGCCAGCTTACAAGGTATCGGCTGCATTAGTTATAGGCGCGGACATATTTCAGTAATTAACCGCAAAGATCTGGAAAAGTGTGCCTGCGAATGTTACGCCGTAGTGCGGAAAGAAACGCAGCGGTTGTTGGGGGCTAGCTGACAGAGCAAATGCTCTGCACTAGCCGTGCGGAGCATTGCTGATCACGACCGCAGGAATTTCTATCGCTGCCGCTTGTTATGCGGTATGCAGTCCAGTAATGATCACAGCGCCCCATACCTTCCTTCCTATCATCATGGTTTCAGATCGACGGCGGCAAGGCCGCTGCCATCCATTCTCATCGGCACCGAGTTATGTTCGTGGACGATCATCCAGCCGTCGTCGGAGCGCTTGAAAACGAGGGTAGTGCGGAACCAGAGTTCGACCTCTCCCTCCCCGAGCTTTTCCCCTTGCATGTGGCTGAGGCCATAAGCGACGCAAAGGTCGCCATCAATTAGAATTCGCGACTCACGGAACTCGACCCGAGGCCCCGATTCTCTCCATGTTTTTAGCCAAGCACGCAGCCCCTCAGCATCGCGCGCATCGGCTCCAGCGAAAGCAAGCGGCGGCTGAAGATCGTAGACCACAACGTCACGCGCAAACGGCTCGATGGCAGCTTCAGCGTCTGCGTTGGCGATGGCTGTCTCGCGCGCCGCGATCAGACTCTTGATAGCTTCGATATCGGCATTGGTATTCATGTGCAATTCTCCAGATTCATTTAACAGGGCAGGCAATCATTAGTCGAATAGCGTAGGCCTAATTCGACAGGCGAATCTGATTACCGTTGATCTTACCCATAAAATGGAGCGAAGCGGAATTGCAAAAATGCAATAGTCACTTGTTAGGCTATTCGGTTCCTGGCACTCACCTTATTTGATTATGTACATTTATATAGCTTAAAGATCAGGCCCTAATTCAGAGTCATAAACGTCTGCTTCATAAATATAATTTCCCCTCGCATCGATTAAATATACCAGAGCCATTGCTTTGCCATCTAACCCAGTAAAACCCTGATCAAGAGTTACAACATCTCCTTTTTTGGGAGGCTCGCTGTTTAGCAAATGACTTCGATAACGATTAGGAGGGATTGATTTTAAAAGCTCGGCCCGTGGAGGACAATTATTTTTCATTTTTCTCACCCGTACCTAACGTTCGGATCGGTCGCAGTTTGTAAGCGGCGCATTTACGATAAGCTTCGTGCAGCGATTCGCTAAATGAGCTACTTGCAAACTGTCGAGTGGAGGCGCGAAAGGCCGGAAGTTATGTGCCGCAGTTAAACTTCCAAGGCACACCGAATTGGTCTACAACAATTGCGTAACAAGGCGAAAAAAATGTTTTTTGAGGTGGTAAAATCACTTCGCCGCCAACAGAAAACTGCTCAAATAGGGATTTAACCCTATTTTCATTGTTCACACCTAACAATATATTAAAACCTTTTGGCTTTTCATATTGCTCCGATTTAACGTCACCGCCAGCTAGTTCAATTCCTTCAATTAAGATATTTGCATGAACTATTTTATGTTGCCATTCTTTGGAGACACTTGCTGCAATAGGGGAATCTTTAAACTCTAGCATTGTGCCAATAGTTCCATTTAAATGCTCTGCATAGAACTCAAAGGCTTCTTTGCATTGACCATTGAAGCCAATGTGAAATGAAAGATTCATATATATCTTCCTTTGCAATTTTAGAGTTTTGCTTTTTGCTCTTTCGATTTAGCCGAATCTTTTAGGCTTGAATTTCTAGCCACACATAAGCGCGACCCACAAACTGTCCAGCACACGCAGTGTGCGATTTGTTATGTGCTTATATGTTAAATGAAAAATACTTTGCTTCAAATGACATGCCATTATTTTGATAGAACTTGTGCGCCTGCTCACGAGCAACGCCAGAAACCAAGCGAACTTGATTGCACTTATTGGCTTTTGCATATTCCTTTGCCCAATCTAGCAATTGCATACCATACCCGTTTGAACGTTCGTCACTGGAGGTAACCAAGTCTTCTATTTCAAGATACTTGCCTGTGTGCAACCACAACCCAATGCGGATGCCCATAACTGACTTTATTTCAGGGTTTTTGAGATAAATAAGTTTGTAGCCTTGATTCAGCATTAGATCGCGAATTAATGCCACGCAATTCTCTTTTTTAAGTTGAGGGCGAAGCTGTGTTAAAACTTCGTAACACTCAGAAATTTCATTGTCAGTTTCTGCAATACCTATTTCCATGAATTTTACTCCGTGCTCACAAAAATGCGAGTTATAAACTGCAGAGTGAAGTGTAGCGGAACTGTCCGATGCAACGCTTGTTATGCTTATTGTGTTTTTGACAGACTCTTTAACATCGCTTTCACCTGCCGATCTGATGCAAAAAGCACCTCTGAGGGCTGATTTCGAATAGCTGCATTTGCTTGAAGATATATTGTGCCAAATTCTATCGTCATCGACGGTTCACCGTAGATAGACGTAAAATTTGAAATTAACTTTTCTCTTTCTTCTGCAGGGAACAAAATCCATACGATATCAAGCTGATCGTCTTGAAAAACCAATTCTACTTTTCTAGGTATACCTGCATATTTGAACCCAAAGCAGTCTATTTGCTTTTGACTCTCTTTAGCTAAGGGCGCAGTAATTGGGATAATATCTTTCTCTATCATATGCGTGCACTTGGTAGTTAGCTTTGCTTTTATCGAACTAACACTTTCGCCAAACGCAAGTTCCTCCGGTTTTGAAATAGAATACTTCGAAGATGCGCAACCTTGAGTTAAGGCAATTATGCCAAGCAGAGCAAATGTATTTTTAATCAATTTAAATTTCCTGTTTTTTATAATTGCGAATATCAAATTCAGCGTACGCAGCGTGCGGGTTGCTACCCCTTGTAATATTTTGACTCGGCAATAGCTTTAATTTTTGCATTATGAAGATTATACCTGTGCTGATAAGAAGTGATTAATTTACGTTTAGCCAAACCGCTAAGAGCACCACAAAATGTTTCTTCTTGTATTAATTTGCAGCGGGATTCCGATATTTCGGCTAAAGTAAATTTTCTTATGCCACTAAGCAGGCCTCCAATTATTGGGAGTGTCCCAGTCCACTCCAGATGCGTACGTTCAACAATTTTTACTTCATTTAAGTTTATTCTTAATGGTATTCCAGACATTTGAGTTCTAAGTAATACTGGGACACTATCTTTCGTGCGAACCTCGACACCACTTTTATGCCAGTCACTCCATTTTGAGAAATTTGAAATAATATTCCATACAGTATCGGCACTTGCCTCGATCTCTGTTTCGACTCTGACATCAGAGCTGTTCATGGTACTACTTTCCAAAAAAATATAACGTTCGGTTCAGGCACAGTTTGTAAGCGCGAAGCGCTGGCGCGGTGTCGCAATCGCTTTTTATAGGTTACTATTTCTTTCTTATGGCCTTGTTAGTCATACTCATTTTTTGAATATTTCCATAGAAATTCTCGATATCTTTAATGCCAATAGAAAGGCAAGGATGTTATGCCAATATACAACTTTGTCTATTTTTGACAGTGTTATTATTTTATCCTTATCTGCATCACGCAGAGATATAATCTTTTGAGTATGCTCGCTCAATCCCAAGAACTGCTTCGCGCTATTTTGTATTCCTTCCCATGAGCCGCGAAGATTGTATCCCTTGTATTCTAAATTAAAGGCCCAATTGTCATCAGCTGTCATGTTTTCTGGGCCAGTTTCTTGGTCAAAATCGAATTTCATTTGAGGAAGAATGTGTTTTATTCGATCACATTCCCCTTTGATTGGCTCAGGCGTTACATCCCAGATTCCTGCTCTTGAATCTAGCGGGTCGCAATCGTTAATTATAGTACTCTCAACAGCATATATAAATTTAACTTGCGCCAATTTTCTTTTTGCAAATTCTTCTTGAAATTGCTTTTGTTTTCCTGCCTCGATTAAACCAGATACCGCTGCAATTATGCTTAAAATCGCTACCATCTCGAACACATAATCCGTACTTTTCCATACCTTTTCATGTTTAGCATATCTAAACAAAATCGCATGGAATGCAAGCAAGCTAAATATAAAAATCAACAATGTAGACCATATACTTTCCATAAAAAAAAGCATGACCAAAATAGCTGCCACCACGACCAATGAAGATATGAATACTTTTCCCTCATATTTTTTACCCATAACATTCCTCACCTTGGGTTATTAATTTCAGGTCAAACGTTGTACTCAGCCACAGCTTGTAAGTAGCGCATTGCGATAAACTTGGCGCAGCAATTCGCTACTTACAAGCTGTCGAGCGGAGGCGCGAAGCGCTGGAACGGTGTTGGAATGCCCCCGTCAAATTTTTTCATAAGAGCACTTCATGCTTCCAGCCAAACAAAATAGCTGTAAAGATACTCGCCGCCATCCTCTCTATCAGTCAGCTTGGCGGTTAAAATGAACTTGGTTCCAACAGGATAATCTTTACTTAATTTTTTAGAATACTCTACATGCAATGTGGGTGGATATTTATGGCCTGCTACAGGACGAATATGAACTTTTCCGTGCTTTCCTGATGTGCTTTTAGGAATAAAGCTTTCAACGAGAACCTTTTCATATGAGTTGTCCTGAGCCATATCTTTGCATCCGATTCAATTTAATGCCTATAACAGGTGCTGATGAACGCGGAGCGTTTGACAGTCCCTTTGCTTGTATGATTGATTTCGGCAGTTTTCTTATCATTCTTAAAGCGATAAGGTGGAG
>CAZCJR010000135.1:0-11373 GCA_964499225.1 uncultured Cellvibrionaceae bacterium | reverse complement strand
GTATCAGTGTTGCCGAGCGCGCTAATTGGCGCGCTTACGCCGAAGAAGTGGGATTTAATTTTCACACCTTTGATGGTGAACCCTACTGGGATGAAACTGCTTACTATCAATTCAGTTTGCAACAAATTGAAGATGATCTGGAAGCGCCGACGGAAGAGCTGCACCAGATGACCATGGATATGGTCGGTGACATTACCCGCAGTGAAGAAATGCTCACGCAGTTAAATATTCCGCGCGATTTCTGGAGTTATATCTGGAATTCATGGAATAAAGGCGAACCGCATTTATATGGTCGGATGGATTTGGTCTACAACGGCACCGGCCCCGCAAAATTGCTCGAATTAAATTACGACACACCCACGTCGCTATTTGAGACCGGATTTTTTCAATGGGTTTGGTTGGAAGATCAAATCAAAAATGGTGTATTGCCCGAGGGGGCGGATCAATTCAATTCGCTGCACGATAAAATCGAAGCAGCCTTTGCGCAGCTAAATTTGCCGCAGCCCTTTTATTTCGCCAGCGTGCGCGACAATATTGAAGACAAAGGTACCGTCGATTATTTGATGGATATCGCCGCGCAAGCCGGTGTTGATGTGCGTTATATCGCGCTGGAAGATATTGGTGCGGTCGATGACCAGTTTGTTGATCTGGATAATCAGCCCATCAAAGGGTTATTTAAATTGTACCCTTGGGAATTTATGGTGCAGGAAGATTTCGCCAAAACCATCATGGCCGCTAACACCCAGATGATCGAACCTGCTTGGAAAATGTTGTTGTCCAATAAAGGTATTTTGCCGCTGCTCTGGCAACGCTATCCCGATCACCCCAATTTGTTGCCCGCATTTTTTGAAACAGCAGCGAGTGAACCGCTGGGTGCCGGTTGGGTGCGCAAACCCTTGTTTTCACGCGAAGGCGCCAACGTCGATTTAATTACCAGCAGTGGTGAAAAAGTGTCTGCTGCAGGCCCTTATGCCGATGGCGGCTTTATCCGTCAGGCGCTACATGCGCTGCCAAAATTTCGCGACGAATATCGCAATGCTGATACCTACGCGATGTTGGGTAGTTGGATAGTGGGCGATAGCGCCGCAGGGATTTGTATTCGTGAAGATGAATCACTTATCACTAAAGATACGTCGCGTTTCTTGCTGCATATTATTTTGGATTGAATGGTTAATAACGAGTAGGAAGGCGTGTTCTACTAAAATGACTTAGCGTAATAAAAAAGAGCTGCAAACTTTCGTTTGCAGCTCTTTTGTTTTTTCAGCGCCGTTGTGTTTAACCCGCTGCAGGCAAGTTAGACACAATCGTAATCATCACACCGGCCGCAATTGCCGAGCCGACCACACCTGCCACGTTTGGCCCCATCGCATGCATCAACAAATAGTTTTGCGGATTGGCTTGCAGGCCGAGCTTGTTGGAGACGCGCGCCGCCATGGGTACTGCGGAAACACCGGCCGAGCCAATCAATGGATTGATTTTATGTTTGCAGAACAGGTTCATGACCTTGGCCATTAAGACACCGGCGGCAGTGCCGATACCGAAGGCAACAATGCCCAATGCGAGAATGCCCAGGGTTTTTGGGTCGAGGAACTTATCGGCGGCGAGTTTGGAACCTACTGCCAAGCCCAAAAAGATGGTGGTGATATTGATCAGTGCATTTTGCGCGGTGTCGGATAACCGATCTACTACGCCGGATTCGCGCATCAGGTTGCCCAAACAGAAAGCGCCGAGCAGTGGTGTCGCATCGGGCAGAATCAAACCTACCAGCGCCAGCATCACAATCGGGAATACAATTTTTTCGCGCTTGCTTACCGTGCGTAACTGTTGCATCACAATGCCGCGTTCAGCCTGGGTGGTCAGCAAACGCATAATTGGTGGTTGAATCAGCGGTACCAGTGCCATGTAGCTGTAGGCAGCAACGGCAATGGCGCCGAGTAAATCGGGTGCCAGTTTGCTCGCCACGTAGATTGCGGTCGGGCCATCCGCGCCACCGATAATACCAATCGCGGCGGCGTCGGCGATGGAGAAGTCCAATCCGAAATAACTTAAGCCTATCGCACCCAGTACGGTCGCGAAAATGCCGAATTGCGCTGCGGCGCCAAGGAGCAGGGTTTTTGGGTTGGCGAGCAGGGGGCCAAAGTCGGTCATGGCACCTACACCGATAAAAATGACGAGTGGGGCAATACCACTGGCGATAGCGACTTTGTAAAAGGTGTAAAGCATGCCGTCGTTGTAACCGGCCGCTTGCGCCGTGTGTAACGCCGTTTGATAGAGTTCCGGCTCGCCATTACTCAGTGCTTTGTAAATCACTGCATCAGCAGTGTCGGCACTCAGGTTTGCAAGTTGCGCCAAAGCAGCCCCGATTTCCGGTGTGCCATTGTGCAAAGCATGTTCGACAGCCGAAAACGCGAGACCCGCCGCTGGCAGGTTGGCGAGCAAACCGCCAAAGCCAATAGGCACCAGCAGCATTGGCTCAAAGCCTTTGCGAATGGCGAGAAACAGCAGCAGTAAGCAGATGCCGATCATAATCATCTGACCGGACTGCATATGGTAGATGCCGGTGGATTGCCAGAGTTTGAGCAGGGTATCCATCTGTTATTCCCCCGCAATCGCGAGCAAGGTTTTACCAACCACGACCGCATCGCCGGTTTTAACATCAATGCTGGTGATGGTGCCGGAGCAAGGCGCACTGATTTGGGTTTCCATTTTCATCGCTTCCAGCAACAACAACACTTCACCTTCCTGCACTTCATCGCCCACATTCACAAACACTTTAATAATGTTGCCTGCAAGTGGTGCGGGTACCACCCGGGCTTGTGCATTGCTTACCGGTTTGCTTGCTACGTTTGCTGCTTGCAATGGTTTAATGCCAGTCACATCGCCACCGTTATTAACCGCCACCGTGTATTTTTTGCCTTCCACTTCGACGGTATAAATTTCTTCGCCTGCATCGTTAGTGACCACTGAACTTTCTTTGCCAGTAGGTGCAGGCTCAAACGCGGTAGGATTATTGCGGTGTTCCAAAAAGCGCAGGCCGATTTGCGGAAAGAGTGCGTAGGTGAGCACATCATCCAACTCACCTTCACCAATGCGCAGGGTGATATTGCGTAGCGCCGCTTCTTTTTCCAGCGCGGCAGTCAATTGGGCTAATTCTGGGGCGATGTTATCAGCGGGGCGGCAAGTGATAGGCAGCTCGCCATCGTCCAGCACCTTGGCTTGTAATTCGCTGTTCATGGGCGCGGGTGTCGCACCGTATTCACCGCGCAAAACACCGGCAGTTTCTTTGGATATATTTTTGTAGCGCTCGCCACTCAATACATTTAATACCGCTTGAGTGCCCACAATTTGTGAGGTGGGGGTTACCAGTGGGATAAAACCCAAATCTTCACGCACACGCGGAATTTCACTGAGCACTTCATCAAAGCGATCGAGTGCCCCTTGCTCTCGCAATTGGCTTTCCATATTGGTCAGCATGCCGCCGGGAACCTGGGCGATGAGAATGCGTGCATCCACACCTTTTAATGAACCTTCAAATTTCGCGTATTTTTTGCGGATCTCACGGAAATAGGTGGCGATTTCTTCAAGCAGAATTAAATCCAAACCGGTGTCGCGGTTGGTGCCTTCGAGTGTCGCCACCAGCGTTTCAGTCGGGCTGTGGCCGTAAGTCATGGACATAGACGAGATGGCGGTATCAACGTTATCAATACCCGCTTCCACACACTTCAGAATCGTTGCATGCGCCAAACCGGTGGTGGCGTGGCACTGCATATGAATCGGAATATCGCACTCTTCTTTTAAGCGTCGAACCAGTTTAAAACCCTCGTAAGGTTTTAACAGGCCAGCCATATCTTTAATGCAGATGGAGTCTGCGCCCATATCTTCGATTTGCTTGGCTTGCGCGACCCAGCCATCCAGGTTATGCACTGGGCTCAGTGTGTAAGAGAGGGTGCCCTGTGCGTGTTTGCCGTGACGTTTAACGGCTTTCATTGCAATTTCGATATTGCGCATATCGTTCATCGCATCGAATACTCGGAAAACATCCACACCGCTAACGGCCGCGCGCTCAACAAAACTTTCAACGACATCATCCGCGTAATGGCGATAGCCCAACAAGTTCTGACCGCGCAATAACATTTGTTGCGGCGTGTTGGGCATGGCTTTTTTCAGCTCGCGAATGCGGTCCCAAGGGTCTTCACCCAAATAGCGGATACAGGCATCAAAGGTGGCGCCGCCCCAGGATTCGAGCGACCAGAAACCAACGCGATCCAGTTTTGCGGCGATGGGTAACATATCATCCAGGCGCAAACGCGTGGCAAACAGGGATTGGTGCGCATCACGCAGCACAACATCGGTAATTCCGAGTGGGTTATTGTTGTTAATCATTGAAGACTCCTGAATCAGCCGCGCGCATTTTTGTCGCGATGTTGACGAATAGCTGCCTGAATAACGGCGAGGGTGGTGGCGTCGACTGTGTTGTCGTTACCGGGTTTGGATTTTGGTGCGTGAGCCTCCGGCACAATCGCATCAGGAAAATAGGTTTCCATAAAGCGTGACATCAAATTGACGGCGACGACCAATAAGGCGAGGAACACGAATACAGTGCCCATACCAAAAATCAATAAATCGAGCGCCTGATCTAACAATGTTGCCTGCATGAAAACGACTCCTCGTGAATCTGATGGAATTTTTTTGGCACAACATCAGCGGCAAGTGCGCACACCTGCTGCTGTTGCCTATACGTAAATTCTTGACCGGTACGCTCAAAGAATGAGCTTTTTTGGGAGGGCGTTCGTGGGGAACAACCGCTACACCCAGTGTCAGGCCTCTGGTTACGGCCATTCATTATTGTTGAAATGTGGCAGCCCTGCCGACACTTCCTGTGAAGTGGCTGGCTACCTTAAAAAAAACCGCTCCGTTCGGCAAGTAAAAATGCGCATTTCGTCGGTTTTCCGGCCAAATCAGGTTGATTTTGCAGCAATTTCTTTCATCACCCGGCAGGGATTACCCGCCGCAACCACTCCGGCGGGAATATCCTTGTTGACTAGACTACCTGCGCCGATGACCGAACCGGCTCCAATTGACACCCCGGCGAGAATAATTGCCCCGCCGCCGATCCAGCAATCGTCGCCAATCGTCACGGCCGCGCAACACTCTTTGCCGGTGGCGCGCTCGGCGGCATCGAGCGGATGGGTAGTGGCATAAACCTGCACATTCGGGCCAAACATCACCCGGTCGCCAATACGCACTTCCGCCACATCAAGAATCACGCAGTTGTGGTTGGCATAGAAGGATTCACCGAGAAAAATATTGCTGCCGTAATCGCAGTAAAAATGCGGTTCGATATAGGCGCGCGACACTTGTCCGAACAGCTGTTGATAAATCGGCTTGCGCGCTTTGGTTTGGTCGGCGCGCAGTGCATTCAATTGTTGGCAAAGCAGTTTGGCGCGTTTGCGCGCGGTCACCAGTTCAGGATCAAAAGGGTTTACGTCAATAAACGGATGCATGGATTCACTCTCAGGCGGTGCAGACTTTGCGGTAGAATGCCTCAATATTCGCTTTCATCACAGCGTCACGTTATAAAGAATCACGCCGTAAAGAGCCATTCCTTAAAGAATCACGTCACAAAGAGCCACACCATGAGAACCAACGATATTTTTCGCAAAATCACCCAAGCCTTACCCTTGGATACTGCACAGATTCAGGCGTTATTTGCGCTCGCCGATATCGATCTAAGCGATAAAGAAGTCGCTAATCTGCTGAAAACCGATTATCAACCCGGCTTTGAAGCTATGCCGGAATATATCCTGATCATTTTTCTGAATAGTTTGATCGAGCGTGAGCGCGGTAAAAAAACCGACGCTGAAATCGAAGTTATCGAGAAACACGCCAAGATTTCCAATAACGATGTGTTGAAAAAATTGCGCATCGCATTTGTATTGCATGAACAGGATCTGCGCGATGCGCTTAAGTTGGTAACGATTGAGCTGACCAAATCCGATCTCGCTGCTTTGTTCCGCAAAGCCGGCCATGAACACTACAAAGCGTGCGATGATGAATTAGTACTGGATTTTATTGAGGGTATTGGCAAGCTCCAACAGCAGAAAAAAGCCGGAGCTTGATTAGATGAGCGCGCCTCTTGATGAAGCCAGCGCATCTGCAGATGCAAAGGTTGTTGCCGATGTCGCCCGCTGGTTGAATGAGGTTGTTATAGGTTTAAATCTGTGTCCCTTTTCCGGCAAGCCAACCCGCGAAAATCGTGTGCGTTTTTTTGTGAGTAATGCCACTGATGATGAAATGTTGTTGCAAGACCTGCAACAAGAAATGGAGTTGCTCGATCAAAAACCGGCGAGCGAAATCGAAACTACATTAGTGATTGTTTCAAATCATCTGCAGGATTTTTTTGACTACAACCAGTTTTTAAATTGGACCCAGCAACTGCTAAAACGCAACCGCTGGACTGGCGTTTATCAGCTCGCTACTTTTCATCCGCACTATTGTTTTGCCCATGCCGAGCCAGATGATGCAGAAAATCTGACCAACCGGGCACCTTATCCCATCCTGCATGTTATTCGTGAAGCCAGCCTGGAAAAGGCGCTGGAATATTTTGCAGATGCGGAGGAAATACCGGAAGTGAATAAAACGCGGGTGGAAAATCTAAGTGCGGAAGAAAAGAAAAAATTATTTCCGTATCTCTTTCACGCAAATATAAAACATCAGTGATCGATGTGGCGATAGCACTCCCTTGCTATCGCCAAACGCTGCTATCTAAAACTGAACTTGAAAGTTAACAAACACCTCTCTGCCAACGTAATCATATCCGCTGTAAAGCGGTGAGTTGCCGACACGATTAAAATAGCCTGCGGAAATTTCCGGTGGTGTTTCATTAGTCAGATTGCGTACACCAAATGTGGTTTTCCAGGTGTCCGCTTGATAGCGCGCTGAAATGCGATGCTCAAGATAGCTTGGTACTGTGTAATCTGACCAGCTTTCGGCGGGATCTTCGTCGGCTTCGGCGTAACCGTCCATGCTGCTGAGCCATTCAACGCCGTACATGAATTTCCAGTTATTAATGCTATACGCTAAGTCGCTGGAACCACCAAATTCCGGGCTTTCCAAGCTACCGTTAAAGTCCTCCAGGGGTTCGTCGGCAAATAATCGAGTCGATTGCTCGTAGTAACGGGTAATGCTGAGGACAAACGATAGGCTACCGGGGCCAACGTCCTGCAAAAGATTAAAGATGGTATCCAGACCGCGCACTTTCTCAGTGGCGAGATTGGTATAAGCGTCATCGACAGCGAGTTGGTTGGTGACGGGATCGCGACTCACCAATCGGCATAGGCCGCGATCGTCAGCAAACTCAGCCGAATCGTAACAACGATCGAGAATTTCATCTTCCCCCGCTTTTTTTACCCCGTTATCAATTTGAATATCAAAATAATCGATGCTGATATTTAGTACCGTGCTGTCACTAATTTTCGGTTCAAAAATAATGCCGTAACTGACATTGTCTGATGTTTCGGCAAATAGGCCTGCTTCAGCACCACCAAGGCTAAATACCTCAATGCCATTGGTCGCCTGGAACTCCGGCTGCCCCGGCAATTCAAGCGTACAGTTACTAACCCGATTCGGGTTTACACCCGCTGCGCCATAGTCGTTGCAAGGATCCAGTGCCGCAGAGCGGAACCCACTGGTCGGGCCTTGAAATTGTTCAAAGAGTGCGGGTGCGCGATAGGATGTTCCGCGCGATGCGCGCAGCGAAACCCAATCGGTGGGCGAATAAATAAAACCGATTTTGTAAGTGTCGTCGGAACCGTAGGAGTCATAATCCGTATAGCGCATAGAGCCATTGACGGTCAGCTCCTCGGCAAATCGGGCGCCGAGTAAAATCGGGATTTGAATCTCCGTATAAACTTCGCTAACGCTGTCATCACCAATCGTCGGTGTGGCGCTACTTAAGTTATACAAGTTACCCGAGATACTGTTTTCATCCGGCTGATCATTAATTTCCATCTGTCGATGTTCAACACCAAACACAGCTTGCACTGAACCAGCAGGAACGCTGAACAGTGGGCCATCCACAATGGCGCTGTAGATAGATTCTTCGTATTCGGTAGAGCCTTGGGTGTTGCGGAAAATATAATCTTTAAAATCTTGCGGCAAGTTACCGCCTACTACTGCTCCCGTTAGGCGCGGATAGGGAATGCATTTATCATCGGGATTGGTGAGGTTTATTTCGCAGGTCAGGCCGTCGCGCACCACACTTGAGTCAACGCTACTAGTGGCGGTTACGGCATCACCGGCGTAGATAAGTTTATCGATCAGGAATGAGTCGCGCTCATAAGTTGCGTCTGACTTGGCATAACTGGCGTAGATGTCATAGCGCCAGTCGGTTAAAAAGGTAATGTCGCCGCGTAACCCAAAGGTGGGTTTGTAATAGTCAATATTTTGCGCGCTGCTGTCGTTGCCAAAACCGATAAATGCACGCACACCTACGCGTTCACCGTCGCTGGTGCCTTGGTCTGCCGCGAAATTTGCATAGGCAAGTTCAGCCGGAATTAACGGGCTGCCGAGGCGATAATCCAGTGACAGTTGGCGATAACCGGTCTGCCTTGATTCGCGTCGGGACGCCAACAACTCACCGTAAAGTTCGGCATCCCCCAATGCTTGTAAATCGTATTTACCTTGCAGAAAGCTGGTGTAGATTTTTACGGGCGAAATTAAATCTTCATTGAGCATGTTGGGGTCAAAAGTATCGCGCACATTCAGGTCATTGCTGCCACCGCCAACTCCTTCATAGCCAATAACTCCGGTCGTTACTGCGGCGTTAGGGCGGAAGCGTGTAAATGTTGTTCCCGATGAGCCAAGCCCACCCACTACTGGGCCACTCAGACCAAGTGCGTTCCAGTTGTCTGCGGTCACGCCCTGGGTGCCAATAGTATTGATAGTCACCCCGTTCGAACCGGTGGTGGTGATAGGGTAGCATTTGGATTTGCCGGTGCTTGGGTCGATAAAATCAGCGGGTTCTCCGGTTTCCGGATCGCGGAATTGATCCTGATTGCAGCGGGTCCAATTACGATCACCCAGTGTAAGTGATTTGCGCTCGTAGTAATCAAATGAGCCTGCCATGGAGAAACGTTCTTCATTCATGCCGCCAGAAATGGATAGACGAACCTGTTCTCCGTCGCCCTCTGTGGGGTAATTAAAATCCCCTTCGATTGAAAAACCTTCCACAGCATCTTTGGTGATGACATTAATTACGCCGCTCACGGCGTCAGAGCCGTAAATTGATGAGGCGCCATCGCGCAGGATTTCCACCCGCTCGATCATCGCGGTGGGCAATACATTCAAATCGGCAGTGCCCACCGCACCCTGAGTTCCCGAGGGTGACACACGTCGGCCATTAATGAGCACTAGCGTTCTACTCGCACCCAAACCGCGCAGGGATATCGTATTTGCACCAGGGCCGCCCTCGGTGACGTATCCGCCAAACGCGTTATTAATTTGCGAAGCGCCGCCAGTCAATGCATTGGATTGCAGTAAATCCGTCATGTTATTGAAGCCTGCAGCAGAGGCATCTTCGCGGCTAAACAGTTGTGTGGGAGAAATTGTTTTCAAATTGGTTTGACGTATGCGGGAGCCGACTACGACAAGTTCTTCAATTTCTTCGGCGGCCGGTTGGCCTGGTGCCTGTCCGAAGGCAGGGCTAGTGGCTAGCAACAGTGCGCCGCCAATCGGGATGACATAGTGAGTTAATGAAGTCGGTATGAATTGAATTGCTTGATGTAAAACATTTTTAGTAAACATCGTATCTCCTTAAGCATTAAGTCAGACGGAATAAAGTTAGAAAGCATGCGGCCTACTTCATTTTTACTTTCCAAATTTACTTGTTTAGCTGGGCGCTGTTATTCACCGTTATAGTGATTTCTCAGTCCACTGACAAGCAAGAAGCCTGCCGTGTAAAGTTGCGGTTATTATGTGATGGTGCGCACAAGCGGCGACTAATTGTTGAGGATGATGTTATCGATGCAAACAGACGTGCCATTCAACTGATGTGTTCGGCGCCAGTCGAGCGGTGATTGATCGTGGTGCGCAATATTAATTAATGCCTGCCCAAGCAAATGTAATTTGTGGGTGGTTTGTGTAAAACAAGTAACTGGCTAGTTGATGGCGCTGGAGAAAATATCGATTAACTCCATCACCGCTTTTGCTTCACTCACGCTGCATGGGTTTTCCCGTTCACCGCGAAAGTAGTTATTCACCTGTTCAATCATCGGTTGTTGGATATGTTGCGGGTTAGGAATAACAATTTCTTGCTCGCTAAGGGAATTGCTTAAACGGATGACTTGCTGGCCAAAAAAGTTAATGGATAATTTTCCGGCGGTACCGATAATCTCACACAGGTCGCGGGTTTGGTTGGGCGCGACGGCAAAATGCCAGCGACCTTGCAGCACTACGCCGGATTGTAATTGTGCCCAGCCATGTACTGTATCGTCGGCGCTATTGAATTGGCGTTGGTTGTAACCAAAGCCGCTCGCTTTGATAACGGGGCCAAACCAATACAACATTAAATCTAATTGATGCGGCGATAAATCGTGAAATAAACCGCCGCCAGAAAGCGCTGGGTTAACGCGCCAATTATCATCGGTGGCGGTAATTATTTTGGATGCGGCTGGTTGCAGCATGTCCAGCTGTACCATTAACACTTCACCAATTGCGCTGTTGCGAATCAGTTCGGCGACTTTCATAAAGCAGGGTACGTAACGGCGATAGTGGGCGACGCTGACTTTTTTACCGCTGGATTTTTCTGCAGCGATAATCGCATCGCATTCAGCCGCGTTGAGGGTGACAGGTTTTTCGATATAGACATTTTTGCCAGCGTTTAACGCGGCGATTGCATAATCTTTATGCTGCGCGGGTGGCGTGGCGATATAAACGGCATTGATGTCGGGATTGGCGAGCAGCGCCTCGGCGTTGTCGTACCACAAGCTTACGTTGTGGCGCGCGGCATAATCTTTGGCTTTTTCACCGTTGCGGCGCATCACTGCTGTTAATTGTGAATCGGGCGCTTTATAAAATCCGGGGCCGCTTTTGAGTTCACATACATCGCCAACGCCGATAATTCCCCAGCGAATTATTTTTTCGGGCCTCGCCAATGTGTCACTTGCCGTCATTTTCTACCCTTACTGCACTAATGTAATCTTGTCTTTTTCAATCAAAATTTTACGCTGTTTATAAAGCAAACTCAGTGCGTTTTTGTAATTGCCTTTACTCACATTAAATACTTTATAAATGAGTTCTGGTTCGCTTTTATCGGTCACGAAAGACGTGCCGCCCTGACGTTGCAAATCGGCGAGAATTTTTTCCGCCAAATCC
>CAZCJR010000134.1:0-11559 GCA_964499225.1 uncultured Cellvibrionaceae bacterium | reverse complement strand
ATCAATGTCTAATATCCGAAAATTGATTGACCTGAAAAACCGTAAGCTTTTAGCCGGAGATAATTGATCTTGAAAAAAACAAAGACTTTGTACGGTATTAATTCTCATGACATTCCAAGAGACGTAATTAATTCTGCAGAGCCTGTTGTCCTCAAGCAGCTGGTTGGTGATTGGCCGTTGGTTCAGGCGGGAAGAGCTTCTGATAGAGCATCAGTTGACTATTTGAAGTCATTTTATAACGGGGCGCCCACCATTGTTTGTAAAATCCCGGCTGAAAATAACGGGCGCATGTTTTATAGCGCTGACTGCACCAAACTTGATTATGAGAGTTTTAAAGGACGCATCGATGAAACCTTGGACGGGATACTGGAAGGAATACAACAAAAGAATGATCCGGCGTACTACATAGCCTCGAATATAATCGACACACATTTGCCTGGACTTAGTGGCGAAAATGAAATCCTTATCCCGAGAGATAGGCGAGTTGATGCAATCGAAGAAAGAGTTAGCATATGGATCGGTGGTACAACTACAGCGACTTGTCATTTTGATGCGCTGGATAATATAGCCTGCTGTGTCGCGGGTAAGCGTAGATTTACCATTTTTCCTCCAGATCAGATAAGCAATCTTTACCCTGGACCGCTGGAGCCAACACCTGGCGGACAAGTAATTAGTTTAGTTGATTTTAAAAACCCTGATTTTCAAAAATTTCCTCGATTCAAAGATGCACTTTTAAGTGGTCAAGTCGCCGATTTAGAACCAGGCGATGCATTATATCTACCCAGCATGTGGTGGCATCATGTGGAGAGTCTGGAGCCTTACAATGTTTTAGTAAATTACTGGTGGGAAGACGCCCCGGCCTTTTTGACTTCCGGTATGAATACATTGTATATGGCGATGCTCGGTATCCGAGATAAATCTGCCCATGAACGAGAGGGCTGGAGACACGTTTTCAATCACTATATTTTTGATGGTGCTGAAAAATCTAGCTCTTTCATTCCTCCGGAGGCTAGAGGCTTTTTACAGACATTGGATAGACTTGGTGCTAGAAAATTAAGAGCCCTGCTTATTAATAAATTAAATCGTTGATACCAATAAAAGTGGTAAATAAAAAATGCTAGATAAAAAAATGAAAATAGTTATTGCAGGCGGTGGTACAGCGGGTTGGATTGCAGCCGCGGCACTTTCGAATCAAATGGGCGAGATTCTTGATATCACCTTAGTGGAGTCTCAGGAAATAGGCACTATTGGCGTCGGCGAAGCTACTATCCCGCCAATGCGAACTTTTCATCGATTGTTAGGTATTAACGAGCAGGAGTTTATGCGGGCAACAAATGCTACGTTTAAACTCGGTATTCAATTTGAAAACTGGAAGCAAATTGGAGAGAAGTATTTTCATTCTTTTGGCATTACCGGGAAGCAAACACTAATTACAGATTTCATTCATTTTTGGCTTAGAGGTCGAGAGTTGGGAATGGCGGATGAATTTGGTAATTATTGCCTTGAATATAAAGCAGCGTTGAAAGAGCGGTTTTCTATAAATGATCAAGCTAAAATAAACTATGCATTTCATCTTGATGCAGGACGTTACGCGAGTTTTCTTAGAGCGCGTGCAGAGGCTCGTGGTGTGAAGCGAGTGGAAGGAAAAATCGCCGAAGTGCAGCAAAATCCCGAGTCTGGTTTTATTGCCTCCCTCAAAATGGATTCAGGCCAGGAAATACCGGGCGATTTATTTTTAGATTGTACGGGTATGCGAGGCTTATTGATTGAGCAGACTTTGCAGACGGGTTTCGAGGAATGGGGGCATTGGCTGCCTTGCGATAGTGCTATCGCAATTCAAACTGAATCCACGACCGCTGCTGTGCCCTACACCAAATCGATTGCTCACCACGCTGGCTGGCGCTGGAAAATTCCTTTACAGCATAGAGTTGGAAATGGGTTGGTTTTTTCTGGTCAGCATTTATCTAAGGACGAAGCGCTCAATATGCTGCTGTCGAGCGTGGAGGGAAAAGTGCTCACAGAACCTAACGTAATAAAATTCAAAACCGGAAGACGCAAAAAATCCTGGAATAAAAATTGTATTGCTGTGGGTCTTGCCTCTGGCTTTTTGGAGCCGCTGGAGTCAACCAGTATTCATATGATCATGACTGCAGTAACCCGCTTGTTACAATTGTTTCCACATGGTGAGATCAAGCAGACGATTGTTGATGAGTACAACGCTCAGGCAGAAAGCGAATATGTAAGAATTCGAGATTTTATTATATTGCACTACAAAGCTACCGAGCGTGACGACAGCCCCTTTTGGCGTTATTGCAGGGATATGGAAATCCCAGCTGATCTCAAGCATAGAATGGAGCTTTTTAAGGATTTTGGTAAATCCAATCAGGTCGAAGGCGAGTTATTCCGCTTGGATTCATGGACTCAAGTTATGCTCGGGCAAGGTATTGTTCCATCGTCATACCATCCCATTGTTGAACTCATGTCTGAACAGGAGCTGCAAAGTTTCTTGAAGAGTGTCGCTGCTGACGTTGATAAAAACTTGGGAATGCTGTCAACACATCATGATTTTATCAACAAGTACTGCAGCACTATGTAATTTCTAAAACGAGCAAAGACACGATGCAAGACTCCTTAAAACCAACATTGCACCCAGAGCTTTCCTACAAATTTTACAATATTGGTCGAGAGGAAACCCCGTTACTTGTCATAGATAACTTTATTCGAGACGCACAATCATTGGTAGAGTACTGCGCAGCAAATACCGAGTTTAGCAAAGTCGATAATTTTTATCCGGGGCTGCGAATGGCGGCTCCCAGCAAGTACATTCACGCTATTAATTACTATCTGGCAGAACTCTTGGGTAATATATTTGGACTAACACAAGATAAAATTGCTGGAGGAAAAGCGCTTTACTCACTGGTGGTAACACCTCCGGATCAATTGGAGGTGAATCAATGCCTCCCTCACATCGACTCCTATTTAAGTGGTGATCTAGCTTGTGTTCACTTCCTTTGCGATAAAGAAAAAGGCGGCACATCACTGTATCGACACAGAAAAACCGGTTACGAAAAAATTACCAGTGAAACTATCGATCATTACAAGCAATCAGTATTGGATGAGGGTGCTCTGAATTTCGATAGAAAATCGTACATGAATGGCTCAAACACATACTTTGAACAAATTGCATCAGTAGATGCAATGTTTAATCGCATGATTATTTATCCGTCGAATATTTTACACTCAGGTAACATAGCGCCAGACTTCAATTTTACAGCCAATCCTCGCAAAGGCCGCTTAACGCTAAATTCATTCATATATTGTAAACGATAGTTTTTTAAGGTGGGGGATTGTTCGCAGCTCAGGATTTTGTACAGCAGTATTCCGAAGCGATGGCGTAGATTATCGAAGCTAAAAACCCCCGTCAGCTTTCACTCGTTGGGCCTTTTTATGCAGGAAATAGCCTGTTGGCGGCGAGTGCCCGGGACTTTCAGCCTGTGATGTAGTTTGCAAATTCAATCAGCTGCGCACAATTGTCATGGCGGCGCGCAACACTTCACCCCTAAAATATGTGGCACCCGCCAAGTTCCCCCCCCCTTCTGTTTTAATCTACATGGAGCGTGATATGCCCGGCTACGTCAGACTTTTTCTAAAATTGCTGCTAACAACACATATAATTTTTTATTGTGCACTGAGCTTCGCCCAAACAGCTGTGCCACGCTATCCGATTGGCGGGGATCGAGTATCGCCCAATCCAAAATTTACTGCTGCCCCTACAAGTTTGGTTTCTTCAGGTGTTACCTACAATGTGGTTGTATCAGAGCAGCCGCGTGGCGGTGGCGCTGGAGTAGATCAATATCTTGATTATTGGAGCAAAGATGGCGTGCCAGCAAGTGCGCTTCTTGAATCCAATTTAAGTCGATTGGGCTGGGATTCTACCTGGGTGAGAAGAACCCGAAATGGGTCTTATACTGGAGCTGCGGTGATTGTTGCAAATGCGACTCCCGCATCTTTAACCTATGGGAAAAAATATTATTGGCATATTTATGGAAGTAATGGAACAAAATCAGTAGAAAACACGTTTACTATCATAGAGTCCGCAAGACCTGCCCCAATCCATAATCAGCCAGCAAACGGTTCGGTTGTAAATGCAGGCTCACAAAATCCTTGTTTTTCATGGTCAATGTCAAATGCCAGTGGATTCAGCAATTACACAATTACGGTATCGACTACACCCGATTTTCCAACTCGTCGCTGGATGTATCAATTAACATCTATTTCTGCAACGACCGTCTGTTGGAATAATGGTGCAGGTTGGCAGTTTAGAGGTTCGGATACGCCCATCACACCTGGCCCTCTTCAAAATGGCACCACCTACTATTGGCGGGTACTGGCGACCTATACAGATGCTGCCATTACCGGCAGGGATTTTGTCGGTTATTCGTTTACGAATCGCGTGGCGTCAAGTTCGGTAGCGGCGGTTAGCTCCTCCCGTTCGAGTAGTAGTATCGGAGTAATATCCAGCTCACGCAGCTCCTCAAGTATTTCTTCCAGTCGAAGTTCAAGCAGCTCATCCGTCGCTATTCAGTCTAAAACAATTCGCTATAACTACGATGCATTGGGGCGTTTAACGTTTGTTGAAGATTCGCAAAACGGCAATCGGGATTACGACTATGACAAGGCCGGAAATCGACTTCTTGTTTCAACAAAAGTTGCCAGTGACAACACAGCAGAGCCACATGTTTCGTTGCCGTAAGCCACTGCTTTTTGACTGCACATGGCAGGCTAGCTGGAACCCTGTGTCTGGAGCAGCGATATATTTTGTTAAGGATGCAACCGGTGGAAGCCAATGTATTACGACTGACTTCGCTGTTACCGGATGTCCAAAGCGAAACTCTTCAGCAAATAGGCCGCTTAGCGTATCGGCTTGTACCGCAAACATTATTTGTGGATACAGTGCAAATTTTAATTATTAGGGATTCGAAAAAAATGAAAAAGTTCTTGCTGATTTTATTAAGCATTTCAGGTTACTCATTTGCACTTGATGACAATCCGATTGCACCACCATCCGCTGAAGTTGTTGATAGATTTGGGGTGAATTTGCAAACCGGGCAACTTTCACGGCGGCTCAATACTGTTTCTATAGGCGGCGAACTTGGCTTAAGTCATAGTGTTGAGCTTTACACCGATTTTTTGTCGGCTGGGGCATATGGCTACATAGATAGTTTTGCAGGCTCAGTAACCTCAAGAAAAATTTCTGATAATGTAGTTCAGATTCTTACGAATACGAATGGCAACGTAACCGCAATTAGGGATACCGGCACAAATCAATCCACTTTTATTCCTTTGCGGGTCATGCGTGCATACGGGCCAGCAGGCAGTCAGGATTTTTTGGTCTATCAGAATGGTATTGTGAACAATGATAATAACGCTACGACTGGATATACCTATAAACCTGTGGGAGATATTCGTCATTCGCTAAAAGAAAGTACCGACAAAAAATACCTTACCTGGATCACGCCAACCGGTATTGAGTCAAAATACGAGCGAAGCGTAAATTCAGGCACTTGGATTGCAAGTACTGGCGCAAAATTAAAAGAGGTAACCTACCCTAACGGTTTTAAAGTACGAGTGAACAGTACGGATGTTACAACCAACGCCGGTTTCATGTTGAAATATCAACTGAGAACACCATCGAGGTTAAATACTTTTGATCAAATGGTGGCGATAAATCTTGCTCATCAATACTGCGCCTCGAATGCTGAAACTTGTTCTACATCGGGATGGCCAGCTGCAACATTTACATGGCCGAATGGTACACCAAGTGTGTTCAGACAGCCGGGACTACCTTCATCCAGTTATTTGGTCAAAATGACAACTGATACTGGAGTGACTGATATTCAATATCAGCCAGAAAATATTTGTATAAAAGAAGGTGGTAGTGAAGATGCAAACTGCGCTGCTAATCCACTCGGTGGTACAAAATGGTATCCGCGTTTGCGTAGCATCAGAACACCTGAAAGTACTCTCCCCAACTACCAATATACCTATAAAAATAAAGGTCAAATGCTTGGTAGTAATTATGGATACGCCATTGACTTCGGTTCCACTTACACTTATTGGAGTCTTTCGTCCACGTCCGGACAAATCATTGGTGCAACACTGAATGGAACAGATTCACAGGGCTATTCCGGGCCGACTATAAACTCACATAGCGCTAACGTTACTTGGGGTAATGGTGAGACTTGGGTCACATCATCGCAATACGAACTTAATGTGATTGAGTCTGTAACCGATAAAAAAAGTGGCACCTATGTCTATCACAAGGATGCTCGGCATTTTGTGGAGAAGTATTATCCGGTTGCCGGGCGTGGTCCCGACCTGCGCTACTATTACCAAGGCCCACGTGGAAATTTAAATAAAATTCATATTGTTAATTCTTCTGGTGGTGAAACTTTATTTCAGGAAGCGAGTTACTCACCAACTTGTGATTTTCCCAAAATCTGTAACAAGCCTCTGTGGGTAAAAGATGCGCGTGGCAATGTCACTAACTACGATTACGACCCGCAAGGGCGATTTGGCAACCCAATTAAAATTACAGCGCCAGCCGATAAAAATGGTAAGCGGGCAGCCACCATTTATAACTACGAGCCTAAATACGCATACTACAAAAGGAACGGTGAAGCCGTAGCTCAAGATCCAGATCCAGTATGGATGCTAACGAGCGAACACACCTGCCGCACCTCTGAAGCCACTAGCACAGGCTGTATGAGTGGCAGCAGCCTCGATATGGTCAAGACTTCCTATTACTACGGGCCACAAAGTACCGCGCAAGCGAATAATTTACTGCTGCGCGGAAAAAGCATAGTCGCTGAAGGTAGCTCCGGGGCGCTGGAGACTCGTGTGTGGTGTTATGAATACGACAAGTACGGAAAGTTGATTGGCGAAACCTTGCCCAAGGGCAATTCCACCACTCTGGAAAGCTGTCAATAGGAGATGACTATGAAAATTTTAGGAAAGAACAATTTTTTCTCTGCGTTTTGTGGAGTTGCTTTTCTGGCTGCAATTTCTTTTAGTGGAATAACGCAAGCTGTCCAGTATCAAGCACAACATAAAACCGTCTATCGATATTCTTCAACCGGATTGCAGCTCGGTGTTATTAAGCCCGACGCAGATGGCGATTCGCGTAACTTTTTAGCAGAGCGATATATATATGATCCTGCCCGTCCGACCTTGGTTGCTCAAATTGATTCTGGTAATTTGCTTTACTGGTTGGATGACACAGTTGCTCCAGCGCAGTGGACAAATTTCACGGTATACACAACCCGAGGATTTGAATACGACAATTACGGCCGAAAAATAAAGGAGTGGATAAAAGGTACTAATGGCACTGTTGAGACACTGTCCCAGTACTCATACAACGCTAAAGGACTGGTTCAGTGTAAAGCGCGGCGCATGAATAAAGCGTTTTATAACTCATTGCCCACTGATGCCTGCGCGCTGAGCACGCAAGGAGCTGAGGGGCCCGATAGAATTACGCGTTACACCTATGATGATTTGGATCAGGTATTGACTGAAGAGAGAGGTGTGGGCACTCCACTCGCACAAATTTACGTAACTAATACCTATGACGGTTATCTACTAAAAAACCAAACGGATGCTAACGGCAACTTAACTCAACTCGAGTACGATGCACTTGATCGCTTGCAGTATCGTTATTATCCCTCCAAAACAGCACCTGGTATTTACAGCACTGTGGATTATAACGAATACGGTTACGATGCTAATAACAACATGACCATGGAGCGTAAGCGCAGTGGTATTAGTGGTGAGGTAATCAATTATACGTACGACAATAATAATCGTTTAATCACCAAGAATTATGCAAACGCGACCTATAACGATGTTTATTACAACTATGACTTGCGTGGCGTTACTCTGCACTCGCGCTATGGTAGCGATACTGGCGCAGGAGTAATTAATAGAATTGATGGATTTGGCCAAGTCGTGGAAACCACCACGACTATGGGTAGCTATAGTAGAAAACTTGTCTATAAGTACGATAGTAATGGCAATAGAACTCAAATTTTTCATCCGGACAATACTAATAATAATGACAAATATTTTACTTACACTTTTGACGGATTAAATCGTGTTAATAAAGTTTCTGAATTATTAAACACTGGCCTATTAACTTTGGACTATTGGGAAAACGGAACCCGCAAATCCATTACTCGCACTGGTGGTGCAAAAACGTCTTATGCGCGGGATAACGCTATGCGCTTGGGTAGTTTCTCGCAAGATTTTGTTGGCACTGCGAACGACCTTACCAATACGTTTAATTACAACCCTGCCAGCCAGGTCACGCAATTCACTCAAAGTAATAATCTTTATAGCTATGTTGGTGATGTCAATAAAACCGGTGCTTATGTTGCTAATGGATTAAACCAATACATAAGCATTAAGGGTTTGACCATTACCTACGATAGCAATGGCAACCTCACCAAAGATGCAAGTGAAAGCAATTTGACTTACACCTACGACATGGAAAACCGTTTGGTTAGTACTACTAACGGTGTCAATTCCAATTTCATTTATGATCCTTTAGGTCGCTTGTTCCAAACCACCATCGGCGGCGTTGTTACCCAATTCCTGTATGACGGCGATGCCCTGGTTGCGGAATACAACAGCAGCAACGGCCTTACCCGTCGCTATGTACATGGTGATCAAGTTGATGAACCCTGGGTTGAATACGGCAGCAGTAGCATTGGTGTTAGCAACCGCACCTACCTACATGCAGATCATCAAGGCAGCATCATCGCCAGAACAGATGGCTCCGGTGGTTATCGCGGCAAACTGACGTACGATAGTTTCGGTATTCCAGCTACAACAAATGAAGGACGTTTTGGTTATACGGGGCAAATCTGGTTTAAAGACTTAGGATTGTTCCATTACAAAGCGCGGATGTATTCGCCGAAGCTTGGAAGATTTTTGCAAACCGATCCGATTTTTTACGCAGACCAGATGAACATGTACGCATATGTTTACAATGATCCGATGAATGCAACAGATCCAACAGGGATGTGTGGTCCTGCGACACCGGCTTGCGTTATTATTGCGCGAGAAATTTTGAAAAAAACTTTGCAAGAAATTGCTAAGAAAAAGGCAAAAGATGCTGCAAAAAAAGAGGCGAAAAAGGAGGGAGCGAGAAGACAAAATAGAATTCCAGATAAAGGGGAGCCAAATTCTGTGAAGGAAAACCCTTCTGGAACAACAAGAAAAAAATATGATGAAAACGGTAATGTTGAAAAAGAATGGAATAAAGGGCATGGAAAAGATGCGCCAAAAAATGAACAGAAAGACCATATACATGACTACAAACCGAATCCAAACAATCCTTCTGGTAGAGGTGAGCGTATGCACGGTCGGGAGCCTAGACCTAGAGACTTGCATGATATGGATTTGATTGAGTGATTTTAAATATGACTGAAAAAAAATTAGTTAATGATGAGACTCTTCAATACTTAAGGGGTGAAAATAGTCTTCTTGACGGAGAAGTTTCATCAATAGAAATAAGTAAATGTGATCATTCTGATTCTGTGAATGTTAGCCTTTATATTTCAATGAGGAAATCATCTCACCTAGATAGAATTGTGTTGGTTTTTATCGACTGCGAAGAGTACTCATTTTCTTACTCGAAAGATTATTTTTTTTACTGCATCGAATCAGTGAAATTTTTCAAAAACAATAATGAAATGTACTACATCTCCTTAAACCCTTTTGACGAAGAGAAAAAGGAGTCAAGTGATGATATGGACGTTATTATTGCTCGTTCGGTAGAGTTCACGGTGTTACGAAATCGGGGTCAGTGAAAGGGTTAGGATTTTTCAGCGTGTTGTTGATTTTTAAATTGAAAAAAACGCTACCCAACGCCCGCGCTCAGTTTACTGGTCGGGGGTTTTGTTTTTATTAGTAGGTTACTACTGTTGCATATCCTAGGGTGTAGGTCAGGATTTGTGAGGCTGAGGTTGCCATGCAGCAGGGTTAGAATGTCGATATGGCCTTCGTTCATCATCTAATAAATAATACGGTAGCTCAATCACCTCGCGAATATTATCACGTTCAACTTGAGGTGCAACGCGGCCCGTCAACGCAAGTGCATTGAGGTTCTTGGCGGATTCAATAATCTGCTGCACATGAAAAATCCCCGCCAGCTTTCACTGGCGGGGGGTTTTTTTTTTCCCCGCCCCTTTAACCACGCTGACTTTGGCAAAGGTAATATCCAAAGTGCCGCTGGTGATCAGCGAGAAAGGTTGTAGGATTTGTGTCCAGTATTCTTCTGGTGGTTGGTTGATGCCGAAGTTAGCGCCGGATTGCGGATAGCAGCTGAAAGGCACGGTGACGGTTTGCCAGCCTTGACCGGTGAAACCTTTTAGTTTTTCACTCAGGTCGATATCCGATGCGCAGTAAGAGCCGCAACCTAAACGCAGGTAAGTTTTTGCACTGGGCGCGCCATCCACTTTGATATCAAATACCAGCGCCGAGTCGCTGCTGTAATAATTGATAAAGTCCTGACGGTTCGCAACTGACATGGCAACTTGCCCGCTACCTGAACCATTCCATTGCACACGGCGTGCATCTTCTTGCATCTCGCGATCCACGGCTTCAATCATTAGTGATGAGGCTTTAACCGTTTTGCTGTTCATCGGTACTATGTCGTTTTGAAAGCCGATAATTTCCAATTGCCAAGGATCTATCGGGCGGCGGTTGAAAATTTCCAGCACGTCCAAGGCTTCTGCTGCTTTCAAGCCGTCTTCAGACAAGTTGTCGGCAAGCGTGTCTTTATCGGCGTAACGTAAACCAAAACCATACGCGAAGAGTGGATCGTAATTTTTATCGCCGCGATTGAGCGGAGTTTGATCCGGGTGTTTAGGCCAGGAGAAACTCAAACGGCCTTTCATATCGTAATTAATTTCACCCGCAGCATTTTTGAAAATCACATCTGCAACGCCGGCACCTTCAGTGCCCGGTTGCCAGATAGCGACAAACGCGTCGGATGCATTTAATTCACGGTTAACCCAGAGTGGACGGCCAGTAATAAACAGAGACACCACTGGAATATTTTGCGCGCGCAATTTTTTCAGTAATTCAAGATCTTTTGGATTGCGGGGTTTGTAGGCGAGCATGCCGACATCGCCTTGCATTTCTGCGTAGGGGTCTTCGCCGAAGACAACGATGGCGACATCAGGTTTTTCAGAGAATGAACCGTCAACACTGAGTGTTGCTTTACCACCAGCTGCACTCACCACTTCATTAATGCCAGCGTAAACAGATGTCGCCCCGGGGAAATCGGAATTCACATTGCCGGTGCCCTGCCAGGTAACAGACCAGCCGCCAGATTGTTTACCGATATTGTCCGCACCATCACCTGCAACCAATATTTTTTGGTTGCGCGCGAGGGGCAATAAATTGTTTTTGTTTTTCAACAGCACCAGCGATTCACGCACGGCCTGACGGGCAACCGCGCGATGCTCAGGCGCACCTAGAAATTCTTTTTTACCT
>CAZCJR010000133.1:0-11592 GCA_964499225.1 uncultured Cellvibrionaceae bacterium | reverse complement strand
GCGCTGCTCGGCAATTTAAGCGCGGGCGCAAAGATTGCTTTTATCACCAGCCGCATGGGCTCGATTGCCGATAACACCTCGGGCGGTTATTACGGTTATCGCATGTCTAAAGCTGCACTTAATGCGGCCGCCATGTCGCTCGCTCGCGATTTAAAACCACGCGGCATTGCCGTGGCGATACTGCACCCAGGCTATGTACAAACAGCGATGGTAAATTTTGGTGGCGATATTTCTGCTGACGAATCCGCACAGCGCCTAAGCAAACGCATTGAGGGGTTAACCCTGGATAACAGCGGCACCTTCTGGCATTCCAATGGCGAGACTTTGCCCTGGTAAAACGCCTTGGTAAAAAAGCCCCGGTAAAGCTGCGTTAAACCCACGTTTTTCAGCAGTTATCCCAAAGCGCGGCTCACCTCCTGCGCCGCGCTTGCGCTACACTTAGCGCTATCTACTACACAGCTAAAATCCAGCCTAGAAACGACAGGATCATCCGATCCCTACAGGAAACCTTATGAAAAAAATCCGTTGGGGCGTGCTCAGCACTGCCAAAATCGGCCGCGAAAAAGTCATTCCCGCCCTGCAAAAATCCGCTCACAACCAAGTCCTTGCGATTTGCTCACGGGATGCGCAAAGTGCGCGCCGGGTGGCCGATGAATTACATATCGAGCGCGCCTACGGCACCTATGAGGAATTGCTGGCCGATCCGGATATTGATGCGATTTACAACCCACTACCCAATCATCTGCATGTGGAGTGGTCGATCAAAGCGCTGCAGGCTGGCAAACATGTGCTATGCGAAAAACCGCTGGGTTTGAATACCGCCGATGCGCAACGGTTGGTCGATGCCGCCAGCGCTCATCCACAGCTGAAGATGATGGAAGCGTTTATGTATCGCTTTCATCCGCAATGGCAGCTTGCCAAACAACTCGTTGATGAAGGGCGCATTGGCAAACTGCACGCTGTGCATTCGCATTTTTCCTACAACAACCGCGAGCCAAATAATATTCGCAATAAAGTGGATATGGGCGGCGGCGCGCTGCTGGATGTTGGCTGCTATTCCGTTTCACTCTCGCGCTGGTTATTCAACGAGGAGCCCACACAAGTGCTCGGCCAAATCACACCCATGCCCGGTGAAGAAGTGGATTGCATCACCTCCGGCATAATGGAATTTTCTGCCGGTAGCGCGAGTTTTACCGCGGCCACCAAAATTGAGCCTGTGCAATATGTTGAAGCAATCGGTGATGAAGGCAGACTCTACCTGGAGCGCCCGTTTTACAACGATGGCACCGAACCTGTGCAACGAGTGCGTATTACCCGCAACCGCGTGCAAGAAGTGATTGAGGTTCCCGACAACAATCACTACAGCGCAATGGGCGATGCCTTTGCACTCAGCATTTTCAACAACAGCCCTGTGCCAACATCATTGGATGATGCCATCGCCAATATGCGTGCGATTGATGCGATTTTTAAAAGCGCCGCCGAACGCAAATGGATCGCGCTTTAATTCAAGTGCAGTCTATTTCAAGCAAACTTTAATTCCAGTAACAGCAGGCTAAAAAGTAGCGATTGAAATACAACAAAATGTACTACAGCTAATCGTAAGACCAACAATCGCTACTGTTTTTTTAAAATTTGTATGGTTTTGGAGAGAATGCGTGTCATATTTTTTCAGCAAGTTATTTTGGCTGCGCGGCTTGTTGTTAATAAGCCTGTTAACAACGGGAAGCGTCTGGGCTGACGATCGCAGCGATAAAAAAGCTGAACGCATCGCACCCACGTTAAAATCTCTGGCACGCAGTTTTAAACCCGATAGCACCAGCGAAGCGCAAGTCATCCTGCGCAAAACCCAGGTGCATATCGACGAACAATTAATGAGCCATGCTACCTCCTACGTGGCGGTCTACATTAACAGCGATGCAGCCGTGCGTGATTACAGCCAAATCAGCGTGAGCTTCAATAGCTTTTATGAAGACATAGCACTTGAGTTCGCCAATGTGCGTACACCCGACGGCAAGATGGATAGCATCAAAGCGGACGCCACGCAAATCCAAAGCCCCACCGACGAAAATTTTTATCACGATCGCAAAGAATTATTATTTTCGCTGCCCAATGTACGCAAAGGTTCGATTATCGAATTCCAGTATCGCTACACCGATACCAAAAAAATGGTGCCCGACCAATGGTTTGACAGTTTCAGTTTCCATTGGTGGGAAGATCGTGCCGCCGGGCAAGGTACGCGTGCTGACGCCGTAGTTGAGAGCGAATTAACAATCACTGCACCCGCAGCGATCAATCTCGTCAGCAGCGATGCCAGCCGCTATCAAATTACCCAAAAGCACAGCACTAAAGGTTCACAGCAAACCCGCACATGGATAGGAAAAAACCTCGCCAAAATTGAATTGCAAAGTGACATGCCGCGCGAGCACGACTACGCACCCTATCTGCGTGTATCAACAACAGCAAATTGGAATGATGTAGCGCGCTGGGCCGATAAGTTGATCGAACCGCATTTAATCAGCGACGCAAAGCTAGATGCGTTAATTGCCGAGATTAAAAAAACAGCACTTACACCGGAAGCAAAAACCAAAGCGGTTTACCGCGCAATTCAGGATCGTGTGCGCTACGTATTTGCGCATGTAGGGCGCGGTGGTTATGAGCCCCACGATGCATTTGAAGTGCTCCAAAATGGTTACGGCGATTGCAAAGACCAAACCGTATTGGCAGTGATGTTATTGCGTAAGTTAGGTATAGCCGCCGACCCCACGTTAATTGTTACGCGCGGGCGCGGCATCCCGGATATGCAAGTACCGGGCGTGAGTTTTGACCATATGATTGTGCATATTCCAGCGCAAAATGGTCTGCAGGAAACCTGGATGGACACCACCGGCGAAACCAGTTTATACCCCGGGTTTTCAGTTGGCATCGAAGACCAACCAGCATTAATAGTGAACGAGAGCACCAAGACGATCAGCGTGTTGCCCTCGCTCCCAGCCAAAGAACATTTTGCTGAGCTGGAATTGGTGTTTGACAAATTTAGCGGTCGCGACGCGCAAGCCAGTTTCAAATTGCATTTTGGCGGCTTGTATGAACAGCGCCTGCGCAGCATGTGGCAGTATTCGCGCGAGCGCGATAAATACTTCCGCGAATTGATTGGCCAGATTTACAACGCCGCTGAAGTTACCGAATTAACCGCGAGCAATGCCGACAATCTGTGGCAGCCCTTCACCATCAGCGGCCGCTTTAGTTTTACCAATGTATGGGGCGGCGATAAAGATCCAATCAATTACAGTTTCAGCATCACCCAGCTGACCAATTTATTTGCAGATCTACGTAATCTACACAAAGCTCAAGATCGCAAACAACCCTATGTGATAGACCCGGGCTACAACCTGCGCTCGCGTATTGTATTTACCAGCCCCGGCAGCGACCACCAGTTACAACTCATTACTCAGGGCGAAAATATCGACAACGCCTACTACACCCTGACTCAAAACGGCAAGCAGGAAAAAAATCGCTACACAGTAAGTCAGGATCTCACCGTAAAAGCGGTGAAGGTTGCGCTAAAAGACTATGCCGATTTTTATCAAAAAACGAATGAGTTAATCGAATCCAACGATTGGACCTTGAGTTATGAATACAACAAAACCGCTGCCGAATTAATCGCACTGGAAACCAAGGGTAAAACCGATGTAGTCAGCTTAATTGCGCTGACCAAATTGCACATCAAAAATGGCGCCTACGAAAAGTCTCTGGCGACTGCACGGCAAGCGGTAAAAGCATCGCCCAAAAAGGCGGAAGCACATTATGTGTTGGGGCTGGCGCAGGGGTATAACCAACTGCTGCCAGAATCTGATGCATCATTTAAAAAAGCAGAAGCATTGGGCTACAAACTCTGAGGACGATGCAATGACTTTATTCCGACCATCGCCACTTGAATGTTCGCAATCACCATATACACAATTGCGATGTCAGCCGTTGCTTGGCACAGTCTTGTTAATGGCAATGCTCATGCTGATTGGTGGCTGCAGCCAACAAGTACATAAAGGGCAAGCATCCGCCACTAGGCCCACTATTACAGCTGACGCTGGCGGATCGGCGGAAATTACTGCGCTGGAAGCAGAAGTAGAACAGACACCGGGGAATGCAGAATTGCATTACAAACTTGGTATTGCCTACATTGTTGACGCAGAGAAAAATAAATCGGCGCGCAGCCGCGAGCTGGCTATAGAAAATTTCCGTCAGGTGTTAAAACTGGTACCAGGTAACACGGCAACTCTCAAACTCCTCTACAACATTTATTACGAAGATATTGTTGCAGGCAATGACCAGGCGTTTGCCGAGGCCCGCAGCATTTTCAACCAGCTATCTGCCACGACACAAAAGGAAGTCAACGCTCCCTCGCTAGGCGTATTCCTGCATCATTATCTGGCGCAAAAAAAATCCGGCAAAAAAAATAATCCTGAGCTGTATCGCGCATTGCTCGCCGCCATTCACGAGCAACCCGCAAGTGATAAAGCCTATATTCAACTTGCCAAAATGTATCGCGAGGAAAATTACTTTCCACTGGCGCTTGCCACCTTGAAACTCGGCGCGGAACAAATCACTGACTCAGTGGATTTATACGAAGCCATCGCCAACACCTATGAGGCGCGTGCCGAAGCCAGCGGCTGCAGCTACGAACAGACGGCTTATATAAGTGATGCAATTCACTTCTACCAACAGGCCGTGCCTCTCGCGCCCGAGACAGGCGCGCCGCATTACGCCCTGGCGCGTTTGTATCTGGATCAAAATCGTTATCAGTTGGCCCTGCATGAATCCAGCATTCTGGTCGAGCTGGAACCGACTGCAGAAAATATTGCCTTCAGTGCCCAGAATTATTCCATACTGGGAAAAGAGCGTAAGGCACATACACTGCTGGAACAAGCACGAACGAAGGGGCTGACCACAGATGATTCGGCCTATCACGAAATTTATATGAACTCAGGTGAGTGGACAAAAGCGGCTCTGAGTTTTACAGACTATTTACAAGCGCAGAAAAAAA
Organism: uncultured Cellvibrionaceae bacterium; assembly: GCA_964499225.1. Classification (GTDB taxonomy): domain Bacteria; phylum Pseudomonadota; class Gammaproteobacteria; order Pseudomonadales; family Cellvibrionaceae; genus Cellvibrio. The sequence continues at coordinate 6,551 of CAZCJR010000133.1, read as the reverse complement.
TCAGTGTTTATGATGCGATCAAAGCTGACATTATCGGAGAACAAGCCGATATGGACTTCAGTAAATTGATACCGCAAAAACAACTGGTTTTTAGAAGCGAGTGGGAGGCGGCAGTCTACGCATTTTGGACTAACAAAATGACCCGTAACCAATTTGAACAGACGGCAAAAAACAGTTGCGAGCGGACTGAGTATTTTTTTTATTCCGGCTATCGCGACTACAGTGCGGGGAAACTATCCGCCGCCAAGCAACACTTTTCGGCCGCACTTCAACAAAATACTTACCGCTTCATTGAGCGGCCACTTGCGCGCCATTTCTTAAGCAGCATGGTAGCAAAATAACCGGCTGATTGAGTGCGCTCGCGATGAGAGAGATTTATCAACTTACCTGCAGGTATCTGCTATGCAAACGCAAACCCCAAGCAATCCTCTAAACAACACGCTAAGCAACACGCCGCGCATAGTCGTTGTCGGGGGCGGTGCTGGTGGCCTTGAACTCGCCACCAAATTGGGCGAAAAACTCGGTCGCAAAAAGAAAGCGGAAATTACCTTGATTGACCGCAACACGACGCATTTATGGAAACCGTTACTGCATGAGATTGCCGTTGGCACTATGGATGAAGATGTGGATGCAGTGAGCTATCGCGGCCACGCCAATGCGCATCACTTTTTCTTTCGCGTCGGCAGCATGATCGATCTCGATCGCGAAAGACGTGAAGTGGTACTGGCGCCAATGCAGGACGAGGACGGTGTAGAATTTTTACCGTCTACGCGTATCCCCTACGATTATTTGATTCTTGCGCTCGGCTCCATCTCTAACGATTTCAATACACCCGGTATTAAAGACAACTGCATTTTTCTCGACAGCCCGGCGCAAGCGCATAAATTCCACACCAAATTACTCAACCGTTTTTTGCGCATCCAACGTTTAACCGGCGCTGAAGATTATGTACGCATCGCCATCGTCGGCGCAGGTGCCACCGGCGTAGAACTCTCAGCGGAATTGCATCATGCCGTGCATGAAATTCACAACTATGGATTTAACGCGATTTCCAATGATCACTTGAAAGTCACCATTGTTGAAGCTGGCCCCAGAATTTTGCCCGCACTACCGGAACGTATTTCCGGCGCAGCGCACAGTGAGCTGACTAAAATTGGCGTGGACATAAAACTCAACACCATGATCACCTCCGCCACAAAGGAAGGCCTTCACACCAAAGACGGCCAATTGATTGCGGCAGATTTAATAGTCTGGGCAGCGGGCATTAAAGTGCCGGATTTTATGGCCAACCTCGCGGGCCTTGAAAGCAATCGCATCAACCAATTGCATGTGAATGAATTTTTGCAAACAACGCGCGACCCAAACATTTTTGCCATCGGCGACTGCGCCCAATTTTTAAATCCGGATGGCAGCCGCGTACCACCGCGCGCACAATCAGCGCACCAAATGGCCAGTGCGTGTTATAAAAATATTGTTGCCCTGCTTAACAACAAACCGCTGAAAGCCTATAAATACACCGACTACGGCTCACTCGTCTCACTTGCGAGTTATTCGACAGTCGGCAACCTGATGGGCAATCTCAGCAGCGGCAGCGTCTTCATCGAAGGCCGCCTCGCCCGTTTGGTTTATGTTTCACTCTATCGCATGCACCAAATCGCCATCCACGGGTTGATCAAAACTGGATTGGTGATGCTCGGTGGCAGATTAAATAAATGGTTGAGACCGCGGTTGAAGTTGCATTGATTTAAATCCCCCCTGCCCCCCTTTTGCAAAGGGGGCTAGGGGGATTCGCTTTTGCCCAACCTAAAATTTTATCCCAGGCACCGCTTGGAAAATCATCAATATGGAAATTAACCCAATGTCTTACCCTTATCTAAGTGATTTAATTAATCACCTATTCGGCACCAACATCCAACTCCCCATCGCAATGTTCGGCGCATTTGTTGCGCTAGCAATTGTTACCGCCGCATGGGTAGGCAAAAAGGAAGTTATCCGCTTCGAGCAATTAGGCAAGCTTCCTGGTGTAATCATCTCCGGCAATAAACCTGTCGCCACACATTTATTAATCTCCGATCTCGCGATGATATGCGCAATGTTCGGTGTAATCGGCGCTCGTATTTTTCATTTGCTCGAATACCCGCGCGAATTTATCCACGACCCACTCGCGATGATTTTTTCACGCGATGGCTTTTCAATTTACGGCGGACTTATTTTAGGTGCTGTCGCGGGCGCAGTATATTTAAAGAAGCGCGCAGTACCTATTATCCCAATGCTGGATGCTTTAGCACCGTCCATTATTTTAGGTTACGGGATTGGACGCGTAGGCTGTCAGGTATCTGGCGATGGCGATTGGGGCACAGCAGCAAACATGGCTATCAAACCCAACTGGCTACCCGATTGGTTCTGGGCACAAACTTACGACAACAATGCTGTCGGCACCATTATTTCCGCCCCAGGAGTCTATCCAACGCCACTGTATGAAGCGCTAGCCGCATTTTTAATTTTCGCGTTGTTATGGAGCAATCGCAAAACCCGCTACAAAACGGGTTTTCTTTTTTCGGTGTATCTTTTGTTGAGCGGATTCGAACGTTTACTGATAGAGAAAATCCGCATCAATAGCGAATATCACTTATGGGGAATGAGTTTTACGCAGGCGGAGTTTATTTCTACAGCGTTGATTATTGCGGGTGTTGTGGGGATAGTTAAAACGACGAATGCAAGGCTGTTACCTAAAATAGTGTTTTCGGTGGTCGTTGTGGGAGCGTTGTCGGCGTGTGCGCAGCTTTAATGGGACGAATTTATCCCCCCCGCCCCCCTTTTTCAAAGGGGGGATGGCGTGTGCCAATTTTTGATATTTGCACTCTGTAGTTCCCCCTTTGAAAAAGGGGGCTAGGGGGATTCACTCGACTCCGCTCACAACCCCACCCGCATCACATTAACCTGCCTACCACCCAACCGGGTGCGGCGCACAATTTCCCAGTCGCGTTTTTGATAGTAATCAGTGTAGTCCGTTGCGGACAACCAAAGTTCTTCCAACTCTAAACTCAGCGCATAATTTTTTGCAGCATCAATTAATGCGTTGCCAATACCTTGATGACGCAAATTTTCCAGCACAAATAGATTGCTTAACCACACAGGGCTGGGGCTTGCGACTTTAGGCATGCGTTCGCTGCTGCGGTAGGTGTAGTTGACGAGGCTGACGCAGCCGACCAATTGGTTGCCGCGCAATGCAATGAGTGTTTTGGGGATGGTGTTGTGTTGCACGTGCAGCACCAGCCGTTGCTGACGCAGCGCGAGGGAGGATTTTAAACCCTGACGTTCGCATTCCTGATGATGCCATTGTGCGACCTGCGCAAAAAATTCCGACCTTTGCTCAAGAACAACAATATCAGGGGCGATAACAAATGAGGAACTCGATAGATTCACGATAACTCGGCACAACAAAAAGAGTGGGCTAACTACAGCGTTGATTTGGCAACAGAAACGGAATCAACAGCATTAGATAAGTGACAGCAGCAGAGACAAAAAACTCCCGGCTTGCGGGAGTTTTTCGCGGCGTAGTGTGAAATAAATTTAAGCGTTTTTAGTTTCGCCAAACCATTTCACATCTTCGCCGTGGGCTTGTTTATCTGCATGGTAAGAAGATCTAACAAGCGGGCCACAGGCAGCGTGTTTGAAACCCATTTCTTCCGCGAGCTTGGTGTACTCGGCAAATTCATCGGGGTGCACGTAGCGCTCTACTGGTAAGTGATCTTTGGACGGCTGCAAATACTGGCCGATGGTGAGCATGTCGATATCGTGCTCACGCATGTGTTTCATCACTTCGATAATCTCTTCTTTGGTCTCGCCAAGGCCAACCATTAAACCAGATTTGGTTAATACATCGGGGCGACGCGCTTTGTATTGTTTGAGCAACTCAAGCGACCATTCGTAGTTCGCACCGGGGCGCGCCTGACGATACAAACGCGAGACGGTTTCCATATTGTGGTTGAACACATCAGGCGCTTCTTTTTCAAGAATATCCAACGCTATATCCATGCGACCACGGAAATCCGGCACTAATACTTCCACTTGTAATTTAGGGCTGAGCTCGCGCGCTTCGCGGATACAGTCGGCAAAATGTTGTGCGCCGCCATCACGCAGATCGTCGCGATCTACCGAGGTAATCACTACGTATTTCAGACGCATCTCAGCAATCGCTTCGGCCAGTTTACGCGGTTCCTGTTCGTCGAGCGGATTGGGTTTGCCGTGGCCAACATCGCAAAAAGGGCAGCGACGGGTACAGATATCACCCATGATCATAAAGGTTGCAGTGCCGCCGCTAAAACATTCGCCCAAATTCGGGCAGTTAGCTTCTTCGCATACAGACGATAATTTGTTTTTGCGCAAAATGGATTTGATGCGATCCACTTCCGGCGATGCGGGAATACGCACACGAATCCAATCGGGTTTGCGTTGGATTTCTTCGCGGTCGCTGGCGATAACTTTTACCGGAATGCGCTCGACCTTGTCGGCATCGCGCAGTTTTTCGCCCTGCTTGTAACGCTCGGTGCGTTTGACCGGTTGCAGCTCGGGGACGAAGGTAGATACGGGTGGCAGATCAGACATAAGAAGCTCTTTGCTTTTTCGACCTCATTGGAGGCACAGAGGGAGTCGGGTGAGGGATTGTGCGACCGTGCGCCACCATGGATGGTGGTGCCGAGCCTCCAAGGATGGATTTACGGCGTGTCGCACTAGCCCTTGCCCGTCTCCCGACCAGATTCGATGGCGCGCATTGTACAGGTTTCATAGCCCAATTTCCGCGCAAATTCTGCGACAAGTTGGGTTTGCACATCCTCCAGAGAGGGAGGATTGGGCAATAAGTCTTTCATCTGGGTCATCGCCAAGCCTTGGTAGCCGCAAGGATTAATCCGCTGGAAAGGTGACAAATCCATCGCTACGTTCAACGCCAAGCCATGAAAACTACAACCGCGCCGCACGCGCAACCCGAGCGAGGCGATCTTGTCGCCATTCACGTACACACCGGGTGCATCCGGCTTGGCCGCAGCTTCAATCCCGTAATACGCCAAAGTCGCCACAATAGTTTGCTCGATAGAAGTCACCAACTCGCGCACCCCGATCTTCAAGCGGCGCAAATCCAACAGCGGATATGCGACCAACTGACCGGGCCCGTGATACGTCACCTGGCCACCGCGATCACTTTGAACCACTGGAATATCACCGGGGAATAACACATGTTCAGCCTTACCTGCCTGCCCTTGAGTGAAAACGGGAGGATGCTCCACCAGCCATAGCTGGTCAGTCGTTTCCGATGTGCGCTGATTGGTGAACTCAGTCATCGCTTGCCAACTGGTCAGATAATCCTGCTGACCGAGGTTGATAACTTCTAAAACGCGGGCTGATGACAACTTACATCACCATCTTGATATTGCGGTTAACGCGCAAGTCTTCATGGATTGTGGTCAATTGCTCAACGCCGGTAGCGGTAATCCACACAGTCACTGAGTGATAGCGACCCTTGCTGCTCTCCCGCACCGTAATGCGCGCCTGATCAAAACCCGGCGCATGGCGCTCCATGATCTCGACCACATAGGTGTGCAATTCAGGCCCAGCTTCACCCAGCACTTTGATGGGGTAATTTTCGCAGGGGAATTCGATTTTGGGGGGTTGTTGCTGGGACATAGAGAAACCCGTAATGATGAGGCGTGAATTATAGCGCCTAGATGGGGACAAAATCGCGCATCGCAAGCCTCGAATGCGGCGCAATCCGCTATTCAGCGCGAGCCATATCCGCTATTCTCGCCACTTGCTCAATCGCCCAGAAAATATAATTTAAGCGACATAACCCGGCCTAGCGCCCTGCCCTGTGTGGCTTGGTTCGCTGTTGCATAAGGACAGTTGGATTTGTTACTCGATACCCGCCAATCGCTCGAAACCCCGGAAGGCGCCCTGCTCCCACTGACACCCGCTGGTTTTGGCGTGCGTGTACTGGCGCAGTTGTTGGACATTCTGATCCGCTACGGCATAGTCACCGTGATTTTTATTGTCCTCTCCCTGCTCGGGCGCATGGGCACCGGCATTGCGTTGATACTCGCGTTTTTACTCGAATGGTTTTATCCCGTCTATTTTGAAGTCAGCCGCCAGGGCCGTACGCCCGGCAAAAAGTGGATGAGCATCCGCGTAGTCAATGACGACGGCACACCCATCACCTTCGGCCCTTCACTGCTGCGAAATTTATTACGCTTTGTCGATTTCCTCCCGATGCTCTACCTCACCGGCATTATTGCCAGCCTGTGCAATCGCCAATTCAAACGTTTGGGCGATTTGGCCGCCGGCAGCATGGTGATTTACGAAGCGCCGCCTGCGCGCGAACCCAGTTTTGAAGTGCGCGGCCAGTTGCCTGTACCCGCCGATTTTTCTACTGACGAACAGCGTGCGTTACTCGCATTTGCCGAGCGCAGCAAATATTTATCGGCCGAGCGCCAAAGTGAATTGGCAATGATTCTCTTGCCGGTTATCGGCAGCAAAGATCCGGTGATTGCCATCAAACA
>CAZCJR010000132.1:0-12257 GCA_964499225.1 uncultured Cellvibrionaceae bacterium | reverse complement strand
ACCGTGTAAGACAAGGCCGATGGCACCTTGAACAGGGCTTCGGCTGCCGCGCCAAAACTACCTTTACGGTCAATTGCATCAAGGACTCTGAGGGCATCGAGCGTGATGGCGTGGTGCATGGCAATGGTTTCCAATAAATGATCAAAAAATTTGAACTAATGGCTCAAAATCTTCCGCTTTTTTGTTCTCGGGTACAAGCCTAATCTAGCAACAAGTGAGGCGAACAGGCAGTTAGCAAAGCGCCAAACCAACTAACCCAATCGCAGTACAACATCAAATTTTTCGGAGCATTATCATGAGCACAATCAAAAACATCCTCTCTACTAACACCAGTTATTCAGCTTTGGCCCTGCGTTTACCGCTGGGAATTATTTTCGCCGCCCACGGTGCACAGAAACTGTTTGGCTGGTTCGGCGGCTACGGTTTGGAAGGCACAGGTCAGTGGATGGCATCGATTGGCCTTGAGCCAGGCGTATTGCTGGCGGCATTGTCAGGTTCAGCGGAATTTTTCGGCGGCCTGTTCCTGATCCTCGGTTTGCTGACCCGCCCAAGTGCGTTGGTATTAGCAGTGACCATGGTGGTGGCGATTTTCTCGGTGCATATCAACAACGGCTTGTTTATGAGTAACAACGGTTACGAGTTTGGTTTGGCGTTGTTAGCCGGCGCCGTGTCGCTGCTGATCTCTGGTGGTGGCCGCGCAAGTGCCGACAGCCTGATCGCCAATAAAATCTAAACCGAACACAATGTAATTCGACAACATCAAAAAACTGACTGGCAGCACTTAAGTAAAGCGCCGCAAAAAAATGAGGTGACCTATGATCAATATCAGACGCAGTAACCAGCGCGGCAGTGCCAACTTCGGCTGGTTGAACAGCAAGCATACCTTCTCGTTCGGCAATTATTACGATGAGCGTCAGATGGGTTTTTCGGCACTGCGGGTAATTAATGATGACCGCGTCGCGGCAGATTCAGGTTTTGATACCCACGGCCATCGCGACATGGAAATTATCAGCTATGTGCTCGAGGGTGAAATCGCCCACAAAGATAGCGCGGGCAATGTGGCGACTTTACCGCCCGGTGAATTCCAATTGATGTCAGCGGGCAGTGGTATTCGTCACAGCGAATTTAATCCGTCGCAAACGAAAGAGCTGCACTTTTTGCAAATCTGGATTCAACCGAACGTATATGGCCAAACGCCGGGCTATCAGCAAAAAGATTTCGGCAGCGCGAAAGGTTTAACACTGGCCGTGAGTCCTGATGGTGAGGCGAGCAGTTTGGTGATTAAACAGGATGCGCGTTTGTATCAACTGTTGCTTGATGGCAATACCAGCGCTGAATTGCCTGCATCCACCAAACGTAAATACTACGTGCACGTCATCAACGGCGAGTTGGCGATTGAAGGTGAAATCGTAAAGCCGGGCGATGGGGCAAAAATCGAAGACATTAGTAGCTTGGTGATGGTTGCACAGCAGAAAGCGGTTAAGGCGTTGGTGTTTGATTTGCCGTGATAGATTTCAGCTTTACAGAGACCAACTTAAAGACCTACCATTAGGTCTTTAAGTCCGAGTAAAACTAATCATGACCTATCAGATGTTGACCGATGTCGCCGCCAGTATCTCTGAACTCAAGGCCAATCCCATGAAAGTGGTGGCCAGTGGTCAGGGGTTACCGGTGGTGGTGCTTAATCGCAACGAGCCCGCCTTTTATTGCGTACCAGCGGCGGCTTATGAGGCGATGATGGAATTGATCGATGACATGGAATTACTCAAACTGGTTAAAGCGCGCCAGGCTGAGGAGTCAGTAAAGGTTTCACTGGATGACCTATAGCCTCGAATTCAAACAATCGGCGCTCAAGGAATGGCAAAAACTGGGTGCGACGGTAAGAGATCAATTTAAAAAGAAATTGCGCGAGCGATTAGAAAATCCACATGTCCCTTCAGCATCGCTTACGGGTGCGCAGAATCTTTATAAAATTAAATTGCGGCAGGCGGGTTATCGCCTGGTATATGAAGTGCGCGACGACATCATTACCGTCACGGTGATTGCAGTCGGAAAACGCAGTAAAAACGAAGTCTATGAAGTGGCACTTGCGCGCTTGCGTGAATAAATTTTAACGCCTCACATAACGGCGCCACGTTAATTCTGTGCAGCAAACACAAATACACCCCGCCTATCCAACGTTACCCAAAGTTCATCCCCCAGCCCGGCCAGTTGATGGCTGGGCAACTGTATTTGTAATTCCATTTCCTGCCCCCCGTGGTTGATGCACACGGTGGCGAGGCTGGTGGCGCCGAGCATATGGGCTTCTTGCAATCTCAGGGATTGGGCGCCGGGGCTATTGGCGGGGGCGAGTTGCAGCGATTCGGGGCGGATAAGAATCTGCGCGCGGCTTCCCTCGGCTAAGGCCGGTGCGGTGATGGCACCAAAGGGAGTGGCGACCAATCCCCCTTCTACTTGCGCCTCAAGGCGGTTGATATCACCAAAAAACTCGGCGGCAAAGGGGCTGACCGGGTGATGGTAGATCTCGCTTGGGGTGCCTATCTGCAGGATCTTCCCATGTTGCATCAGGGCGATACGGTCGGCCATAAACATGGCTTCTTCGGGGTCGTGGGTAACCATAATGCTGGTGGTGCCGCTGGTCTTAAGTAGATGCAAAGTCTCACTGCGCAGGCGATGACGCAGGCGCACATCCAGATTGGAAAAGGGTTCGTCGAGCAATAGCAAGCGCGGTTGTGGTGCCAGTGCGCGCGCCAGTGCGATACGTTGTTGCTGACCGCCGGAGAGCACATGGGGCAATTCCTGCGCGCGCGCGCTCATGCCCACCCGCTCCAGCATTGCCAGTGCCCGTGCAGAACGCGCCGACTTGTGCAGTTTGTGCAGGCCGAAGGCGACGTTATCCAGCAAGGATAAGTGTGGAAATAGGGCAAAATCCTGAAACACCAAACCTATATCGCGCTGCTCCGGCAACTGCTGGCGCGCAGGGCTGGCGATAAGCTCGTTATCCAGCTGGATCTGGCCTGTCTGCAATTGCTCCAACCCGGCAATCAGGCGCAGCAAGGTACTTTTGCCACAGCCGGAGGGCCCGGCCAGGCAGAGAATTTCGCCCGCACTGACTTGCAGGTGAATATCGCGCAACACACTGTGGTCGCCAAACTGGTGCGCTATTCCACTCAGCTTAAGGTGATGGGCATTGCTCATACAAAAAGGCTCATACAGGATTGTTCATACACACTGCTCATAAACACGGTTCGTAAACATTGTTCAACTGTCATGTTAGTGGGACGTCTGTTTCATGCCGTAGCGCGACAGCAAGACTATGGGCAATACCCCGGCGAGCACGATGAGCAGCGCCGCCATAGCGCCACTTTCGTAGCTGCCGCGCGAGGCTTCGCCGTACAAATGGGTCGCTAGCGTATCCACATTGAGTGGGCGCAGCAGCAAACTGGCAGGCAGTTCTTTCATGCAATCGACAAAAATCAGCAGCATGGCGGCGGCCAGTGCCGGGCGTGCCAGCGGCCAGTGAATCAGCCGCGCGCGCTGGCTGGCGCCGGTGCCCAAGGAGCGGGCGGCATCGTCGAGTGAATAGGGAATCTTGTGAAAACCTGCCTCCACACTGCCGGTACCTATGGCGAGAAAACGCGCCACATAGGCATAGACCAAGGCGGCGCCGGTGCCGGATAAGAGTAATCCGGTAGAGATGCCAAACAGCTGTTGCGCGTGATTATCGAGTGTTGCATCCAGCCATCCCAATGGCCCTAGTAGGCCAATCGCCAATACCGTACCGGGCACCGCATAACCCAGACTGGCGATGCGCACCAACAACCGCATGCCCGGTGCGGCTCTTGCCAGACGCAGGCTGTACACCAGTACAAAGGCGAGCAACGCGGCAATCAGGGTGGCGATGCTGGCGAAAATCAAGGTATTCAGGGTTTTATCCAGCAAGCTGGCATCCAGCCCCACGGCATTCCAACGTTCCACACTCACAACCAGTAAATGACTTGCAGGCACCAGAAAGCCCAACGCAACGGCGAGCCAAGCGATTATCACCAGCAACCAACCCAAGCCCGACACAGGGCGCGGGGTGAGTGTGCGATTCTGCCGGGCGCTGCTGGCATAGTGGCTATGGCGACGCGCCCAGCGCTCAAGGGCGATAAGGCTGAGCACCAGCAACAGCATAAACAAGGCGATTTGCGCGGCGCCAGCGAGGCTGGAGCGGTTGACCCAAGTGGAGTAAACCGAGACGGTCAGGGTGCGTACACCCAAGAGTTCGGCGGCGCCTATATCGTTAATCGCCTCCATTAACGCGAGGCTGGCACCCACAGCTATCGCCGGGCGCGCCAGTGGCAGGGCGATACGGAAAAAGCGGCGCCCCGGCCCCGCGCCCAAGCTGCTTGCGGCATCCAGCACACCGGCCGCCTGCATCATAAACAGTGCGCGCGTCGGCAGGTAAACATAGGGGAAGAGCACCAAACCCAGTAGCAGGATACAACCCCCAATGGAGCGGATATCTGGCAGGCGAAATTCCCGTGGGCTGCTATAACCCAGCAACTCGCGCAGCCAGGTTTGCAGGTCGCCAATCGGGTGGAGTAGATCGAGGTAGACGTAGGCGACTATATAAGTCGGCACCGCCAGCGGTAACAGCAGCGCCCAACTGAGCAGGCGGCGACCGGGAAATTCATAGGCGGTTACCAGCCAGGCACTGCCGGTGCCCAGCAGAATCACCAGTGCGCCCACTCCGGCCAGCAGTATCAGGGTTTGGCCCAAGGCTTGGGGAAGCACATAGGCGCGCAAGTGCGGCCAGAGTTCACCCGAGCCTTGCAGCGCGTGGCCCGCAATACTGAGCACTGGCAGTAGCACCAGCATTGCTACCAGCCCGGAGACCAGCCACCAGCCGGGGTTAAGGCGCATTTAAAATGCCGATATTAGCGCGGATTAAAGGTCAAAACCGACCTTGTCAACCAACAGGCTGGCGGCTTTGCGGTGTTTGGAAATATCCGCGAGGGAGGTTGAATCCACCTTGAGTTCACCCAGTGCAGCAATGATTGGATTGAGCGCCGCCACCGAATTGACCGGGTATTCGTAATTGGCTTGGGCATAAATCGCCTGCGCCTCGGCCGATACCAAAAACTCCAGCAGTTTGATGGCATTGGCACGGTTGGGTGCGTGTTTGGCCAGCGCCGCGCCCGACACATTCACATGGGTGCCGCCGCCTTCAAACACCGGCAACAGGGCGTTGATGCCATCGCCCCATTGTTGTTGATCCGCGCCGCCCGCGCCGCTGCGCATCAGGCCAAGGTAATAACTGTTGGCCAAACCTAGGTCGCACATGCCGCCCAAAATATCCCGCGCCACATCGCGGTCACCGCCACCGGGGCGCTGGGCGAGGTTGGCTTTCAGGCCGCGCAACCAGGTCTCGGCCTTGGCCTCACCGTGTTTGGCGATCATATGGGCGATCAGCGCCGTGTTGTAGGGGTGTTGGCCAGAGCGAATACACACCTTGCCCTTCCATTCGGGCGCGGCTAATTGCTCATAGCTGATGCCGGGCAACTTCAGTTCTTTGGCGACATAGAGCATACGTGCGCGCATAGACAGTGCAAACCAGTGGCCATCGGCATCGCGCAAAGGTGCAGCGATAGTTTTCTCCAGCAGCGGCGATTGCAGGGGTTGGGTTACGCCCTTATCGACCAGATCGGTCAGGTTGCCAAAATCCACCGCCATCAATAAATCCGCAGGCGAGCGCGCACCTTCGCTGGCAACACGCTCGGCCAGACCATCTTTTAAAAACAGGGTATTTACCTTGATGCCGCTGCTATCGCTAAATACTTTCAGCAGTGGCTCGATCAGCGCAGGCTCGCGCGTGGTGTAGAGGTTTACTTCCGGGCTGGCCGCCTGCAGCTGCGGACTCAGGGCGATAGCAGCGAGCAGGCCAAGGGGGCGCAGAATACGTACAAGCGACATAACAATCTCCGGAGAATAAAGAAGCGGGTCGCGAGTCTAGCATTGGCTGATACTGTGACTCAATTGAGAATATCAATCACTCCTCTTTTGATTGTGATATGGGTTTATGCGTGACTGGCCTCGCTCTCAGGAAGCCCCAATTCTTATTTAATCACCCGCAGTTGGAGCACCTGAGAAAAGCCCTCCAGCCGTGCGACTAGTTCATCGCCTACTGCTACCGGGCCAACCCCGGCTGGCGTGCCGGTAAATATCAAATCGCCCGCTTCCAACTTTATATAGCGCGATACTTCGGCAATGAGTTCCGGTATTGACCAGACCATGCTGCGCCAATCGCCGCGCTGTACTTCTTCGCCATTGCGCGTCAACACCAAATCACCGCATTGTTCCAAATCGGTTAGTGAGCCGCGTTGGATTGCCGTGCAAGGTGCAGAGCCATCAAACCCTTTGCCGAGTTCCCATGGGCGCCCCAATTGTTTGGCTTCCTTTTGGCGGTCGCGACAGGTCATATCCAAACCAACGGCAAAACCAAACACATAATCCGCGGCGTCCACAGCAGAAATTTGCGCACCGGATTTGCCAATCGCCACCACTAATTCAAGCTCGTGTTCAACCTGTTGCGAAAAATGCGGATAAATAAAATCGCTATTGTTTTGTGCCAGTGCGCTCTGCGGTTTAAAAAAGAAAAACGGCGGCTCGCGCTCAGGATCATGACCCATTTCGCGTGCGTGTTCGGCGTAGTTGCGGCCGATGCTGATAATTTTATGGACTGAAAAAGAGTCGTTTGCTGGTGATCCGTTGGAGTTGCAAATAGGAAGGGTGTAGCGGTTCGTCATAAATCATTTTTCCCTAAAATCTATTAAAGTGGGTTGGCTGTTTCGCTCACCACGCAGCGATTGCGGCCGTTGGCTTTGGCCTGGTACATGGCGATATCGGCTTGCTTGAGCAAACTGGTGACTGAACGTGAATCGTCATTGAACAGCGCAATTCCAGCACTGATGGTGACGTGGCAGCGGGCGTCGCGCAGTAAAAAATCCCGGTCAAATAATTCCAGCATTTTTATTCCAATCAATAGCGCCTGATGTTTTGCTGTTTCCAATTCCTGGCTCAATTGCTCGGAGACGACCACAAATTCATCGCCGCCAAAACGCGCGAGGGTATCGCTATCGCGAATGCCCGACGTCAAACGCTGGGCGATTTGCTGCAGTAATAAGTCGCCGTTGTCATGGCCGTAAATGTCATTCACGTATTTAAAATTATCGAGATCAATAAACAAGAGCGCGCAATATTGGCGATGGCGGTTGCATCCTGCCATAGCCTGTTGGATGCGGTCGGTGAGTAAGCGCCGATTGGGCAATTGGGTGAGTGGATCATTAAAGGCCATCTGGCGGATCACATCTTCTGCCTGCTTGCGCTCGCCGATATCGCGCGAGCAGCCTTGGGCACCGGCAAACTCGCCTACGGGTGTAAAAAATGTGCGCAGGGCTGCTTCGGTGCAAATCATCTGGCCATTTTTATGCTTCAAATCAAAGCGTGCAATGGAATCGCGATAACCGCTGTATTCACCGCGTCTTGCGGCGGCGAGTACATGTGCGTACTGGGCGTAGGCGCGCTCATGATCATTCGGGTGCAACACAATACTCATGTTTTGATTGAGCAATTCCTCTGGCGCATAACCCAATAATTTTGTCACTGAGGGGCTGACGTAAGAAAAACAATTCTGTTCATTCACCGTCCACACCCAGTCGGTCATATTACTGGTGAGTAATTCGACTTGTTGCTGGCGCTCTTTTAGCGCTGCATGTTGCGCAGTAATTTTTTGGGTGAGCGTTTTGTTGTGATACAGCAATGCGCCAATAACAATCGTGCACAAGCCACCGCTGAGCAATAAAATTAAACCCCAGGGAATAACCTGTACTTCTTCGCGGTTAATCCATTTTTGGGTGAGCGCGGTCATTTCTTCGGGGGTGATTTGCGCGAGTGCATCATTAATAGTGTTGAGCGCTGCTTTGTTACCGCGCGCAACTGCGGCGTGCACACTGCGTGAGTAAAGCACATTGAGCACGCGGAATTTATCGGGTGTAGTAAGGCGGTCGAGGTAGTACATGCCCACTGGGTAATCGGCGATAAATGCCGATATATCGCCCCGCGTGGCAGCCTCTACTAACTGTTCATTATTGTTGTAGAGCCGCAGCTGCAACTGGGGGTGGTGCGTTGTCAAAAATTCTTCTTCGTAACCGCCCGCCGTAACGCCCACCTGCACTGTGCCGAGATCTGTGACATCGAGCGCGTTAGCTAATTTTTTATTGTCGATAAAAATCGCGCCGCGCAATTGAAATAATGGATTGGAAAAGTCGAGATAAGTGGCGCGCTCTTCAGATTGCAATAAACCGCCGTGGATGTGCGAGCGAGAGTCACGCACTTTTTGCAGCGTGTGTTGCCAATCGAGCAGTTCAAATTCAACCGGAAGCTGCATTTTTTTGCCGAGCAAGCGCCAGAGATCGATAATCAAACCATCAGGGTTGCCCTGCTGGTTGCGAAACGCCAGTGGCGCCCAGCGATGATCCTGCACCACATACACACTATTTGCTTGTGGAGTCAGATTTATCGGCTCAGCTGATTTTGTCTGCGCCAGTGCATTTGCGCTACAGAATTCCAGCCAGCCAATTACCCATAAAATTAATAGCGGCTTTTGTATCACTGCGTAAACTAGGCCTCATTGAGGTAAGTGTTTTTAAGCTTCACATAATTATTGGCAGAGTATAAAAAAAATGATCTTTCCGATTCCTTAAGCGGGCGAATTTGTTTGACCGGCGTACCCATATACATAAAACCCGATTCAAGCCGTTTGCCCGGTGGCACCAGCGAACCTGCTCCTATTACCACCTCATCTTCCACCACTGCCCCATCAAGGATAGTTGAACCTATGCCGACCAACACCCGGTTGCCGATGGTGCAGCCGTGCAGACAGACTGAATGGCCGACGGTCACATCTTCGCCAATGATCAACGGATGGCCAGCGGGGTTGTAATCGCTCGCGTGGGTGATGTGCAGCACCGAACCATCTTGTACGCTGGTGCGCGCGCCTATACGGATGTGGTGCATATCGCCGCGAATAACGACGCAGGGCCAGACAGAGGCGTCATCGCCAAGTACTACATCGCCAATCACCACGGCTGATTCATCGACAAACACCCGCGCACCTAATTGCGGGGTATGGCCTTGGTAATGTCTTATCGCGCCCATAGATATGCTCCTGAAAACCCTGATATTGATGGGTGTAGAAATTGAGGGGTGTATGATACGCCAAACCCCGCCCGATTTTCGCCTTACGGAGCCAGCGCATGACCAACCCGCTTTTAGCACAGCACACGTTGCCACCCTTTTCTGCCATCGCCGCCGAACAGGTAACCCCGGCGATCAGCGAATTAATTGCACAGGGCCGCACTCAACTTGCGCAATTACTCGCCGATCTACCTAAGCCCGGTTGGGATACCCTGGTTGCACCATTAGAAGAACAGGGCGATAAATTGGATCAGGCCTGGGCGCCGGTCAGCCATTTAAATTCGGTGGCAAACAGCGAGGAATTGCGCAAAGCCTATACCGAAAGTGTCGCGCTGCTGACTGATTACAGCACCGAGTTCAGCCAAAACGAAGCGCTTTATAAAGCCTATCAACAACTCGCCGACAGCGAGGAATTTGCACAGTTAACCCAAGCGCAGCAGCAGACGATAAACAACGCCCTGCGCGATTTTCGTTTGGGTGGTGTTGCATTAAATGCAGCCGATAAAAAACGTTTCGGCGATATTCAAAAACGCTTATCAGAACTCTCCACACAATTTTCCAATAACGTGTTGGATGCAACCCAAGCCTGGTTCAAGCATTTTGAATCGGCTGATGCGCTTGCAGGTTTACCTGAATCAGCACTCGCGCAAGCGGCGCAGGCGGCAGCGCAAAAAGAATTGCCAGGTTATGTGATCACGCTCGATTTCCCGTCTTACTACGCGGTAATTATGTATGCCGACAACCGCGCCCTGCGCGAAGAAATTTACACCGCCTACGTCACTCGCGCATCTGCCCTCAGCAAAAAATCGGATGGCACTGCCGTTACTGAATTTGACAACACCGCACTGATTGCCGAAACACTCGCCTTGCGCCATGAACTTGCACAGTTGTTAGGGTTTGCAAATTACGCCGAGCGTTCACTGGCTAGCAAGATGGCGGAATCACCTGCGCAGGTGCTGGAATTTTTAACTGAACTCGCGCAAAAATCCAAACCCTATGCCGAGCGCGACTACGCCGAGCTGTGCGAATTTGCAGCGCGCAACGGCTGTGCGGATGTGCAATCCTGGGATACCACCTATTTCAGCGAAAAATTACGCGTGGAAAAATATTCGGTATCGCAAGAAGAATTGCGCCCCTATTTTCCGGCGGAAAAAGTCATCGCCGGTATGTTTGAGGTGGTGCGGCGGTTGTTTGGTGTTGAGGTAAAACAAATCGCCGGGTTCGATACTTATCATCCAGATGTGCGCTTCTATCACATCTTCAAAAACGGCGAACAAGTGGCGAGTTTTTATCTCGACCTGTTTGCGCGCGACAAGAAAAAAGGCGGCGCCTGGATGGCCGACTGCCGGGTGCGTCGCAAAACCGCAACCGGCGTGCAATTGCCCGTCGCATTTTTAACCTGCAATTTTACGCCGCCAGTAGGCACTACGCCGTCGCTGCTCACCCACGATGAAGTCACCACCCTCTTCCATGAATTTGGTCACGGCTTACATCACATGCTCACACAAATTGATGTAGCAGCAGTGAGCGGAATTAACGGCGTCGCTTGGGACGCGGTTGAATTACCCAGCCAGTTTATGGAGAACTGGTGTTGGGAGCCGGAGGCGATTCCATTAATTTCCGGGCACTACCAAACCGGTGAGCCATTGCCGCAAGCTCTGCTGGATAAAATGCTCGCCGCCAAAAACTTCCAATCCGGTTTGCAAATGATTCGCCAAATCGAATTTTCGCTATTCGATTTCCGTTTGCATGCAGAGTACAACCCGGCCGCACCCCAAGCCGCGCAAGATGTATTAAATCAAGTTCGCGCGCAGGTAGCAGTTGTAAAACCACCAGCGTTTAATCGGTTTGAAAATAGTTTCAGCCATATTTTCGCGGGCGGATACGCAGCTGGATATTACAGCTACAAATGGGCCGAAGTGTTATCGGCCGATGCCTATTCGCGTTTTGAAGAAGAAGGCATTTTTAATGCGCAAACGGGCGAAAGCTTTCTGCAGGAAATTTTGCAGCAAGGCGGCAGCAAGGCGCCGATGGATTTATTTAAAAATTTCCGCGGGCGTGAGCCGAATATTGATGCGCTCCTGCGTCATTCGGGCATTACGCTTACCGATATTTCTGGGGAGGCTGCTTAATGGCCTATAGCACCACACGCCGTTTTGTCGCGGGTGCTGTCTGCCCGCGCTGTTCAGAAATGGACAAACTTGTCGTCTTTAATGAAGCGGGAAAGGATTATCGCGAATGCGTCGCCTGCGGCTATAAAGAGGAAATGCGCTTCAAGCCTGTCGCACGCGAATTGGAAACGCGCGTCAACCAATCCGAAGAAGAGAAAAAAGACGCCGTACAAGTCATCAATATCCTGCCGTTTGACAAGCCCGACCACTAGGTCGGGCATGCTTAACAGGCGTTCAACCGTATAGTCGTTTCCCACCAGTAGGCAACTATGCCACCAATAAATATTTTTTTATTGGCAAAAAATAATCGAAGTATTCTTTCTCTTGGCGTCAAATTGCCCATTAAAACAAAGGGCTTCCCCCTCAAAAGCATGCTTTTACTAATTAAAATCCCTTTTAAGGTGCTACCGGTGGAGCAGTTTTATGCGCCAATGTGTGGCCTGACGTAACAGTTCTTAACTTTTATGTGCCAAGACGAGTCAATTTGTTGTAGTCAATATGAACATATGATACTTGTATCCCACCATGTCGGCGCTATGGGCTATGCTCAATTCCTAAATACACACGGCAATGGTAGAGAAGGAGACGAGCCAAAATGCTCGGTGTGACCAGATCATCTTGCTAGCAGGGTGAAGCCAGATTGATTGCCCACTCTTCGAGGCGATGAATCCGGTGTGCAGTACCGATAAAAATCATGACCATAATTAATCCAATGGAGAGCTCCATGAACACAAGAGCACGATTCAAAAAGAAACTTATCGCAACTGTTATCGCATCTACAGCCGTTACCGGCTTCAGCGGTTATGCAGTAGCGCAAGATGGCGTTGAAGAAGTAGTTGTTACTGG
>CAZCJR010000131.1:6553-12311 GCA_964499225.1 uncultured Cellvibrionaceae bacterium | reverse complement strand
ATGATCATAAATCTTCAGTTTATTGATAACAGGGGTTCCGACAATAGAGTTGCTAATGGTTTTTAGCAGGGGAATATCATAAGTAAATACGGCCTGTTCGAGCGCGGAGCTCACCAACTTGATCTGTGCATCATTGTTGTTTTTGAATTCTTCCATTTTGTATTTTTTAAGCAGTATGTTGTTGCCAAATAAAATAACGCAGGCAACTAATCCTAAAATCAGTGTAACTGTGACCATGAGTTTTAACGTTAATGAATGTGTCATTACTGGCATGCTCGTTAGTGGAAGTAAAAGACTGAAGCTATTTTATTTTAGATAAATCCATCCACAGCAGTGGATTATCAACGGGGGTTTCCGGAGGCAAGCCCGGGTTTTTTAGCTCAATAAGGGTACGTTGCTTGATATTAGAATTGGCAAGGGTTTTCACAATAAATGGGTTGTCATAAAAGTAATTATCAAAGCTACCATCATGTATTGCTTGCATAAGTCCTTTGTGCAATGCCTCAGCCAGTTCGGGCTTTTTCGGTGTGACGAATAAATAAAACGGCATTTTATAAATCAGGAGAATATTCTCATCAACCGCCAGTTTTAAATCGGGATATTTTTGAATTTCAGCATAAGGCTCATGAATGCCGCGCGGAAATCCATCAAAGCGTTTGCCATCAGTCATCATAAACAGCCCCTGATAGGTGCCATTTTCAACCTTTAGGCCATTGGCGCGCAGAATTTCTGTATCCGCCCAGTTGCGGCCTTGCCCAAAGGAAAATCTGCGTAGATCTTCCAGCGTTTTCACATTGGCAAAAATGGTTTTGTTATCTTCATGAACGATGATGGCACGATTGCCCAACAAACCCTTGAAGAGTGGAATTCTGACCGGCAAAAACAGTTGTTCTTTTTTAACAGTGGTAGCGGACCACATGATGTCAAGGGTGCCGTCGATCAGTTCTTTCTCAATGCGATCTTCGGTAACGGTTGATGAGCTAACGACATCTAATTTGTAAAGATAATCAGTTTTGTCCAAGCCGAGTTTAATCAACCCAATAGCATAATCGGCGTTGAAATCACCGCGAGAATATAAGCGCAAGGTATCTGCCGCTTGTGCGACATTGCAGATACAGCCGATGAGTAAAATCAACACTGAACGAAAAATAGCGAGGCATCGCGCTGACTGCGACAAGGGTTTGTACTTGACCTGTTTGAACGCCATGCAATTCGCCTCAGTCTGAATCTGATCCGCAGCAGCTTGCAATTACTGAAACCAGTAACGATGCCCGCGCAGGGATAAAACATAGAAATGATGTTTTTGGTGCCACATTCACTTATAGCTTCAGTGAATATAAGTGAATGTAGTCAAGCAATTCTGAGTAGTCAAAAAACGGAACCCCGATTCAGGCGAAATATTAGGAGTTGAAAAGTACTGGGGGGAATGGTGGTGCTGTTATTGGAATTAGCGAGTCACAAATGTCAAACAGGAAGGGGTTGCGTCGCTGATATTCGACTATTTCGCCTGTTCGAATATCAGCAAACGCGGGCTTCGTCAGATTTAGTTGCCGTCAAGCACCGCTGCTTTGTGTAGTAGGTAAAGCAGATCAAAATCGTTTTTACTGCGGGCAAAAAACGGTTCATATTTAAAACATTTCCATGGCTTGGCCTACATCTGCTCCGGCAACCAAGTCACCAGCCCCGGCCAAAGCGCCATCGCGCATAACAGTAATAATTGCAGTGCGATAAAGGGCATTACGCCGCGATAAATTTCGCTGGTTTTAATACTCGCTGGTGCCACACCGCGCAGATAAAACAGTGCAAAACCAAACGGCGGGGGGAGGAACGAAGTTTGTAAATTCACCGCGATCATAATGCCCAGCCAAATGGGATCGACGCCCATGGCGAGTAGCACTGGCCCAACAATCGGCACTACCACAAAAATAATTTCGATAAAGTCGAGAAGAAAACCCAGTACAAACATCACGAGCATCACTAACAATACAGCGGTGAAAACCCCACCGGGTAGCTGGCTAAAAAATCCGTGGACTAATTCTTCGCCACCGAAACCGCGAAATACTAAAGAGAAAAGTGAGGCGCCGATCAGGATCATAAAAATCATGGCGCTGATTTGCAGGGTGGAGCGCGACACTTCGCGCACACGTGCGACATTTAATTGTTTTTTACCTAGCGCTAATAAACAGGCACCCAATGCGCCAACGCCAGCAGCTTCGGTCGGTGTTGCGGCTCCAATTAAAATTGAACCCAACACCAGACCAATTAATAACAACACCGGCAGCAAGCTCAGTAGCAATTTTGGTAAGGATACTTTTTCATCCTCATCAATCACTACGCGCGGAATAATGTGCGGGCGAAAAAACGCGGTGAAAAACACATAGAGCATGTAAAACACAACTAACAACAGACCGGGCACTATGGCGGCAACAAATAAATCGCCCACCGAAATAGTTTTGGGGTTAAACACGCCGAGTGTTAATTGCGCTTGCTGATAAGCGCTGGAGAGCACATCGCCCAACAACACCAGTGCAATTGAGGGTGGAATAATTTGCCCGAGGGTGCCGGTTGCACAAATAGTGCCGCAGGCAAAACTGGGCGCGTAGCCGCGTTTGATCATGAGTGGCAGCGACATCAAACCCATTGTCACTACAGTCGCGCCGACGATACCGGTGCTTGCTGCCAGCATGGCGCCTACGGCAATCACTGAAATTCCCAAACCACCCGGTAAGCGGCCGCAGGCCTTGGTCATATTGGACAGCAGGTCTTCAGCGAGACGGGATTTTTCCAACACTGTGCCCATAAACACAAACAGCGGTACGGCAACCAATGTGTAATTATTCATAATCCCGTAAAGGCGCGAGGGAAAACTTTTTAATAAATTCGGATCAAAAACACCGCCGACAATGCCGAAGGCGGCAAACGCCAGTGCAACGCCGCCGAGCGTAAATGCGACGGGATAGCCCAGCATTAAAAAAATGCAGATGGTGGCGAACATAAACAGCGGAATTAATTCAATTAGCATGATGATTCCTCCTGCGCACCAATGTCATTTTCAGGAGTTACATTCATCAATACCAATAAATTGCGCAGTAATTCAGCGATAGCTTGCAAGCTCACACTCAACGCCATTAGTGGTAATAAAGTTTTTAATAAATACACCCCGCCCATACCACCAGAATCGGTTGAGCCTTCGCCAATGCGCCAACTTTCCTGCACAAATTCCCAGCTGCCCCAGCCGATAAAAATCATCAACGGCAAAGTAAATAACAAACTGCCCAAAGCATCGACCCATGCGCGCTTACGGACTGACATGCGGCGATAAACAATATCCACACGCACATGGCCACCGCGTTTTAAGGTGTAGGCCGAGCCCAACATAAATACCGCTGCGTGCATATAGGTGACTGACTCTTGTAGGGCGATGGAGCCTATATCAAATAAATGACGCAGGCCGACTACGATGCAGGCAATGATCACCATAATGCCGGTGAGCCATGCGGTGGTATTGCCGGTAAATTCGGTGATGGTATCGAGCCAACGAACGAGGCGGTTCGACGAAATGGGAGTATGGGTGTGATTCATGAGATGGAATTTTTATCAGAATTGTGTGGTGACGATTATACCCGATTCCTTTTAAACATCACTTAAGTTCACTGGTGGCCAATTGTTCATGGTTACGCATGATATGTATCTTCTTGCCAATGTTGCGGATTGGTACGCACATATTCAGTTATTGCTGAATAAGCGTCTTGGTTACGAATAATATGCTCGTGATAATTGCGTTGCCAAACCGGAACCCCGCGCCTTAAAGCCCCGCACAATTTCTCCAACAGTAGGGGCGCGATTTATCGCGCCCTGGGTTATCGCGCCCTTATTTAATTCGGACGCGACATCGGAATTGGGCCCGACATCAAGATTGGGCGCAATAAATTGCGCCCCTACGAGTTGGATTATTCCGTGTAGGTGGTTGGGCATGATTACAAAATCATGCAAATTTACCTGATGATAACTGCTGGTAATTTCGCGCCAATATTTTTCGACAATTGTGCCTGTGCCGTTGAGTATCATTTGGCCATCGACAATATCACCAAAAATCATGCGGCGCTCATAAGTGCAGATGGTAATAAAATACCAGCCGGGTTGTGAGTAATCATATCTAGGCAGGCGAATAGATTGGCGATGATGTACCTTGGGGTTGTAACTCATAAACATTCCTTTGTCTAATTTGTAATGCGATATGATCAATGTAGGGGCGCAATTTATTGCGCCCCTACGGATTACTGCAATTTTCCTAACTTGCCTTTTGCCGCCTCGCCAATTTCCCCGCCGCCCTGCGCGGCTTGTTGGAAATATTGTTGGGCTTGCGAGCGGTTGCCTTTGGCGAGTGAGACTTCACCTAAATAGTAAGCGGCAATTTGGGTGGGCAAATAGCGCTGACCGGTGAGCAAATCTTTTTCTGCCATATCGTTTTTGCCTAATTGGCTGTAGGCAATGCCGCGAAATACATAAGGCTTGAAATATTTCGGGTTGGCTTGCACAGCCCGATCCAGCGCCGCAACGGCTTCGCTGGTTTTATCTTGTTGCAATAACAGTTGGCCTTTCATCTCCCAGAATAAATTTTCTTTCGGTTGCTGGGCGATGGATTGATCAACGTAAGCGAGTGCATCGATATATTTTTTCTCGCCAGCCAGTTTCTGCGCCTTTTGATAATTGGCGTAAGCATTTTTGTCTTTGGTTACTTGCGCCATAGCGCGCTGGTAGGCTTCTTTATTACGCACACCGCCGGGATATTTGGCGGCATGTTGGCGATTTTTACTCACGCGTTCTTGTGAAGGTGGATGGCTGGCAAACAGGCCTTCAATAAATCCGGCGTTTTTCCCTTCCGATAATTTCACAAAAATTTCCTGCAACTCGACAGCGGCTTGCGCATCGTAGCCCGCTTTGGCCATGTACTTCATGCCCACTTCGTCGGCCTCCAATTCATGAGAGCGACCGTATTTGGCTTTCCATGCTTGTGAACCTACTGCCAGTGCGCCCACGCCCAATGCACCGTATTCCGGGCTTTTCTCAGCAATCGCAATACCGGCAAGCAAAACGCCTGCGCCCATTAACACGTTTTGGGTTTGCTGTTGCGCGCCATGACGAGCGGCGGCATGCACAATTTCGTGGCCCATTACTGCCGCGAGTTGCGCTTCATCTTCCAGATACATTAGTAACCCACGGTTAAATGCCAGTTTGCCGCCGGGCATCGCCCATGCATTGGGCACATCGTTGTTCAGCACCACAAATTCGTAGGGTAGATCAGGGCGATCACTCACTGCCGCGAGTTTCTTACCGACTCTCTGTACATAGGCCGTCAGGCCGGGGTCGACCACGTATTGGCCGCCTTGAGACTGCTGCGCAGGAACATAATTTTGCGCACCGGTGGCAACTTCTTGCTCGGGCGACATCAGCGAGACCTGGCTTTTGCCGGTCACCGGATTAACCACACAGCCAGTCAGTGACCATGCGAGGGCACCGAAAGCGAGAATGGGGGAAAGTAATTTCATAAGAGGACTCCTGTAGACAGAGGTGGCTATAATGCCACATCTTTTTTACCACACGACTTTTAATACAAGGTGAACGTTTTCCGATGAAATCCCTGCAAGTGATCGAACTTTTTGCCGGCCTCGGCGCCGATAGCAAGCCGATTGTTGAACAACTCCATGTGCGCGAACTGGAGGATGGCAACTTCCAACTGGTGCAATCACCCGCGTTT
>CAZCJR010000131.1:0-6543 GCA_964499225.1 uncultured Cellvibrionaceae bacterium | reverse complement strand
GTGGCGACGTTGTAAAAATGCTTGCCGAGACACGCGAGTTTGATTTGGTACAACGCAGCGGCAACCTGAGTGTGCGCGTATTTAGCCGCAATGATATTCAGGCCTTGGGCGATGTGCTTACCGCTGAGCTGGAAAAACTCGGCGGTGAACTGGACCGCGAGACACCGCGTATGTTGGTTTATTCTATCCACGTTAGCTGCGGCTTCAGTGCGATTGAGAACATACTCAACGAATATGTCGGTCGCGACGGCCAAAGTGCCTGGATGTACGGCAACGTTTACGATCCTACCGACGGTGAAACGCCGCTCAATTGGTGGTTGGATCTGCTCAAGCCTGAATAACTTATTTATCTACGCCGGTATCGATACTGACTTATGCTGCACCTTATTTCGCCCGCGAAAACTCTGGATTTTGAAACGCCATCCAAAACTGCCACATTTACCCAGCCGCAATTCCTCAATCACTCGCAAGAGTTGATCAAGGATTTGCGTGAGCTTACGCCGCCGCAAGTTTCCACATTGATGGGCATCAGCGAAAAGCTAGGCGAATTAAATGCACAGCGCTTTCTCGAATGGCAAACGCCGTTCACGCCACACAATTCAAAACAGGCGCTGCTGGCGTTTAAGGGTGATGTGTATACCGGTATGGACGCGGAAAAATTCTCCAGAGCCAACCTCACCTTTGCGCAACAACATCTGCGTATCCTCTCAGGTTTGTATGGATTGCTGCGCCCGCTCGATTTAATCCAACCCTACCGGTTGGAAATGGGCACCAGTTTTGCCAACGCACGCGGCAAAAACCTGTATCAATTCTGGGGCGATATCATCACTGATCAATTGAATCTCGAATTGGATGCACAGAAAGAGCGGGTAGTGGTAAACCTCGCGTCCAACGAATACTGGAGCGCAGTGAATACCAAAAAACTGCATGCTGAAGTGATTACGCCGGTGTTCAAGGATTGCAAAAACGGCCAGTACAAAATCATCAGTTTTTTCGCCAAAAAGGCGCGCGGCATGATGAGCGCTTACATCATCCAAAATAAGCTGAAAAAAGTGGAGCAGATTAAAGGTTTCGATACGGCGGGTTATCGTTACGATGAAAAAAGCTCATCGCCGAAAGAGTGGGTGTTTTTAAGGGAGGAATAGCGTAAATCCCTCCCAGCCTCCCTTTTACAAAGGGAGGAGCTAAACTCCCCTCTGTGAAAGGGGGCGCGCAGCTAAGAGGGGCTGGGAGATTTATCGCTGCCGCTTCAGTGCGCCCACTACTCCGGTAGGGGCACCCATAAAAAAATTAGGGCAGATACTGACTAATTCCCAGCCCTCACGCCCAAGTGCATCTAATTGTTGATTGAGTGCTTCGGCATCAATTGCGCCCGAAAAAAAGCTACGTTTTTTAAACGAAAGTGTCTTGTATTCCCAGCGCATTATTTATCCCCTTCAGTATTAATATCGTCGTTCTCGGTCTGTTCAGGTTCGAGCAGTTCAAGGTCGGTGACGACTTTTTGCGTTAGTTTCACTCGTCCGCTTTTGACCAGCGCATCGCGCAATACAAATTCAATTTGTGCATTCAGGCTGCGCAAGTCATCGTCGGCCCAGCGTTGCATAGCGGCGATGACCTGTTCGTTGATGCGCAGTGGAAAGGATTTTTTAGTCACGCGCTCTTACCTTCATCATGAGTAAAGGGTGCCTGTGTTGATCACCGGTTTTACCTGGTCGCCGCACAGCACAATTAATAAATTACTCACCATTGCCGCTTTGCGCTCGCCATCCAATTCCACCACGCCCTGCACTTTCAATTGATCCAATGCATCGGCCACCATACCCACCGCGCCCTGCACAATAATTTTGCGCGCGGCGAGCACTGCGCTTGCCTGTTGCCGCTGCAGCATCGCCTGAGCAATTTCCGGCGAATAGGCCAAGTGGCTCAAGCGTGCTTCAAGTACATCCACCCCGGCTTTTTGCAATCGATCCTGCACTTCGCTTTTTAATTTCAGGGCGATGGCATTGGAGTCACTGCGCAGTGATAAACGCTCGTCGTCGAGATCGTGTTCGTAGGGGTAAGTGGTCGCCAGATTGCGCAGCGCTGCTTCGCTTTGGATGGTGACGTAATTTTCGTAATCATCCACTTCAAATACCGCTTCGGCGGTGTCCACTACGCGCCAGACAATGACGGCCGCAATTTCAATCGGGTTGCCGTTGGAGTCGTTCACTTTCAAACGCCCGGATTCAAAATTGCGCACGCGCAAACTAACGGATTTTTTGCTGTAGAGCGGGTTGGCCCAGCGCAGCCCGTTGTTGCGGTCGGTGCCCGCGTATTGCCCGAAGAGTTGCAGCACTTTGCCCTGATTGGGCTGCACCATGTAAAACCCGAACCAGCAGATAAAAACAATCACCGCCACCAGGACAGCAATGATTTTGAAGAAGCCCGGCAGTACGACTATTCCGGCTACCGACAACACCTGCAGTATCAACAATACAACCAACAGCAAATAACCTGAGCCGCTGCGCGCTTCGATTTCATGAACCATAACGTTCTCCTTTGGGGTGCCCGAATTGCCTATTTGATATCATTTAGATATCAATTTAATACTAGACTCACCCAAAGTAAAGCGGTCACGAAAAAGAAGTATCCAGCCCGGGTATCAACTTGGGTGTTGCAGGTGACGAGCGTTGCCTGGAATAGGCAAGGGAATCGGGCTGATCCAAATATAAGAAAATATTTTCAGCAGCGAACTTTATATAGTCAAAAACTCAACTATCCTCATTTTGGCGCAGAAAATGGTCTTATCAGGCCATTGCAAATGGATGTACCACTCCCTAAAGTTTTGCGATTAATTTGCTCGCTCGATAATAAATAGAACAGGATAGGAAATCGCCTGATGAACCTCAGCCATGCGTATCTGGATCGCGTTATCGCTCGCTTGTCGCAGGTGGCAGAAGTTTCCTATCGCCGGATTTTTAACGGCGTCGGTATTTATTATCGCGGTGTGCAGTTCGCCATCATCATCAATGACCATCTCTACTTCCGCGCCGACGAACACTCGCGCCCGCTCTACCAACAAAAAGGCATGACCGCGTTTCAACCGCGTGTGGCAGTCGACGTGGAATCCTCTTTCTTCCAGTTACCCAACGACGTAATCAACCAGCCGGCGGAATTAAAACACTGGGTTCGCATCGCGGTAGAGGCAGCGCAAATGGGTGATTTCCTTGACGACGAAACTACCCTCGATACCCCCATTCGTCATCTACAAGCGCGCGCCTGATGAGTAGGCGCTTGACCAAGTAGTTCTACCTATGCAGCTTGCGCGCAAATTATCCAAGCTGGGCTAGGCTGAAAGGATAATTGTTGGAGGGATGACCTATGGGCATTCGTATTCTGGTGGTGGACGATGCCACTTTTATCCGCGACATGATCAAAAAACAACTGCGCGATAAAATTCCGGGTGTGGAAGTATTTGATGCGCCCGATGGCGCGCGTGCGCTGGCGCAACTTAAAGGCCAGGCGGTGGATTTGATTCTCTCCGATTGGGAAATGCCCAATATGACCGGCGCTGAATTGCTCACCGCTGTCCGCGCCATGCCCAACGGCGGCGCCACGCCCTTTGTGATGATCTCCAGCCGCGGCGACCGCAACCATATCGTCAAGGCGATTGAGCTGGGTGTATCCGACTACTTAACCAAACCTTTTTCCGCCGACGAATTGCTTAAAAAAGTCTTTAAACAACTGAAGCTTGCCGGTAAAACGCCGGTGCAAGGTGCGCGCACGGCGACTACCCAGGGCATCGCCTTTGCCTCGGTGGATGTGCTAACGGGTGGCTCACAGCCTGGTGGCAGCGGGGCCCCCAGAGTCGCCGCCCCCAAACCGGTTAATCCCTTCGCCAATAATAGTGCTGGCGCACTCGGCGCAAAGTCAGCAGGTCCAGCAGAGCCCTCAATTAAAGCCGTAGACACACCCAAAGCCGCCAAGGGCAAAGCCCAATTGCGCTTCCCCAATAACCGCACCTTTGGCTGCGTTATCCGCGAGATGTCGCTGCAATTGATGAGTTGTTTGATGCAGAGAACCGAGGATCTACCCACCGTGTTTGAGCAGGCGGTGGTCGATATAGAAACCGGCGATGGCAGCAGCGTCGCGCGCGTCAACGGGTATGTGCACAGCATTCAGGCGGGCGAGAACCGCGCGGATACCAGCGTGGTAAAAATTGTGATCCGCTTTGTGGATAACGATGCGGAAAAATTTGAAACCCTGTCCAAGTACATCGCTCAGATGTAAGCCTGCAAAGCGCTAATGACCAGACCATCTAGGATCCTACCGGCACCAAGCCAAGCCGTAAGCGCGCTCACTAAACGTCGACAATGTGTAAACGATTACATTTTATTGCGATGTAAAAATGGAACGTTTACACATGTTATTCACGATAATTTAGGATTAAATTTCTACAAAATGCCACTTTAAAGCAAATTAAATCCAAACCACTATTGCTCGATTTCATTCCGCTGTGTAGCATTTTCACTTGGCGGTAGACCAGCTAATCGCCTAAGCCTCAGTATTTATCGCCAGCTTCGCGCACGCACCTTTTTGAGTGGATTCCATGAAACAACGTAAACCCATTGTCATCGCCAACTGGAAGCTCAACGGCGGCCTGGATTTAATCTGCACCTCGGTGGCCTCGTTTATCGGCAAACACTTTGCGGCGCAAATCGCCATCTGCCCACCCTATTTATACATGCGCGATATGCTGACCTTTTTGCAATATTCCGATTTGGAAATCGGCAGCCAGAACGTAAGCCGCTACGAATCCGGCGCCTACACTGGCGAGACCTCTGCGCAAATGCTCAAGCAAGCGGGTTGCTCCATTTGTTTAATCGGCCATTCGGAACGTCGCGCCATGTTTGCGGAAAATAACGAGGGCTGCCAGATCAAAGTGCGCACCGCCTTGAATCACGAATTGTTGCCCGTGCTCTGCGTCGGTGAAAATCAACAACAGCGGGAAGCCAATATCACCGAGCAAGTGCTGCGCGAACAATTGCGCGGCGGCCTCACCGATATTGATCTCACCGGTAAAGACTTATGTGTTGCCTATGAACCCGTGTGGGCAATTGGCACTGGCCTTGCAGCGACTCCGGCAATAGCGCAAGAAGTACATCAATTTATCCGCGCGGAACTCGTGGAAATTTTCGATAAAGAAACTGCTAACCGTGTGCGCATTTTGTATGGCGGCAGCGTAACCAAAAGCAATGCGCGCGATTTATTACAGCAAACAGATATCGATGGTTTGCTCGTCGGCGGCGCAAGTTTGGACCCGGGACATTTTGTTGCGATTTGTGAGCAGGCATCGGAGCTTGCGGAAATGGATGATTAGATAAGCATGGGCGCAGCAAGCGGCGCCCCTACGATCAAACGGGTGCGCGATGAACACATCCACATAAATTTGTATTCGACATAAAAAGAAAAACTAAAAAAATCCAATCGGCGAACAACTCGGTCATCACAAAAAATCAACCACAGCTCAGGATTTGATGATGAACAGTCTCGCTAACCTTGTTGCCCCCGGCGTTGCCACTGGCGATGCCGTAAAAATATTATTCAATGCCGCCAAAGAAGGTGGCTTTGCCTATCCTGCAGTGAATGCTGCCAATACCAATACCATTAACGCCATACTCGAAGCCGCGCGCAAGGTAAATTCGCCAGTGATTGTGCAATTGTCTCAGGGCGGTTCCGCGTTCTTTCTCGGCAAAAGCATCAAGCTGGAAGGCCAGGGCAGTTCGATACTAGGCTCCATCGCCGCTGCACACTATGTGCACACAGTGGCAGAAGCCTATGGTGTGCCCGTAATTTTGCACACCGATCACGCCGCGAAAAAACTACTACCCTGGATTGATGGTTTACTCGATGCCAGCGAAAAACATTTTGCACTGACAGGCGCGCCGCTGTTCAGTTCGCACATGATTGATTTATCGGAAGAATCGCTGCAAGAGAATATCGAAATTTCTGCTGCCTATTTAACGCGCATGCACAAGCTAGGCATTACGCTGGAAATTGAATTGGGCTGCACCGGCGGTGAAGAAGACGGCGTAGATAACAGCCACCTCGATAATGCTGCGCTCTACACCCAGCCGCAGGATGTCGCCTACGCTTATGAAAAACTACGCCCGATCAGCAGTAAATTTACCATCGCCGCATCATTCGGCAATGTGCACGGTGTTTACAAGCCCGGCAATGTAAAACTCACGCCGGAAATTTTGCGCAATTCACAAACTTATGTGAGTGAAAAATTTGGTGTACCGCACAACAGTCTGGATTTTGTTTTCCACGGTGGCTCAGGTTCTGAAGCGGCAGACATAGCGCAGGCGATTCATTACGGCGTAGTGAAAATGAATATCGACACTGATACGCAATGGGCGTTTTGGGAGGGCACTATGGAATACTACAAAGCCAATGCCGAGTATTTACAAGGCCAAATCGGCAACCCGGAGGGCGATGAAAAACCCAACAAAAAATATTACGACCCGCGCGTCTGGTTGCGCCAAAGTGAACAACATATGG
>CAZCJR010000130.1:0-12370 GCA_964499225.1 uncultured Cellvibrionaceae bacterium | reverse complement strand
TCGATCAAGCCCTGCACACTGCCGTTGGCTACACGCAGCATAAATTTGCGCGAAACTTCTTTTTTATCCCAAAAATCAAAACCACGGCTGTGGATGTGATAAACCACTTCGTTAGAACCGGCACTGACTTTTTTCAGCACCTGACCGGGCGTGTTGGCATTGCCTTCAAAACGATACCCCAGCGCACGCAGCTCCTGCTCAAACAGCGCGGGAGTGAGCGATACCCCTTGGTACAATTCCAGCGGCCGCGCGTAAACGCGCGCAGGCAGCGACCATTTTTTGCCCTCAAATTTGTTGCGCACCACCGAATCCAGATACAGCGTCCAGATCCCCATCAACGCCACCACCAACAGCAAGCCATAAAATATCCACAGCCGCGCTAAGGCCCAGCCGTTACGGGGGGCAGAGATGGTGGATTTGGGGCGACGAACAGCAGCACGGCGTTTAGTCATAGAAAAATCTTAGTGATAAAAGGAAGCAAACAGAGGGTTGCACCAAGTGCAAAAATTCGGGCGCCAGTTTAACCGCCACACCCATTGAATGCGAGGCTAAATAAGTGCGAATCGGTTCGGATCACACAGTTGTGCTTTATCGAGCGCGACGAATTTTGCATAATGCCGCGCAAGTTCACACTCATCATCACGCTAACCAACACATCCACCATCACATCCAAGCGAAAGGCAAACCGGCTTATGAGCAAGCAATATCACATTTACGGCATAGGCGCGGCACTGGTCGATACCGAAATCACCCTCACCGATACTGATCTCACTACCATGGCCGTCGCCAAGGGCGTGATGACACTAGTAGATGAGGATCGTCAAAACGCACTGATCGATTACTTGCAAAACCATTTGGTTGCATCGCATCGCGCCAGCGGCGGCTCAGCGGCTAATAGCATCATCGCCGCGAGCTATTTTGGCTGCAATAATTTTTATTCCTGCAAAGTTGCCAACGACGAAAACGGTGCATTTTATTTAAATGATATTCACGCGGCAGGCGTTGCCACGCCCGCGCACATCACTCCGCCCACCGGTATCACCGGAAAATGTTTAGTGATGATCACCCCCGACGCCGAGCGCACCATGAATACCTTTCTCGGCATCAGCGAAACACTGTCGGTGAATGAATTGGATGTGGCTGCCATTGCACAATCGCACTACGCTTACATCGAGGGTTATTTGGTGACCTCCCCCACCGGACGCGCCGCCGCAATTGAATTGCGCAAACAAGCCGAAGCCAACAATACTAAAACCGCATTGAGCTTATCTGACCCGGCGATGGTGCAATTTTTCCGCGATGGTTTGGTAGAAATGATCGGCGATGGCGTGGATTTGATTTTTTGCAATCGTGACGAAGCTATCGGCTTTACCCAAACCCACTCAATTGAAGAAGCCATTACCGCGCTAAAAAAATATTGCAAACAATTTGCCATCACTTGCGGCGGCGACGGTGCATTGGTATTTGATGGCGAACAATTAACACAAGTGGCCGCACACCCAATAAAACCTCTCGACACCAACGGTGCAGGCGATATGTTTGCCGGTGCATTTTTGTATGCGATCAGCCAAAACAAGGATTTTAAAACAGCGGCGGAATTTGCCAATATCGCGGCCGCCAAAGTCGTATCGCAATTTGGCCCGCGTTTAAAAGCAGATCAGCATGAAGAATTAAAGAAAGGATTTTTTAACTAAACGGATCGCAAGCGCAGGACGGGTGGAGCAGTAGCGCTACCCATCTTGCAAGGGGAAACGGTGGGTATCGCTTGCGTTCCACCCACCCTACCAACAGCTGATCTATTTTGGGCCAAACAAAAACCACAAAATAAAACCCAGCAGCGGGAGCAACAACAACACTACAATCCATATCACTTTGGTGCCTGTACTTGCGCCGCTTTGCACTGTTTTTACAATGGCGTAAATAACACAAATCAGCAAAATAAGACCTAAAAGTCCGCCTACTTCTACATTCATACTATGTTCCTTTTCTGTAAGTGTATGGTGCAATAACCACCCTGAATCAACCTAACACCGACATAAGCCATTTCCCATCCAGAATCAACCAATCAAACAACAATAATTGGTGGGCAATAACAATCAACCAAAACATAAACTGGAATGAGAGTTTTTTGGTTTTATGTCGAAATTGCTGCTGTGCTATAAAAGCGCCGGGCCATCCGCCGACCAAAGACCAGAAATGTAAATTCGCTTCGGGTATGCGCCATTCTCCAACCTTTGCTCGGCGCTTATCATCCCAATAAAAACAATAGGTGATGATGCTAGCAACAACATAAGCACGGAGAATCCAGAGCGTACCATAATCTCTAACCGGACTCAGTGCGGCGACTAACGGAAGAACTAGCAATAGCGACAAACAAATCCAGTAAATAGCAACCTCTTAATCGAAAACCCTGTAATTTGCGCAGCAAGGAAATTTGTAGATTTATCAATCAATACAGTGACAAAACTTAAGATGAATGGCCAGCTTTATTGGCAGAGCTCACTTTCTGCATCAGCAAATCTGTGTAAGCAATACCAATCGCGGAGAAGATAAAGGTCATATGGATAATGGTTTGCCACATAACGCCAGCTTCAGTAAATTTCGCGCCCGGCATACCAATATTGCCAGCCTCGATGAATGTTTTTAACAAGTGGATTGACGATATGCCGATAATCGCCATGGCCAGTTTTACTTTCAACACTGTGGCATTAACGTGGCTCAGCCACTCAGGCTGATCCGGGTGGCCGTTCAAGCGCAAACGGGAAACAAACGTTTCATAACCACCGACGATGACCATCACTAACAAGTTAGAGATCATCACCACGTCAATTAACCCCAATACGATCAACATAATTTGTTGTTCACCCAAGGTCGACACACTAGAAACCAAAATCCATAATTCATGCAAAAACAAGTACACGTAGGCGCACTGGGCGATGATCAATCCTAGGTAGAGGGGCAACTGTAACCAACGTGAGCCAAAAATCAGCGTGGGGAAAAAACCGGTTTTGTATGCAGGAGGAACGTCGTTCATTTTTACACCTTTAATGTCAATAACAGTTAAATAGAATTTTGTTGGCGCCAATATAGAGACGCGATGCTAAAAAACAAGCCCTTTATGAAGACGCAGGTTGGCCGCAAACAGGACAATTGTGATCTTTCGGCAATTTCAACTCGCGCCATTGGCTATGGCGCGCATCCAGCAGTAACAAACGTCCGGCGAGGTTAGTGCCAAAACCGCAAATTAATTTCATTGTTTCCAACGCTTGCATAGAACCGATAATTCCCACCAGCGGAGCCAATACACCATTCGCCGCGCAAGTTAAGTCATCGCTATCTTCTTCATACAAGCAGCGATAACAGGGGCTGCTGGTATCGCGCGAATCGAACACTGCTATTTGCCCTTCCAGCCGAATAGCTGCACCGGAGACAAGCGGAACTTTTGCAGCAACGCAGGCCGCGTTGATGGCGAAGCGGGTTTGGAAATTATCGGTGCAGTCCACAACAACAGTCGCCAGTTTTACTTGTTCGATAAGCTCATCGGCATTTAATAATGTTTCGATGCAAGTAATCGCAACGTCAGGATTTAATTCGCACAAGCTTTGCGCAGCTGATGCCGCTTTATTTTCACCAACTCGCGCGCTGGTGTGCGCAATTTGCCGCTGCAGATTGCTGAGATCTACCTCATCAAAATCCACCAATGTTAAATGCCCAACACCTGCGGCGGCCAAATACATAGCGACCGGTGAACCTAAACCGCCCAGGCCAATAATTAAGACGCGCGCAGCCAGTAATTTTTCCTGCCCGTCGATATCGACATCGGGCAACATAATTTGCCGTGAATACCGGAGTAGTTGTTCGTCGTTCACGATACAGCCCCTTTTTTGCCGAGGGTAACGCGCTCATTACCACCTAAATCTTTTCTGGTTTCCACTTGTACAAAACCACGCGCACCAAATAAATCGCGCGCCACTTGCCCTTGGTCATAGCCATGTTCCAACAATAACCAACCCTGCTCGCGCAAATAATCCCATCCTTGTTGAATGATAAGTTCGATATCGGCCAAACCTTTATTATCCGCAATTAACGCCGAGCGCGGCTCAAAGCGAACATCGCCCTGCTCCAAATGCGGATCTTGCGGATCTATATACGGCGGGTTGCTGACGATAACATCAAATTGTTGCGCAGGGATGGCAGTGAACCAATCGCTTTGCACTATTTGTACGTGAGCAAATTGCAAATCACTACGGTTTTTTTCGGCAAGGGCGACTGCATCAGCAGACTTATCCACCCCCACTAGTTGCCACGCCGGTTTTTCACTGGCGACGGCCAAAACAATCGCACCGGTTCCTGTGCCCAAATCCAAACAACTACGTTGTTGCTGCGCATCATCTGCAAATAATTCCAATACCAATTCGACGAGAAGCTCAGTATCCGGACGTGGAATTAACGTGGAATTATTTACCGCGAGCGGCAGCGACCAGAATTCGCGCTGCCCAAGAATGTGTGCAATTGGCTCGCCGGTTTTACGGCGATTAAAAAATTGCAAAAACTCTTCAGCCTGTTCGGGTGATAAGATTTTGTCCGGCCAGGTAAAAAGATAAGTGCGATTTTTTTGTAGAACGTGACAGAGCAGTAACTCGATATCCAAACGAGCAGAATCGCTTACGGATTCAAGTTCGTGTGCGAGTCGTAGGCATTGCGCGATGGAAAATGTGCTCATGTGTTCCCGTAGGTTGCTGGTGAGGAACGAACCGCAACATGTCAATCCCGTTCAGAGTGTTGCGGTTCGCGAGCTCACCAGCAACCTACATAAATACAAATATAAAAATTAATCAGCAATCGCCGCCAACAAATCCGCTTGGTATTCGTTCGCTAACGGTTGCACAACCGGATTCAAATCACCCTGCATAATCGCATCCAACGAATAGAGCGTGAGGTTAATGCGGTGATCGGTCACGCGACCCTGTGGATAATTGTAGGTGCGGATGCGCTCGGAACGATCACCGGAACCCACCAAGCTGCGGCGCTCGTCCGAGAGCGATTTATGCGCGGCATCTTCCTGCGCCTGTTTTAATTTTGTGGCGAGCAAACTCATAGCGCGCGCGCGGTTTTTATGTTGCGAGCGCTCGTCCTGACATTCAATCACCAAGCCGGTGGGCAAGTGCACAATACGGACTGCCGAATCGGTTTTGTTAACGTGCTGACCGCCCGCGCCAGATGCACGAAAGGTATCGATGCGCAAATCGGCTTTATTGATATTAATTTCTTCCATTTCATCCGCTTCCGGCATTACCGCCACGGTGCAGGCAGAGGTATGAATACGCCCTTGCGCTTCGGTTTCCGGCACGCGCTGCACTCGGTGGGCGCCCGATTCAAACTTTAATTTGGAATATACTCCCTGGCCGCTCACCAAACTAATCACTTCTTTAAAGCCGCCGTGCTCGCCTTCATTCTGGCTGAGCACTTCAACACGCCAACCTTGCGTCTCTGCGTAGCGGGTATACATGCGGAATAAATCGCCGGAAAAAATCGCCGCTTCGTCGCCACCGGTACCAGCGCGAATTTCGAGATAGCAGTTTTTTTCGTCGTTGGGATCTTTCGGCAACAAGAGTTTTTGCAACTCCAACTGCATAGGTTCGAGTTGCGCTTCGCAGTCTTTCAACTCTTCTTCGGCCATTTCTTTCATATCGGCATCGCCGTCGACAATCAGATGTTTGGCTTCGGCGATATTGGCGAGCAGGTTCAAATAGTTTTGGTAGCCTTGCACAACCGGCTCAAGCTCTGCGTACTCTTTGGAGAGCTCGCGGAATCGGTTTTGGTTGTTGATGATGTCCGCTTCCGACAGCATCGCGCTCACCTCTTCGTAGCGCTCTTTAAGGCGATCCAGCTTTTCTAAAATAGACGCTTTCATTATTGCTCACTTGCATCACTGCCTAAATCAGCAGCAGGGTTAACAGATTTTTCCGATGTATTTAAAAAATCAGAGTTCAGTGACAGATCAAACAGCTCTTGCGCCACTTGAATTACATGGTGACGCGAACTGGCACTCGCTTCTTTTAAAACGGTAGTCGGCGAATGGATTAATTTGTTGGTGAGGTTGCGCGCAAATTGCTGCAACACTTGTTCAGGATTAACACCAGTTTGCAAACTGCGCAGGGCTTTTTGCAATTCCAGATCGCGCATTTGCTCTGCTTTATGACGATAGGCTTTTACAGTTTCAACTGCACTGAGCGCGCGCTGGTGACGCAAAAATAATTCAACACCTTCGTTAATAATTTCTTCAGCTTGATCGGCAGCGGCGACGCGGGATTTTTTGTTTTCATCAATTACCGCGTGCAAATCATCCACGGTGTAAAGATACACATCATCCAGCTCGCCCACTTGCTCTTCAATATCGCGCGGTACAGCGATATCGAGCATAAACATAGGTTTGTGCTTGCGTTTTTTCAGCGCCGATTCAACGGCACCTTTACCGAGTAACGGTAATTGGCTGGCGGTGGAGGAAATCACCAGATCGGCGCGGTGCAGTTGCTCGGGAATATCGGCGAGCAAAATCGCCTCGCCGTTAAATTCCCGCGCAAGCCGTTGCGCGCGATCAAGCGTGCGGTTGGCCACAATAATGTGCTTGATGCCCTGCTCCACCAAATGGCGCGCAACCAGTTCGATGGTTTCGCCTGCACCAATCAGGAGCGCGGTGTCTTGTTTGAGATTGGAGAAAATTTGTTGCGCGAGACTGACGGCAGCGTAAGCAACTGAAACAGGGTTCTCACCAATCGCTGTTTCAGTGCGCACGCGCTTGGCGATATTAAAAACCTGCTGGAAAGTTGCGTGTAATTCCGCACCCAAAGTGCCCGCGCCCTTCGCGCTTGCAAATGCCGACTTCATTTGGCCCAAAATTTGCGGTTCACCCAGCACGAGTGAATCGAGGCCACCGGCAACCTTCATCATATGGCGCACGGCTTCATGATCCTGATAGCAGTAATAACTATTGGCCAAATCTGCCGCTTCAATGGCGGTGTGGTCGACCAACCACTGCTGAATCGCGGTCGCATCACCTTCACTCGCCGCATAGATTTCCGTGCGATTGCAGGTGGAGAGAATGGCAACTTCGGTCAGCCCCGCGTGGGCACAAGCCTCCTGCATCGCGCTGTGCAGATTGTCGGGCGCGAACGCCACCCGCTCGCGCAGGGCAAGTGGGGCGGTGGTGTGGTTGATGCCAAAGGCTAACAGGGTCATGGGGCAGGACTATTTTTAGGTCGCTATGGTTATGAAGGCCGGTATTGTCCGGTCACAGAGGGGGCGTGGCAAGAGGCGCACGTGCAATCCTGTCATAAAGAAGGATTATTACGCCGATTAGCCGACCTGTCGCATCCACACCTATACTCAATCACAGCCGCAGCCAAGGATTTATCTATGCGCAGACTGCCCCACCCGACCATTATTGATATCGAAGCCTCAGGTTTTGGCTCGCGTAGCTACCCGATTGAGATAGGTGTCGTTAAAACCAATGGCGATCGCTACTGCGCGCTGATCGAACCGCCTCCCGAATGGGATCACTGGAGCGCGACCGCGCAGGCGGTACATGGCATTACTCGCAAACTAATCGAAACACGTGGGCGCAAACCGCGCGATATTTGCAATGAACTCAATGAGTTTCTTGGTGAGATCACCGCCTATAGCGATGCCTGGATCCACGATAGCCCTTGGCTCAACCGCCTGTTTTTTGCCGCGCGCATCAGCCCCAGCTTTCACCTAAGCCCAATTGAGATGATCGCCACCGAGGCTCAACTACTACTATGGGACAAAACCAAAAAGCAAATGGAGAAGCGACTCGACATCAAACGCCATAGAGCCAGTGGCGACGCCTACTTGATACAGCAAACTTTCCTTGAAACCCGTCGCCTCGTCGACACCCAACCGGCGCTAGCGCGGCGGACCGGACTTTAAGCGGCGGGTACCGGCGGGATCTTTTCACAGCATTACCAGAACGGCCTTTTTATCATTCGCCTTCGCGTTTATGATGTCTGGCCGCGCATGCTGATTTGCGCCTATCCTTTTGTCCCGCTATCGGTCGCGCATGATCAAACACCGCCCTATTATTCTGTCGAGCATGACCCTGTATTGGGTGCTGAGTGGTTGCAGCCTGCAGTCGGCGCGCACTGTAGCGGCGCCCGAACCACAGCCGGAAATTCTCATTCAGACACCGGCCAAGCCCTTCCCGACTGAAACACTCTATTCGCTACTCACCGCAGAAATCGCCGGTAGCCGCGCGCAATATGACCTTGCGTTGAGCAACTATGTGCAGCAGGCACGCGAGACCCGCGATCCGCAAATCGCCGAGCGCGCCACCATGATTGCCCGTTATCTGGGCAGCAATGCAGTGGCACTGGAAATGGCTCAAATCTGGGTTAAGGCCGCTCCACACAGCAAAGATGCGCTAACCAATATCTCCATGGCCCTTATGCAGGCCGGCGAATTACGCGAGGCCTTTGAGTTTTCGCGTCAACTGATGGATGAGGGCGGTGAGCCGCTCTTTCAAAACATTGCTGCCAACGCAGCGAGTTTGGGCGATATTCCGCGCGCGCTGCTATTGAG
This sequence comes from uncultured Cellvibrionaceae bacterium, assembly GCA_964499225.1. Lineage (GTDB taxonomy): Bacteria > Pseudomonadota > Gammaproteobacteria > Pseudomonadales > Cellvibrionaceae > Cellvibrio. The sequence continues at coordinate 3,772 of CAZCJR010000130.1, read as the reverse complement.
TGACTTTGTCACCCAACTGCAAAGCCATCCTGATGATGAGCAATTAATGGTCGGCACAGGAATACTACTTCAACAGCAAGGCAAATATGATGAGGCCATGAACCTCGCCCATCAGGCACTCAAAGTACATCCGCGCAGCATTCCCGCCGCCATACTTGAAGCTAACCTGCTTCATCAATTAAAGCGCGATCAGGAAGCGGTTGCCAAAATGGATAGCCTGCTGGAGTTTTACCCTGATAACACCAGCCTGCGCCAGCAATACGCACGCATCCTGGCCCATCATGATATGGAGCTGGCGCAGGAACAATTTACGATTCTCACCCGCCAACTGCCAGGCAATGGCGACATGCTCTTGTCTCTGGGTATTATCGCGCTGGAACGCAAAGACCTGGAAACCGCCCGCAATGCGTTTGAAGAGTTGCTGGATCTCGACCTGCACACCTCAACCGCACACTATTATTTGGCGCGCATGGCCGAAGCGCGCAATGATCTTTCCGAGGCCATCCTTCACTACTTGCGAGTAGAAAGCGGCAATGATTTCCTCCCGGCCACCATCAGCCTGCTGGATATATTCGTACGCCAGGAGGATTTTCTCAGTGCCCAACAACATATGAACCGCGTGCGGTTACGCTTCCCCGAGCAGAGCGAAGCCCTGTACGTGCTCCACGGTCAAACTCTGGTAAAACACAATTATCTGTTTGAAGCAGATGCTGTGTTTAGCGAAGGCCTAACCAGTTTCGCCACCAGCACCCGTCTATTATTTGCGCGGGCAATGCTCAGCAACCAGCGCAACCGCATCGCAGCAGCCGAGCGCGACCTGCGCCAGATATTGAAACAGCAGCCGGATAATGTCGCCGCGCTCAATTCACTCGGCTATATATTGGCTGATCGCACCCAGCGGTTTGCGGAAGCACGGGAACTGCTGGAAAAGGCCATTCGACTGGAACCCGACGATTCGGCCGTCATGGATTCGATGGGCTGGCTGCTTTATCGCACCGGACAATACCCCGAAGCGCTGACTTACCTACGCAACGCCTATGCTGTAGAACCCAATGCAGAAATCGGTGCACATTTGGGCGAAATTTTGTGGGTACTGGGGGATAAAGCCGAAGCCCGTCGCGTCTGGCAGGACAGTATCCAACTGACCCCTAAGGACCCGGTTCTCCTGGAAACCCTCAAGCGACTCAAGGTCGATTTATGATGCAGCGCGTTTCACGTCTTCTTTTCCTTACGCTGTTGCTCGGCGGCTGCGTACACCAGGGTTCATTAACCCCGCCTCAGGATGTACTCGAACATCAGCGGCAAGTGCAGGCGATTGGCGATTGGCAACTAACCGGCAAACTGGGCCTTCGCACAGCAGGCGATAGCGGCAGCGCGAGCGTCAAATGGGTGCAACAGATCGCCAATTACCAAATTAATCTCAGCGGCCCGCTCGGGCAAAAAAGCATGATCATCACCGGCACACCCGACAAAGTGCGCCTTGAACAAACGGGCGAACCCGCGCAAGAAGCCAAAACTGCCGAGGCGTTAATTAAAAAATCCGCAGGTTGGACACTGCCTGTCGCCCAACTCGCTTATTGGGTACGCGGTGTGCCCGCGCCGAAACTGCGCATTACACATCTGCAGCAAAACGACACCGGTTTAATCGCCCAATTGATTCAGGGTGGCTGGATCATTGATTACAGCAACTACCGCGATCAAACCTTCAATGGCGTCATTTTGCCGCTGCCGGGGAAAATTACCGCTGAATATGAAGATGTACGTTTGGTGCTGGTGATTCGCGATTGGCAGCTGGGGGCAGCGCGATGACCAGTTTGACGCTCTTGTCGCCCGCGAAGCTCAACCTGTTTTTGCACATCACGGGCCGCCGCCCCGATGGCTACCACAATCTGCAAACCCTGTTTCAACTGCTCGACTACGGCGATACGCTCTCCTTCAACACCCGCACCGATGGCGAAATCGCTCTCGCACCGGGTTTACCCGGTGTTGCCTTTGAGCAGAACCTGATTATTAAAGCCGTGCGTGCACTTGATGCCTATAAACCGATCGGCGCCGGAGTTGATATCCAACTCGAAAAACGCCTGCCGATGGGTGGTGGAATCGGTGGTGGCAGCAGCAATGCCGCAACTACACTCGTCGCACTCAATCATTTATGGGGCTGTGGCCTGAACAAAAGCCAGCTGCAAAATATTGGTTTGCAGCTGGGCGCCGATGTGCCGGTGTTTATCAACGCGCAAACTGCTTGGGCCGAGGGTGTGGGTGAAGAGCTACAGGCTATCGAAATGCAGCCAAAATGGTTTCTGGTTATCCAACCTGATTGCCATGTATCCACTGCTGAAATTTTTTCTCACAAAGATTTGACAAGAGATACTTCGGCCATTAAAGTGGCGGCCTTCCTTGAGCAGGGTGGTCAAAATGACTGCGAAGCCTTGGTGAGAAAGCTGTATCCGCAAGTCGATAACGCACTCATCTGGCTCCAGAAATTTGATCACAATGCGCGAATGACGGGAACCGGAGCCTGCGTATTTGCAAGCTTTGCGTCGGCAGAAATAGCACACAGCGTGCAGGCACAATTGCCCAAACATCTGCCCGGTTTTGTAGCACAAGGTGTAAATCAATCACCGCTCTACAAACTGCTTCCGTCAAGCTGATCAAGTACAACAGGGGCGTCGCCAAGTGGTAAGGCAGCGGGTTTTGATCCCGCCATTCGTAGGTTCGAGTCCTTCCGCCCCTGCCATCTATTTTCAGTCATTGTTCCAGGTGTGTTTACAAATTAATTCGCACCACCAACACGAACTCCACAACAATGACTATTCTGATTAATTCCCTTTCGCTACTTCTGAACGCAGGCAATCCGCAGGAATTTCCTAGGGTAAAAAACGCTGCTTTGCGCAGACAGTCTTTTTACAGAAAGAAAGTATCGACTCTGGCATTTAACCACCAGCAATCACCCCAGCCATCACCAAAAGGTATCTGACGTGACTGACTTAATGGTCTTTACCGGCAACGCAAACCCGGATCTCGCTAAAAAAATTGTGGATCATTTGGGCATGCCGCTCGGCAATGTTTCTGTTTCGCAATTTTCCGACGGTGAAATTGCCGTCGAGCTGCACGATAACGTGCGCGGTCGCGATGTATTTGTGGTGCAACCTACCTGCGCGCCGACAAATGACAACCTGATGGAATTGATTGTGATGGTGGACGCCCTGCGTCGCGCCTCTGCTGGCAGGATCACTGCAGTAGTGCCCTACTTCGGTTACGCCCGCCAGGATCGTCGCGTGCGCTCAGCACGTGTACCTATTACTGCCAAAGTGGTAGCCGACATGATGGTCGGTGTAGGTGTTGACCGTGTACTCACCGTTGACCTGCACGCCGAACAAATTCAAGGCTTCTTTGATGTGCCGGTAGATAACGTCTACGGCTCGCCAGTGTTGCTGGAAGATATAGAAGCGCAAAAATTTGAAGACCTGATTGTAGTCTCACCCGACATCGGCGGCGTAGTGCGCGCCCGTGCAGTAGCCAAACAATTAGGCATAGATCTGGCGATTATCGATAAACGCCGCCCGCGCGCTAACGTTGCGGAAGTCATGCATATTATCGGTGAAGTTGATGGTCGCACCTGTTTGCTGGTGGATGACATTATCGACACCGCCGGCACCCTATGCAGTGCAGCCAAAGCATTGAAAGCCCAAGGCGCCAAGAAAGTGGTCGCCTACTGTACTCACCCGGTGTTATCGGGCGCGGCGATTGAAAACCTGAACAATTCCGAGCT
>CAZCJR010000129.1:0-12607 GCA_964499225.1 uncultured Cellvibrionaceae bacterium | reverse complement strand
TCACCTTGCTGATTGCGCACTTCACCGAGATTAATTGCGCGACCATCGCCCAACTGCCCTGCCCAATTGCCAAACTGGTGTCCGCCATAACAGCATGCATGTGGCTCCATTCCCGCCAGTAATTGATTGCCGCCGAATACTTGCGCAAATTCTGTTTGCTGAAAAAAAGATTCTGGAAAATCCAAAAGCGCGGCAACTTCTTTCGCGCCCGCAACAAGCTGGGGATTTTTTACGACAGTGGGATTTACCCGGGAATAGATAGCACCGGCGACTTGGCGACGATAATTTTCCGTCTCTGAGTCTGCCGGTAATTTGCGCACGAGGCGATTATCAAATTGAAGTTGGTTTAGCTGTGTGATCATGACTACTGAACAGAAGGCCATTCATCTCTGATAGGGAAGTTTATGCGCACCCAAATGCGGTTAAGGCATGGACAATACGCATAGTAGCTTATTTATACCTTAAGATTATCCCAGTTAAAATTTTGTTTGCCCGCCTATCGTCAGTTGATATTTGCCAACACCGGGTTCATCCCGAGCCGTGGTCGGTGTGGCTATATCAACGTGGACAACACTACCTATGCGTACTTTACTGGAACTCAGGCGCAAGCCAAAACCCACGTTACTCAAGAGTGGACTATAACCATATTCCTCTATCCCCCATGCCTTACCTACATCAACGAACACGACCGCACCGACACGCAGCAAATTAAAAACGTGTATATCAGTGAAATAACGTCGCTCTATCGTAACTACGTAACGCTGATCGCCGCGTTGATAATCTGTGGGATATCCGCGCAGGCCGGTAATATCGCCTACGGTCAATTCTTCATATTGCGCAAGATCTTGCCCTAGCTCGTAGGTAAAACCTGCATACCAACGGCGCTTGTCGTCCTGAAAATAATTGTAGGCGAGGTTAATGCCCGCAATTGAGCTGTTCATGTCGCCAACATTCGAATAATGGCGCCCATCCAGATTTAACGCTGTTTCAAAAATATGTTCACTATCAAAATCAACGATATAGGTGTACTTGCCTATGTAGCGAGTGACATCATCAGGGTTATCAAATTGTTCACTACCGTAGCCCAACCGGAAACTCAGATTGTGACCAAGCGCTATATCTTCCGGGCGCTGGATTTGATTCACGTTTTTGAACACCCCGTAGCGATTCTCCAGGAATTGATATTCAATCCAGGGATAGACGGCTTTGCGTTCATCAGGAATTGGCTGGAGTGTTTCAGCTGTTTCAAAAAAGTTATCCTCTTCGTTGGAAATACCCACTAGCCAACGTTGGGTGTAATTCGAATTTACATCTGTCGCCAAACCAAAATAAACACGGTTGTGCATCGTCTGATGGCGAAACTCATTTATCTGTTCATCCATATGGCGAATAGGTGCTTCAAGCGTTACATCTTGTGTGTAAAACCCGGCGGCCCAGGGCGTTTCCAACGAATGGAAAGGACGCGAGACGTCGAAGATCGTATCGCGCCCGTCGCTGGTATCGGCATAGTAAATTTTGGTTGCGATTTGCGAATTGAAAATATGTGGATTGCTGAAATCGTAGCTGATCAAATTGCGCTGTGCATTTTCCTCATAACCTATAGTCAAACTGTTGCCGGTGCCGAAAATATTACCATCAGAAATTGCAAAACCGGATCTGGTTCCTTCCGATTCCTTGCTCAGGGAAAATTGCGGTTCCAATGACCAGGAATCCTGCGTCACAACCATTATGTCAACTTGTTCTGCACAGACGGTAAGGGGGACAATATAGGCATTGGTAAGATAGGAACGCTTACGTAAAATACGTTCGCTCTCCTGAATTATTTTTATATTAATCGCCTCGCCTTCTTCAAACAACAATTGCGCACGTACTACGTTTGGTCGCGTGTTGATATGGAGTTTGTTCAAAAATAAATAAACACGATTATTCTCATCCGGATCGTCTTTATCAAAAACCGATAAGCTGTTGAATTGAATTGTACGGATTTTTTTGCCTTGCAAATCATCAAATAATTTTGTGTCTAAACGCGTATTTCGGGCCTCAGCCACTTTTACACGCTCACCGGAAAAACTACGGCAACTAGCATCATCCTCAACAACGGGTTCGTCCTCGGCATTAACACCGAACGACAAAAAAGCCAGGACGCAGAACAGCCCGAAACGGGGGGTTTTATCCATATTAAAGTCTCAAACAGTCGCTCAACGACAGATAGTAAAACAGTGTCGAATACTTCGACAAAATAGTATCCACTCAGTTTCAAGCTTAGCAGCGGCGCACCTTAGCATGGCGAAATCACTTCACCTAGCAGAACACTGTTAAGAGTTTTGAGGCGTGTTATTTGCGCGCTGCAGCTGAGGATGTTACGGAATGAGGGTGATGGATGTCTGTCTGTTCGCGCACAGAATCCTGACCGTGCGACGGCTGGGGCACGGATGAATGATCCATATCGTCATGGTTCATTTGCGTATGATCCATTCCCGAATGATCCATTCCTGAATGATCCGTTCCCGAGTGATCCATCGTGGAGTGATCCATGCTTTTTTTCACCGGTTGATGGCTATCGTGATGATGTTGATGACTATCCTGATGGTGTTCATGGCTGGCGTGACCCACACCCCAAATAGTCCAGATGCCGAAGAGCATCACCATCACCGCAAAGCTCCAGCGAATGTGACGGCGCTGCAGCAAGCGCGCGAGTTGCTGCGCAACAAACCCGGTAGCCAATACTGCAGGTAGAGTGCCCAAACCGAAGGCGAGCATAACCGCGCTACCGCCGAGCGCATCGCCTTGCGCCATGGCATAAGCGAGCGCCGAATAGACCAAGCCGCAAGGCAACCAACCCCAAATTCCGCCCAGTGCAACTGCTTTAGTTGGGTTGTCGACAGGCATTAGGGCTTTACCCAAGGGCTGCAAATAGGCCCACAGATACCGGCCGCCCGTCTCCAGATAGGTCAGACCACGCCACCAGTTGGCAAGATACAACCCCATAGCGATCAGCAACAACCCGGCGAGCCAACGCAACCAGACTGCCCCGCCCGATTCGGTAATCTGCCGAGCAAATACACCCACAATTGCGCCCATCAGCGCATAGCTAAGGATTCGCCCGAGGTTGTAACAGAGCAGGATTACCCAGCGGCGCGCCTTGGCATGGGCCGGTATCGCCATGCTCAGTGCCCCCATAATACCGCCGCACATACCTACACAGTGGGCGCTACTAAAGAGGCCGAGTAGAAACGCGGCAGTGAGGGCAGACCATTCGATTATCATGCGCGAGGATTCTTGTCGTCAGAAATATTGTCAGGGGTGTTATCAGCAGTTGGGGATTGGTCTTTTTGGGGTTTATCGGCATCAAACAAAATACGATGCGCCTCGGTATCGAGGTTGTCGTACTGGCCGTTATTTATCGCCCAAAACAGCGCTTTGATCGCAAGACCAATAAAAATCAATGCGCAGGGGACAAGAAAATACAGACTTTCCATTAACGGCTCACGATGTAGGGATTACTTGGTTATTGAAAGTCACTTGGTTAAACGCAGTGCGTTAAAAATCACGATTAGCGAGCTGGCAGTCATACCAATCGCCGCCAACCAAGGGGGAATCATACCAGCCGCCGCAAGGGGCAAGGCGAGCAGATTGTAAACCAGTGAAAAGCGCAGGTTTTGGGTGATGATACTTTTTGTGCGCTGCGCGATTTCAAGCGCATCAGCAATCACCTCGATGCGATCATTAAGCAGCACTGAGTCGGCGCGAGTTTGTGCCAGATCCGATGCTGACGCCATAGCGATAGATACATCTGCTCCGGCCAACACCGGTACATCATTGATGCCGTCGCCAATCATCAGCACTTTATCACCCGCCGCCTGACGCCGGCTCAAATGCGACAATTTGTCGCCCGGTTTTGCACCGGCAATATAGTCATCAATACCTAATTGCTCTGCGAGCTGTGCGACTGCACCGGATTGATCGCCGCTTAATAACTCGACCGCAATACCGCGCGCTTTGAGGCGCTGGATCAGTGCCGCTGCATCCGGGCGAACCTCATCGACCAAAGCAATCCAGGCGAGTGGTATTTGTTCATTAGCCAGCAATAGCCATGTGTGGAGCGCATCCGGCAATGCGAGCGATGCTTTAGCATCCGTCAAAAATTCAGCGGCGAACTCTGCTGTACCCAAACGATAGGTCACACCCTGAATCTGCCCTTCTACACCGGCGGCGGTGATTTGTTTAACATCTTCTGCTTTGTACTTATCCTGCCAACGGTGAAATGCGGCGGCCAAAGGGTGATTTGATCCGGCCTCCAGCGCAGCGGCAAAACCGAGAACCTGATCCTCTGAAATCTCGACATCATTAAATAATGTGACTTTTTCAAGCGCAAATTTGCCTTTGGTCAGGGTACCAGTTTTATCGAAAATCACCCGATTAACGCTGTTCATCGCCTCGATAACATGGCCGCGCGCTACCAGAAATCCGCGTTTGCGCAAATTGGCGGTCGCCGCAGACAAAGCGGCTGGCATCGCCAAAGCGAGTGCACAGGGACATGTCACCACCAATACTGAAAGCGTCACCCAGAGCGCCTGTTCGGGACGGTACCAAAGCCAGAAAGCAAACACCGCGCTGCACACGATCAATAGACGGGCGATAAAAAAGCGCGCGATGCGGTCAGCAACCAGCACTTGCTGCGGTTTTTCATCAGCGGCCTGGCTGGCCAAACGCTCGATGGCCGACAGTTGGGTCGCGGCGCCCAAGGCGGTCACTGCAACTTTTAGCGGACTGTGATTATTGAGCGTACCGGCGATCACCATATCGCCCGGCGTTTTGCTGACGGGGCTGGATTCACCGGTAAGCAGCGCTTCCACTACTGCGCTTTCACCGGCCACTACACGGCCATCGCAGGGAAAGGTTTCTCCCGCTTTAACTAGAATCAAGTCGCCCAATTTGAGGGTTTTGATCGGCAACGACTGCTCAACTTCACAGCCGTTTTCGTTGCGCAAGCAGCAAGCAGTGAGCGGCATTAATTGCGCGAGATTGCCAAACGCCAACCGGTTGCGATGGCGCGCACGCAGCTCCACATAACGTCCAACCAAAAGGAAGAGGGTGAACATGGATACGGATTCGAAATAGACTTCGCCGGTGCTGGAGACAGTCGCCCAAACACTGGCTCCGTATGCCAGACCAATCGCCAACGCAACCGGCACATCCATCACCAAATGGCGCATTTGAATGCTACGCCATGCAGATTGGAAAAAGGGCCAGGCGGAGAAAAACACCACCGGAGTCGCGACCAGCATCGACAGCCAGCGCAAAAAATCCAACCAGAAGTCGGTCGCGCCGGTATACATACCCACAGCCACCATCATCGCCTGCATAGTGCCGAAACCAGCAACACCAATACGGAACAGGGCGATGCGGTTTTCTTTTTTGATCAGCTGCTGTTGCTGGTCGTCAGTGGCTGGGCGCGGCAGATAGCCGATAGCCGCAAGAGATTTGAAAATGCTGCTTAGCGGATACTGCGCATCACACACAATCGCGCAGCGATGGGTGCTGAGATTGACGGTAACGGATTGGATCGCTGGCGTTTTCTTAAGATGGGTTTCGATCAACCAACTGCAGGCAGCGCAGCTAATGCCTTCGAGCAGCAAGTTCGCCTGCTTGAGATTATCGTTAAACGGAATCACGAACTCGGCTTGTACTTCGGGTAAATCGTAAATCTCCCAGCGCGTTGATGCTTGCCCCGCCGCTTCCGGGCGATCATTGCTTGCTGTGCGGAACTGATAAAAATTTTCCAAACCGCCATCCACAATCGCCATAGCAACCGCTTGGCAACCTGGGCAGCACATGGGCTGTTCAACACCTTGGATATTGACTGGGTAATAGCTGGCGGGAGGTACCGGCAAACCGCAGTGATAACAAGCCTGCTCGGTGGTGTTAACGGGAGACGCCAAGGTCACCATGAAATGCTCGATTACTGGACGCGCGGCGCCAACAAGGTTTTTTCAGCGGCGCGAAAATCGATTTCGCCACTCAGTGTCCAAGGGGCCTCCTTGCGTAGAGCAAGATCTTTAATGGGATAAAGTGTTAAGTACCAGGAGTAATCCGGTTCGGTGATCAATTCACCGCGATACTTACCCGGTGCAATTGTCGTCATCGTTATTAGCTGGTCTTTCGCGGCTTTAACCGGATGCCCCATCATTAGCAGCAATTGTTCAGGCATCAGGGTCGCATCGGCGGGAGGGTTGGCAATAGTGAGCGAGACTTCACCGGTAGTACGGTCAAAACTCACATCGCCACTTAAGCCCAGTTCTTGTGCGCGCTTGTCCTGCTCCAGCGCCTGATTAATCATGCGCCCTTCTTTGTAGTAATTATCGATAATCACATCATCCGCACCTTTAAGCGCGATAGTCACGGTGATCGAGCACATAATAACGATGTAAATTAACGGGCTGAAAACAAACCAAAACCAAAACTCGCGATACCAAGGCTTTGCAACCACGTGGGTTGGGTCGCTGGTTAGGTCATGCTGCGAAACATTCATGTAAATACCTTGTGATGCAAGCTGTTAAGGGCCAATAAACGTGGTGGTATTGGTCGCGGTAATCTCGGGGTTTTCGCGCGCGCGAACGCGAAAGTGGATCTCCGATTTATTACTCTTTAATTCCGATTTTTTGACCGACACCCGCACCGGAATTGTGAGTACCTCACCTTCGACAGCAGGAATAGCTTTGTAACCTTGAACATCGAACTCGTAGTCACCCTCTACTTCTACATCATAGATATGCGTGGCGCGATCCATATTGCTGATTTTCAGCGTGTATACGTTTTGGATGGCGCCATCCACTTCACGATACATACGCACACCACGGTCGCGCTGCGCTTCCAGCCCCACCGGCACACGGGTGGCGATGGAATAGACAAACAGCGAGATCATGATGATCAGCATCAAACCATATCCCATCAGACGCGGACGGAAAACTTTGGTTTTGCCATTTAAAATGGCGTCTTCCGTAGTGAAGCTTATGAGCCCGCGTGGGTAATCCATTTTATCCATCACGCTGTTACAGGCATCAACACATAATCCACAATCGATACATTCCGCCTGCAAGCCTTCGCGGATATCAATGTCCACTGGACATACCTGCACGCACCAGGAGCAGTCGATGCAATCGCCCAACCCTTGGGCCTTGTAATCATCGCCCACTTTGCGAGGGCCACGTTTTTCACCGCGTTGACTATTGTAGGAAACAGTTAAGGTGTCCTGGTCATACATCACTGCCTGAAAACGCGCATAGGGACAGATGTACTTGCAGAATTGCTCGCGCATAAATCCGGCATTCATGTAGGTCGCGACCAGGTAGAAAAACACCCAAAAAGCAGTAATCAGATCCAAATGAAAGGTAAAGAATCCGATTACCAAATCGCGTACTGGTGTGAAATAACCAACAAATGTGAGCGCGGTAACCAGTGAAATTGCAATCCAGATCGATTGTGTGGCGCTCTTCCGCCACAACTTCTCGAGTCCCCATGGCTGGGCATCCAGTTTCATGCGCTTATTGCGATCGCCTTCACACAGGTGCTCAGCCCAGATAAACATCTGGGTCCACACGGTTTGCGGGCAGGTAAATCCGCACCAAACGCGTCCAACGAGTACAGTTACCGTAAATAACAGGAACGCAGCGATGACCAGCAACCATGCAAGATACATAGCATCTTGCGGCCAGAAGGTGAGCCAGAGGATATGGAATTTGCGCTCAGGCATATCGAACAGAATTGCCGGACGGCCATCGATCACCAACCAGGGCATGATCAAAAAACCTAGCATCAGTGGCAGGCCGGTATAGCGACGCAGGCGCTGATAGAAACCGGTAATACGGCGGGTGTAGATTTTGTCGTCCGCCTCGTACAGATTTACATAACGGATAGTGTTATCCGCCGATGACGGCTGTTCTGACGAAGGTTTTTCACTCAAAGGAGTTACCTCATATTCCCGCTACACAAAAACTACAGTAGCGGGATGCTGATTGAGCGCGAAAAAAAGGCAGGCCTTTAGCCCGCCTCCTTTGCAGGAAGAATTATTTCTCTTCCAGAGACAGACTATAAACGTAGGCAGCCAATAAGTGTATTCGGTCTTCTTTGAGCAGCTCTTGCTGGGCTGGCATTACACCATTGCGACCGTCGCGCAGTGTCTGGCGAATAGTGGCTGGCTCACCGCCATAAAGCCAAATATTGTCGGTCAGGTTGGGCGCGCCGAGCAATTGATTACCCTTGCCATCGGCACCGTGACAGGCCACGCAATTGGCGGTGAAGAGCTTGGCACCCGCTTCGGCCTTGGTAGCGTCATGATCATTGCCGGAGATTTGCAAAACATACTCGGCAACTTCTGCTACGCCTTTCTCCCCGATAATGGAACCCCAGGATGGCATAACGGCTTTACGACCGAGTACGAGAGTTTCATGTATCTTTTCCGGAGTGCCGCCATACAACCAGTCATTATCGGTCAGGTTAGGGAAACCGGGATTTCCACCGCCGTCTGCACCATGGCAAACAGCGCAGTTATTGGAGAACAAGCGAAAACCCATCTTGAGCGCATCAGGATTCCTGGCCAGCTCTTCGATTGGCATTTTGGAATAGACACCATAGGTTTCAGCATAGACTGTTTCAGCTTCCGCCTGATGGCCACGCAACTCACCGACCGATGTCCAAGCACCCGTATCCTTCCACGCAATGCCTTTATATGACCCCATACCAGGGTAAATGATCAGATAGGCAGCCCCGAAAATAAACGTCAGGATAAACATGTAAAACCACCAGCGCGGCAGAGGATTGTCGTATTCCTCAATGCCGTCATATTCGTGGCCCGTAGTTTTTACTTCAGTGCTCTCCTCGCCCACAACCGCAACTTTACGGTTGGCGAGAAGGATCCATAACAGCAACACCACATTGATGACTGTCAGGATAATGATCCAAAGACTCCAAAAAGTACTCATAGTTAAATCCGCCCTAATCGATGATCACTTGCGATCATCTGTCTGCTGGTTATCTGGCTGATGCTTATTTGGCTGTTGAGTATCCGGCTCATCGTCGGCAAAGGGTAGCTTTGCATCCTCTTCAAAGCGCTTCTTGAGCTTGGGTGAAAAAGCCCAAAAACAAACCCCAAAGAAAGCTATAGTTACTAATACCGTAGAAATTGCACCGACTGTAGCCGTATCCATTAGCGCTTCTCTTTGAGCAGCAAGCCCAGGTTTTGTAGGTAAGCGACCAGCGCGTCCATTTCAGTTACGCCTTTAACGGCTCGCTCCGCACCAGCAAAATCCTCTTCGGTGTAAGGAACGCCCACTTTGGCCAACGCACGCATTTTCGCTTCAGTGTGTTTGCCATCCAGCTTATTGTCATATAGCTGCGGGTATGCAGGCATGATTGATTCAGGTACTACGATACGCGGATTAAACAAATGCACCTTGTGCCAATCATCCGAGTAACGTCCGCCCACCCGAGCCAAGTCAGGGCCGGTACGTTTGGAGCCCCACAAGAATGGATGCTCGTACACTGATTCACCAGCTACTGAGTAGTGGCCATAGCGCTCAACTTCTGCACGCAGCGGACGCACCATTTGGGTGTGGCATACGTGGCAACCCTCACGGATATAAACATCGCGACCTTCCAACTGGATTGCGGTATAAGGCTTCAAGCCTTCAATGGGAGTGGTAGTTTCCTTTAAAAAAAACTGGGGAACAATTTCCACTAAACCGCCGAAGCTGATAGCGACAACCATAAATACAGTCATCAAGCCGATATTCTTTTCTACTATTTCATGACCTTTCATAGCATTCCCCTTAAACAGCTGGTGCAGGAGCAGGCTGACTAGCACTGGTTGCCACTTTGTTGGCGGCGCTGACGGTGCGATAAGTGTTGTAAGCCATTATCAGCATGCCTGTCAGGAAGAAGACACCGCCGATAAGACGCATAAGGTAGCCATCTTTACTGAATACAACAGTCTCGATAAAGCTGTAAGTCAGCGAGCCGTCTGGGTTAAACGCACGCCACATCAAGCCTTGGCCGATACCGTTGATCCACATAGCCACTACGTAAAGCACGGTACTCACGGTAGCCAACCAGAAGTGCAGGTTGATCAATTTGACGCTGTGCATCTCTTCACGGTTAAACAACTTGGGAATCATGTGATACAAGGCACCAATAGAAATCATTGCTACCCAACCGAGCGCGCCAGAGTGCACATGACCGATAGTCCAATCGGTATTGTGCGACAGTGCGTTAACGTTTTTGATGGCCATCATTGGGCCTTCAAATGTAGACATCCCATAGAAAGAAAGGGCTACCACAAGGAAACGTAAGGTAGGGTCGGTGCGCAATTTATGCCAGGCACCTGACAGGGTCATAATGCCGTTGATCATACCGCCCCAGCTTGGCGCGAGCAGAATGAGCGACATCACCATGCCCAGCGACTGGGTCCAATCCGGCAATGCGGAATAGTGCAAATGGTGTGAGCCAGCCCAGATATAGAGCGAGATCAACGCCCAGAAGTGCACGATAGACAATTGGTAAGAGTAAACAGGGCGACCAGCTTGTTTGGGTACGAAGTAGTACATCATGCCGAGGAAGCCTGCAGTCAGGAAGAAACCGACTGCGTTGTGACCATACCACCACTGCACCATGGCATCGGCAGCACCGGCATAGGCAGAATATGACTTAGTCAAGGTAACCGGCACTGCGGCGCTGTTAACAACGTGCAATACGGCAACGGTCAAAATAAAACCACCGTAAAACCAGTTGGCAACATATATGTGTGAGGTTCTACGTTTAACGATAGTGCCGAAAAACACAATCGCATAGGCAACCCACACCAACGTGATAAGGATATCGATTGGCCATTCCAGCTCAGCGTATTCTTTGGAAGATGTCATGCCCAGCGGCAAAGTGATCGCTGCGAGGACGATAACCAGTTGCCAACCCCAGAAGGTGAATGGCACTAACCAACCACCAAAAAGCGGCGCCTGACAGGTGCGCTGCACCACATAATAAGATGTAGCGAAAAGCGCACAGCCACCAAAGGCAAAAATAACGGCATTAGTATGCAGCGGACGCAAGCGACCGAAGCTGGTGTAAGGCTGGAACAGATCATTGAGACCAGGCCAAACCAATTGAGAAGCGATTAGAACGCCGACCCCCATCCCCACTATGCCCCATACAATGGTCATAATGGAAAATTGGCGCACTACGTCGAAGTCGTATACCGGTGGATCACCAGCAACAGTCGCATGACTACCCATAGGACTTTCCTGTTACTTAAGAGAAATGAAAACTTTTGTCTCTGACAGCGCTACTTATCGCCCGGAGCTACGCGGTACTATCTGTGTAAAAACCAATTCATAGCAAACCTATAACCCTACTTTAGGTGCGGCATTTTGCCTTATGAGTGGCACTTTGTCTCACTCTTGTCAGTAGATGCTTGATATTTATCAAATTATTTATGCGCTTTTAACTCGGAACCCAGCGCATTTGATCAGAAGGCAAACAACAAGCTAGACTGCACCAACCCACACAGTAAAAAATGGTGAGTTAGCGCAGCCTACATTACTTGAGAATGCGGCCCTTGTTAGCAGCAATACGCATGCGGAGAGCATTCAGTTTAATAAAACCTTCTGCATCTTTTTGGTTGTAAGCACCAGCATCATCTTCAAAAGTCGCTATTTTTTCATCAAACAGACTGTCGGGAGAACGACGACCGACAACACTCACAGAGCCTTTGTAAAGCTTAACGCGCACATCGCCATTCACATGAACCTGTGACTGATCGATCATCGCCTGCATCATCAGGCGCTCGGGGCTCCACCAGTATCCGTTGTATATCATGTCCGCATACTTGGGAATCAAGCTGTCCTTCAAGTGGGCAACTTCACGATCCAAGGTAATCGATTCAATTGCACGGTGCGCGCGCATCATGATGGTGCCACCAGGAGTTTCGTAGCAGCCACGAGACTTCATCCCCACATAGCGGTTTTCGACGATATCCAGACGACCAACACCGTTCTCACCACCGACTTTGTTCAAGTAAGCCAGTACGGTAGCTGGCGACATTGGTTTGCCATCGATAGCAACTATGTCGCCTTTCTCGTAAGTCAATTCAAGGTAAGTCGCTTTATCTGGAGCTGCCTCAGGAGCAACAGTCCAGCGCCACATATCTTCTTCAGCTTCAGTCCATGGGTTCTCCAGAACCTTGCCCTCATAAGAGATGTGCAACAGGTTGGCATCCATAGAGTAAGGGGATTTTTTCTTCTTGGAGTAATCTACCGGAATATTGTGCTTCTCACAGTAATCCATCAGGGTTTCACGAGAAGTCAGATCCCACTCGCGCCAAGGGGCAATCACTTTGATACCGGGCTTAAGCGCATAAGCACCCAATTCAAAACGCACTTGGTCGTTACCTTTACCGGTAGCGCCGTGGGAGATTGCATCGGCACCCACTTCATTGGCGATTTCTATCAAACGTTTGGCGATCAACGGACGCGCAATAGAAGTACCCAGCAGGTATTCACCTTCGTAAATAGTATTAGCGCGGAACATAGGGAATACGAAATCGCGGACAAATTCTTCA
>CAZCJR010000128.1:0-12786 GCA_964499225.1 uncultured Cellvibrionaceae bacterium | reverse complement strand
CAAGTAAGGTGGAACTTTCCATATCACCAATAATGGTTAGCCATTCCCGCTGCTTAATCCCCGCCCAACGATGTTGTTCCGACCGACGATGAATATCATCTTCGCAGATACTGCCCGCATATTCCCGCGCTCCAACATTATCTCGCCCCTCAAAACTGTTATATTCCAAATAATAGCTGTCGGGATCGGAAAATAGTTCATCGCCTATCCACATTTCTTCGTCACTTTTGTGCGTCTTTATCGAAAACAGATTTTCATTCCATAAAAAATTCAGTGCTTCGCTGACTACAGCTTGCATTTTTTTTCCTTTGCCGTCGCCGAGCAATTCAATGACGCGAGAAAAGGGTATTTTTTTTTCTGCCAACAAACAGGCTAAAAAATATTTTTGTTTCAATGGTGAATTCATTATTTCTGCTCCAAAAAAAGGGAGGCATAGCCTCCCTTTTATGTTTAACTAGTTAATCATTCGGCGCTAACCATAACTGGAATCGCACCTTCTTCAACCACCTCTTTCACTAGGATTGCACTCAGCTCACCTTTTTCAGCAGCAGTAGTGCCATCTTTCAATGCCAGGAAAACTGCAGTACGCGAGTAAACACGATCTGCCGCAAACTTTGCGATTTGAACCAACTGCCCGCGCTTGCCGCCACGATTTTGTACGTAATCGTTATAGAAAGTTTTAAGGCGCCATTTCGATTCACCAATCAAGTAGGCTTTAATGCTTGAATGGCCCGGTTTTCCCAATTGAGCTGGAGGTGTTTTTGACAGAATGAAATCCGGTTTTCGAGACCCCTTCGGCGCGATGGTTCCACCGCCACCTGGACAACCATATCCATTTGAACTGGCATAGCCGCCACTAATTGCTGGCTCAAACCAGACAATTTCACGCATAGCACCGGGTAACAACGAACAGATATAGTTCTGGATTTTTTGCTCCCACACGCGTCCGGCTTCTCCCGGATTGCTCACGCCGACAAAGCCCCATGGATTAAAAGACTCAAGCGCCGTAAAGTTTTTCAACGCACTCAGCACCAATGAGCCAGCAACACTTCTCGCCTTGTCTATCAAATAGTCCTTCGCAATATGGATAGCAATGGAACGTAGAGTCGCCTGAATATTCAAGCTAATACTTACACTGACAAGAGTGAATCGACCCGATGGATCTGAATACCAGTATGGGTTGCCATTGGCAAAAGAATAACGGTTAAGACTTTCAGGCTCGCGCAAATCCGGCTCTGCAGGATCAGTACTTAGGAACCGTCCACTTACGGGATCGTAGTCGCGGGCACGCATGTAATAGAACCCGCTTGCAGCATCTTTCCATTGGCCATGGAAACGGAAATCACCACCGGCGGAATCTGGTAGAGCCATATCTCCTGTTCGATCAAACTCACCGCCATAAGCATCGTACTTAACTGATCCGAGCATATTGCCATCGGCATCAGTTAGCGCAATGACCGACCCCATGGCGTCGGTCAGGTAGTAAACAGTACCCGAACTACCGGTGCGCTGAAGAGGCATATCGCCGGCATAGAGATAACTTTGAACCAGATTGGAGTCGCCATCCAGGATAGCTTGCGGATTTTCATATTCACCTGCAACCGCAACAGCCTGAACAAAGCGCCGGGTTTTACCATTACTCGTTACCTGTATACGGTGACCGGCAGCATCATAAGTATATTGATGGGCAATTCCATCGCGGCTAACAGAGGCAATCTGGCCTGCAAAGTTGTAAGTCAGATTTGCACTTAAATCTGAGCGCGTAATACTTTTTACCCAACCATTGGCATCATGCAAATACTGCTGGCTTTGTGCACCACTAGCAGATAATAAACGGTGGGCATCGCCGTAACTGAAATTAGTTTTAGCTCCATCATCTATTCTCGCTATGCGATTGCCAGCCTTGTCGTACTCGTATTGCAAATGACGTTGCAACACATCGGATGAAGAGAAGAATCGCTCACTATTCACACGCACCGCTGGATCGTAACCAATCAAAACATAGCTACCATCGTGCCAGGTAATCTTGTTGGGTTCGCCACCCGGATTACGCGTATAGACGATTGAGCTGATGGTGGCATCAGCTGCGTTGGCGTAACGAATGCCAGTGATTTGATCGCGCGCGTCGTAGCTATAGCGTGCGGTAATGCCATTGGGTTGAACACGGCTTTGTAAACGTCCAGCCGCATCATAACTGAAGCGGGTTTTTCTGTTCTGTTGATCAGTTGCGGACAACAGGCGACCCGCATCGTCGTACTCGTAGCGACTGGTATTGGTTTGTGTACCAGAATTGTTGGCCAGCACTTGCGAGCTAATTCGACCCACTCGATCATATTCATAAGCAAGGCTTTCGCCGGTGCTAGTACGATAACGGGTCACAACATTATTCGCGTTGTACTCATAGCTGGCGGTTCCTAATGGATTGCTGGCGGTAAGTAGATTGCTATTGGGATCCCAACTAAAACTGAAGTTTTCTGCTGTAGAGCGACGGTCTGTTGACAAGCGTCCGCCAGCATCGTAGGTAAGAACCCTAGTATCACCCGAGGCCAGGGTAACTGAGTCGAGGCGGCGGCTCGCATCATAGGTAAATGATTTAAATGAACCATCGCCAAAGGACAATCGAGTTATTTGACCATCTGGACTATAAGTGAAACCTATACTTTCACCTTCAGCATCCGTTGCCCCACTTAGACCATTTACCCCGTAGGTATACATAGCTTTTTCGCCGCTAAAGTCGCTGGCTGTCAACATCTGAGCCCTGGTATCGTAGGTGAAAGTGCGAGTGCGACCGGCCTCGTCGATAAAGGACGTTGGTGAATCGCCTTCGTCAATCTGCGGATTTTCAATCAAGTAACTCCAGCGACGGTCAGTTCCGTCAGCATTGATAATACGTGTGACTAAACCCTGCAAATTGGTTTCTGTTGTAACTGTGCGAAGCAGACCATCAGTCACCGTCGCAGACGTTGGAGTATAGGCATATCGCCAAATCAAACCTGTTGCATCCGTGCTGGTTTTAGGGCGCCCATCCGGATAATAGGTAAAACGCTTGGATTTATTTTCTCCATTGGTAAACGTAAGCAGCCTACCACTAGCATCACGATCATAACTTACGGTATTTCCCATCGGATCCGTTTCACTTTCCAAGCGTCCTGCCGCATCGTAGGTGTAGGTGGTGCGAGAATTCAGCGCATCAATTTCTGCCGTTACTCGTCCGGCAGCATCGTACTCCCATTTGGTTGCGGCTCCTGTTGCATCGGTAATTTGTGCCGGAGCACCTTTGTTATTAAACACACGTTGAACCTTTGGAATTGTGTTTCCTTCCGCCGAATTCCAATCCACCCCAAGACCGTACCCGTACGTAAAGCTCACTCCATCGCTATAAGAATGTGTAGTTGGTCGGCCCATAGAGTCATACCCCAACCCGGCTGTTACACCTTGTCGAGTAAAACCAGTGATGTTACCTACTGTGTTGTGGGTAAAACTGGTCACAACACCCGTTTCATCAGTTAGCGTACTCAGATGACCATTGCTGCCATAGCTGTAGGTCAACGTGCCAAAAGGATCGGATTCACTAGTCTGGCGACCATTTCCGTCATAAGTGAACTTACTGAGCAAAGTCCCGTCTTCATCTGCAATCGACAAAAGATTGCTGCGCGAATCGTAGGTATTTACCGTTTTCGCACCAGAAGGCTCGATGGCACTCAGTAGATTCCCTTTAGCATCGTAACTAAATGTTGTAGTGAAATGCGCAGGATTAGCGGCTGGTTCATGCGGCAGAGTGACAGACAGCATGTTGCCACTGGCATCCCAAGTACGTTTGGTTAAATTACCCTCTGCATCGCGATGTTCAAGCAGATTGCCATTAGCGTCGTAACTGAAAGTTTCGGTATTGCCGAGCGCATCGCGCTTGGAAATCACGTTGCCTTTTTGATCGTAGAGATAGGTGGTAGCGCGGTTAGTCGCATCGATATTTGTTTGCGTGCGACCAACGAGATCATAATCTGCCCTCGCACAGCCATCAGCATCGCAGGCTCGGGACAAGCGACCATCACTATCGTACTCAAACTGGGTTACCACCTTGCCATCAGGTAGAGTAATGCTCTTTAGATGATTGATAAAAGGAGTCGGATGGTACTGATATGTAGTCTGCTCGCGCAGCTGATTGTTGAATCCAACCAAATTGTGATTAGTGTCGTAGCTGTAGCGCACCTCGTTGCCCAAAGGATCGCGCACTGAGGTAATTTGCCCACTGCCGTCGCGAGCGAAAACAACTCCCTGCCCGGACGCGTTAACGACTCCATTATTGGAAATAAATAATTGGTTACCGTTGGGGTTTTGCAAACGGGTGATACCTGAATTCAGATCCAGATCAAAAACCCGCCCGTCAGGAGTGGTCAAACGCACGCTACCGGGTACCCAAGGCTCGCCAAAATCTTCATCGCCCAAATCATAGGTGAAGGTATCAGTACCGTTCAGGTAAACAACATTGGTACTTCCGATTGGCTGCAGCACGGCTCCGCCAGGGCCATTAACCTGAACAAATTCAACCTGCCCCAAACATCCACCGCCGATCAGACTGCCAAATCCAAACAAGTTAAACCGCGGACGGAATTGATAAGCCTCCCGCTCACTCAGGCGAATATCCGTCAGGTGATAGGCCTGCTCTACCGACGAGAAGCAGGGAGTTTTAATAAAGCCACCGGAACTGGCAACACCCCAGCCCTTACCCGGTTCACGATTATTTTTATACTCGCCTTGGCGAATACTCAGACTCCAGCCTACCCCAAGATCACGGCGGGTCTTTACGCGGCTGTCGTAGGTGCGCTCAATCGTAATCGGAATACCTGCGACGGGAATTGTCATGTCCACAAAACTGAGTTGGACGATGCCAGGCTTCAATTCACCCTCGACCCGAATATCAGCAATATCCTGGCTTTCAAGACCATTGAGATCTTCCGCTTTTAATAAAATCCTGTAGAGCCCGTTCTTCAACTGCGCTGGATTAAAAGTGGCTAAAGCACCATTGGTCACAGTGGCTGTTCCAAATGCAAACTCGGTGAAGTCTGTTGACCCCGCTTCTGCAATTAGCAGGCTGTAGCGATAAAGATTTGAATCAGTCACAGTTCCCACAATTGCCGTGGAATCCAGGATGACCGCACCATCAACCGGTGTGGCGATGGTCGCCACAGGCGCAGTGTTATCACCGGCAACCCGGACTCGCAATACCGATTGAGCCACGCCACTGGAACCATCGGCACTGGTAACTCTTGCCTCAAGATTGTAAATGCCGGCAGTTGATGAACTAAACACCCCCATTCCCGCACCATCCAGTATTAAAGGCGCGCCATTGATGGTCAGGCTGTAGGCGGGATTGACGGCAGCAGGGGCCAGAACCTGAATAGTCGCCGTTTGGTCTGGCGATATTATCGGACTGGAAAGGGAAATGGAGACGGCGAGATCGGCAAGGTCAGAAACCTCAACACTGAAATTTTGCACCGCAGTATTGCGGCCATCACTCACACTAACGGTGACAGGGTGCACACCTACCTGATTACTTGCAGGTGTCCAGGATACCAAGCCCGCTGCATTGATGGTCATCCCCACTGGAATACGGGTCAGGCTGTAAACCAAAGGTTGGGATTCCGGGTCACTGGCAACAACAGTGTACGTGTAATTGCGCCCAACTTGCGCCGACGTAGCCGGAGCACTGGAGATAACCGGAGGTAAATCAACGACAGCTTGTACGCTGAGCACAAATGCTTGTTCCGAGTATGCACCGCGCGCATCGGTAGCACGCAGACGAATGGTGTGACTGCCTGCATCTGCCTCAGTGGTTTGCCAACGCAGTAATCCACCACTGCTAAACGTTGCTCCTGCTGGCAAAAGTGGCGCGCTAAAAGTCAAGTTATCCCCATCAGGATCACTTGCTTGTACTTGATATTGATAAACAGCACCGGCAGAGACAGAGGTTCCGGGTGTAGTTGAGAACACCGGCGGTGCATTGGGCCTGTCATTTACTGCGATACTGAAGCTTTGGATGGCAAAAGCACCCCGGTTGTCGGCTACCCGCACTTCAACAGAATGCACGCCTACTTGACCGGTCGATGGAGTCCACTGCAATCGATTGGCAGAGATCTGCAAACCAACTGGCCCTTGCAACAGGGTGTATGACAACTCGTCACCATCGGCATCCGTTGCTGTAATCACATAGCTAAAAGCACCGCCCAAAGTGACCGAGGTTACCGGCGAACTATTGATGACCGGTGCATTGTTTGGCCTTTCAAGGACTTGCAGGGAGTAGGCTTGCTGATTGGCAGCGCCGCGATTGTCGGTTGCCGCAAGAGCAATGGGATAAATACCCGGTGCACCAGCGGTCCAACTCACCAAGCCAGCAGTGGAAATAAGCATACCGGGGGCACCAGAATCTAGTCTGTAACTTACGGGATCCGCCTCAGCATCCACCGCGGCGGCCTGATAGGTATATGCCTCACCGGTAAGCACTGTCATGATTGGTGTACTACTGAAAACCGGTGCCGTATTCGCACGCGCTACAACAATCAAGACGTAAGATTGCTGCACTGTGGCATTACCGTCGCTCGCGCGAACTACAACCTCATGATTTCCAACTTGGCTAAAAGTGGGTGCCCAGGTAATTTCACCCGTAACTGGAGAGATATTCATCCCTTCGGGCGACGTGACCAGTGAATAGCTAAGTGAGTCGCCATCAGGATCTGTAGCGATCACGCGGTATTCATAAACACCACCTTCACTGGCAGATACGACAGGTGTACTGGTAAAACCGGGGGCAGAGTTAGGCAGTTTTACTATCAGCTCATAAGACTGGGTATCGGTTAAGCCGGCATAATCGTTAACCTCAAGACTGACGGTATGAACACCCACCACGGCCGTTGGCCATGTCACTAACCCAGTATTTTCATCCACTACCAAACCGGCAGGGCCAGCCAAGCGCCGGAACTGACGGATATCCCCCTCATTCGGATCAACGACGTCCAATTGATAGGAATAAGCAGCACCAGGCAAGGCAGTTGTGGGTGGAACAGACGTGATGCGCGGAGGCTTATTTATCGCCTCAACCATGATGGAGAAAGATTGCTCGGCAAAATCACCGGCATTATCTGTAACCCTCAATGTCACCTGCTGAGCACCCTGTTGCAGGAACACAGGAACCCAATGTACTTTTCCATCAGATTCCAGAACCATCCCGGCAGGTGCATTGCGGAGGGAATATTTCAGGCTATCACCCGCATCTATATCAATCGCATTCAGGCTGTACTCATAGAGCTCACCAACTCGGGCGGTTACGGGGGCCGTTGAAAGAATTTGCGGAGCATCGTTGGTGTTCGCAACCGTGATAACAAAGGCCTGATCGACAAACAGACCTGCCGGATCCTGAGCACGCACAATCACGTTCGCGGCACCAACCTGATGATTGGCGGGTGTCCAGCTAATGCGGCTGCCTGTTAGTTGCATTCCGGTAGGTGCCTGGACCAAATTGAAAGTGATCGCATCGCCGTTCGGATCAGTAGCACTAACCTGATAGGAGTAAGCGATATCTTCCTGTGCGGTTAAAGGAGCAGCACTCGTGATGACAGGTGGACGGTTTACAGGGGTGGTATCCGGACGCACACGGGAGATGGTTGTCGCTGACACCTCTACCGATGAGCAAATAGTTTTTCCAGTGACATCCAACTCTTTCACTTGATAGAAGTAGTTGGTATCCGTAGCAAGCCCACGGTCAACATAAACGGAATAGCGGGAATTGGTTTTACCAACCAGCTTGTAATTGCTGTTAGTACGATCGCTACGATAAATCGCATAGTGATCAGCACCTGAATCTGTCCATATCAATTCGACTTTATCGCGCTTGGCAAAGGCATCAACGTTGCTAACACAATTGCGCACCTGTACCGCATCCAACGCCACCACACCTGTAACTTCCGGTGCGTAAGTCTCAAAGGCATAGTCACCCAAGACAAGGCCGCGAATCTGCATGTTAAAGCGGCGGCTTTCCCCGGGAGCTACACCAGTACACCCCTCATCGGAAAGACAGCTAAATTTAATATCGAGGCCAGCAGTATTACCGCGTGTCGCTAGCGAAAGGTCCACTGTTGCAGTCGCACTTTCCACCGCATTCAAAATAGCGTTAACGGTGGTTTGGGTGCCTTGTACGTTATTCGTCAGGGAACCTCCGGCAGCGGTTACTATTGATGATGCTTGCTGCAATCTATCGATACCGGAATTTGCCGCACCGCTGTTGATCGCAGCAACGATTACCTTGTTTTCCTTTAGCGCCGCAATCGCCTCGGCCAGATCGACGGTTGTAGTATGTGATTCAATATCACCAAACCACACCACTACACGCGCGGCACCTGGGCGCCAACCGGTCACATATGCAGTGCTAAAGCGGGCATCAGTTGTGCCCACACCATCGGTTGAAGCACCTGAAGTTGCGACCTGATGCAACGCAAAAAAGTTGGCCTCCGGGCCGTCGCCACCACCAGACGCTCGCCATTGCGTTAGCGCCGTGTTCACCAGATTTCGTGAGGGGGTAATAGCTTGATGCAAGCGATAAGCACTCAACGCTTTACTTTGTACCGTACCGCCAAACTCTCTCGGATCACCGTTATAAGATGCCACACCAA
Source organism: uncultured Cellvibrionaceae bacterium (assembly GCA_964499225.1). Classification (GTDB taxonomy): domain Bacteria; phylum Pseudomonadota; class Gammaproteobacteria; order Pseudomonadales; family Cellvibrionaceae; genus Cellvibrio. The sequence continues at coordinate 4,123 of CAZCJR010000128.1, read as the reverse complement.
ATTGCACATCTATCCCCGCAAACCGTGGATCACCACCAGAAATTGCATCGAGAATTTGATGCGCGTTATTTCGCACCGTATTAATAACGCCGCCCATACTCCCGGTGTTATCGGCAAGAAAAATAACATCGACACGATTCGCCGCAGGACCAGATGAATCGAGGGTAACGGTGCGCTCAATATTGACGGTCTGATCAACCACCACACCAACATTGATAGTGTTAGGCGAAATAGAGGCCGCATTTACTGGTGCAACCACAGCAACAGTGACTAACGAGAAAAGTGCGCACAGGCACCGAATAGGCGAACGAAACTGGATAGATAGCATGATGCACACTCCCTTAAAACTGAAATCCCGCAGTGATTAAAACGACTGGAGCGAGGTCAAATAACCCCGCGCTTTATCGAATGAAATGACAACGATTAACGCACAGAGACAGAAGACCTAACAACATAAGGATTGCAATTGAAGGCTCCGGGACAGAGGTTGTACGCTGAATTACAGCCGTACCATTGAGGAAAAATTCACTATTACTCGCAGAGTCTAACTGGGCAAGACCCCCGATATCAGAAGCGCTAATATTCAATATCAGCAACCAACTATCACCCGCAAATAAATCACCAAGATAAAAGCCCAAGGCTAAAGCAAGATCATTCTCGTTGCCTGCCGATATAGAATTGGTGTTATCCAGTGCTCCAATAAATAGATGTTCATAAATGTCACCAAACAAAAACCCCGGCTCATCTATTTCCCAAGAATCCGCTCCAGTATCACCACTACCCGCCCCATCCACACTGACAAGACGTCCAGACTCGTTATAGGAGCTATTCAAATCAGGGTCAATTTCTGCATCCACATAACCAAACAACCAGGTATCAGCGAGAGTCGTACCAGTGTTATTGACAAATTTCCACTGCAGGGAGCCATATCCAAAAGCGTCGATATTTTTGGAAAAATCCAACTGGATTCCGCTAGCGCCGAAATCGTCATAAACACCATCGAGATGGCCGAGCGAACTATTGCCGATACTAGGACTGTGCAAAAACGCACCTGTATCATAAATTTCGATTGCACTGGCGGTTCTAGCCAGTCCTAAAAGGATACACAAGGTAAAAAATGAGAATTTGATGGATGGAAAAAAACGCTTTTGAAATGCAACCCGATGGATATTCATTTCACATCTCCCTTGGAATGATAAAAAAACAGACTGTAAAAAAGATTCTGGCGCCATTTTACTGATTAAAATGACATTTGCTATGTGTAAAAAACACGCAGTTTAATTTATGTGAATGATGTCACTCATTCAAGACAAATGAGTGACAAAAGCAATGCAGGGGTTAATAGAAACCGATTTTATTTTAAAGGATTATTGAAAACAGTCAGATCCAAGACCACATCGTTGTGCTTAATACAATTTCAATGAGCCATCAAGGCTTCGATCTCAGCGACAGTTTTAGGTACATCTTTAGTGAGCACTTCGTTGCCATCTTTGGTGATTACCACATCGTCCTCGATGCGAATGCCAATACCGCGCCATTTTTTGGCGACGCGTTCGTTATCCGGTGCAACATAAATACCCGGTTCTACCGTCATCACCATGCCCGGTTCGAGTACACGCCATTCGCCGCCGACTTTATAATCGCCAACATCGTGCACATCCATTCCCAACCAGTGGCCGGCGCGGTGCATATAAAATTCTTTGTAGGCTTCGCTTTTAATTAATTCACTTACATCGCCTTCAAGTAAACCGATTTTTACCAAGCCTTCGGTGATCACGCGCACGGTAGCTTCGTGAGGATCATTCCAGTGTTTGCCCGGTTTACATTCGGCGATGGCCTCCAGCTGAGCTTGCAAACAAATATCGTAAAGCGCTTTTTGTTCGGGAGAAAATTTTCCGCTGACGGGAAAGGTGCGGGTGATGTCGGCGGCGTAATAATCTAATTCACAACCGGCATCGATCAATACTAAATCGCCATTTTTGAGCGGTGCAGAATTTTCGATGTAATGCAAAATGCAGCCATTTTTTCCGCCGCCGACAATGGTGTTGTAAGCCGGAAAGCGCGCGCCACTCATTTGGAACTCGTGCAAAATTTCTGCTTCGAGTTGAAACTCCATCACGCCCGCTTTGCTCGCTTTCATTGCGCGCACATGGGCGCGCGCGGAAATTTCTCCCGCCTCTTTCATCACGCGCAATTCAGCGGCACTTTTAAATAGACGCATGTCATTCAAGAAATGACTTAAATCGAGAAATTCGCCGGGCGGTGTTGCGCCGGAACGCACTTTGGCGCGGATTGTATTGACCCAATCCATTACGTGTTTATCGAATTCGCTGTCTTTACCCATGGAGTAATAAACACGCTGCTTGCCTTCGAGCAGGCCCGGTAAAATTTCATCAATATCGTCGATAGGAAATGCATCGTCGGCTTCAAATTCACTGCAGGCACCTTCAGGGCCAGCGCGATAGCCATCCCAAATTTCGCGTTCGCGATTGCGCTCGCGTACAAATAAAACGAATTCGCCATGTTCGCGGCCGGGAATTAACACCAGCACGGCTTTAGGCTCTTCAAAACCTGACAGATATAAAAAGTCGCTGTCCTGACGGTAGTGATATTCGGTGTCGCGGCTGCGCTGGCGCTCGGGCGCGGCGGGTACTATGGCGATGGAATTGGGTTCCATCTGCGCCATCAAAGTTTTGCGGCGGCGGGCAAATTCGGTTTTGGAAATTCTCATATATGCACTCGCAAACAATTAATGCAATTGATTAGACGCTGGCGCCATGCTCGCAGGATTTACGCCTTCGGCATGTTCGGCAGAAAATTCAAAATAGAGTGAGTTGACCACCACACGCACGTACTCGGTCACCTCCATGTAATCCGCTTCTGCACTCGGCTCATCGTCTTCTTCATCCGCCTGGATTTGTACGATGATCGCCAGATCCTGGAGCATTTCTTCGAATTCTTCGTTGATCACGCGCTTGCCTTGATGATCGACGCTGCCAAAACCGGTGAGGAAACCGTGGCACCATTCGCTGAGGGCGCGCACACGATCATTCAATGTGTTGTCATCATCAGGCAGCATCAACTTCAGATTGAATTGGCCGCGCAGTTGATCGCACGTAGTGTGATACAAACGACTCAAGGCGATCCGCACTTGCTCATCCGGGGCAGCGATAAAATCGAGGAATTCGACCGCTTCCAAAAGCCAGTTGATTTCGCTCAAGGTAGCGCCGCCCGCCAACTTGCCACAGAGCAAACCGTGCAGCTCGGAGGGGCTATTGAGGGTGCCGAGGGGCGCCAACAGGTTGGCCAGATCGTCAAAATTCAGGGGAGTGAGTAATTGTTCGGGGGAAATTGTATCGGTCATAGAGGCCTCTCATCACAGTGGATGAATGCTATCACGATTGACCTGAGCGGCTCTGCAAACTTTTTATATAGCAATTTATAAGGTTAACGCGGCTCAACTAAAACCTGTTTGTTTATCATTTGATAACAACCGACTTCTCGAATTCACATTAACTTGGGCTGCGCGATTGACCACCCGTCGGGCGCACAATATAGTGGGCGACCTGCGCTATTTATTGGTTATTTATTATCATGTCTGACGATCTGTTACTCGCTCTCGAAACCAAGCTGGATAAGCTGATCCTGCTGTGCAATCGCCTGCAGCAAGAAAATGCCGAGTTCAAAACCCGCGAAGGCGAATGGCAACGCGAGCGGGTGCGCCTGATTGAAAAGAATGAATTGGCGCGCAGCCGCGTGGAAGCCATGATCACCCATTTACGTAATTTGGACGCTGAGTAATCGAGGCATCAATGAGCAACGAAACTGTTTTTGTAAAAATCCTCGATAAAGAATATCAAGTAGCTTGCCCACGCGAAGAGAGGCAGGCACTGGTTGAATCGGCGCAATTGCTTGATGAGCGCATGAAAGCGATTCGCGGTACAGGTGCCGTTATCGGCCTCGAGCGCATCGCCGTCATGGCCGCGCTCAACCTCAGCCATGAACTCTTGCAATCCAAAAATGCGGCAGTAAACGCAGGCGGATCCGCTAATCAGAGCGATTTGTTGCGTTTGAACGAAAAGCTGGATCGCACCCTCGCCAAGCTGGGTTAATCGCCCGGCTT
>CAZCJR010000127.1:0-12836 GCA_964499225.1 uncultured Cellvibrionaceae bacterium | reverse complement strand
TTCATAGTCGTCCGCGCCTTTGTTGTTGTTTTCAGTCAGGTTATTTTTATGTAATGTTATGAATTGCTTCTTCTGATTGCGCTAACAATTTGTCAATAGAGCTTCAGTGCAAGGAGTCGCGGTAGAATTTTCGTAACTAAAAAAACTCTATGTCAACGCTTGCGCACAAATTCATTGCAGGTAATGGGTGAAGCAGAAAGGTGCGTAACTCTTACGAATTTAGCGCCTGTTTCCCTCGTTCTTATCACATCTTTTATAATTTTGGCGCCTCAATTTTCCATTTGGCGCTATGTGGTTATAGCTAAAAAGCATTTTCCTAATGAGCTTATCTGTTTTTATGATTATTTATCTACGTTACATCAAACTGACAGCGCGATCAATTCACAAAATAAAAAAACTTATATTATTTATATCTAAAGATCCGAACAAACTTGCCAAAGCTAATATTTTGTTTATATATGAAAATGCGCAGATGCGATTTAAGCGCGGGGTATTACTTAAGTTCCGTCACTAATTGTAATGTCTCAAGTTTAAGTCTCAGCTAGCAATTTGTGACCTAGTCTTCCTCTTTAATAACTAAAAACAGGTAAGTCGTATAAATTGCAGCAAGAGACTTGCCGTTTGCATTTATTTACAATACCGTGCTCGCTATATACAAGGATTAGAATCCTGCGGTCTCACAGAAATGTTTCCAGTCAGGATATTAAAACAATAAAAATTCAATTCGATTATGTGGCTGCGCTCAAATCGATAGGTAGGGTTTTACTATAACCATCAACAGTTAACACAGAGTTTAATCTCACAGTTTTAGTTGCGATGGATTTAGAGTGGCATCTTCGGCGCTTCCAGCATGCTTACCTTTTATCCTTAAATCTCGGCGCAAAAATGATTGCGCTACCTTGGGCCCATGCGTTTCCCGTGTTTACGTACGCAACATTCGGGAATGAAGGCATATCATGCTATCAGTTGTGGTGTCAGGAAATGATTGCGCTTGGATCTTCTCACTGCTGTCCTTGAGTAGGAAATATATAATTACTATCAATGACATACAGATTTTTTGCTGGGCTTTTCAATTCTCTAAAATAAAGCGCTGTCTCGTTGTGCTTCTCTGTAGTGATGATTTTAGCTTAAGCAAGTTATCTGAAAATGGTTTTCAGTTAAAAAAACAAGATTGCGCTAACACATTTGCTAATGGATCGACAATGCCACATTCGTAGTTGGTGGCGTCTTTAACGGCGGACTGCTGGGATAGATAAGTAATAGATGTATCGGGATGCGAATAATAACGAGGCTTTATTGCCTTCCTTACTGGAATTCAGGAGAACTTCAATGACAGCTCCAATCGGAAAAAGTTACGGCTTGGCTGCACTGCTAAGCCTTGGTCTGGCCGCGGCTAGTCAAGGCGCAAATGCAGGTTGCGTTTATAAGATCACCAATCAATGGAATACCGGTCTGACCGGTGAAATTGTGGTTACCAACAATACGACTTCGGCAGTCAATGGCTGGACTGTGGGTTGGCAATATGCCACCAACCGTGTAACAAGCTCGTGGAATGTAAGATTTAGTGGTAATAACCCTTACACTGCATCTGACGTCGGTTGGAATGGCAACCTGAAACCAGGTGATAGTGTCAGTTTCGGTTTTCAGGTTGACAAGCGCGGAGGTACCGCTGAAACCCCAAACCTGACAGGCAGTATTTGTTCGGGCACAGTGACCAATTCATCAGTGCCTACTACCAGCTCTTCACGCAGCTCTACTCCGGTACTCAGCAGTTCAAGTTCAAGTACCATTAACAATGGCGGCCAGCAGTGTAATTGGTATGGCACACTTTTCCCTCTTTGTGTTAATGCCCAAAGTGGTTGGGGCTGGGAAAACAACAAAAGCTGTATAGCGCGTTCAACCTGCAACAATATTGTAGGTGGTTCATCTTCGACAATTACTGTCAGCTCTTCTAGTGTCATTCGTAGTTCGTCCAGTATTCCGCGCAGCTCGTCTAGTTCGACAGTAAGTTCTATTCCTTCAACATCCAGATCTAGTTCGTCTGCATCGTCATATGATGCTTGTCCTGGTGTGAATCCGTTCTGTTCATCATCTTCAATTCCTGTCAGTTCTCGCTCCAGTTCTTCAATCTCTTCAAGTATTGCATCGAGCGTTGTTTCAAGTGTCGCCTCTAGCATTGCTTCAAGCGTTAGATCGAGCGTTGCTTCAAGTGCGATATCAAGCGTTGCTCCTGGTGTGCGCATGGACAACCCTTTCGTGGGTGCACGCTGGTATGTAGACCCTGTCTGGTCAACTAAGGCTCAAGCAGAGACTGGTGGCTCCAAGATTTCTGGCTATAACACCGCAGTGTGGATGGATCGTATTGGTGCCATTGCACCTCAAGATGGCGCATGGGGCCTGCGTGATCACCTGGATGCAGCTTTGGATCAAAACGCCAATGTTATCCAAGTCGTTGTTTACGATTTGCCAAACCGTGATTGCCATGCACTAGCATCAAATGGTGAATTAAAACAAACTGCTGAAGGTAGTGCCCGTTACCGCACCGAGTATGTCGATGTAATTGCAAGCATTTTCTCTGATCCGAAATATGCCAGTTTGCGCATTATCGCAATCGTCGAACCAGATTCTCTGCCAAACCTCGTTACTAACCTGAGCACTCCTGCCTGTCAGGAAGCGACGGACCCAACTCATGGTTACGTGGCTAATACCCGTTACACCTTGAGCAAGTTGTACCCCATTACTAACGTATACAGTTATGTGGACATTGGGCACTCCGGCTGGTTGGGTTGGACTGACAACTTTGGTAAGGCTGTCACCTTGATTGGTAATGCTATTAAAGGCGCAACTGGTGGTGTGAATTCAATTGCTGGTTTTGTTTCTAACACCTCAGGTTACACGCCGCTGTACGAGCCCTTCCTGGATTCATTGGCGAGCGGTTCATTCGGTACTGGCGGAGGTACTCAAACCCGTCAAGCGAAATTTTACGAGTGGAATCCTCACTTCAGCGAAGTTTCGTTCGTTCAAGCGTGGCGTACCGCGATGATCGCAGCCGGTTTCCCATCTACCATTGGTATGTTAGTAGACACATCACGTAACGGATGGGGTGGCCCAAATCGTCCAACCGCTGTATCTACCAGTACTGTATTGGATACATTCATTGATCAATCCCGTATTGACCGTCGTGCGCACCGTGGTAATTGGTGTAACCAACCAGGTGGCGTAGGCGAGCGTCCGCAAACTGCACCAGTTGCAGGTGTTGATGCCTATGTATGGGTGAAACCGCCAGGTGAATCGGATGGTGCGTCATCAAAAGAATTGTCTTTTGATCCGATTGATCCAGCTAAAGGCTTCGACCGCAACTGCGATCCAACTTATACCAATGCAGCTGGCACTACTACAGGATCTTTGGCAAATGCACCTGTGGCAGGTCGCTGGTTCAAAGAAGCATTTAAGGTTTTAGTGGATAACGCTTACCCGCCGTTGGATTAATTGGGTTAAGTAACTGAGTGAGAGTGTGCATGGACAGGCATTTGGAGAGATGCCTTGATTAAGGATGATTTTTTCTAAAATGGATTCAGGTGGGTGGAGCGGTTTACAACAGCTCCCGCCGCTTGCCAGATTCCAATGCTAACCCTTGAAAAACCGTGAAATTTCCGGCCCTCCACTGCGTGGTGGGTCGGTTTTTTGTTAATGAGAACTACAAGGTTTTTTGAAATAAATTATTTTTGATGCGTTATTTGTTAAAAGTGAATCATCAAAAATAATCTTAAAAAACATTCAATATTTATTCAGGTCAACACTCAGGATTTTAGGATTCATGGAGCTGAATCGCCCATAACAATTATATTCTTTCACTATCACGGCAGGGGATATGACCATGCAATCTGCGTTTATGAAAAAAACGCTGGGTGTGGCGATGTTGATGGGTGCGGGTTTTCTTGCACAACATTCTTTCGCGCAATCAGCAAATTGTAGTTATAGCATTAGCAACGAGTGGAACACTGGCGCTACCGGTGAGATCACTATTACCAATACCAGTACAACGGCCATTAATGGTTGGACAGTTGGTTGGCAATACGCCACCAATCGTATTACCAGTTCATGGAACGTGAGCCTCACTGGCAGCAATCCTTACAGCGCCTCAAATATTGGTTGGAACGGTACGATTCGACCAGGACAAAGTGTGCAGTTCGGTTTCCAGGTTGATAAGCGCGGCGGCAGCGCCGAGCGTCCAACTATTACTGGCAATATTTGTGGCCGCGCTACGTCGTCCACACCAAGTTCTGCACCGGTTTCATCTGCACCCGTTAGCAGCGCAAGAAGCTCTATTGCATCAAGTGCAGTGAGTGGGCAGCAGTGTAACTGGTATGGCGCCTTGTTTCCGTTATGTGTAAATAACCAGAGCGGTTGGGGCTATGAAAACAACAGAAGTTGTATTTCGCGCTCAACCTGTGCAGCACAACCTGCGCCTTGGGGAATTGTTGGTGGCAACAGCTCGCAAGCTGTCTTGTCTAGCAGTAGTCGCTCAAGTTCCTCCGCAATAGTGTCGTCGGCAATTGTATCGTCCATGCGCTCTTCTTCAGCGCCGTCATCAGTTGCACCTTCATCCGCCGCACTTTCTTCAATTGCACCTTCATCAGCTGCACGATCGTCCAGCTCATTACCCTTGATGTCATCATCATCGATTTCATCATCTTCAGTTGCTTTATCTTCAAGCAGCCTGCGTTCATCCAGTTCTGTTAGTTCAGTAATCGCAAACAATATTGCGGTAAATGGTGATGTGGAAAATGGTACGACCAGTTGGGGCACCCGCGGCGATGCGACAATTGTTCGTAGCACTGCAGATCGCTATGCAGGTAACGCAAGTTTGTTCGTCAGCGGACGCACTGCTTATTGGCAAGGTGCAACATTCAATGTTGCAACTCTGACTGCAGGCAACACGTACGAAGTTGCAGCCTGGGTGAAACTCGCTCCGGGTGAATTACCGGAAACTCTCAAAATCACCGGTAAGCTCGTTGATGATGCCGACACTGCTACTTACAACGAGTACACCGAAATTGCGAGTGCACAAGTCAATGCAGACGGCTGGACTTTACTGAGTGGTACTTACACTCCAGGAAGTTCTACTCCGTTTGAGTCATTTATTATCGAATCGATTGATGGTTCGGCTAATGTCAACTTCTTTATTGACAATTTCTCCGTTGCTGGAGAAGTGGGTGAAGAGCCTGAAGTACCAGCAGGTACTGGACTTTCCAGTTTGGTTGACTTCCCGATAGGAGTTGCCGTTGCAGCAGGCAGTGGTGCGGCGGACATCTTAACAAACACAGCACGCCAAAATATTGTGCGCGCCGAGTTCAACCAGATTGTTGCCGAAAATATTATGAAAATGAGTTACATGTATTCGGGTAATAATTTTTCATTTACCAATGCTGATCGTTTAGTAAATTGGGCAGCAGCGAATGGCCAAACTGTTCACGCTCACGCATTGGTATGGCATCCAAGCTATCAGTTACCAGGTTGGGCGACCGACACTAATGCTAATTTTCGTCAGGATTATGCTCGTCACATCGACACAGTGGCTGCGCATTTCGCTGGCAAAGTTAAGAGTTGGGATGTCGTAAACGAGGCGTTGTTTGATGGTGCGGATGATGATGGTCGTGGTTCTGCCAATGGCTATCGTCAATCAGTGTTTTATCGCCAATACGCAGGGCCAAGTTATATTGATGAAGCCTTCCGTCGCGCGCGTGCGGCTGACCCGACTGCTGAGTTGTATTACAACGATTTTAATACCGAAGAAAATGGTACCAAAACCACCGCATTGGTTAACCTTGTTCAACGGCTGTTGACCAATGGTGTACCGATTGATGGTGTTGGTTTCCAAATGCACGTATTGAACGATTATCCATCGATTGCAAATATTCGTGCGTCACTACAAAAAATTGTTGCTCTCAGTCCAACGCTGAAAATTAAAATCACCGAGTTAGATGTGCGCCTTAATAATCCCTACGATGGCAATTCAAGTAATGATTACACCAACCGTAATGATTGCGCAGTATCCTGCGCAGGGCTTGATCGTCAGAAAGCGCGCTATAAAGAAATCGTGCAGGCCTATTTGGATATAGTTCCACCTGCTCGTCGTGGTGGTATTACAGTGTGGGGCATTGCAGATCCAGACAGCTGGTTCTATACCCATCAGAACCTGCCGGATTGGCCTTTACTGTTCAATGACAGCTTGCAGAAAAAACCTGCTTATCAAGGTGTTGCAGAAGCATTGAATACAGTACCGCGTACCAGCTCTAGCGCGACATCAAGTTCACGCAGCTCAAGCAGTGTTGCGGTAACCTCAAGCAGTGTTGTGGTTACTTCAAGCTCGCGTAGCTCCAGCAGTGTAGTGATCGCTTCCAGTTCTGCTCCATTGAGCAGCAGCTCGGTGATTTCCAGTTCCCGTGCTTCAAGCAGCGTGGTGGTGAGCTCCAGCTCACGCTCAAGTGTTAACTCAAGCGTCACACGCTTGGATAACCCTTTTGTTGATGCGCAATGGTACGTAGATCCAGTCTGGTCCGCGAAAGCCCAAGCTGAACCTGGTGGCTCGAAGATCGCTGGTTTCAGTACTGCAGTATGGATGGATCGCATTGGCGCAATTGCACCGGATAACGGCGCATGGGGCCTGCGCGACCACCTCGATGCGGCGCTGGATCAAAATGCCAACGTCATCAAGGTAGTCGTTTATGACCTGCCAAACCGTGATTGCCATGCATTGGCTTCCAACGGCGAATTGAAGCAAGGTGCTGAAGGCTCGCTGCGTTATCGCACCGAATATGTGGATGCGATTGCCGCAATTTTTGCAGATGCGAAGTACGCAAGCTTGCGCATCATCGCGATCATTGAGCCGGACTCCTTGCCGAACCTGGTTACCAACCTGAGCACACCTGCTTGTCAGGCAGCAGCAGATGCGACCTATGGTTACGTAGCCAACACCCGCTATACCCTGAGCAAACTTTACGCGATTAAAAACGTTTATTCCTACGTCGATATCGGACACTCAGGCTGGTTGGGTTGGACTGACAACTTCGGGAAAGCTGTGACCTTGATTGGTGACACAATAAAAGGCGCGACCGGCGGGGTTAACTCCGTTGCTGGTTTCATCTCCAACACCTCTGGTTACACACCATTGTACGAGCCATTCCTTGATTCATTGGCCAATGGTACATTCGGCACCGGTGGCGGCACTCAAACCCGTCAAGCGAAATTCTATGAGTGGAACCCACACTTCAGCGAAGTACCGTTTGTACAGGCATGGCGCACAGCGATGATTGCTGCAGGTTTCCCGCAAACCATCGGCATGTTGGTGGATACCTCGCGTAATGGTTGGGGCGGCCCAGCTCGTCCAACAGCCGTATCGACCAGCACCACACTCGACACCTTCATTGACCAATCCCGCATTGACCGTCGTGCGCATCGCGGTAACTGGTGTAACCAGCCCGGTGGTGTGGGCGAGCGTCCGCAAACCGCTCCCGTTGCCGGGGTCGATGCTTATGTGTGGGTGAAACCGCCAGGTGAGTCGGACGGTGCAGGATCACAAGAACTTTCTTTTGATCCGTTAGATCCAGCGAAAGGGTTTGATCGCAATTGCGATCCTACTTTCACCAACGCTGCTGGTACCACGACGGGCGCAATGGCAAATGCGCCTGTTGCCGGCCGCTGGTTTAAAGAAGGCTTCCAAGTGTTGCTGAACAATGCTTACCCTGTGTTGGAATAAGAACGAATGAGTGCGGGGTAAGACGGGATAAATATTTGTAGTGGTCAAGGATGACCGTTCAGTAAGTGAGATGGTAAATGTCACTTACTTTCCGTCCTATTTTCTTTGCCCATGAACTAACATTTATTTCCGGTCTTGCCTATTCGGTGGACCGGATTTTTTTTGCCGATGTTGCAGTACTCTTTATTCATTTTTTATTTTGGGAAATATTTGGCGATACGCGCTGACTATGCTATCTATAACTAACTCGTTCAGACTATTAATAATAACGGAGTAGTAATTATGGCCATATCCCCCGAATTAGCCGCTGAAATGCAAGTGTTGCGTATGTTTGATACCAGCACCAACCAATCCGGTCTTAAAGTTCACTCCGATGCTTCGCCTGAGGTGATTGCTGCAACCCGCAGCTTGTTTGAAAAACAATTAACCACCCAAATCGACGGGGGTTACCTGACCCCGCTGGGTTATGAATGCTCCGTGCATCTACAGCAAGTAATCCAAATCCTGAATTCCAAACCGTTACTGTAAAAATCTTATCGAGCCCAGCTGCTTACTATCGCTGCATTTTGGCGATCAACCGCAAATTACATCCAACGTAGATGTGGTTTCATCCGTGGTACGAGCCTAACAAAAAATATTCCGTGAGAGATCGAACATGCCTATTCCCACTCTTTTTTTGGTAAGGATTTTTTTGTTTATGCTTTTATCTTCCGTGCTGTCTGCGCATGCAGAAGTGACGCGTATTCCGTTGCATAATGGAACAGTCACGATTGAAATCACGCCCGATATCGGCGGCCGCATCTTATCAGCGAGTTTGGTTGATAAACCCAATTTTTTGCATATTGGCGCGGCAGTTGAGAGTGAACCCAATCCTTTAGTAACACCTGAATCAAATAATATTTCTTATTTTGGTCATGAGACTTGGGTCGGCCCGCAGAGCCAATGGTGGGTACATCAACTGCTAAACCCCCAACGTGCAGCTGCAAAAGCGGTGTGGCCGCCTGATCCCTTTTTAATTCTCGCGAAAAATACTGTACAGGAAAAAAATTCACAAAAAGTCATTTTGCAAAGCCCTAATAGCCCGGTATCGGGTGTGGCGATGCAAAAAACATTTTCTTTAGTCGAAGGCAAGCCGAATCAAATTCGTTTGGATGTGACTGCACAAAATATTCGGGATTCAAATGTCGCTTGGGATATTTGGTTTAATACACGTGTACCACATACAACGAATGTATATGTGCCTGTCGCGAGTATGAAGGATGTGCGTGTTGAGCACTTTACCGATGCTACCTACGGTCCGCTCGAGCATAATTTCAGTGAGGGAATTTTTGCGTTGGAAAATTTTTCACCGAGTGCGCATCAGGGGCGTAAAGGGAAAGTGTTTATCCAGCCCGCAAGGGGTTGGTTGGCCGCATTTAGTGGCCAGCAATTGTTGATTATCCAATTTGCTTTGCAGCCAAAAAGTGTGATTCATTCTGAGCAGGGGCAAATTGAACTCTATCAAGAGTTTTTAAATGACAGATTGGACGATGGATTGTTGGAGCTTGAAGTTCATGCGCCCTACAAAACGCTCAAGCCGCGCGAATCCATGTCAGCCACAGAAATATGGACACTTTTGCCATACACTGGTGAACAGACAGCAGAGGCACAGCGCACGTTTTTGCGTGGGCTTATAGATCAATCAGTATTGTGATTGGCAAGTAAGGATTTTGATTGTTTCCTTAATGTGCTTTGATAAATCGATCAATAATGTAGTGCAGGATTGATTAGCATCAGTTGCTCTTGCTGCGTTTACCAACGTCAGCATATGTTGTTCAGCGTTGATGCGTTGTGTTAACGCTTCATTGGTGTAGTCGGTCGACAAGGCTGCACCTAAATGATGGAGCACCATTTCGCCAGCTTCTTTATCCGGGTCGGGCACCGATGGTAAGTCTCCCAATTCTCTGATTGCCGATTCCAAACGTGGCAAAAATAATTTTCTGTTTTTGACAATCTCCATAAAGATTGTTGCAGTATCCGGCCTTTCAACCAGTTCGGTTGCATCTTGATAATGGTCGATGCTTTCACGGCAAGCTACCAATAGTTCGTTGAGTGCAACCTCAGTATCTGAAAGTAAACGAAACATGCTGTACTCCTGGGTAAGTTTGAGGCGTGGTTTAATCGGATGATGGTCTAATCACTTCCAGTGCGCGCGGAATTACTTCGAATACTGCTGGCGTTTTACTGACGGGTTCTCCGTCTGCATGGATTTCTTTTTTGCGTTTGGTTTTAATTTCAATTCGTTTTCCGGAAATGGTAAATGTTTTTTGCATCTGGCTATGCTTGCCGTAACGCAATAAAGGAGCTCGCGTTAATAACTCCCACAACGTTGATGGTGGGAGACTATATAAACAGAGTAATCCATCATCAATTTCAGAGTTTTCATCAATCACATTTCCGCCGCCGTAATACCGGCCATTACCAACTGCCAATTGAATAGAGCGCATCTGATGCGACTCACCGTTTGCGCTTATAGTCACATGGAACGAGCGATTATTTTTAAACGCCGCGAAGGCGGCTTTCAAATAACTTAGTACTCCCCATTTCTTTTTAACTTCAGTGGTCAGTTCATGCGTGACAGTGACACCGAGTCCAATGTGCGCGGCATTTAAAAAATAATGCCCATTAATAACGCCTAAATTAATTTTGCTGCGGTAATTATTGAGAATTGTTTGAAATGCATCGAGAAGATTGTTGGTAAGTCCGAGCGAGCGAGCCAGATCATTTGCGGTGCCCAGCGGCAAGATGGCAAATGGCAGCTTATGTTTGTAGAGAGCTTCTGCCGCCGAACTGATAGTGCCGTCGCCTCCACCGAGAATCACCAATTCTATTTGCTCGCGATAGTCCTGTATTAACTGCGCAGTTTCTTTGGCGCTGCCGGAGTTTTTTTGAATAATACGCATGCCCGCACTTTCGAGTAATTGCAAGCCTTCTTGAATATCCGCATTGGCTCCATTGCGGCTATTAGCGTTTAAGATTAATAGGGTGGTACTAATACTTGTCAACTTTATTGCTTCCTCTGGTGTGCAATTGCAGTATCGTCACGGTCAATGTTCAGTTTATTTTTACAGGAAATTTGTATTTTTTTCCGTTTGCTGGGACACCCTTACGGCTGTTTATATCAACCTCATTGCATTACTAATGCCATTTTCGGTCACGTACTACGATTTATGGTAGCCCCTTATCATCGGTGTCTGCGGCGCTCCCTTGTCTCTGATTCGCCTGCAACCAACGAGCCAACAGCCAGCAGCACACCGCCCAGCCAGCTCCCGCTGCCCAGCCTGCCAATACATCAGTGGGCCAATGCACACCCAGATAAACGCGACTCGCGCCAACTAATAAGGTGATCGTGATACACACCATTAAAATATACGCCTTGATGATTTTGCGGCGTTGTAATTGCGCTAGCAATGCGCCCAGTGTGAGGTAGGTACTAACTGCCAACATGGAATGCCCACTCGGAAAACTGGCGGTGTAAACACGGCTGCCGTGGGGAACCAGATCCGGGCGGTCGCGATCAATAGCTTTTTTCAAAAGGCTATTAGCACCCAAAGCGCCCAATGTGGCGATAAGCACAACAGCTATCATGCGTGGTTTTCTATCCAGTATGAGGTAGCCAATCACGGCGAGTGTAAGCAACATCAAAACGGCATTACCACCAAGTGCGGTAAAATCCCGCCCGATTTCTTCCGCCCAACCAGGGCCGATTGGATCGCTCACATCTGCAGCGTTACGCATACTGAGCAACAGTGCGCGATCAAATTCATGCGGGTGATTTTCCAATGCGATTTCGGTCAGTACGACAAATCCTAATAGCGATGCCATAACGAAGAAGAGGGCGATTAAAACGCCTAATTCGCGATTGCCAATCCACAGCATGAATTTTATCGCCGGGTTTTGATGGGAAGCCACGCCCAAAAACTTCTTGTGAGTTGGAGGTTGCTGGTTGTGTTTATCCATGGGTTTTCTCGCCGAGTTGATAATGTTTTTGTTCCATCACAGGTATCTTAGTGACCAGACTATAGGCGTTTTAGTATAAGTAAGGCAAAAAAAATGCCAGAAGAATTTTCTGGCATTTTTTATGTTGTCGCTTTTATTAAACAAAACTTTCCGAACGTACATCAGAGGGACGTTGCCGGGATTTTTAATCCAGTGCTTATAGATAGACCACTTTTTGTGCGAACGAAATAATTGAGTTGCCGTAAGAACCGCCCCGGCTATATCCCGTGCGGCGCTCTTCTGACATTTGGGTGATGTCATAGAACTTGCTGCCATCGCGATCACTGAAGAAACCACGGTTGGTATTTAAATCGTAAAAGCGATACCACATTTTGCTACCTGCTTTTTTCACAATAGGATTTGTAGCTGCCAGTGCTGAATCGTAAGTGTAGCCGTCAAGATACGTGTTGGGACTATTGAACCAGGCAACTCCCGCTCTTACTGCCTTTTCAATTTCAGCAGTTTGTGGTTGTGTCATGAGAAACGCGAGTACGCCCACGGATTCACTACCGCTCAACGATTCCAATTCATAAGCACGGGCTTTTTTCGGCAAATAATCAGTCGCACCCTGTTGTGCACACCACACAGTTAATACACCATTCTGTTTCCACTGGGCTTTGAGAATATACGCGGTGCCTTTGCTAACAGCGGTTCTAAATTTCGCGCGGTCTACGTCACTAAATACATCAGTATCAAAAGGTGCACGTTTGTTTGCGGAAAAATCTAACACCGTGAGCGCGTAAGCCATACCGTTATCGTTAAACGTTGCATGATCTGCATAGCCACCTTTTAGCGGATAAAACTGCGGTAATGCACCTGGTTGTATTGAAAGCTGACTAAAAAGTTAACCGCCTTGGTCACTACTGTCATGCAGTAGCGTCCGGCGAGATCCAGCGATTGAAAAGCCATGCTGTGAAACGGCGTCAAATTTACAAATTGCATCAATCCAATTCCTTATGCTCGATCTAATTCAGATCGATGTCCTTGCCGGTGATTTGCAATGGCCCGCTGGCTTCAAAAGTAATATCACCACCGATCA
>CAZCJR010000126.1:0-13144 GCA_964499225.1 uncultured Cellvibrionaceae bacterium | reverse complement strand
CCCCCCTCCCCAATTGTTCCCTGAGCTTACTCATCTCTGCGGGAACCACAAATGTCGCTACCCCTTCATGCATCTGTCGGTGCAACCATGTCCCGCCGCCAGATTCTGCTTGATCTCCTCCGCCCCTATCGCCTGCGAATTGGTTTTGCTCTTATTGCCTTGGTAGTTGCTGCCGCCTGTGTGTTGTTGATCGGCCAGGGTTTAAAGCAGGTGATCGATAAAGGTTTTGTGGCCGGTAGCCCAGAGCTGCTCAACTATGCGCTGCTGGGTTTGCTGGGCGTTATTCTGGTGATGTCAGTGGCGACTTACAGCCGGTTTTATCTTGTCTCCTGGTTGGGTGAGAGGATCACTGCCGATCTGCGTCGGCGTGTGTTCTCCCATCTGCTAACCCTCTCGCCTGTTTTCTTTGAGCAAAATCGCACCGGCGATGTACTTTCGCGCTTAACGAACGATACCACCCAATTAGAAACTGTGATCGGCTCCAGCGTATCCATGGCTTTGCGCAACGCCCTGTTGTTGTTGGGTGGCTTGGTGATGCTGGCCGTGACCAGTCTGAAATTGATGGCACTGGTATTGGTGGCGATTCCGTTTGTGCTAGTGCCAATTATCGTGTTCGGCCGCCGCCTGCGCAAACTGGCGCGCGCGAGTCAGGACAGCGTGGCGGATGTGGGCGCCTATACCGATGAGGTGATCCATGAAATTCGCACCGTGCAGGCCTATGGTCATGAGTCTGCAGCGGTTGAATCCTTCAATCAGCGCGTGGAGCAAACCTTCGGTACTGGTATAAAACGTGTCCGCCAGCGCGCACTCCTGGTTGCTGCCGTTATTACTCTGGTATTCAGCGCAGTAGCGATGATTTTGTGGATCGGCGGTCGCGATGTCTTAGCCGGTAGTATTAGTGGCGGCGAGTTATCGGCTTTTATTTTTTACGCAGTGATAGTCGCCAGCGCCATGGGCACTATCTCGGAAGTGATTGGTGATATGCAGCGCGCAGCCGGTGCTACCGAGCGACTGGTCGAATTATTAGCGACACCATCCGCCTTACACATGCGCGAAAATCCGGAAACCCTGCCAACACCTGCACGGGGTTCAGTAGAAATGCGCGCTGTGCATTTTGCCTACCCCACGCGTCTGGATACACCGGTGTTCGATGGTTTTAACCTGCGTGTGAATCCCGGAGAAAAAATTGCACTGGTGGGGCCATCGGGTGCGGGCAAAACTACCGTGTTCCAATTGTTGCAGCGCTTTTACGATCCACTTGCGGGAGAAATCTATCTGGATGGTGTCGATTTAAAAAACGCCGATATCCAACAGGTGCGCGAACGCATCGCACTAGTGCCGCAAGATCCGGTTATCTTTGCCGCAAGTGTGCGCGACAATGTTCGTTATGCGCGCCCGGATGCCAGTGATGTAGATGTTATCGCCGCGTGCAAGGCCGCTTTTGCACTGGAGTTTATTGAGCAAATGCCAGAAGGGTTGGATACGTATCTTGGTGAGCGCGGTGTGCGTTTATCAGGCGGACAAAAACAGCGTATTGCAATTGCACGCGCAATTCTCGCGGATCGGCCAATTTTATTATTGGATGAAGCGACCAGCGCACTCGATTCCAACAGCGAACAAGCGGTGCAACAAGCACTGGAAGTGCTGATGAAAAATCGCACCACCATAATGATTGCGCATCGTTTATCAACAGTGGTGAATGCCGATCGCATTCTGGTTTTACAACAGGGGAAAATTGTTGCGAGTGGTACGCATACGGAATTGTTGGCGGATAGCGATTTGTATCAGCAGCTTGCGCGTTTGCAATTCCAGCTGGAAATTTAAATTTTAAAATAAGGTGGACGTCGCTAATGCACCTTGTGATAGACATTTGTCATTGCCAATTTATGAGTTTTGTCAGCGTGTAAAGGTGAGCTATGACACCTGAGCCAGGCGTGTGGGTTAGTTAAGCTGGGGGCTGCGTTGGGAATAGGCCCGGCGTGTTTGTTAAGGAGATTCGTATGCGTATTAGCACAACTGTATTAGCCATCACGGCAGCATGTATCGCCCTGCCAACCTTTGCCCATGAACTGACCTTGAGCGTGAGTAACATCAAATCGGTCAAAGGTAACCTGTTGGTTGCGGTTTATGACAAGGAGGAGCACTACAATGCCAATAGCAATTGGATAGCTGCGAAGCAGGTAAAAGTGGCAGGGACAACAATGTCATTGGATTTTGCCGATTTGCCCGCAGGTAATTACGCGATAAAACTGTTTCAAGATGAAAACGAAAACAACCAGATTGATACTGGTGCTAATGGAATTCCCACCGAGCGTTACGGATTCTCCAACAACGGTGGCAACTACGGCCCACCGTCATTTAATGAGGCAAAAGTGGTGGTCGATAAAGCGACCAAAATAGAAATCCACTTGCGCTAAATAAAAACGGCAATCCCCAGGGATTGCCGTTTTTCTATCTCGAACAGTTATTACATCTGGCTGACTTGCAGGGGAGCCAGATCTAAACCTGTTTAATTAGTTACAAGCGCGAACCAGAGACCAGGCATTGGTCCAAGCCCAGCCAGTACCTGGCGCGTATGGACCACCAACAGTGCACCAGCCGCTTACAGTACATTGATACTCGCTACCACCATTTTGTACTTTCGCACCAGCAGCGTAGCTAGAACCATTTACGTAAGCAGGTGAGTTGCAATTGCCGCCCGAAACAGAAGACGGTGCACTTGAACTAACGGCAACACTCGATCTGCTGGATGAGCTAGGCGCTACGCTTGATGGCGTTGATGAAGCGGTACCAGAAGTACATGCACCCAGATCCAACCAGTAGCTGTATTGGCCTGATGTCAGTGCTGGATCATTACCTTGAGTCCAGTAGTTGGCAGAGTAACGTCTGTTGTTGCGTTGGACTTGTTGTGGAGCTTGGTAAGCGGTGCTGGCATTCCAGATGGGCAAACCGGCACAGGTATTATTGGAAATACTTGAAGAGGAAGCTACCGAAGAAGATACGCTAGATGAAGTTGGAACCGAAGAAGTAGCAGCGGAAGAAGAGCTACTTGATGGATTACCGTAAACAACATCAATACATTGATAAAAACCTTCTGGCGCATCTCTCACTGGGTCGCGTTGCCAAATGCTGTACACAATATGACGACCGGTACGTGGTGGCAGGTTAACCATGTGAGTAGAGGTTGCTTCTTGGCCTTCAGGCGCTGACTCGTGGATCTGTTCCAGATCAGACCACTTCAGTGGTGCTGCACCGGGGTTAAAACCTTCTTTGGTAATGTAGTAACGGAAATAAGACGTTTTGTGTGGTGCGGTGTTACTCCATACGAAAGCCAGAGGACCAGCAGTTACTGTGGTTACTTTCCAGTCGTTGCGAGCCAGATTAAGGCCGTTGTTGCTGGTCATATTAGCGCTACACAGCTTGCCATCGGGAATCAGGGCTTGGTGATTGTCGTTAGCGCCACCAATACCGATAGATTGTGGTTCATATTGGCTGGCATTGCCGCCGGCAGCTGCAGCGATACACGCAGCGGAGCTGCCGCCGCCTTGTGCAGCGGTACAGAAATAAGCGCGGCTTTTGGGTGATGATACATAGCCGTGGGAAAACGCTTGGTTAGCAAGCAAGAGTGAGCCCAGTACTACAGCGGAAACTCCGCACGCTTTCATTGTCTTTTTCACTTTTCATCTCCAGGAAGGATGTTAATTTATTAATCTACCAACGCGACAACACTGAACTGGTCAGTTAAGCCGGTGTGGGATGACGCTTATTATCCATACGAGCAAGCTGATCTTACGTGGCGCCAAGATCATTCCATGGGATCGAGTCTAAAATGACAACGTTGTATTGGCGAGTCCGACTTTGCGTTTGAAGGGTAATATTTTGCGCTGGAGGTTTGATTTTCGGAATTTTTCAGATGAAAACAGAATTAATAGTTCGAATTTTATTTTGATGCCAAAAACATGTGATTTATGACACAAAAATGATAAAGCGGAAAAATGATTTGCTAGGGCAGCGGGAAAACACAAATAAACATACTGCCCTTGCCCATCTCGCTGGTGATTTTCAATTCTGCTTCATGGCGCATGAGTACGTGCTTCACGATCGCCAAGCCCAATCCGGTGCCACCGGTACTGCTGTTGCGGCTGGCGTCAACGCGATAGAAGCGCTCGGTTAAACGCGGAATATGCTGGGCTTCAATACCTGGCCCGTTATCGCTGACCGACACATAAAAATGCTTTTGATCCTGCCAGAGCAGCACGCTCACCTTGCCATCATTCGGTGTGTATTTGATCGCATTCGTAACCAGATTGGAAAAGGCGCTGTGCAGCTCTTTCTCATTGCCCAAAAACAGCAAGGGTTTAGTGGTGTTATTGCAGATGAGCGTCAGTTGTTGTTGTTTGTCTTTGCTCAATACTTCGGCTTCGCTTTTAACGATGGTAAGCAGCTGTTCGATATTGATCGGCTTGTGGTTGTGTCCGGCTTCTGTCGTCTCAAGCTTGGAGAGCACCAACAAATCGTTGATCAGCAGAGACATACGTTTGGCCTGCTGCTGCATCTGGAGTAGCGGTTTATCCCAGCTCGGCGTCTGATTATTATCCGCCAAGGTTTCCACATAGCCATTGATGACGGTCAGCGGTGTGCGCAATTCATGGGAAACGTTGGCGACAAAGTCCTGCCGCATTTTTTCCAGGTTGTGCAGTTGGGTTACATCGCGTACCACAATCAGCCGCTCCTGTTTACCAAAAGGAGTGATCTGGAATTGTAGATGTTTGGAGGGAAAGCGCGGCGAGGGCAACTCCAGCGGCTCCTCAAAATTGCCCTCCTCGAAATAGCTGACAAATTTGGGATGGCGGATAAAGTTGATCACCGATTGCCCTTGATCCCTGGTGCTGAGCGCGAGCATGCGATGTGCGGCGGGGTTCCAGAAATCCAGATGGCCACGGGCATCGAGAATGATCAAGCCATCTTTCAATGCCGAGCTGATCTCCTGAATACGTTTGATCACGGCTTGTAAATTTTCCTTTTCAACACGCTGATCGCGTTGCAGTTGGTAAATATTTTCGAAGATCTGCCCCCAGATACCACTCGCTTCAGGCGGATGATCCGTTTCCTGACGCAGCAGCCATTGGTTCAGGCGACGCATCTGCCAGAGCATCATCAGGATATAAATCGCACAGCCGATCAGCATCCAGAGCGCGTATTGATCGCTGAAGAAGCCAATCAAGCTGCAGATGGCGAGAATAATCAGAATGCGCTGGAGTTCAGCGCTGAAACCTTTTAACAACGGGGGGCCTCTCGGTTTTGAATCCGTCATCGCAAGTGATGGATACCGCAAGACACGCCGTAAATACGTCCTTGTAGGCTCACCTTCGACATCCCTGTCTCAGACGGTCTTGCAGTATCCATCACTTACGATGACTCACAGCCTAGTTTTTTCAGGCTTCGATACGGGTAGAAAAACGATAGCCCGTACCGCGCACTGTCTGGACCAAATCCTCATGGCCGTCGATGGTCAGCGCTTTGCGCAGGCGGCGGATATGCACATCCACCGTGCGCTCCTCCACATACACATTGCCACCCCAGACGTGATCCAGCAATTGGCTGCGAGTATAAGCCCTTTCCTGATGGGTGAGAAAAAACTCCAGGAGGCGATATTCGGTCGGCCCCATATCCACTGACTGATTGTTGATGGTGACGCGATGGCTGGCGGGGTCGAGGCACAGGCCTTGTACGGTAATGGGTGCAGAATTAATTTGCGGATCAGCGCGGCGCAATACGGCTTTTAAACGCGCCACCAGTTCGCGCGGCGAAAACGGCTTGGTGATGTAATCATCGGCGCCGACTTCCAGCCCCTGGATCTTGTTGTCTTCCTCGCCCTTGGCCGTGAGCATGATGATCGGGGTGTTGGCGGTAACTTCATCGCGCTTTAATCGGCGTGCCAATTCAAGTCCGCTAGTGCCGGGCATCATCCAATCGAGCAAGATCAGGTCGGGTTTTTCATCGATAATAATGCTGTGTGCATCCTGCGCGTTACTCGCTTCCAGCACGTGATACTCCGCCATTTCCAACGCCACCCGCAGCATATCGCGAATTGCGGATTCATCGTCAACGATCAGTATTTTGCGACCAGTCATAATGTTCTGCCTGAAAAACTACGGTGTGCTTCACAGGTTTGTGAAGCTAATGTTGCAGCTTATTAAATAAGCTCAGTGTTACACATTTATGACAGAGCAAAAATTTAGCGCTTAGCGAAAACTATAGTCCATAACAATCCCAACAAATACCGCCACGCCCACCCAATTATTATTGAGAAACGCCTTAAAGCAGGCGGCGCGGGCGCGGAAGCGGATCAGCCATTGTTGATAGACAAATAAACCGGCGGCCACCGCCAGACCAAGATAATAAAAAGTGCTCAGCTCAAAGCGGTTGCCCACCAGCATAAGCGCGTACAACGCCATAATCTGCAACACGCCGGTCATCAGGCGATCTTGCTCACCAAACAAAATTGCCGTGGATTTGACGCCAATTTTCAGGTCGTCATCGCGATCCACCATGGCGTAAAACGTATCGTAAGCGACTGTCCAAAGCACAACGGCCACGTAGATCAGCCACATCCCTTCATGCAATTCGCCCGCCTCCGCCGCATAGGCCATGGGGATGCCCCACGCGAAAGCCGCGCCCAGCACCACTTGAGGCAGATGTGTGTGGCGCTTCATAAACGGATAGCAGAAGGCGAGGATCAGGCCGCCAACCGAGAGCTTGATAGTAAAGGGATCGGTAAACAGCACCAGAGTGAACGCAATCAAACACAGCGCGGCAAACAACCCGAGCGCCTCGCGGCTGGAGACAGCACCGGTGGCGAGTGGGCGATCTTTTGTGCGCTCGACTCTGCCGTCAATCTTGCGATCGGCAAAATCGTTGATCACACAGCCCGCCGCGCGCATGACTATCACCCCCAACGCAAAAATCACCAGGTTTTTGATGCTGGGCACACCTTTGGCTGCGATCCATAAGCTCCAGAGTGTCGGCCATAGCAGGAGCAGGGTGCCAATAGGGCGATCCATGCGCATCAGGCGCCAATAAATTGCGGACTTTTGCTTTATTTTGGCGACAAAATCGGAATTTTCAGGAACTTTAGCTGCGCGTTTAAGGATTTTTGCGGCGTGGATGTTAGCTCGATCCGCCTGTGGAGCCGCTTTTATCACAGGGGCTGCAGAACCTGAAGGAGCTTCAACTGGTGTCTTGGGAGCCTTGTCATCGGTCAGTGGTGCAACGATCGCACTTGCAACTTTGGGGTCCTGGGCGACGGGTTTTGCAGGCACCGTCGGTGTTTTGGGGGCTGCAGGTTTAGTTTTTGGTTTAACTGCAGTGCGCTCGGCAGGAGACAATATGCTGGGTTCAGCGCTTAAATCGACATGTACCGGTGCTTCGACGGCGGTTTTGGCCATTACTTTTACTGGCGTTTTTGTTGATATCGGTGGTGTTGCGGGCGTGGATACCGTCGTTGCCTTAGGTGCTGCTGATGCTTTTACCGGCATCGCCCCTTTAGACAAAGGTATTGCAGCGGCCGGTTCGGCTGGGGCGACCTTTTTGGCGGCGGGTTTACTGCTGGTTGCTTTGGGTTTAACCGCAGGCGTTTTTGGCACGGCAGTCACGTCAGCGGGAGCGGCTTTTTTAGCCGCCGGTTTTTTGGGCGCAGGTGCCGAGGTGGCATCCTTGGGAGTTGGATCGTCAGGGGTCGTCATAGCCAAAACGCCATTTATTAAGGTTATTGGGTGTGCGCCTATTAATCGAGCTGCGCCATAAACGCCGGCAAAAAGACTTCGCTTACCAGCAGCGGTTTCTGCTGCAGATAAAACACGGAGCGCCGGCCCCAAAGCGGTTGGTTAGCTGCCAGATCGCCGGGAACATAGGCATGATCGCGACTAATTCGCGCCACTGCAATGGCGCTGCGCTGCAACTGCGGCTGGCGAAACAAAAACGCTCCCAGCGGCCGATTATTCTGTTTGCGCAGATGGCGCAATGAACCGGTCAGGCTGGCGAGCGGCAAAATGCTGCGCGCGAATACCCAGGGTTCGTCGCGGCCAAAAAGGATGACCTCGCGGATCAGTGCCAGGCCCGGTTGCTTCATCCCCAACACGTGGCGCTCATTCAGCGTCGGGCGCCCAATGACCTGCCGCACCACCCGCACGTTAAAAGCGCCTTCGCTTTGCGCAATCAAACGGGCTGTGAGCGAGCCGCTATCGCCCAACCAGTCGCGTAGCGCAAGGCTTGGGCGTTGATGGCGGGCAAAGGATTGCAGCGGCTTCCATGTCAGCGCGGGTGATTGATAGCTCACAGCCTTGGGCAAAACGGACTCCTATCTTAGGGCGGTAGACGGGGAAGATTATCGCGATTGGGCGGCAGTTTATCAGCTTGCGCTTTATTGGGTAGGGCATCGGGTGTGGGCCAAGGTGAGGAAAAAGCCGTTGGCAGTCTGCCGCAACGCCTTGATTGCAGGTAAACTCGAAGGCTTATCGATATAATCAAGGAGAAAAAACCATGCACAAGACCGACATAGTAGTAGCACTGGCGAACAATACTGACCTGGGTGTTAATAAGGCCGACTTAGTGGTGTCCGCTTTTATCGAGCAGATTACTAATGCACTGAGCCGCGGTGAATCAGTCGCACTGCTCGGCTTTGGCACTTTTAATGTCAGTGCCCGTGCGGCGCGCGAGGGGCGCAACCCGCAGACCGGCGCGACTATCCAGATCGCCGCCAGCAAGACAGTGACTTTTAAGCCGGGCAAAGGCTTGAAAGACGCCGTTAACGAGTAACCACCTTCCGGCGGCAGATAAAACCTGCCGCCCATTCCATCCCTACACGTCCATACAAGAATCACGCTAGATCCACTGATTAACCCATCACCCAACAACAATTCCAACAACTCCAATAAAAACATCAAGAGGTTTTATGTCCCTTACCAACAAAATATTGCTCGGCATGGTGCTTGGTGTACTGGTCGGCGTGATGTTGAATCTCCTGCTCGGGCTGGATGAAACCCAGACCACCGCGACCACCGCCTATGGCCAGTGGATTCAGGTAGTTGTGATCAATGGTGTGCTGGATGCTATCGGCCAGATCTTTGTGGCATCGCTGAAATTATTGGTGGTGCCATTAGTGTTTGTATCGCTTGTCTGCGGCGCCGCTTCGCTCGGCGGCCATAGCCGCATGGGCGCATTGGCCACCAAGACGGTGCTGCTGTATTTGTTAACGACTGCACTCGCGATAGCGCTGGCGATGGGTGTTGCGATTATTGTTGAGCCTGGCGCGGGCGTGGACATGGCGGTCGCGAGCAATTTCACCGCCCCTGTAGCCCCTTCCGTTAAAGACACGTTTATTAATATTTTCCCCAGCAATCCGATTCAAGCTATGGCTGAAGGAAACATGCTGCAGGTGATTGTATTTTCGATTTTGTTTGGTGTTGCCATTTCGCGCACCGGCGGAGAAATCGGCACGAGCATGGCAACTTTTTTTGCGCATCTCAATGAAGTTGTATTAAAGATGGTGATGCTGTTGATGCAGCTCGCGCCCTATGGTGTGTTTTGTCTGTTAGTGAAATTATTTTCGTCGCTCGGCTTCGGTGCTATTCTCGATTTAGCCAAATATTTTTTTACCGTGCTATTTGTATTATTGCTCCACGCGTTTGGAGTTTACGGTGCGCTCTTAACATTGCTCACGCGCTTAAACCCGGTAATATTTTTCAAAAAAATGTGGAAGGTCGTCGTTTTTGCATTCAGTACCGCCTCCAGTAATGCGACCCTACCGATTACCCTGCGCACCGTTGAGCATGATCTGGGAGTGGACAATAAGGTTGCCAGTTTTTCAGTGCCGCTAGGCGCCACGATTAATATGGATGGCACCGCAATTATGCAGGGTGTCGCCACCGTTTTTATCGCGCAGGCTTACAATATTGATATTGGTATCGCGGGCTATTTGATGGTGATTTTGACAGCGACGCTCGCCTCAGTAGGCACTGCCGGTGTTCCTGGTGTGGGTTTGGTTACGCTGGCGATGGTGTTGCAATCGGTCGGTTTGCCGGTAGAAGGCATCGCATTAATTATCGGTGTGGATCGCTTTTTGGATATGGTGCGTACGGCCGTTAATGTGACTGGTGATGCGGTGGTATCGGTGATTGTCGGCAACAGCGAAAAAATGCTTGATCGTACCCGCTATGAAAATATGAAATTAAACGCGGAGACAGATCCAGTTTAAGCGGCAATATTGCCGCATAAAAAAGCGAATTGCGTAAGGGCAATTCGCTTTTTTATTTTTTAACGTCAATTAATGACGCGTAATATTGTCGGTATCAAATTCAACACTGATCGACAGATCTTCTACCAGGCAAGGCCAGCGCTCCAACTCCTCTGTCCAACCTCTATCGCGATGCGCGCTCACGTAGTTAGCAATATTGGTGCCTTCAAAATCGTGCTCGTTTAACAACAACTCCGCCGAAAATAACACCGCCTGATCCAACTCGTTGGCAAAAGGTTCACCAATCAATTCGTGTGCGATCACATTGGCGACCGTCATATCCATAGGCGCGAGTGGAATGCCACTTTTTGCCATAAAACGATCATTCACTTCTTCCAGCAGACGATGCGCGAGATAAGCTTCATCCAACAAAGCTTCCAGCTGACTGTGTGGGTCGACAATCGATGGCGGCGACATAAAATAATCGCTCGCAATTTTTAACAGTGGCTCAACATCGTTGGCGATGCCCGCCTCTTGCGCCATGCTGCGAATAGCATCGATAAAATCGGGCACATGTTTGATGTAGCGCACCACAAAATCGGCCAAACCTCGGGCGGCTTGATCCTCCGGCAATTTAATCGCGGCGTGCAAGCGCTTTTTACGGCACTCCACAAATTCCAGCAGCTTGCCGGAAGCAGAATCCTGCTCTTGCGCCTGCCGGATAAGCTGGCGAATAGGGTTCAAGGGGTCGCTCAATCGAATTCTCTGGTAGTCGTTATAGGTAATCACATTAGCAGTCCTGCATGATGCTGCTGACATTCGTTAGTCGCGCTTTAAAAGTAAACCATGACCACGTAAACGCAAGTGAGTCTTAATACCGACTTTTTATAAGAATCCCGCCAACTGACTAAATCGACCTGAGGGATGTTTTTGGTGCCATCAGGTCGAAAATAGCAAGGGGAATTTAGAATGCGCCCGACAGTTTCAGACGGATGGTATTGTCCAGGTCGCCACTGAAATATTGCTGGAACTGCAAGCTTAGATCGAGGCTGCCGAGTGTTTGGCCAACACCGAGCACACCGTAGATGCCGCCATCGATTTCAATATCTTCTGAATAACAGTTGCGACAATTGCTAATGCCGCGCTCCGAAGCAAGTATGCCGCTCACCCCGCCGCGCACCGAGAAAAAGCTCATGTTGTCTTGCCCGAAACGATATTTTGGCCCGTACTCGGCAAACAACATAAATGCGGTTGCATCAGATTCGGTGTAATCCACATCGCCCCAGTAGTCTTCTACATATTGGGCAAATTCGGCGTTATCGCGATAGAGCAACACGCTCGCGCCCAACACCAGCGTGTTTTCACTGGTGCTGGAATAGTACTCGGCAGCGCCGCCGATGGCGGTAGCGCTATCGTTAATCCACTGCTCAGCAGCGGCTTCGGAATCGATAGCGACGTGATCCACGTGGCCCGACCAACTCCAGCCGGTGTAGTCCGCGTTATTGGGATTGTTATTGGCGGGCGCTGCTACAGATGCGGTGGAAGCGAGCAAACTGACGCCGAGAAGACAGCTGGTTAACAGGGAATTAGCCATGAGGGTGATCCATCATAAGTTGACGATACGTTGGGAGAAGCGCGCAACATACGGTGACTAACACCATTTGTAACGCGAGTTAGCGGGATTTTGGGCGAAATAATCTGTATGGCAACTTAACAATCAGCCTAATAGCGCGGCATTCCGTGAATTCGCCGTCCCAAGTCTATATAATTCGCGCATCTTTTTAGCGACGCAGTTATCTGCCCCCGAGTGAACCTATGTCCGACCCTATTGCGCCCAATCAACGAATTGCAGCAGTCACCCGCAATACCCTGGAAACTAAAATCAGCGTCAGCCTCAATCTGGATGGCGCCGGTAAAGGCGTGTTCAATACCGGCGTGCCCTTTCTCGAACACATGATGGATCAGATCGCTCGCCACGGGATGATCGATCTGGACGTGACCTGCGACGGCGACACCCACATTGATGATCACCACTCAGTGGAAGACATTGGCATCACCATCGGCCAAGCGATTGCCAAAGCCGTAGGCGATAAAAAGGGCATCCGCCGCTACGGCCACGCCTATGTACCGCTTGATGAAGCTTTGTCGCGCGTGGTTATCGACTTCTCCGGCCGCCCCGGTTTGGTCATGCAGATTCCCTTCACGCAAAAGCGTGTCGGCCAGTTTGATGTGGAATTGTTCTGGGAATTTTTCCAGGGCTTTGTTAACCACGCGGGTGTGACGCTGCATGTGGACAACCTGCGCGGCCACAATGCTCATCACCAGATCGAAACTGTGTTCAAAGCCTTCGGCCGCGCCTTGCGTATGGCACTTGAACTCGACCCGCGCATGGAAGGCATTATGCCCTCCACCAAAGGTAGCCTCTGATTTATGACTAAGCAGACTGTTGCCGTTATCGATTACGGCATGGGTAATCTTCACTCAGTGGCGAGCGCCTTGAGCCACGTTGCTCCCGAGCAAAATGTTGTAGTGACTTCCGATCCGGCCGTCGTAGCTGCTGCTGACCGGGTGGTATTCCCGGGTGTTGGCGCAATTCGCGATTGCATGGCTGAAATCAAACGTCTCGGCTTTGATAAATTGCTGCGCGCGCAAATCGCCACCGGCAAACCGGTGTTAGGTATTTGCGTGGGCATGCAGGCGTTGATGGACCACAGCGAAGAAAACGGCGGAGTCGACTGTATTGGTATCTTGCCGGGAAAAGTGCGCTTCTTCGGCGAAAACCATACAGATAGCACCGGTGCGCATCTCAAGGTGCCGCATATGGGTTGGAATCAGGTCAAGCATAACGATCACCCGCTCTGGGCCGGAATAGCGCAGGATAGCCGCTTCTATTTCGTGCACAGTTTTTAT
>CAZCJR010000125.1:12720-13175 GCA_964499225.1 uncultured Cellvibrionaceae bacterium | reverse complement strand
CTACATATTCAGCTGGGAATCCATGCTCAGCTTTGAAGGCAACACCGCACCTTACCTACAATACGCTTTTACCCGCGTACAAAGTATTTTCCGCAAAGCCGGTGTTACTCCAGAATCACTGACCAATGCAATTATTATTGGCACAGAGCAGGAAAAAACGCTGGCAATTAAATTACTGCAATTCAGTGAAGTCTTGGATCAAGTCGCCCGCGAAGCCATGCCGCATTTGCTGTGTACTTATCTGTATGAAATTGCCAGCTTATATATGACCTTCTACGAAGCCTGCCCAATTTTGAAAGATGGTATAGAACCTGACGTGCGCGATAGCCGTTTGCGCTTGTGTCATTTGGTTGCGAAGACGATTGAACAAGGGTTGGAGCTGTTGGGGATTGAGGTTATGGAGAGGATGTAATTTACACTCTCCCCTAAAACAATTGATTTAACAAAAAGCCCAG
>CAZCJR010000125.1:0-12710 GCA_964499225.1 uncultured Cellvibrionaceae bacterium | reverse complement strand
GAAGACGATTGAACAGGGATTGGAATTGTTGGGGATTGAGGTGATGGAAAGAATGTAATCATTTCCACGTAAAAAGTAGAGTGAAAGCCCAGGCTAGTCTCTGGGCTTTTTTATACGTTCAATAAATATATCCGCCTGCAGAAGTGTTCGTCAATTTAATAACCTGCCGGATTCTTAATAAACTCCCACAATATTTTACAAGCAATACTCCAGCTCTTTGCGCGGGCTTCAACCGCCTCTAATATTTCGTCGAGTTTGTTACGATCGTATAAATTCCCATTAAATATTACCGCCTCAATACTCTGCGTATTACGAATATCTTCGAAGGGATTTTTATTGAGTAGGATCAGGTCAGCACTCATACCTGCGGCAACACTGCCGTATTCTTTTTGTAAACCAAAGTATTCAGCTGGCAGCACAGTAGCAGCGCGCAAGGCATCAACGGTTGAGAGCCCTGCCATTACCAGTTGCTCCAACTCCTGGTGGACGGTTATTCCCGCAACAATATAATCTGTGCCTAATAACACTTTTACTCCAGCGCGATGAGCTGCTCCCGTTAGCTCAAGCCCTTTATGATAAAAATCACGGTAGGTCTGCCGCTCTTGCGGCGACGGCGCTTCGCTAATCACTTTATTAACATCTTCAAGCCATTGCCATTTCATTAACGGATGCAGATAGCGCAGTATGGGATCTTCCAAAATCATTGGATCATCGCCGTAAGCATCAACCCTGCGCGTGAGATGTGTAGGTACATACCAGGTACCTGATTGCTTCATCGCTGCAAAAATAGCATCGGCCATTTTTGGATCATGCTCGTCTATCATTCTGCGCCGATCCTCACTCCATAATCCTCGAGTAACAGATTCACGCAATTCCGCACTGCCCGCAAAAGATTCATGCAAAATAAAACGGGCATGTTCAATACTTTTTTGATGTTGGGCAGCTTCGATTGCACTTACAGCGAGAGGACGATGGCCGACAACATCAAGGCCACTTTTTTTCGCTTCGTCAACTAGCGCAAAATAAGCCTCTTTGGAAATGTAGTTATAAACCTTAATTGCATCGACTTTACCGGCATATTGGTTAGCATTTTTGTCAACATAGTAGCGAACAAATTCTCTTGCCTGCTCCGCATTCGCAGCACCAAAGAATTCAGGTAGTCCTTTAATCTGATCATGAATACCGGGTCCGTTCAAATGCCAACTAGCAATGCCTTGCACGCGCGGCCCGATCAGTCGATCGTTATTCGCCTGCTCTGTCCAGCGCACAAAATCTTCCGGGCAGGCCGCAAATGGATCATTGGCCTTAGGGCAGCTCGCCATATCCCGCACGTTGGTAACGCCATAACTAATGTAAAGCGGCAGATCCAATAACGGTGTCACTTTGAAGATGTGGGTGTGCATATCCCATAGCGAGGGCATCAAAAATCGATTGCTGCCATCTATTCGAATAGCAGTTTCGGGAAGTATCACTTCATCTGCAGGACCAACAATTTGGATTTGTTTGCGGTCTATAATGACCGTCTGATTTGGTAGGATTACGCCCGCAGCGACATCGACAACCGACGTATGGATGATTGCAATTGGAGATTCAGTTCTAACCGCATCCACGTGATCTAATGGCCACAAAACACCCGTGGTAAAAAGCACAACGCCTAACAATAGAACCGCGAGCAAATAAGTTAGCGTCCGCTTTAAAATCCCGAATATCATTCGTTATATCCTTTTATTGTTTTTACAAATCATGGGTAGGCGAGTATATCTTCACAATAGTGCCAATAGAGTCACCCTACCCTCGCCAAGGGCTTGAAGCAAGGCCGAAAATGTAATCTAATCCGGTCATACACAAGTGAAGTCAATATAAGACTCCAACCAAACTCCTATTGGCGATCCCTCGGTTATATTTACCTAAACCCACAATAATGAATCCGTACCTGCGGAGGTAAAAATGAAACTATTAAGCATAATTCTTGCCGTTATACTCGGCCTGGTAGCAGCGCGCTACGGCGTGCTCTATTTGGATAATGAAACACTGCAACAACAATTACTACAACAGCAAGCCGATTTTAATGCTCGCCTACAAGCTGAGAGGGATGAGCATCAGAAGAAAATTGATGCACTGCAAGATTTTATCGCCTTCGGACAAAATACAGCGCAGCCCACTGGCAAACCCGCTGCAGCTAAAAACCCCGCAATTACGGCATCCAAACCGAATGAATTTGCCAGTATCCAACAAGAAAATTTGCAGCGTACATTGGAAAAAAAATACACGCTGTTGATGTCAAAATTAGGATTAGCCGGTCAGGCCCGCAACCAATTACAGGAATTACTCATGCAACGCGAGCAAATCCTTGGAGCAACAAGTATCGGCTATTACTCTTCGCAAGCAGAGACTGAGGAGGCAATCCGCAAACAGCAGGAAAGTCTGGCGGAAATTGATCAGCAAATAGCTCAATTACTCAGCACACCGGAAGACAGAACCACTTATGAGCTACTCAAAGACTCGGCTTACGAACAGTACCAGATGAATAATTTCTTTGATCAAGTGCAAGCAGATGCGCCCATACCCGCGGAAAAACGCAATGCGCTCTTAATTAGCAAACTGGAGCAAAAACAGAAGTTCACGCAGTATTTGGAAACTACTGGCCAAACAATTGCGAATGCCCCTGAAGGCGAAAGACCTTTTTTAATCGAAAAAGCACAGGAAGCACTACAAGATTATAAAGACAATTATTTAGCGACTGCGCGCGCAACGCTTAGCGAGGCACAATTCGAAGCACTGCGCGACTATGAGCAAAGACATTTTGATGAAATGTGGGAAAGTTTAAAAGCAGGATGGGTAACTCATTGAAGTCACCATGCACAACTTGCGCCTGCCACCTTATGAATTAGATTGATTCATGTATTCGGATTTTTTATGAGCTCTAGCAACAGGTCGTCTGCAATTTACTACTGCAGCCTATTACTGGCATTCGGGGTTTGGTTAAGCGGTTGTCAAAGTATCGTCCCGGATGCGCCGCAATTAACCGGGCTAGCTTTTGAGCAGAAGCCATTAGCGAATGCTCAGGTTAAATTAATCGACTCAAATGGCAAACAACTGCAAACGACAAGTGATTCTCTCGGGCACTACAGGTTTTCACTCGACGGGATTCGCGCACCCTTGCTATTGTCTGTTGTCGCAGAAGGCAATGCAGAAGACTGCACAAAAAATTCTGTCTTGCGCCCGATCTGCATGGCGGCCGTAGTTGAGACGATAGAGGTAAATAAAAATCAAACTGGAAATATTAATCCACTGACTGACCGCATCGCGTCTGATATCGCGGTAGCCCAAGGTTTTATCGGCCCACAGCAATGGGTAAACAGCAAAAGAGTCACTTTAGATATAACCCAATTGCACACAGCAAAAAATGAAATGCGCAAAGGGTTTAACCAAGCACTGAAATTAGCTGGGGTTAAACATGCCGGGCGATTCGATCCCGCCACCTACCCTATTCAATCAAGCGATAAACTGACTGAAGTATTTTCACTGATTCATCACAATCGCAATTATGACAACAATACTGGTGAGACCGGCCACACCACACTGTCCGATATCAGCTTTCGTCCTATCGTCGGGCTAATGTCCAACGGTGCCTACGAGACATTTGATTTAGTACGTGCGCAAAACGAGCTGCAGGAAATTAAGAATGCCAAACAACGCATTTTTATTGTGGGCGATTCAACCTCGGCAGTTTATGAACAACTGCGTTTTCCGCGTATGGGTTGGGGGCAAGCACTTGAAGCTCAATTCAAACCGGATAGCGGTACAAAAGTGATTACCGGTTCACGCGCCGGGCGCAGTTCGCGGGATTTTTACCATGGCCGCTGGTTTGCGCAAATGGAACCCATGATTCAGGCGGGCGACTATGTATTTATTAACCACGGCCACAACGACCAGAATTGCGATGCGAGTAAACCGATACGTGGCGCGGCAGATGTTAACAATCTCTGCACCTACCCCAACAACAGCGAAGGCCAACCGCAATTTCCCAGTGACAATGAAACATTATCCTTTCAGTATTCGCTGGAGCGATACATCAATATAGCGCGGGAGCGCGGTGCAAAACCCATTTTATTTACCCCGACCGCGCGAATCAAAAATGCTCAAGGGCAGCAGGCCACACCGGTAGTGCACAGTCACTTCACCAAGCAAAATGCCAACAATGGCTACTTATTTACGGGTGACTACACGCAGACTATAAAAGACACCGCAACAGCCAATGCTGTACCGCTGATTGATCTGGAAGCGGCAAGCATCCAATTTGCCAATGGACTAAGTGAAGAGGGCTGGAAAAATTACTGGTTGGTGGTTGACCCTGCCATCAACAGCTTCTATGCCAATGGTGTTGCTGGCAGCCCGCAATCGCCCGACGGAACTCACTTCCAAAAAAAGGGTGCGGAAGCGATTGCAGAGTTAGTGGCGAGGGAGATTAAGGCGAATCGGGAATTAAAACAATTAGGCGGATATTTGCAATAATTATTGCCCAGTCAACAACTCATCAATTTTTTGCAAATGCGAAACTAAAGGCAATGAAGGTAAGCTGAGCACAGAAAAATATTCTTCCGCCATAGGTGCAATACCGCAATTTCCTGGTAATTGCATCTGTTGTTCGATCAGGTAGTACATGCGCGGTAAAAATATAAATTGCAGCCATTGCGGGAAGGTCATCGTATCAACTGCGAAGGGCTGCTCGCTCATCAAGGCTTCTTCGGAAATCATTTCATCATCCCAGAGCTGCAGATAACGCAGCTCATTTTCGATATCGATTAAAAGCTCAGCGATGGCGATATAAATATTGTTCATTGGTTTTCCGAGATTGTCACGATACGCATGTTGCGGTTCGCAAGCTCACCAGCAACCTACAGGGTGCTTCGTAGGTTGCTGGTGAGCTTGCGAACCGCAACATGAATTATTTATGAATAATGTGCGTAAACGGCGGCAGCGAATTCAAAATCGCTTTGCCATAGCGCTTGGTAATAATACGGCGATCCAACAAGCTGATTTTTCCGGTGTCGGTTTCGGTGCGCAGCAAACGACCACAAGCTTGGATTAATTTCAGTGAGGCATCGGGCACGGTAATTTCCATAAAAGCATTGCCGCCGCGTGCTTCAATCCATTCCGACAGCGCTGCTTCAATAGGATCATCAGGTACTGCGAAAGGCAGTTTCGCAATAATGACATGGGTGCAATAGTTGCCCGGCAAATCCACACCTTCTGCAAAGCTGGCAAGCCCAAACAATACACTACCCCGCCCTGCATCAATATGCTGCTTGTGTTGACTTAGCATTTCCTGCTTGGAGCTGTCGCCCTGGATCAAAATAATTTCACGCAAATCTGCAGGTATTTCCTCATAGACTTCCTGCATTTGTTTGCGCGATGAAAAAAGCACTAGCGTGCCTGCATCCGGATCAATTAAATTCGGTAAGTCATCGATAATTGCAAGGGTATGTACATCGGCATTAGTCGCCTCGACAGTCGCAGCCGGAATTTCCAGCGTTGCCTGCTTAAAATTAAACGGGCTGGGCACGACTTTGTAATTGGCATCGTTCGGCGTACCAGCGCGCATCTGAAAGCGATGGAAATTCCCAAGTGCTGTTAGGGTCGCCGAGGTAATCACTGCACCGCAAGCTTTTTCCCACAAACTGTATTCGAGTGTTTTTGCCGCGAGTATGGGGCTTGAACAAACTTCCAAATCCATATTGCCACTGCTGTCTACCGGCGTTAGCCAACGTGCTTTAGGCACCGATGTCGGAGTGTCTGGCGTAGCAAAACTTGCCCACAAATCGCGATTGGCATCCGCACGTGCCTGCCATGCGCCGAGAATCGGGTAGTGATTTTCCAAATCAATTTTGGGCACGGGGCAATGCGCATCTTCCATCGCCTCATTTAATTCGTCGCACATTTTTTTGAGCAGTTCGCTCAGGCGATCAAACCCTTTGTATAACTCCACGCAGGGAATTAACAAATCTTGCGGCACTACACCATTATCAAAACGGTAGTTGGATTGACGATCATCAAAGGCGATTGTTTGGGCAAGCTGTTCAAATAGTGGATACAACTGATCGAGCCGTTGTTTACAGTCAATTAATGCCGCCGGTAATTGCTCTCCATAGCGATCAACGTTGCCCGCACCGCTGATAACACCGAGCATAGCGCCGAGAGATTTATTGCACTGATCCAACCACTTGCTGGTAGAGATCATACGGCTGTGGTGCGCAAAATGATTGAGTGCCTTTTGTGGCAGATGATGGCCTTCGTCGAAGACATAAATGGTATCTTCCGGTGCAGGTAAAATCGCACCGCCGCCGAGCGCTAAATCGGCGAGCACCAAATCATGGTTAGTGACTATACAATCGACCGAGTGCATCGAATCACGCGCTTTAAAAAAGCTGCATGCGGATACGTTAGAACAGCGGCGACCAGTACACTGGCGATGATCTGTGGTAATAATTTGCCACTCGTTTTGCTCGAGGGCTTGGGGCCAGGTATCGCGCTCGCCGCTCCATTTATTACCGGCTAAGGCATCCATCATAGATTGATAAAGTTTAATGCCCTGTGCGGATACGCTTGGAAGCTCGTCTTCATAAAGCGCACGCGTAGGATTAGTACCGCTTTCATATTCAGCGATGACATTATCAAGCTTGCTCAAACACAAATAGCGACCGCGACCCTTGGCCAGCGTGAACGAAAATGACAAACCGCTGTTGCGATGTAGCTCAGGCAAATCTTTATTAACAATCTGCTCTTGCAGTGCCACTGTTGCCGTTGATACAACCAGTTTTTTACCGAGGGCTTTTGCCATGACTATCGCCGGTAACAAATAGGCGATGGTTTTACCCGTCCCCGTACCCGCTTCTACGACACAAATATGGCTACCTGAACGCAGGCCGCCAGCGCGCTCAACAATTTCGCGGTGATTTTCGTCATCCAATTCGATACTGCCGAGGGTTTTGGCAATTTCGGCAATCATCAATTTTTGGCCGTAACGGGACTTTAAGCCCTTGTTTTCCAAAAACTGACTATAGGAACCTTGAATTTGTTTTTTGAGCGCATCAGTCAGCATTAGCAATTTTACTCACCACAGAGTTGGCGTAAATGCCTAGGGCAATTTCACGCTGCTCACTGGGGATGTTATTGATACGCGCTTCAAATTCCGCTTTTTCTTCGCGTAACTTTTCAGGGTTGTAAGGGATACCGTCAGCACCGTAAGTGACTGCTGGCACCTTACCGTAGAGCATTTCGTAGGCGAAACAATTGGTGGCATGCAGCACATAATTACCTAGCACCTGATGATCCAAGGCTGCCATTAACTCATCGGTATCCACGTAATTGCCATCAAGCACATCGCCAACTGCCAAATGCACATTGCCTTTGTTTCCGGCAATTCCCATCGCAATACTTTTTACGTCTTCATGTTCTTCTTTTTCATAACTGCCGTTGGTGCGCTGCAAATACAATTCCCGCGCTTTGGCTGCATCGCATGGATCAAGTTCGTAAGAGATCGACACCGGAACTATGCGCAGTTTTTTAACGTAATCGGCCAAGGCCTCAGTTTTCGGTTTGTTGAGCGCGATCATACCCAACACCGCTGAATTGGTTTTGTCGCAACCGTCTTTGGCACGACCTTCACGCTGGGCGATCCAGATACTGGAATGCTCATTCACAATTGAATGATGGATATACGCTGAGAGATGTTTTGCGGCTTTTAGTTTCTCGCGCGGTGCTTTGGCCGAACGGTTGACGATAAAACTTTTATTCAACCGCATTAAATCGGACACAAAGGGTTTGGAAAGGAGGTTATCGCCAATAGCGATGCGCAGTGTATTGCTGCCATTCTTAAACAACACCCAACTTACAAACGCCGGGTCCATCGCAATATCGCGATGGTTGCTGATAAATAAATAGGCGGTGTGTTTATCCAGCTTTTCAAGACCAGAGACGGTGAGTGATTTAACACGGGTAGCAATCATTGCGGCCATGTATTTTTCAACAACGCTTTGAAAACCTTTCACATCGCTTACAGATGCCAACTGCTGCCTCAATTTCATGCGCACCACTGGTTTTATCATCCAGCCCATCAAACCATGTAGCTTGGGAAATCTAAGGCGGGCTACTGCATCGGTTAATTCCGGATCTGCCAACATGCGATCTATCGTTGGGCGGACTTCATCGTCGCGGTAAGGACGGATATCATCAAATTCATTCATAGCGGGAGGTCATCACTCGAAGATCAAACATAGGCGTTAAGTCTGGCACAAAACGGACATCAGGCGCGTCGACTTGAAATGGCGCAACAGGCTTGGCTTATGCAACCAAGCCAGCGAAAATAGGCGCACAAAATACCGAAAAGAGCCGCAAAATGCCATCTAAACCGCTATCACCTGCCGCTGAGACACTCTGCCCTTGCGGTACCCAGAACAGCCTAAATGACTGTTGCCTGCCCTTTATCGAGGGAAAGTTGAACCCGCCCACGGCAGAGCAATTAATGCGCTCGCGCTACAGCGCCCATGCACTTCTGGCGATTGATTACCTTTGGGCGACATGGAGCCCCGAACAGAGATTGCGCTCAAGCAAGGCCGACATTCGCGCCTGG
Source organism: uncultured Cellvibrionaceae bacterium (assembly GCA_964499225.1). GTDB lineage: Bacteria > Pseudomonadota > Gammaproteobacteria > Pseudomonadales > Cellvibrionaceae > Cellvibrio. The sequence goes on along the minus strand of CAZCJR010000125.1, from coordinate 4,078 downwards.
GCCGAAAGCTGCGAATGGCTGGGTTTGCAGATTCTCGCTACGCAACTTGGCGGCGAAGCTGACGATACCGGCACCGTTGAATTTATCGCCCTGTTCCGCCAAGGGGCACAAGTGCATCAACACCACGAGGTGTCACAGTTTAAAAAGAGTGTGGGTAAATGGCTCTATGTGGATCATCAGCAGTAACAATTGCGACGCAGGGAAGTGTGACTTAGCCTCCGATCTGAACAATAAATCACCACTACGACCTTTATCTATTCGACTCACTCACTGACACTGATTACACTAGCTGGCGCGTCAAACCCTACAATAGTAATAAAAACGACTACAATGATTTTGTCCCTCTCGATGCAGCGTCACTCACAAACACTATGAAAATTCTTCTGGTTGAAGACAGTGCAACTCTCCGCTTCGCCATGCGCGGTTACATTATTGAAGCGGGTCATGAACCCTTAATCGCCCGTAGCGGCGAAGAGGCACTGCAACTGCTGGAAAATACCCCGGTCGACATGATCATCATGGATGTGGAAATGCCGGGTTTAAACGGTTTTGAAACCACCCGCTTAATTCGCGAATGGCTCGCAGGCCACTGGCTTCCAATTATTTTTGTCACAGGTCTAAACGAGGACGAAAATTATCGCGAAGGCATCGAAGCGGGCGGCGACGATTATTTGATCAAGCCAGTTAGCTTTATGATCATCAAGGCGAAAATTCGCGCGATGGAACGCATTGCTGAAATGCGCGATCAGCTCAATCAATTGAACGCCGAATTGGAAGCACTCAGCCAACTCGATAGCCTTACCCAAATTTATAATCGCCGTACTTTCAATGAGTACGCACAACAACAGTGGGCATTAGCCAAACGCCATCAACAACCGATCAGTGCGTTGATGATTGATGTCGATCATTTCAAATTATTCAATGATCACTACGGCCATCCCGCCGGTGATAGCTGCCTGAAAAAAGTTACCCAAGCGATAAAAAGTTGCTTGCAGCGTAGCGCGGATATTTTAGGGCGCTACGGCGGCGAAGAATTTATTGTGCTCTTGCCCGAGACAGATGCCCAAGGTGCTATGCGCGTTGCGCAAGCAATCAGTGAAGCTCTGGACAACATGCAGATCCGCCACGACGTATCTCCTTCCAACGCTTATGTAACCGCCAGTATTGGCGGTGCTACCTGTTTGCGTACGACCGGTCACGATTTGGAAGAGCTGATTAAAAATGCTGACCGGGCACTTTACAAAGCCAAACGCGCAGGACGTAACCGCAGCTGGATTGATGAAGTCGCAACGCACAAAACCTTATTGCTCGCCGATACTGACCAGGAATTGCTGCGCCACTTCAGCGCCCATCTGCAACCTCATTTCAATTTACTCACCGCTGAATCCTACAGAGAGTGTTTGGAACTGGCGGTAGATTTACACCCGGATTTAATTTTGCTGGGAATTAATATTGCGAATACTGAAGCAGGTGCCGAGCTGTGTAAAATTTTGGCGCGCACGCCAAAAACGGCTGGCATTCCACTCGCGCTGCTATGCAGCACATCCACCAACGCAACCCACGAGATTGGCAAAAACATAGGTGTCGATACCAGTTTTGATAAAACCCTGAGCGCGCCTGCTCTGCTGAATAGAATCAGTCAAGTAATTCACTGATTAGGGTTTACTGGCAACAATTCGATTTTTCCAGTCCAAAAAAAATCCGTTTGTGCTTCCACAAGCGGATTTTTTATTGCGCAGTTGTTAATTATTAATCAAGTCGAACGCAGCGAATTATACCAATTCACCTCACGTGAAAATTTATCAACTTGATCTGCCACATCCAATACCAACGCAAATAATGCCATACGCACTAATACGCCGTTATCAGTCTGGCGAAAAATCGCGAGATTGGGATTTGCATTCAAGTCGTTATCTAACTCGTTAGCATCGGCGCGCGAATCGCGCGGCAGCGGATGCATAATCACTGTATTGGGTTCGCAGTACTGGGTGTAAATCGATTGATTCAAACGGAAGCGCCCGCGATACTGATCAGCTTCTTCTTTACTTGCAAATCGCTCTTCCTGAATACGCGTGGAGTAAGCAATATCGATATTACTGATGCTGTTGTGCAGATCATCGGTAATCGTCACCGCATGACCAGCAGCGCGCAACTCTTCTACAATATATTCCGGCATCGCCAATTCGTTGGGCGATACCAGGGTCACGCTGATGTTGTTAAACACACACAAAAGCTTGCACAGCGAATGCACCGTGCGGCCGTGTTTTAAATCGCCAATCATCGCGATACGCAGATTATCAATAGTGCGATTTTTGGAGCGCAATTCTTTGCGGATGGTGTACAAATCCAGCAACGCTTGCGTGGGGTGTTCATTGGCACCATCGCCGCCATTGATGACCGGCACACGGCTACCCTCAGCGAATTCTGCCACCGACCCGGATTGCGGATGGCGCATACAAATTACATCGCTATAACCAGAGAGTACGCGCGCGGTATCGAACAGGGATTCACCCTTGGTGAGCGAGGAGCTTTCAAAGCCGGTTGTTTCGCGCACATTGCCGCCGAGCAAATTAAACGCCGAGCCAAAACTCACCCGCGTGCGTGTGCTCGGCTCAAAAAACATATTGCCCAGGATCGCTCCCTCCAACACCCGCGTCACCTTGCGGCGCAAGGCGTAGGGTTCCATGGCATCGGCCACGTCAAAAATGCGCTGGATGTCAGCACGTTCAAATTGTTTGATGGAGAGAATATGCGCGCCGGTAAAGTTCACAAGAATTCCTTAGCGGAGACCGCTGGCCAGGAAAGGCAATAGCCTGAAAGTGTGCGAGGTAAAACGGGCGCCATTTTAGCGGCAGTGCGGCTGGGAAACCAACGACATCAGCGAAAATTTTATGCCGGTATTAAGCCTATCGAATTCAGTGCCCGACTCAAGGGCAACACTGATAAGCAAATTAATGACCAAATTAATGACCAATTTAGTGAACAGGAATCAGACTAACCAATGCGGTATCGGCGCGCCGCTCTTTGGTGGGCAGGGATGGTTCAAGCCGCGCCAATGCCGCAAGCGCGGTAGCGCGATAAGTCGTCAGTTTGCCGCCCATCACCGATAACACGCGAGGACGCGCCTCATCGTCTACCGCAAACATCACCTCGCGCGGGCGCGCAAAGGCATCTTTCTCGCTCTTGGGTAATACACGTAAACCAGCAAAAGTGTCGATTTCACCTTCCGGTATGGCAAGCAGTGGGAAGTAATGACGCAAAGTCGCAAGTAAATAATGGCGCTCTTCAGTAGAACAAATCGCCTTTTCCGGCGCGCCGACAAATGCTTTCTCGGTAGTGCCGACCATTAAGCGGCCCTCCCAGGGGAGCACAAATACCGCGCGCTTATCCTGCGGAGCTTCTAGATAGAAGTATTGATCTAACAGCGGCGGCAGAAGTAAATGACTGCCCTGCACTAATTCGATTGATGGTGATGTCAGCGCAGGTTTTATAAGGGCTAACACCTCGCTCGCCCAAGGACCGGCGCAGTTAACCAACACCCTGCAGCTAATGGACTCGCTACCGCTTTCGGTTTCAACCTCCACCTTGCAATTTTGACCGTTGCGCTCAGCGCCCACAAAGCGCGCGGGCATCATCAAATCCGCGCCGAGAATAACGGCAGACTGCAAAACCGATCGGGTCAGCGCGGCATCATCTGTCTGCGCTTCGTAATAGCGAAAAACCGCTTTGAGATTATCTTGACGCAAGCCCGCCAAGGTTTTCCACTCATCGCTCCCCAACCGGGAAAACAGCGATTCTTTATGTAATCCCGCCAGAACCGAATAAATACTGAGCCCCGCTCGAATGGTCAGCGCCGAGCGCGTTGAATCTTGATAAACAGGGATATGCAAAGGGCGCAACTTGACCAACTCCGGGGCCAAACGTAATAACAACGCTCGCTCGCGCAAACTTTCGCGCACCAGCCCGAACTGGGCCGTTTCTAAATAGCGCAAACCACCGTGAATCAACTTGGACGATTTACTCGATGTACCTGCCGCTGGTGCAGTTTGCTCCACGACCAAAACCGAGTACCCAGCCG
>CAZCJR010000124.1:0-13582 GCA_964499225.1 uncultured Cellvibrionaceae bacterium | reverse complement strand
TGCATTCTCCGGTTCACATCAGGATGCAATCAAAAAAGGCTTTGCAGTGCAGAAAAAAGACGCGCTCTGGGAAGTCCCTTATTTGCCAATCGACCCGGCAGATTTGAATCGCAGTTACGATGCCGTGGTGCGGGTAAATGCACAATCAGGTAAAGGTGGTGTGAGTTTCCTGTTGCAACAAGAAGCCGGTTTGCAATTGCCGCGTCGTTTGCAAATTGAATTCAGCGGTGCTGTGCAAAGAGTGAGTGACAGTACCGGCAAAGAAGTCAAAGCGACTGACATTGTGAAAATTTTTAACGATGAATATTTATCCGTAACTACACCGATCACTTATCAGTCCAGCAAGTTTAGCGAACAGGATGATACGCACCAGGTTGATATTGTTATCCACGCGCAACATCAAGACAAAACCGTGCAAATCAGCGGCAGCGGCAACGGCCCCATCGATGCAGCGGCCCATGCGATTAGTCAATTTATCGATGCCGAAGTGAGCGTGATTGATTACTCCGAACATTCTGTCGGTGAAGGTTCTGATGTGGCCGCAGTAACCTACGTGGAAATTAAAGTGAAAAATGGTAAACCCGTTTACGGTGTGGGTCAGGATCGCAACATTATTACTTCAGCGGTAAAAGCGCTGATTAATGGGGTGAATCGCAGTGGGGCGGTTAGCTAACTCATTTCTGTTATAAAACGCGAAGAGCGCAGCCGGTGAAAATCGGCTGCGCTTTTTTTATGCATCTTAAAAATAGTATTAGAAGTTCATCCAACCCAACAACAGCAACACCGATAAAATCCACGCGCTCAGGGTTAGGCTATTTTGTTGCCAAAAATGATTCCAACGGCGCTCGCGTGCGCGCCACAGATTGCTATTAATGCGTGGCTCCAACGGCGGTACCGGTGGACGTTTGAGTAATCGATATAGCTGCAAGGATAAATAGCGCGAGGGGTTGGGTAGTTGTGTTAGCGCGGCGGGAATTTTCCAGCCGCTGCGCAGGATTATGGCAATCAATAGGGCCGCAATCAGCAGCGGCCAGACGAGCGCCCAGCTTGCGTAGAGGCTGATACTTTCCAACCAGTGACCGCGCATTTCCGGCCAGAAGAGCGGTACCAGTATCGGCATCAGGCATAACAATGCCCAGGGATAAACCAGCGCAGCCTTAGGTGAGTTAGACGCTGAATCAGGTTCAGCAGATTTTTGCGCTTGCCACATTAACCAAAGCGCGCGGGCGATGAGTAATGAGGTAGCGAGCGCGCCCAGCGTAAGCAGCGGTAACCACTGGCTTAACAGGCTGTCATTGAGCTGGGATTTGAACAGGGTTTTGATGGCCGCACCGCTGGTGATGGGTAGACCCGCCAGCGCCAGCGCCGGTATTAGCATTAGCACCCAGTGAACCCGGTTGAGGGTGTAACTGGCGGCGAGCCCCGCGCCCATAAACAAGGCGCCCTTGGCCAGACCGTGGTGTACCGCGTAAAGCGCCAGCAGTGTGCCCCAAAGTTCCCGCGCTTCCGGCTGCTGCCAGCCAAGCGCGAGAATCGCCAGCAAATAGCCGACTTGGCTGACGGTGGAATAGGCCAGCGCGGCCTTGGCTTTGGTTTGTAACAGGCCGAGTGCGACTCCGTAAAAAGCGCTGATCATGCCGATCGCAAACAGCACGCCCGCCCAGTCGATGAGCAGCGGATCACTGTGCGGCATAAATCGCCACAGACCCAGAATGCCCGCTTTGATCATCGCACTGGAAAGTACTGCACTAGCCGCTGCCGGTGCGGCGGGGTGTGCCAGCGGCAGCCACACATGCAGCGGCCAAAATCCCGCCTTCAGGCCAAAACCTATCAGTAACAAGACGGCGGTAAGGCCACCCACAGGCGCCGCCTGCCAATCGGCAAAATGGTAGGCGCCGCCCGCTTCGTAAATGCGCAGCAACAGCCCGGCGTAGAGCAGCATCTCGCCCAGAATCGCCAATTGTAAATACAAGCGCCCGGCTTGCCTTGGGCCGGGGCCGCCCAAGTGCACCACCAGCGCATAGGCCGACAGGCTCATCAGGGTGAAACCGACATAAAAACTGGCGCCATCTTGCGCGATGATTAACAGCAGGTTGCCGCTGAGCGATAACAGCCAGAAGCCGAAAAAGCGCAGGCGCCGTGGATGGTCTTGTTGGCTGGCGAAGGCATAAATGCTGGCGCAGCCCCACAAAAGCGCGGTAAAACCGAGCAGGGCGCGGGTGATCAGATCGCTGTCGCCCCAAGCGGCGCCGGGCCAGAGGGCAGGTAAAGGCACGGCAGCCGGTGGAAAAACGGCGGCGATCAACGCCGGTACACAACTGAGCCAGAGCCAGGGGATGACCTTATCGCGCCAGCACAACAGCAAAAGTGCAGCGAACAGGGGTGCGAGCGGGATTATCAACCAGCCTAGCGCATCCAACCCAAAGCCAGCTGCAATGGTGGTGCTTGCGTCTAATTCCAGCCCGTCACTCATGGTGCAAACTCCGTGGCGATAATCAGCTGCGCCCAGGCGAGTGGGCTGATGTCGGTACCGGCAAGTACCCCGGCCATCACCGAGAGCGCGGCGGTAAACAAGGTGGGGAGCAGCAGCATCCAGTGAGTTTCACGCCAACCGGGCGTGCCGCCGCCGAGTTGGGTGTCGCCCGGCCAAACAGCAGGCGCCTTGGCAAACCAGCCGCGATAAATCAGCGGTAAAAAATACGCCGCGTTCAATAGACCCGAACCGATCAACACCAACAGCACCCAATCCTGCCCCACCTCTAGCGCTCCCAGGCCCAGATACCATTTGCTGATAAACCCGGCAATCGGCGGTACGCCTATCATGCCCAGCGCGCCAATGGTAAATGCCGCCATGGTCAGTGGCATGCGTTTGCCGATGCCATCCATCTCGCGCACCTTGTGTACATGCAGGCTTTCGGCAAAGTTACCGGCGCAGTAAAAGAGCGTTACCTTCATCAACCCCTGATGTACCAAATGCACCAGCGCTCCGGTCGCGGCGATGGGCCCGAGCAGCGCCACACCCAAAATAATGTAGGACACCTGACTCACGGTGGAATAGGCCAGCCGCTTTTTGATCTCCTGCTGCTGCAGGGCTTTGATTGAGGCATAGATGATGGTGGCGGCCGCCAGCCAGAGCAGGGGTTGGGCCAACTCCAATAGCCGCACCGGCTCTACGCCGAACACGTCATACACCACGCGGATGATGCCAAATGCACCGGCCTTGACCACCGCCACCGCATGCAAGAGCGCGCTCACCGGGGCGGGTGCGACCATGGCGCGCGGCAGCCAGCCGTGCAGCGGCACAATCGCCGCCTTCACGCCCAACCCGGCAATTAGCAATACAAACGCCAACGTCAGGCTGTAAGGATGATCTTCCACCAGCGCTTTGAGATAGCCACCGGGCACAAAATCCGGGCTGCCGGTCAGGGTGTGCAACAGCGCCACACCCATCAATACCAGCGTGCCGCCACCCAGGGTGTAAGCCAAATAAATCCGCCCGGCGCGCAGGGATTCGGGCGTGCCTCTGTGTACCACCAACGGGAAAGTCGCCAATGTAAGCAGCTCGTAAAACAGTAAAAAACTGACCAGATTGCCCGCCAGCGCCAAGCCCACAGTCGCGCTTACACATAGGCTGAAGTAGCCAAAAAAGCGCGAGCGCAGGGCCGCGCCTTCAAGGTAGCCAATGGCGTAGATGGTGGTTGCCAACCAGAGCACGGCGGAGAGGCCGACAAACTGCAGCGAAAGCGCATCGGCCTGTAGGATCAGATCGCCACCGGGCACAAAGGGCAGGGCAAAACGAAAACTCTGGCCCTGACTCACGCCGTAAATCATCCACCCGGTCAGCCCCAGTTTTGCCACCACACCGGCCAGATTGAGAAAAGTGCGCAGGCGCCGTTGATCTTCACGCAGGGCAAAAATCACCAGCCCCGGCAGCAGCGAGCTAAGCACGATCAATAGCGGTAAGAGGTTGGCGACTTGTGCACTCATAAGGTCACCCCGGTAAGCCAAAGAATCAGCGAATCGCTAATTAGTGCCATGCCCCATACCAGGAGTGCGGGTAGCAGTGCCAGCCATTGCGAAAAGGGGTCGGGGTCATAGTCCGGGCGGGTGGGATTGGCGCGATCAAACGACAGTGCCACCACACGAAACACATAGGCGGCGCTTACCAGCGTGCCGATCAGTACCCCCGCCGCCCAGGGCCAGTGCGCGGGTTCCAGCAACAGGGGGCGCAACAACAACCATTTGGCGAGAAAGCCCCCGCTGGGGGGCAAACCAATCAAACTGCCACCGGCAATCGCAAAGGCGAACATAGCAATCGGCATAGTCTGGGTGGCGCCTTTAAGCGCACCCACGCTTTTGCTGCCCAGCGTGGCCTGCATCTCACCCGCCGCCAAAAACATCGAGACTTTGGCCAGGCCGTGGGCCAGCACAAATAGCCAGAGGGCGACATGTAACTCGGGTTTTTGCCAGTGCAGCAGCAAACCCAGCGCCATCATCGCGTAGCCCAATTGCGCTACCGTGGAATAGGCGACCAGAGTTTTGATATGAGGCGCACGCAGCGCCGACCAGCCGCCGGAAATCAGCGCCAACACTCCGGCGATAGCAATGATCGGCCCCGCCTCTCTCCCCAATTCGGGCGGCGCGACCTGGCTCCACAACAGCCACAAAATAAATAGCGGGCCTTTTACCACCAGCGCGGAAAGCAGCGCACTGACGGCGGTGGGCGCGCTGGCGTGGGCTGGCGGCAACCATAAATGCAGCGGCCAGAAGGCGGCTTTGAGCATCAAACCCAGGGTCATCAATACCAGTGCGAGGCGAGTGGTTGGGTCGTTGCGGCTTGCATCTGCATGGGTCAGCTCAGCCAGCAGGGTCAAATCCAAAACACCGTAGTGACCATAAAGCAGCACGACGCCGAGCAGATAAAACAGCGAGGCCACCAGCGAGAGCAGCAAATAACGCAGTGCCGGGCCGTAAGCTTTGCGGCCGGAAATGGTGACCATCGCCACTGCCACCAAGCCCAGCAGTTCGAGGGTGATATACCAGTTGAACAGGTCATTGGACAGCCAGAGCGCGGCGAGGCTGGCGTGCAACAGGCTGGATAAGGGCCAAAAATCCGTGCGTTTGGTTTGGCTGTGGCGGCTGCGCTCGGCGTACACCGAAACTAAAAGATGGATGAGTGAGGTAAATACCAGCAAGAGCGCGGAGACCGGCATAAGGTGTAGGCGAATCCCCAGCGGTGCATCCCAGCCGCCCAGATTCAGCCATTGATCGCCACTGGTAATCACACTTTGCAGTGCCGCCAATGCTGCCAGCAAACTGATCAAACTGGATGCCATCACCCACCAGCCGGAACGGGAGCGGGAGACTAAAAGAAAAAGTGCCATGGCCAGCGGCGTGAGTAGGCTGATCAAGGCAAAATTCATGGATCGCCCCCCGGCTTTTTGGTGCGCTCTAGCAGGCTGCTCGCCAAACGCAGGGCAAAGGCGGAAGCACTTACCGCGACCACCAAACCGGTCACTACCAGCGCATGCAAAATCGGGTCGGTGATGTCGCTGCGTCGCGCCAGCGCCACCATGATCATAAACACCCCGCTGCTCATAATATTGATCGCAATAATCACGCGCACCAATTGCCGCTGCAGCAAAAAACTGTGCAGCCCGAGCAAAAACAGCCCGGCACCTATGCAGAGGTAAAAGAGCGTCATGCGCGCAGCTCCTCTTTTTCGCCCACTACCAGCAAGGTCAGTGAGGTGGCGATGGACAGGGTGGCCGCAATTTCGATCAGCAGAATCAACCCGCCCGCCAGCGCTGGTGGATACTCCAGCCAGTTGGCGCCCATCAAGATACTGGCCAAGCCCACCGCCAAAAATCCCGTCAGCCCAAGTACCACCAGGAGCCGCACCAGCCAGTGTTGCCAACTCACCGGCGGCAGTAAATGGTTCAATCGCAACACCACCGCACTCGCCGCCAGCAATGCACCCGCTTGAAACGCGCCGCCGGGCGCAAAGGCGCCGCGCCACAGCACATAACCGCCAATGAGCAGCGCTAGCGGTGCGAGCATCCGGCTCCAGGCCAGTAACAGCGGCCAGGGTTTGGGGATGATTTGGGTCGCGGGTTGCAACTGCCGCACCCCGAGCAGCGCGAGCAGCAGTACGACCAATTCGAGCAGCGTGTCCCATGCGCGATAATTCAGCAGTACCGCCGTGACCGGGTGATCGACGCCGGATGCAGGCAGTTTTTCGAGCGCGAGTGGGGTTAACAACACGGGGCCATCGGCCAGCGGCACAATCGCGCGCAGCAGAATGATGGACACCAGCAGCGCCAGTAGCGTGGCGGGAATAAGGCTGAGTGGGGATGAGCGAACCGGTGGCGCAGCGTCAGTTCCAATCCGCGCCAGCGCCGACAGCAACAATGCGCCGGTAAGCCCCGCGCCAATGGTCGCTTCGGCCAAGGCCAGATCCGGCGCACCCAGCCGCGCCCAGGTCAGCGCGAGCAATAACCCAAAGGCGATAAACAGCACCACGCTGGTATACAGCTGGCGTGTATGCAATACCGCCGCCGCGAGGGTCAGCAACAGCAGGCCCAAAGCGCCATCAAACAACCAGTCAGTGGTCATCGTGTCTGGCCTCGTTATCTGCGTGTTTATCTTTTGATTTGTCCTCGCCACGCGCATAACGCGCCAGCAATTGGCAGGCGGTTGCGCCGGAGGCCATGACTAGAACCCAGGTCAGCAGCATCATTAATACCGGTTGCCAACCCTCCGCGCGCAGGCATAGGCCGAGCACAATCAAGCCAAGGCCAAGGGTGTCGGCCTTGGTCACGGCGTGCAGGCGGGCGTAGATATCAGGAAAGCGCAGCAGGCCTAGCGTGCCCGCCACAAAGAAAAAAGTGCCGCCCAGCAGCAGCGGCCAACTGATCCAATGTAAGTACTCACTCATCTTGATCGCCCCGCAGATATTGAACCAGCGAAGCAGAAAGCACCGCTGCTAACAGCGCCAATACCAGCGCCGCATCGCGCAGGGCGGGCAGTGCTTGCCACTCGGCCAGCAGCAATAACAGGGCGGTGCCAGCGGTGCCAAATAGCTGCACAGCCACCAAACGATCTGTTCGGCTCGGCCCGCGCAGTACGCGCCACAGACCGGCGAAAATGGTCAACAGTAAAATCGCAGCGAGGTAGATCATGCCAGCGTGCCTCCCAGCAGCCGCGCCAAATGCGCCTCCATCCGCGCAACCGGCGTGCGCCAGTCCTGACGCTGATCCAGAATATGTAAATAAAGCGTGGAGTCATCACCATGGGTGGCAAGCGTGCCCGGCATCAACCCGACCATCGCCGACAGCACCAAACGCACGCGCGGATTAGCAGAGTCAAATTGATAAGTGACCCAAGCCGGGTCGAGTGGCAGCTGGGGGTGAAATGCGCGCTTGGCGACATCCCAGGCACCGAGCAGGGTTTCATAAAAGAAAAAGAGCAGAAATCGGGGCAGATAGAGAAGCCGTAATCCCAGCGGCGGCAGCTGTAACCACAGCGACAGCCCGGTGGCAGCCAGCGCGCAGATCAACCCAAACAGCAAGCCAGTCGCGCCGCTGAGCAATACCCAAAGCGCCGCGTAAACCAATAGCCAATAGCAGCCATGGCGCAACAGTATTGGCAGTGAACGCGATCTTGTCACAAGGGTTCCTCCTTTGGGCCTGAGTAATAGCGCTGGTAGCGGCTAATAGACCTCCGTATCCAAAAAATTATCCGTGAAATCAAATGCATAGCAGGGCAATGCGGTTGATAGTGGCGGATTTTGGGGTGAAGTGAAACCCGCCTTCTCCAGCTTGAAACTAGCCGCGCTCTAAAAACAGGGATAACAGTGGCTGATTGATGTAGTAGTTACTGCGACTAATTTTTTCCTTTTTCAGCAAGCCAAGGCTAACTAATTGCTCCAGATACTTGGTGGCGGTTAACCGTGAGACTGATAGATCCTGCATTACAAATTCAATTTTTGTGTAGGGATGATTGAATAAATTATTCAGTAACTCCTGACTATAAATTTTTGGCAACTGACTGCGTATTTTTTGTTTGTATTCCTGCATCAGCATTTTAATTTGCTTTATTAATTCGATAGTTGCCTGAGCAGTTTGGATAACACCGTCCAATACATAGATCAACCAAGGCTCCCATTCATTCGTATCGCGCACAGCTTGTAACTGCTGGTAATACTCCGCATTGGTTTGAATAAAGTAGCGACTGAGATACAAAATCGGCAGATCCAATAAACCCTGCGCGACTAAATACAACATATTAATGATGCGACCTGTGCGGCCGTTGCCATCATAAAAAGGATGAATGCTCTCGAACTGATGATGAATAATCGCCATTTTAATTAGCGGGTCAGCAGTACAAAGATCGGGGTCGTTTATGTATTCCGCCAGGTTATCCATTAAGCGCTCTATGTCCTGCGGGTGTTGCGGTGGTGTATATACAACTTTGCCAGTCTGCGCATTTTTAAGTTCTGTACTGGGCAATTTACGAAAACCGGCTTTGTTTTGTTCCAGTATCTCCTGAAGGGTTAACAAATCACTGATCCGAATCAACCCTGATTTACGCACAAACTCAAAACCGGTTTTTAACGCAACCGCGTAATTTTGCACTTCTTTAGCCGCAGGATTTATATGCGCATCGGTAAATAATTCCGCTTTGAACAACTCGTCCTGCGTTGTAATGATGTTTTCTATTTCCGAGCTATGTTTGGCTTCTTGCAGCGCAAGCGTATTAATCAGAATTGCCTCATTGGGAATCGTCTCAGCTATTCCTTTTAGCTCAGCCAAGTAGCGATGAGCCAGAGCCGCCTTTTTTAAGGTGGCACGGGTTTCAATCTGTTCAAGGCCGGCAATCGGCAGCGGCGTTACGGCATAGCTCATGGTCTAGTCCCATATGTATAGAAAACCATAAAATACTATACACATTACTTTTACATGTATAGAAAAATGGAAAATCTATACATGTCGGTACCTGCATGTATAGGAAATGAGTTTTTGTGTGCTCTTAGGGTGTAAGGCCGCATCTTTTCGGCTTGGCGTTATTTCAACGGTGACTACATCAATAAAAAAAGGCGAGCCTGATAGCTTCCCAGTGATTTAATTCCTACTTCTCAAACAAGCGCAGCTCCTTTTAAACAATTAAAACGGGGCTGCGCTTTATCCGCGATTCCAAATCCGGCCAAATAAACATCTAAATGGTATCGTATTGATAAAAATAGAGTTAATTATCAATAAGCTAGTAATATAACTAACCGGCCACCAAAGCGGCTAACTGTTCATACAGGTGTATTTGTTTTCAATGCGCGACTAATGCCCATCTATTTATAAACCTCGAAAGGAATTTTGATGAAAGCGCCACTTCTGTTTATTTTTTCATTGCTCTTTAGCCTTCCACTTTATGCTCAACAAAACCTCTATTGCGGATCAGTCGGCCTGGGTGGCGGCATGCTTTACGGTTTTGGTCCTGCTTGAGGGCCGATTGTCGAGTGACAGAGCAGGTCACTGTGAACATCGGGGTGGGGTTGGATGAATCGCCCTTTCTGGGCATGCAATACCATATACGTTCGCAGAGTCAGCTGTGGCAGCCGCGATTAGGGCTGCACTATGGTGTTGTCGATTCGTTAAATATTGGGTATGGATACAATTATTAATATAGGCATATAGTGAAAGCGGTATTCCTCTCGCAAATTATCACCAACTGAATCCAATTCATTTCCCTGTACATCTAATCATTCGAGATAACCAGATTCCCATACCCCCCAACCTGGGAGTCTGGTTTTCTCTCCGCATGAACTGTCTGTCAGTGAGTAGCACCTAAATAATGACAGGCGATTTACCCCCGGCAGGTGCTGCTGCCGGGGCCTTTCAGCGGCAGCGGCCCGTTCACACCATCAGGCAGTTTATTGATGGCGAAGTGAGTGAAATTGATTATTCCAAACACTTGTTTGGTGAATGCTCTGATGTGACCGCAGTAACTTGTGTTGAAATCAAAGTTAAAAATGACAAATCCGTTTACGGCGAGGGACAATTAGCGAAGCGATATAAGCCGATAAATAAAAAGCGCTGCCAGCTTAGACAGGCCGCGCTTTTTAATTGGGGAAAATATTTGTTAGATCAAACGACGGCGGACAAACAATCCAGCTAAGGCAATGGAAAATAGAACCAGTGGACTGGGTTCGGGTACCGAAGCGGTTGTTGAGGTAATAGTTAGGGAGTCCAACCAAAATCTAGCGCTATCGGTAATATCCCAATCATTGGCGAGATCAAATCTGGCGAACATGCCATTTGAATAACCACCTTCAGAAGCAACCAAATTAATATTGTTCAATTCAAGATCTGAGATCCAATCCAAGTTCAAATATTGAAAACTAACGCCTAGAAGTTCGAGCGTGAAATCATAGGCATCTAGAGTTTTGGTTAGACTAATTAAATCTCCATATGTATATGAGTTATTTTGAATATCAAGGTAATCGCGGTAATCCATTGTAGGTGTTTTAGCGAAGCTACTTTGGATAAATGGTGTAAATACAGAACCATAGAGCGAAACTTGGTTTGGCTCATCGACTGATTTTCCTTCCGCTTTAGATGTATCAATGACGAAAGAGCCCGTGATCAAATCACCGTCCTGGTAGCCAAGACCATCGCCGGTCGTGGCATAGATATGAGCGGTGTATTCGATATTTACGATTGCAGCAGAAGCAGATGAGGCGAAAAAAATGAGAGATACAAAAAGAAGTGAAAAACGAGACATTGCGATTCATCCTGTTGAATGTCAAATAAGAGTGGTAAATCAAAGAGGCTGTCGTTTGGTTAACACTAGATCTTCGTCTGGTGAACCGCAGGCAGTATAACAATGAACATATCTCCAGAATAGGTCCGAAAACTGAGGGAATCGCTAGATAATTCAAGGAAAGTACGGTCGAGCTTCGTAGGGTGTTTTTCAAAACTCAAATGCCCTGATTTTATTATCCCCCATAGGATCAAATTCGCATTCCTGCGCATCTTATGATTTGAGATTGTCAAATTCCCAGACACCCCAACCTGGGAATTTGGTCTTCTCTCAGCAACTGATTTACACCGGCAGTTGCTCCTGCAGGGTCTTTTGTTCACTGAATTAAATAACTTTCACTGAGGTGAATAATTTTTAGCGCGAATATGCAAACACACACGCATTGCGCTATAGGCCAAACCGACTAATACCAGCATGCCAGTACAGGCACCGAGTGCGTAGCCGATTAAATTGCCGGTGACTTCGGTGCCGTGTACCAAACCGTGGGTGGCCATTAAAGTCGCGGCAACCACGGGTGCGAGTTGCCCTAATTGCATTCTGAATAAAATTAACAGTGCAACGGCGAGGCCGGAAAATAAAACGGCCCATTCAATAGCGGCGATGGAATTTTCGGGTAGTTGTCCACCGATCAATAGCGCAAGCGCAAAAATTCCCACACTGGCTAAACCACTTTTAATTGCCATAGTGCGAGTGAGCAGTGCAAACCACACGCCGAGCAACATCATTGCAACTAGATGATCCAGTCCGGTAAAAGGATGTACAAACCCGGCCCAAAAACCGTTTGTGTGTTCGCCCGGATGTGCGAATGCCGGCGTGGCGATAAGTGATAAACCTAACGCAGTGAGCCAGGATTTTTTTACACAATTTTTGATAAGGTTTTTCATAAAAGCTCCACTTAATTTCAATTAGGTGTTTTTAGGGCTCAACATGCCCTGTGTTTTAATAAAAGCGACTATGTCTGCTACGCCGGTGCCGTCTTTTAAATTACTGAAGATAAACGGTTTGTCGTTGCGCATTTTTTTGGCGTCGCGATCCATCACACTTAAATCGGCGCCGACCATGGGCGCGAGGTCGATTTTGTTGATGACTAATAAATCGGATTTGGTAATGCCGGGACCGCCTTTGCGCGGAATTTTATCGCCCGCAGAAACATCGATTACATAGAGCGTTAAATCGGACAACTCAGGGCTAAAAGTGGCAGCCAGATTGTCGCCGCCGCTTTCGATTAAGATCACATCCAAATTGGCGAAACGCTCATTTAATTCGGCCACGGCCGATAAGTTCATCGAGGCGTCTTCACGAATTGCGGTGTGCGGACAACCGCCAGTTTCTACGCCGATAATGCGGTCATGATCCAGCGCGTTGTGGCGCATTAAAAATTCGGCATCTTCGCGGGTGTAAATATCGTTGGTGATGACGGCGATATTAAAAAACTCTTTTAATTCACCGCAGAGGGTTTTAACCAGCGCGGTTTTACCTGAACCGACGGGCCCGCCGATGCCAAGGCGCAGTGCGGGTTTTTGTGGTTGTGTGTTACTCATAGTGCTTCCTTCGTGTGTAGATAATCAGAATTAAATAATCAGGATCGAAAAAGTCGTGAGTATTGATATTCATGCAGGCTGGATGCCATCACTTGGCCGGGTAAACTTGCGCCAATATCGTCCGCTGGCAGTGCTTGCGCTTTTGCAATCGCCTTGGGAATTTCAGGCAATAATTGCAGCAATAATTTTTGCGCGGCGGTTTGCCCAAGCGGCACAATTTTTGTTGCTGCAGCGACCTGGTTTTCAAGCCAGCTGTAAGCAAAACTGTGCATCAAGTCAGTGAGTGGAATTTTCCAATGGCGGCCAGCAAGTGCAAACATAATTGCAAACGAGGGTTTGACTTTAAGTGTTTGAAGCGCGTCTGCCGATACACCCAAGTCGAGTAATAAACGCTGCAGCGCTACACCTAACTGCTCGTCTTCCAATAATAATTCGCTAGTTTCGCGGCAGGCGCGTAAAAAGAAATTCCATTCATTCACGGCGAGCCAATCATCGTTTTCCCAGGCGCGATACGCGGCCATCAACACCGGTAAATCCAGTTGGCCGAGGCCATAGAATAAAACACCGCTCAGCCAGTCGGCGACATCGGCAGCGGTTTTTAATTGTCCGCTATCAATTGCGTATTCCAAACCTTGCGAATACGCGTAAGCACCTACCGGCAGCGCCGGGCTGGATAAATGAAATAAATGCAGTAGCGCCAGCGGCGAATACGCTGGTGCTGGTTCGCGGTTATCCATGAGTCCGATTGCGTCAGTGATCATGGTTGTGCGTGTGATTGTGTTGGCGCAGCACAAAGTTGTGTGACTTCCCTTGTGAAGAGGCATGTAAGGAGCCTTGTGAAGAGCCATGCGAGTCGCCATGTGAGTGACCATGTGAATGCGAATGGCCGCCGCTGTGCCCCGCTGCATAAGCGCCTGCTTCTGGCTGAAAGGCTGCGCTTTCAACTTCAACTTGTAAGCCCAAACCTTTTACCATTTCATCCAATACGTGATCGTGCTGATAACGCAAAAACTTATCGTTAATTTGTAGCGGCACATGGCGGTTGCCCAAATGATAAGCGGCGCGGGTTAGATCCAGCGCGCTCCGTGCGTAAACAGTGCTCACCTTTTCTTGTGCAGACACAATACGAATCAAATCACCGGACGTGCATTTTAAAAAATCGCCTTCTTTAAGCACGTGGCCGCGCGCAATAAACCAGCCGATTTCTTTGCCACATAAGGTCACGC
>CAZCJR010000123.1:0-13749 GCA_964499225.1 uncultured Cellvibrionaceae bacterium | reverse complement strand
CGGAACGCGGTTTATTAGCACCCGCCGCATTTTTGCCAGTGATTGAAGAGCATCCACTGAGCATCGAACTGGGCGATTGGGTTATCGATGATGCGCTGCGACAAATCGCCCACTGGCGCAGCATGGGGCTCAACATGCCAGTGAGCGTAAATGTGGGCGCGCAACAATTGCAGCAAAATAATTTCACCGCGCGCCTCGCTGCACAATTATCCCGGCACCCCGAGGTGCCACCGGATTTTCTCGAATTGGAAATTGTCGAAACCAGCGCACTTAAAGACATCGCCGAAGTGGCGGAGTTGATGCGCAGTTGTTGCGCGCTGGGCGTGCATTTTGCGGTCGATGATTTTGGCACTGGCTACTCATCGCTCACCTATTTAAAACGCCTACCCGCCGAATTACTGAAAATTGATCAGACGTTTATTCGCGATATGCTCGATGACCTGGATGATTTGGAAATTGTGAAGGGTGTAATCGGCTTGGCGAATGCGTTTCATCGCAAGGTAATCGCTGAAGGCGTAGAGACAATCGCACACGGCGAATTGCTAATTCCTCTCGGCTGCGAACTCGCCCAAGGCTACGGCATCGCCCGCCCCATGCCCGCCGCCGATTTACCGCGTTGGGCCGCGACTTGGAAGCCCGACCCCGCGTGGACACGCTTGTATAAATTGGTCTAAAGCACCGCGAGGCACAAGGCCGCCCGCAGTGAAGACTGCCGTAGCACTTCTCAGATTGTATTATTAACGATAAATCGTTAATCTTCGCCCATCTTTTTGCTTTGTCAGGCGATAACAACAATGGCCATTCTCGACCGCAACTTCAACCTTTCCCAACGCATGGTACAAGAGTTGGGGCGAACGATTATCTGTGGTGAATTCCCCGACGACAGCCTACCTACCGAAGCCGAACTTTGTGAAAAATTTGGCGTGAGCCGCAGTGCGGTACGCGAAGCCGTAAAAATGCTCTCCGCGAAAGGATTAATCTCCAGCAAACCACGCCAAGGCATCCGCATATTGCCGGAAGACCAATGGAATATTTTTGATCCCGATTTGTTGCGCTGGGCATTGGAAAGCAAGCCATCACTCTTGGTATTAAAAGAATTCTTGCAAGTGCGTATCGCCATCGAACCCGAAGCCGCCGCCCTCGCCGCACGTTATGCGGATCAAACCAAGTTAGACAATATTGAAAAAGCCCTCGAAGGCATGCGCGAAGCCGAAGGTAATAGCAAAGAAGATCTGGAGGCCGATATCGCCTTTCACGTCAGCATCCTCTACGCGAGCCACAACCGTTTTTATATTCGCCTGCGCGATTTTATCTCGACCGCCCTGCGCGTCAGCATCAGCCACACCAGCCCCATTAAAGGCAACCACGAAGGCATAGTGGAAGACCACGCAAAAGTCTTCAGCGCCATTAAAAACCGCGACCCCGCACTCGCCAAACAATCTATGCTGGCCTTGATCGATGAAGCATTGAATTTTATTGAGGATGAGATTGCAGCGGGGAAATAGATTTTTTAACCTGGCTTAAATTCAAAAAAGCAGATTCATCGCTGCTGACGCCCCATAGTTTTAAGTAAAAGAAAAGGCTGTTATCAAATTGATGCAATGTGAGTATGGACAAGCATATTGCAATTGCAACAATTTAGCTCGGACTCGCCTCACAATGAAAAAGGGTGCATCAAATCATGCTCACTTTATGAGGTTAGCCTGCGAAATAGCAGTGAGTAGTGACCGCCCTTACAACTATCATACGCTGCCAACGAACACTGCCCATCATCAGGTTCGACCTAATATAATCCCACTACAAAATTTGGTTATTTCAAATATTGGTCTACTTTTTCTTTCCAAGCCGAAACTTCTTTCTCCTTGCTTTCAAACGCCTTTAACAAATCAACATTTAGGAATGCACCTGTTTCACCATCCCTATCTACGACACCAAATGAATAAGCATTGTTAATGTGGAGCATTAATCCATAACCCGTATCGGTAGTGCTTGCCTTATCAGAAAATATTGATATCGCCGAAATGCCACAAGGAACCTTAACAAAACCGAGATTACAACCCCGCCAATTATTAATACCTAACCATTCAACTGAAAGCGCTGCTGCGAATTGTTCACCATCCTGTGCACCGTCTACATATTCCATTACTACACTAGGATGGAAAAGAAAGTACTGCAAATCAGGCGCTTTTTGAAAAGCATTACTCCTTAGTTTCTCGCTATTCCTCCAAGCCGTAAATGAACGATCAATGATAGTTTGCGACCTAGACTCGTTAAAATATTTATTCCAGTCATTGCCATATTCAATAGCAAGCTCTGCCATTTTCTTTGGGGCAAGCTGGGATGCCGGATCTTTATATGAGTTCACAGCCTTTACCCACGAATCAACATACAACTGGCAAGCACCAGCCCTGTCACTTCTACACATCATAACGCTCTGACAATTTTTTTCATGCGCACTAGTGTTTAAAGTAGTACCAATAGTTGTTTGAGAGGAACGAATCAAATCAACCTTATCCAATTTATCGAAGTCATCAGATACAGAAAATTTCAGGTTTGGCAACGCTTCTATGGCAGCAGGCAGCTGGGCACCCTGTTGCAATTCGTACAACAAAGATTGTGCAAGTGAAGTAAATGAATTATTCCCATTCATCGCAAATGTCACATCTAGGGTTGTAGCAGAATCTATAATATTAAGCTTCCATATCGTGAATTCCGGATCAAAAATGCTTAATGGTTTTGGACTTGAACTTACAATTTTTTGCCCAAGAGCAGCTCCGCTTTGCGCTAATTTCGAATCCCAATAACTACTGGCCGCCTGGATACAACTATCGGATTGAGCCTTTGAAATAACAGGGATCAAGCATAAAACCAACAATACTATTATTTTCATATTTCCCCCTCCGTCCCCGATGTAGCCTGCCCTTTCAATAGCTGAATATACGCTTGATACTCTTTTGCCATCTTTAAAAAAGCCTTAAAGTCCCGAATGGTTGAAATCTGATTTACATACTCGGTAATCTTTTTTAACTCTCCTACCAAATTACGGACGCCTTGATGTGCCTTCGTAACGTCTTCACGACTAGGATTAAACATTCCTGCCGGCATTACTCTTTTTAAGAATCTATAGGAAATGAGCGGATCAATTAAAAACCCCGAGAGATCATGCGGGCTTATAAACTCGCCTATTTTTTGAGAGATAATATTGTGATAATAATCATCGTAGTCATCAGGAAATAACCATGAATCTCCTGGCTGAGGATCAAATGGATAGAATTTTGTAAATGGATCAAGAACATGTCGGATATTATAAAAGTGATGTGCGCAACCAGCACTTCCCGTGCTGGGTTTTACAACAGTGTTCTTCGGGTCAGGTGTTGTACGCATTGGATTTAATGCGTACATTAATCTACTCACATTAGAAACCATCCATAGACTATCCAATTTATGCGTGACCGGATTCAAAGCATATGATTTTCCATCATCATCTTTAATTCCTCCCGTGAATGCTTTATGAAGCGTATCATGCACAACTGCAGTCCCCAAAGAATGAGCTAATACATGAAATGTGCTATCACCCTTATCTGCCATATACCCGCAAAGATCTTTTAAACAGCTCAATCGCACTTGTTCAACAAGCAACCCCGCATAAAGCAATACATCCAAAGCATGAGTGGTGTAAAAACTGTCGTCCCCAATCTCTGATTCAAGTTCAACAATATTCTCTATAAACAAATCAGGCAGATTTTTCGCTGCTTTGAAGTATTCGCTTACCGGTTTATTACTATCAACAATTCGCTTACGCTCTTCTTCAAAAAAATGATCATATCCGATGCCTTTAACATCTACATAATCTTCGAATTTCTCATTCTTATATTTTTCGTATCGCTGAAGTGCAATATTTCCTGCTTTTATTACAGTATTCTTAATATCTTCGGCGGTATGACGCCCCATACCATGAATCACGACTAATATTGACTTTTTCATGTACATACCCCTCGCCCGTTTACTGTGGAATCCACTTAACCAAATGATAGACCTGATGAACTCCCTAGTGACCGGCTTAGCCTCCGTAAAAAAACGGCGATTCAAAGAGAGCTAGTTTTAAATCTGCTTCTGATTGCCTCTAATGTTCTTCCCCCAAAAACCCCATAGTCACTGATTGGAATATTTCCAACAGATTTCTGAAAAACGACTAGTGCTTCATATGTGCCTTTTTGATTCCCGTCTAATGCTCCCTTATAATAAGTAAGTCGACGCAAAACATCTTGAATTAACTTGTATGTCCTAATTAATTTTATATCATTTTTGACATCCACTCTTGTATCCACACTACCCCCATTATCTTGAAGCTCAACCTCGATTAAGAACAACTTATACGCATAATGATTTTCATTTTCCGAATTAGTTTTTTCTACATCAATTAGACTTTGTATTTTTCTTTTAACATCCTCTCTCGTTAGGGGATGCGGGAAGGTGACGCTTGATATATCGGACAATGAAGAAAATGTTATTGAATTTTCAATTTCTTTTTGCAACCGATCAATATCTCTATTTAACTCGGAAATTTCTTTGCTTCCTATGCTAAATTTTCCATTTTCGTAAACAATAGGGACATTGTTAAAAATTGCTGCCGAAAAAAGAGCAGTCATAGATGAAATTATTGCAATAAGTATCAGAGCTAGCCCCCAAGCTCCGAGCTTAGATATGAGCTGGCTTATAATTTGTTTATCGAAATGCATGAGACTCCCCCTGAGGCTATCAAAAATGGGGCACTAATTTTTAAGACATTTAAACTCTTTAATTCGCATTCAGCACCAATAAAGATGTGCACCCTACGCCCCCGAAACTAAAAAGCCACATAGTCGAACAGATTTATTGGGCATAATTCACTTTAAATTCTGGATAACAGAAATAAATGGATTAATCTCTTGTTGCCGAACAAAGCCACTTTTATCAAGCCGGACCACCTTGCTTCTGACGCCATCAGATTCATTCCCTCCAATCGTTAAGGCATATTTCCCCCAACGTATCAATGCC
Organism: uncultured Cellvibrionaceae bacterium; assembly: GCA_964499225.1. GTDB lineage: Bacteria > Pseudomonadota > Gammaproteobacteria > Pseudomonadales > Cellvibrionaceae > Cellvibrio. Next base: position 8,712 of record CAZCJR010000123.1, on the reverse strand, counting down.
AGTCTCGATAGCATTTGTTGTACTGGCCTTCCGCAACTTCAGCAAGTTTTTTGCAAAATGGCGTGGGTATTGGCATTTAATATTCCTCATTGGAAGAAAATTTTTACCATTCAACGATCGCAATAAACTGCGCAGTTTAATGGACTTTTTCATTCTATTTAGCTCAATATGCCGCCCACCACACGCGGTCGCAGTACAGAAATAATTACCGCGACACATCACAGAGCAGCAAACTAAAAACTGTATTCGATGATTGTTGGAGTTAGCAAAAATACCTATCCATATTTTTACTATGAAATCTATTTCATGCCCCCCCCCAATTGGGAGGTAATTGACGGCTCGTCAGGTTGATGCGCGATTTAACAGCCTTGCCGGTTTTATGCGAAGGATTAGCGCCCCCTATTAAGAAGCTGGTGATTAAATGAGATTTAAAAACAAAAAAGCCAACATTGCATAAACAATGTTGGCTTTTTACGATTTAACACCCCATCCCTGGTGCTAAAAACTTAGTTCAACGTAGGTGTACTCCAATCCACCCAATCGCTGATATTTGCCGTTGCATTTGAGCGTGCATTCAAACCACCCGTAGTCGCTGATTCTTTTTTCAGGAAACGGCGAATGTTGGCTTGTAGCTGTGCTCTGTGCTCAGGGCGAACTTCGCAATGAGAACCACTGGCCACGTTGGAGTGGTAAGTGATCGAGCTGGTTGCGCCCAATGCTTTGTAAACTTCTGCACCAGCCAATGCGGCAGCGTGCGCTGACCTTGGCCCCAGGTTGGCGATGTGCGGGTTATCCATAATGTAAAGTCCGCGTGGTGCGACCAATGCAATAATTTGATGAGTATCCACGGGCAATCTTCTTACATCAGAAACATAAGTGTTGAAGGCATCGCCCAACCAATAGGTTTCACCGTAAGCACTACTTGCGCTTTGTGCGCCTTCGCCTGCGATGCCGCGCCAAATTGGAACACCGCCACTACCGGATTCAAACGGCATTGTTAATGCGATGCGTTGATCCAGCGCGCCGATTGCGAAAGCACCTTTACCGAAGCGCGAACAACCTGTTACACCAATTGCATCTGGCTTTATTAGGGTTGCGCCGGATTGTTCCAATACGTCGATGATACGGCTCACGCCCCAGCTCCATGCGGCCAATAATCCGGTTGTACTTCTGTTGCCGTAAATGGTGTAGAAGGCACCGGTTTTATTAGTGCGGCTGCCTGACTCGGCACCGACCAAATAAGGATCGTAAGTAATAATTGCTGCACCTTCGGCCCTGATAGTCGCGAGGTCACCACCAAAACCACCCAGTACTACAACTGCTGGTACTGCGCCAGTTGCATTGGCTGGCATCTCTACTCTGGCAGTAAAACTGGCAGTTTTACCTTGATGCTCGACGTTTACAGTGATTTGTGTGCGGCTGACAGTGCCGGTTACCCTTTCAGGTTTCGGTGGTTTTGTTCCATAAATAGATGCTTCGACTTGCTTCAAAATTTCCTGACGTTGGCAACGCCATTCTGATTTGGAAGTGATGCGCGCACCGTTATATTTTTTGAAAGGATCGGGCAGCCGCGCATTGCTGGTTACTGCAGGTGCTGCACCTAAAACGCAATCAGCGCCTTCGTTTTCTTTGCTTGCAGTACCGGTATCAACTACGGGTGGCTCAACAAATTTTCCACCCGTTGACGAGTAAATCGCAAAACCGGCGAGCGTACCGTTATCAACGAGTGTTGCGAGATTAATGTTCAATTTGCCATCGGTAACCTGAACATTATTCACGGTGTAGGTGTAGGCAGCATCCGCACCGATCAATGAATAAAGATCGACTTGCGACATCTCCTGTTTACCCTCAACCGATACGTTAAACGAACGTCTGCCAACGGTGGTGTGATAAATCTCAGCAAAATGTAGCTCAACACTGTAGGTCGAATTCGTCACCGGAATTTCATAACCGAAAGTACCGTAGAGTTCGCTTTGGAACAATGCGCCTTCTGCAACGTTGCTGATATTGTCAGTCGTGCTATTCGGAGTACCGCCGGTATTAAAGCGGTCGGCTTGATATTCGACACCGTTGTAATTCACTTTTGCGCCGCCGGAATTAATCGCGTACACCAATGTCGGTGGGGTTGAAATAATCGAGCTTGAGCTGGATGAACGTAACGAACTTGAAGACAGAAGCGAGCTGCTGCCGGAGCTGACGGCAATCGAGCTGGGGGCCATAGAACTGGGCGCTACCGAGCTGCGTGATACTGAGCTAGGCGCCACCGAGCTTCTCGGTGCTGAACTGGGTGCGATGCTGGAAGATCGCACCGATGACACAGCGCCACCACCGCACACGGTGCCATTTATAGTTGGACGCTCAGCGGCTGAACCGTTTTTATTGCCCTGAAAACCAAACGAAATTGATTGACCCGGTGCGATATTGCCATTCCATCCCACATTAGTTGCGGTGTAGGGATTGGAGCCCGCGAGGTTTGCATTCCAGGAGCTGGTTATCCGATTGGTGGAATAACTCCAATTAATGTTCCAATTATTGACCGCTGCGCCCGTATCATTTTTGATAGTGATGCTAGCGACAAAACCGGTGTTCCATTCGTTATCAACAGTATAGGTACAAGCGGCAGATGCCCCTTGCGCGGTAATGGCCAGCAAAGCGCCCGCAGCAACAAAAACCCGAGTGCGCTTTAGTGCCTGAGCAATTTGATCAGGAAAGATTGTTAATGTGTGCATTGTCTTAATCTCCGATAAGAGTAGCGATGGAGTAGTAGAAAGTGTTTCAACCCATTGTTGTTGGCATAACGCTGAAAACCAGATGTGTGAGGTGAGTGAAAAAACATTATTGTTATGTGAGTAACCTGCCCGCAATTAAGGGGTGGAGAGGCGAGGACGATAGATAGGTTTAACGCGAAATCTTTTCATTTTTCGCACAACCTCTTATCAGGATGCAAAAAGTGAAAGCAATGGTGCGAAAAATTACAGAGAATGCAGCAGTAGAACTTACGACAAGAGAGATAGCGTCATAAAATATTTTTTGCCAATAAAATCACTACAGATTTTTGTACTACGGCAAGCCTTCTTATTACATGACTTATTTATCACATATGATCTATTTTTTACAGCGAGGCTGTTTTGTTACGGAGAGACTGTTTTGTTACAGAGGGATCATCATTACAAAGGATCTTTTGCCTGATATAAGTTTATAAATGTTTTTGGCGCGCACCCGTACTCTTGTTTAAACAGCTTATTAAAGTAAGGCACGTTGTTGTACCCCACGGCATAGGCAATTTCAGAAACGTTAACGTGGCTACTCTCTGTTAATAGCCTTGCAGCCTCAGTCAGGCGCAGCTTGTTCAAATAAGTAGTAAACGTCAGCCCAAGCTCTTCTTTTAAAATGTCATTAATATTGAGCGATGCAATAGCTGCATCAAGACTTAAATCAGGATTGGTATATTCCGTTGCCATATAGCGCAAAAGCGCGTCTTTTTCCTTGTCCTTCTGCGGCTCGATAAACAACTTTTTATAGGCCATCAGCGGTTGATCGTCCTTTACTCTCGCTCTAATTTCCAGCGTCAATACCCGCGCATAGCGGCGCAGTTGCCATACAAAAAATAGAATCCATAAACACACACAAATAGCACTGGCGCCATAAACATAACGCGGCTCTGAACCAGAAAGCTCAATGTCGGTTAGTTTTATATTAGCGCGAATGCCTACTGGGCTCTGTAATGAGTTAACCCAGGCAAACCCCATAGTTTTATCTAATCGGTAACCCTTTTCACTGTAGTCAAAGCCATATTTGCTTAACCACCACGTTGGAGTCTCAAGATCATCGAGCGCTATAGTGACCTTATTCCAGGTTTGGGTACAGGTAAAAGCCGTTGAGGATACCCGGCGCGTGACCAGATCTTTTAAGTCGGTAACCTTGTCATCAAAACTGAAAAGTGTGAACAAAAGGACATTTTTGGGATCGCAGATAATTTTGAACGACAGGGTTTGATAAGAGGTCAGATCAATTTGTAGCGAGGATTGAATGGCATCGACAAAATAGAGGGAATAGTGGGTATAGGGAAAGCGCTGTTCAGGATCAAGCACAAAATCGTACTCGATGTTACCCACTTCATCGCTTGGCAGTAGTTGTGTTTTACCTTTTGGCTGCTCAGGCTCTACGGCCGTTTTCCACACCAAGCTTTGATCACGCTCGGGAAACAATGACACCGCCAGTTGGGATTTTTTATAGCCGATATAAAAGATGAAGGTCGTCACGATCATCAGCACTAATGATCCAAGCGCAAGGTTCCGGTAAAACTTTATCATTAATGAAAAACCAGGTTTGAATACAAGGTAATGCCCGGCAGAAAATAGCCGGGTTTTAGCGATACCGAGGGATGGTATCTCGCTTAATTTATTATAATCCCACTCTTTGTACACTTGTATACATGTAGCAACGGGGATTGTCAAAGAAAACCAACGACAGGGGGTAGGTAGAATCCAAGGGATTTTGGCTTGCATGCTCCCAAGCAGAGCTTGGGAGCGCAAAACAGGAGTGAAAAAAGAGCGGGAAAAACAGGAGCGAGAAAATAGAAACTTACTTCAACACCATCACAAAACCGGCGCTGGGCCTGAGGTTAATTACTTGCGGCGTTTTGCTGTTTACTTCCTGCTGCACAAAACTGCGGTCAGTTTCACCGCTGCCAATCAGCACGCCATTTTTATCGCCCATAAAACTCAAATCCAGCGTGAGTGTTTTACTTTCAGTTTCGGCGTTAATACCCGCGATATACCAAGCATCACCCGCCCTACGCGCAAGCACTGCATATTTTCCAGGGTAGCCATCAATAAATTTTACGTCGTCCCATTCGCGCGGCAATTCGCGCAGAAAATCTCTGACGTAGTCCGGTGCTGTCGCCATGCCCTCGGGTATTTCTACAAAATGTTGGATGCCGGAAATCATTAATATCGATTGCGCCAATTCAAAAGAATTTTCAGTCACACGTTTAATGTTGGGAATATCACCAAATACCATGGGTGTGTAATCCATCGGATCAAATACATTGCGTGCAAATAGCGACATGACAACATGCTTGGCAACCGGGTCCTGATCCGACTGCGAAAAGGTGGTGAACTCAAAGCCTTTGATAGCTTCCATCGTCATTAAATGCGGATAGGTGCGCTGCCAACCCCGAGGCAAAGTCGTACCGTGAAAATTGACGGACAGATTGTATTCGGCAGCATCTTTGAGAATATCCTGGTAATAGGCAATCATTGATTGACCATCACCGGCAAAGAAATCAACTTTCAAGCCTTTTACACCTATATCGCGCAGGCGCGAAAACACCGCCACACGTTGTTCGCCGGTTAACAATTCACTTTTGGGACTTTGATGAGATTGGTTCCAAGCGCCTGATGAGTTAAACCACACGAGAATGCCGATATTTTTTTGTGCGGCATAATCGACTAACTCCCGCAATTTTTCGTAACCGATTTGTTTATCCCACTCGGCGTCAATCAAGGTGTAATCCCAGTGCATGTCAGCGGCGTAATCGATAAATTTTTTCTGCACGTCGAAGGTCGTGAACTCATCTTTTAATATCGCCCAACTCCATGAAGCATGGCCGGGTTTTACAAAATCGTTCTTCAATGCGATAGCAGGTGCTGCCAGATCCGTTCCCAGCGTTGAATGCATAATCCTTGGCAAATCACCAATAGCCAAAATACGCCAGGGCGATATTAATTTATCCGTACCGCTCGCGAGCAGAGCACCATTCGTAAACACTTCTGGCGCTTGTGGTGGAGCAACAGTGTATTCACCATCAATAGACTCGTGGGCTAACCGCGATGCGTGCCAGGTTTCATCCAACCCCGCTTCGGAAATTAATACCCAGTTATTATTGCTATTAAATAATCCGGGAAATACCCAGCCAGCACCCAAGGTTGATGGCGTGCCAACCGGAATATCCATTTGATAATGCTCTTCATAAGATGGGTTAGTGTTGGCCCAACCGGTTTGCGCCATCGCCATAGGTTGCAACCAGGCTTTTGCCGTCGATGCAAAACGGAAGCTGGTGGTTTCTTTTACAAAATGCTTTTGTGCAATCGAAGGGTCAGTTACTGCATAGCGAAAGGCAACGCCGTCGTCGGAAACACGAAAGGTAATATTCAGTTTTTGCTGCTGCGCGTTGGTAATCACAAAGGTTTGTTCATTAGCGCGATAAGCGATCTCGCGCTTTTTACCGACGCGCATAGTGTAGTCATCCACCACCGACGTAACCGGCGTTTGGGACTCGATAACCACCGCTTGGGTAAAATCGGCCGTGGTTAATTGCAAACCCAAATCCGATTCGAGAATAACCGGTTGCGCCGCGCGCTCCACGGAATAGGCAAGGGTATTTTGTTCGGTGACATACACTTTCACGTGTAATTGTTTGTCGGGACTCGTAAGCAAATCAGGCACTGACTTGCTGCTGCACCCTGCTAACAAACACATACTTAACACAACCCAATAACTGCCTATTATTCTCATGTTGTATCCCATTTTTATCATTAGAGAGCTGGAGCGCACCGGATGATGCGCGCTCATTGTAGGTACTTAAATCTGATAAATCCAACAGCTAATTGAATTCTGCTTGCATATCACCTGACACATCATATAATCGATAGTGTCACTTGATACTCAAGAGCGAGCTATGAACATCAAACCGGTTTCCATTTCAGACCTCAACCTCGTGGGCGGCAGTGTCATTAGCGCCGCCGATGCCCTTGGGCTTGCGCGCGAGCAGCTTGCCGAAGCGATTGGCGTATCTGTGTCTACCGTCGCACGCATGAAAAACGGCTCATCCCCAGTGCCGGAGCAGAAGCCCTTTGAGATGTCGCTGCTGCTAATCCGGGTGTATCGCTCACTCTTCTCGATCCTCGGCGGCAATAACGAGGCGATGAAACATTGGATGAATACGCCCAATCATCACTTGGGCGAAGAAGTGCCAGCCGAACTTATTCGCAAGGCCGACGGGTTGACGCGCGTGCTTTGGTATCTGGATGCCATGCGCGGGCGCATTTAAATCCCGCCTCTAATTAAGGATTGCAATGAAGGATTTGGCAGGATTACTTGCGCCGCATATTGTCGGCAGTTGCTGGCGCGTGGTGGAGACGCAGGAAACAGCGGCGACCATGGCGATCACCCGTTCCGCTGCCGAACAGAGCCGTCTGGAAGAATTACTGGACACCTCGAAACCAAAAATCCCCGCCGATTGCAAAGGGCTTTCTTATCTACTGATGACACCTTTCCGCTATCCGCCACTGCGTTACGGATCGCGCTTTGGCAGCACTTGGGAGCGCGGTATTTTTTATGGCTCCTGCGAATTGAAAACCGCGTTTGCTGAAACCGCTGTTTACTTCTGGCTATTCCAACAAGGCCCCAAAACACCCGGCCCACTGGAACATATCCGCGACCAGCGCACTGCTTTTTCAGTCAAATTGATCAGCCAAAAAGCGCTGGATTTACACAGCGATGAATTCTCGCAGGCAGATGAAAAAATCAATAGCCCCGATTCATGGGACTACACCCAACAACTCGGCAAACAACTGCGCGCATCAGGTGCGGAATTTATTATCTATCCTTCGGCACGGCTCGCTGGCGGAAAAAATATCGCCATATTTTCTCCCCTTGCTTTCGCCGAAAAGGAACCGGCACAACAACAGCTATGGCATGTGCGCTTCACTACCGATTGCTGCGTATTTGTGCGCGCCGGAATCAGTGAGGGCTTTGAGTTTTATCTTAAGGATTTTTCAGTGGACGGGAGAATTCCGCATCCGGCGCTGGCGGGCTAGTTACCCAAACACCCGCTCCGCCCAAACCCCCAAACCTGCCGCCACGCTGCCAAAGTGATCGCCATCGACAATCGCAATATCATCGCCAAATAATTCGCGAATAACTTGGCGGATCAGCGGGGATTTGGCGCTGCCGCCGGTGATGTAGACGATGTGCGGCTGCACACCCGCCTGCTGGGTTGCTTCGCTAATAAGTGCGGCGATTTTTTGCAGGAGTTGCGAGCTAACCTCGGCGTAATCTTCTGCGCTGCATTCGGGTGCTAAACCTGATTCAATAAAATCCAACGGAAAGCTGTGTTGGGATTGTGTAGAGAGTGCAATTTTTCCTAGCTCGGCTTCACGCACTACAGCAAAGTTATGTTTGCCTTCGCGCATTTTTATAAAGCGCTCCAGCAATTCCAGCTCGATAGTTTCGCGGGCTAAACGCTCCAACAAGAGTTTGGTTTTGAGATCATAAAATTCCGTTTGCGCGCCTATATCGTTAATCGCCATCGCATTGACAAATGGCATCAGCGGCATAGGCAAGCCGGTTTTCAGGGGCGATAACATCCCGAAATGTGGCATTAATATTTTTTGCGCGAGCTGGATATCAAAATCATTGCCGCCGATACGTTCACCGGTATGACCTAAAAAATCCTGCGCACGATCCAGTTGCTGAATATGCTGCGGGCCCATGAGCACCATGGAGCAGTCGGTAGTACCGCCGCCCACATCGACTACCAGAACCGTTTTGTTTTCGGTTAAGCGCGTTTCAAAATCGAAACCAGCAGCGAGCGGTTCAAACAAAAATTCAATATCGGTAAAACCGATGCGCTTGCCGGCCGCAGCCAAAATCGCTTGTGCCTGCTGGTTGCTCTCTTGCGCATTAACGCCTTGAAAGTTTACCGGG
>CAZCJR010000122.1:0-13818 GCA_964499225.1 uncultured Cellvibrionaceae bacterium | reverse complement strand
CGTTGGTGCTTGAATCAAGATGGTGCCCAGAATGAAGATGAAAGTAATTGCGCCGACGACATCGATACCCGGCACTTTCATACCCGCAAGGATACCCACCAGAGCCGCAGGAATAACTCCAGTTTCACGTGTCCAACTCATAAATACCAGCTCTCTCCAGGCCCACCTGGCACGACGGTCGGGGCCTGCGCAAATAAATACCGTCAGTGGGCGGGCGATAAAAATAAAGATAAACAACAAAATCAAACCAACGCCCAAGTATTCTTTGAGCAGGTGGAAATCCACTTGTGAACCCAACAGAATGAAGATAAACATGCGCATCAGCAGCGCGGTATTACCGACATAATCTTCCAGATATTCATGCTCGTGATGATCCAGTGGCAAATTAAATGACTCTTTATTGCCGATCATTACGCCGCAGGTAAACACCGCCATAAAACCGGACGCACCGATCGCATCGGCCAACAGAAATACTGTAATTACCGCGAGGATAATCACGAAGGGGGTCACTTCACGAAATATCCCCAAACTGTTATGCGCCATCAGGAACGCAGCGGTATAACCAACAATCGCGCCCAACACCAGGCCCATGCCGGCTTCATAAGCCAGCTCCCCCAGAGAGTGCGTTAAGCTGAAACCTTCGCCGGTGCCCATCACATAAGCCACCACTGCAAAAGTCGCAATTGCGCCCATTGCATCGTTAAGTGCTGACTCACTCATCACCGTTTGCGACACACGGTCTTTAATCGGAACTTGTTTGAAAATCGGCACCAAAGTGGCCGGATCGGTCGATGCGGTCAACGCGCCCAATACCAGCGCAATACCGATCGGAATCCCCAACCAAACTCCCGCGTAGGTAATGATCGCACCGGTGATCAACACGCCGAGCGTGGAAATAACAGTTAGAGTAATCCAAATTTGTTTTAATACTGCGAATCGCAGAGTTGCACCACCTTCAAACAGCAGGTAGCAAGCACCAATAGTGAGAATCAACTGATTCATTGTGGAATCGGCAGGCACATGTAATAAGCCGCCAATGGTTGGGCCAAGACCAATACCTATTAATAGAAACAAGACGATATCGGGAACTTTAATTTTTTTGGCGATAACTCCACCGAGCAACCCAGTAAAAATAATAATCCCGACGTACATAAGGTCGAGCTTGGCAATATCTAACGACGACATGAAGACTCCAAGGTGAAAGTTAAAAAACGTAAAGCTGAAATTGAGTGCATGCTGCCAGTAAATTCGTAAAACCATTATAAATTGCGTGTAACTTTCACCTTTAACCCCGAATGAGCCAGTCAACCCAAATTGCGGGCACAAAAAAACCGGAGATAGCCTCCGGTTTTTTCGATTAGACCACGCTATGTTGTCATCTAGCCAAAAACGGCATTCGCCAAACTCAAGGCAACAAGATAACCGCAAGTATAGGCAACGAACACCATTGGGGTGTAACGCAGGAACGCGCCAAACGTAAGTCCTTTCACCTTGCTCATAGCGATAATACCGGCGGCCGAACCAATAGCCAGCAATGATCCACCCACTCCAACGCCGTAAGTCAGTGCCAACCATTCGGGCGTTTGCAATACGGGTTCGGACTTCAAGAGCGCAGCAGTCAGCGGTACGTTATCGATCAGAGCGGAAAACAAACCCATCAGATAGTTGGCATATTGTGGGGCAACCTGAACATAGAAACCGGTGAGCAAATCCAGAGTGCCAATTTCTTTCAACATACCGACCAACAATAAAATTCCGAGGAAGAACAACAGGGTTTCGTATTCGATCTGACGAACGTATTCGAGGATACGGGTCTCTTCCGGATCCAGATTCATAAAATGACCGATGAAGAACATAATCGAGAGGCCAACCAGAAAAGTGAGCACTGGTGGCACATGGAAGAAGAAGTTAAAAAGCATGGTGCAGACGATAGTACTAAAGAAAGTCCCTACGATAGCCCAGTCCATACCGGTAAAGCTGCGCACATTTTTCTCAGTAGTAACCTGACCGGAAACACCGGGGAACATCAAGCCCGCTAACACCATCACGCCCACAACTGCCGGAATCCACAACAACAAGAGTTGCGGCATGGTCACGTTGCCAGAGAGGAAGATCATCAATGTAGTTACATCGCCAGTAATCAAAGCAACACCGCCGGAGTTAACGGCAAACACGACTAATACAGCCAGTTTGATACGGGTTTTCTGATCAACATCAAACGCCTGCACCAAGCCGAGCGTTACGAGAGTGGCGGTGACGTTGTCGCAGATCATTGACAAGGTCATCGCAAAGAGCGCCACCAGGATCATCAAACTGCGCGTACTCATCTGCGCAGGACATAAACGCTGCACCACTGACTGCACGATGCCTTTGGCATTGAGATAGGCAACGAACGTCATAGTCGCCATCAGGAATAACCAGAGAGTAGCGATCTCCAACAAGTTGTGATTGAGCTTTTCCAGCATCACGTCTTGCTGCGCGTGACCGCCTGAGAACATAAACATCACTAGCCAGGAAAGGCTGCCAAAAAACAAGGTGGTTTTGGCTTTATTAATGTGGATAACTTCCTCGAACACTACCCCTAGCAAGGCAAGTAACGCAAAAATTATCAGAACAACTTCCAACGACATAGGCATATAAGACCCTTCTATAGAATGAAAAAATCGTGCTGGAGGCAAAAGACAAGGCACATCAGAAAGGCATCGCGACCGGCGAGCAGATGTGACAGCTGGGCAAGTGGACAATGTGAAGCTTGCCGATGCTCAAATTGGGCGCGCATGATAAAAGTTGCACTGCGCTGAAGCAATCAAACATTGTTAGAATAGACGAGAAAATCAATAACTTGCGGCGATCCTTCGATATCACGCGAAAACTTACGCAAAAACCGCTCCATAGATACATATTGACTATCAGCAGTTTGGTTACAGTACCTGACAATTTTTTGCGCGATGAATCTGTATCATGTTTGGCTGTGTCTAAACTCCTGCAAGTGGAGACCGTCATTCTGGTCGGGATGATTTAAGAAAGGTAAACGCGAGACTCAGCTTACATTTGTAACTTCACGGCGAGCGCGGCGCGTTTTACCCTTTTTAACTACTGAACCCTCGTTCATTTCTCGACCCCACGGCAGCAAGCGGCTAAACTCCACGCAACTTGGCTATTAACGCTTACAACCTCGCCAATCCGGGACGCAAACTTAACGCGCCGCGGGCGTTGAACTGGAATTCTCAACTCTGGACTTTGGAAAAACTCTATGAAAAAGACCAAGCTTTACCTGCTCGTTAGCCTCTTCTCTCTAGCACCTTTAACTGCAAGCGCTAACAGCCTGCTAGATGTGTATGAGTTGGCTCTGCAAAACGATGCGCAATTAAAAGCCGACAAAGCAAAATATGAAGCTGGTCTGGCAAACAAGACTATTGGGCGCTCTGGATTGCTGCCGCAAGTTAATGGCAAAGCCCAATACTCAAATAGTGATCAAGATACATTCAACAACTTAAATAACACCACCTTGAGTGATGACACCGATAACACTGGCTGGGATCTCTCTCTGACTCAACCTCTGTTTAACATGTCGTCATGGTACAGCTACAGACAAGGCGTGAAATTAAGTGAGCAAGCTGAAGCACAGTTTGGTGCCGATCAACAAAGCCTGATCGTCCGCACAGCGGAGGCCTACTTTAATGTCTTGCGCACAATCGAAACGCTGGAAGCCACCATTGCCGAAGAAAAAGCACTGGAGAAACAGCTTGAGCAAACGAAGCAGCGTTTTGAAGTGGGCTTGACGGCAATTACAGAAGTGCATGAAGCGCAGGCTGCATTTGACAGCGCCAGAGCATCGACTCTGGAAGCGCGCGGCAATTTGGGTATCAATTACGAAGCCCTCGAGGTGCTAACGGGCAAGCCGGAAGATCAGGTTGCACCGCTATCGCCCACGTTTCCAGTAATTCCTCCGGTTCCAGCCAATCGTGCCGAGTGGGTTGAGTTCTCCTTGAAAAATAACTACAACCTGAAAGCTTCCAAGCTGCAAGCTGACGCCGCCTTGCAAAATGCAAAAGCAAATAAGTCAAACCACTTGCCGACGATTGGAGCAACACTGGGTTACTCGGACTATGAAACCGATGGAATTAGCCGCGGCGCCCCGATTGACCAAGGCACTGATGGCAGCACCGTCAATCTGCGTCTGGACGTTCCCATCTACAGCGGTGGCGCAACCTCTGGACGCAGTCGTCAGGCCTACGCGTTGTACACCCAGAATCAAGAACTTTATAACAGCACCCAACGCAACGTAATACAAAACACACGCGCACTACACCTATCAGTTGAAACTGACGTGGCCAGTGTACAGGCACGCAAGCAGGCAATTGTGTCAAGCCAATCAGCATTGGAGGCGACGCAATCTGGATATGAAGTCGGAACCCGCAATTTGGTGGAAGTCCTGTTAGCCCAACGCAATCTCTATCAAGCGCGCCGGAACTACTCAGATGCACTTTACGATTATGTTATAAACACCATTAAATTGCGCGAGGTTGCCGGGATGTTGACTCCTGCTGACGTGCAAGAGATCGATAAGTGGTTGCTGGACGACTCCTTAGTGAGCCGAAGCAAATACGAAAATTAATTGCGATAAAAATTATCTTGTTAATAACAAAATGCCGGGCAAACCACCCGGCATTTTTATTGGCTAATAAGCCAGTGACAATTGGCGCTTAAATTTATAGAACTTTTACCAAACCCTTCACAAAAAATACAATTTGTCGCATAAATAATTTTTGTTGTGCGGAGAACAGTCGTATAGTCCACCCGCTTTTCGCGGTATCAAGAGCACACATAATAATAAATAGTCTGCCCTTATTTCATTGGAAAGCAGTAACTCCCCTGAATTTAGCAGGCGCCACTATTCGGTCAATCCGTTCATTTATCCAATAACTGACGAGATTGAAATCATGCTAAAAAAAATCTTTATTACCACTGCACTACTTGGCTGCGCTGCCAGCGCATTTTCCGCATCCAATCGGCCTGATGGCCATGTCACTATTTGTAAGATCGGACAAACTTGTTCGGTAAGTGGCTCAACGAATGTTGCGTTTGGTGCGGCGGGAAAATTTGTTTATAAAGTTCTCAGCGGAAGCTTCTCTTGTTCCGTCGCAACCTTTGGGTCAGACCCCATCCCATCAAAATCGGTAAAGGAATGCTCTATTCCGAAGTCCGGTTCAGGTGGAACCACATCCTCATCTAGATCCTCATCCGGTAGCACCAGCAGCAGCGGGAGTGGCGGAAGTGGCTCAATCACCGGGGCTACCTGCACCGCCAATGGCTCAGTGAGCGTTAGCTCTACTATTCGCGTGACCAGTGGTGTTTACGATGGTGGATGCAAAGTATTTAATGCAACCAGCGCATTGGGTGATGGCAGCCAGAATGAAGGGCAAAGCCCGGTGTTCCGCGTAGAAAACGGCGCAACCTTGAAAAACGTGATTTTCGGCAACAATGCTGCCGATGGTATTCACTTTTATAACGGTGGCAACATCGACAATATTCGCTGGACTAACGTGGGCGAGGATGCGATGACAATCAAATCTTCCGGTACAGTGAATGTGAAAAATATTTCCGGTTTTGCTGGCTCGGATAAATTTATCCAGGTAAATGCTGCATCTACCCTCAACGTTTCTAATTGCGTTGTAGATAGCATGGGTAAATTCCTGCGTCAGAATGGTGGCACTACGTTCAAGGTTGCTGTGAGCGTTGATCGCTGCCAGATCTCCAATATGGGCGAAGGTATTTTCCGCACCGACAGCTCTACCAGTACTGCAAAAATTACCAATAGCCGCTTAAGAAATGCAGGCAGCATTTGTATTGGTAAATGGGCTAGCTGCACCAGCTCGGGTATTACTAACTATTAATGTGCACTTATTTACACACTGAGTGTTAGTAGTCGGGCACCAATAAAAACGCCGGATTTTCATCAACTGAAAATCCGGCGGTCTATTTATTGCGTGGTCACATAGAGCTGCAGGTCTATCACTCTAGATATTCTGCAATCACCATTAAGGTTTTATCCAACGCACCACGATTATCCAACGCGACCTGCAAAGCGGCAGCGCCCAATTCCATTCGCACAGATTCATTACCCAACAGGCGGATAAATTCATCGGCCAGTGATTGCGCCGAATTAACCGTCGCTAGAGCGCCAGCATCCATCAATAATCGTGCAACCTCTGCAAAGTTAAATAGATGCTCACCACTGATCAGCGGTAACCCCCAGGCCGCCGGTTCTATAAAATTATGCCCACCATTGGGCACCAAGCTGCCGCCCACAAACGCAATATCACTAGCGCCGAACATCAGCATCAATTCGCCCATGGTGTTGCCCAGCAGGATATCACTCTGGTTATCCCAACTACGCTCGCTGCGCTTTGTCGTAGTAAAACCGCGACTCGCGCACAACTGCCCTACTCGCTCAAACCGCTCAGGATGACGCGGTACTAACACCAGCACAGCATTGCGGGCAGTTTCGTGGGAACTTTCTCGTACTTGCGTAAATGCATCCAGAATGATTTCATCTTCGCCTTGATGTGTACTCGCTGCAATCAGCACCAAACGTTGACCATTATTAGATAACTGATTTTTCAGCGTTGCCGCTTGCGCGCGCAGATCATCACGTAAACTCAGATCGAATTTTATGTTGCCAGTTACTATCGCCCTATCATCCGGTAAACCCAATGCAACAAAGCGCGCGACATCGGTTGAGTTTTGAATTGCAGCGCGCGATAAATCCTGCAACATAGGCTTGGTCAATGCACCAAAACGCCCATAACCACGTGCAGACTTTTCGGACAAACGACCATTGATCAATAACGCCGGAATATTATGTCGTGCACAAGCAGCGAGCGTATTTGGCCAAAGCTCTGTTTCCATTACCAGGTAAAGTGAAGGTCTGACGCGCTTTAAAAATCGCGCCAATACGTCGGGCAAATCATAGGGCGCATAAACATGAAAGACGGAATGATCCAAAGTTGCCTGGACACGCTCCGAACCCGTTGGCGTTGTAGTAGTAATCACCAGCTGCAAATTTTCATCAACCTGCAAACGCCGTATCAATGGTAATGCAGCCAGAAACTCGCCCACCGATACGGTATGCAACCACACCACTTTTTTTCTGGTAGTTAACGCTGGGAAAAACCCAAAGCGTTCCGCCCAGCGCTTGGCGTAGGCCGGCGTAGCGAGGGAGCGCCACAATAGGCGCAATAGTATGAAAGGCAGAAGCAGATAAAAAATCGACGTGTAAATAACGCGCATAAACTGACTCAGAAAATGGCAAGAGCACCAGAATAGCAAAATTCATTGCCCACCCAAAAGCCTTAGACGATCAAGCGGGCTATTCAACCCAATAAAGTGCTGCCCCAAAACATGTGTATAAATCTGGGTTGTTTTTACATCATTGTGCCCGAGAAGCTCCTGAACGTTGCGAATATCACAACCTGCCTGTAACAAATGGGTTGCAAACGAATGACGAAAGCTATGGCAAGTTACACGCTTACGATCAATACCTGCGGCAACCACCGCATGCTGCAGAGCCTTGCGTGCTACCGAATCATGCAGGTGATGCCTACAGACCGCATTAGTAGCCGGATGGTCTGAAAAACTCGATGACGGAAACACAAACATCCATGCGGGAGAACGAAATGCATTGGGAAATTTCCTGGCAAGCTGATTGGGTAGCGAGGGCCCTATGCCGCGTTTATTATCTTCTGTTTGTAACCTCAGAGACTCTTCAATCGTTTTTTGCAATTGCGGCACCAAGGATTTACCCAACAACGTCTGCCGATCTTTATTGCCTTTGGCATCGCGAACGCAAATAGAGCCCTGAGCAAAATCCACATCTTGAACACGCAAGCGCAAACATTCCGTAATTCGTAACCCACTTGCATACAACAATTCAAAAATCAAACGGTTACGCCCCTCCATTTGCGCAAGAATACGTAGAATCTCCTCTTGTGTTAACACGACGGGTAGATGGCGCTGTTTTACTGCGAGCGTAAATCCTAAATCCCCAAGCTCCTGTTTAAGCACCTTCGCATACAGAAACACCAACGCATTTAAAGCGACCTTTTGGGTATTTACAGCAACATTTTGCTTAACTGCAAGCCAGGTAAGAAACGCCTTCACTTCAGCACCGGCCATTTCAACCGGATGGCGTTTTTGATGAAACAGAATAAACTGTCGAATCCAATACAAATAACTTTTCTCGGTGCGAATGCTGTAACCCCGTAGCCGAATCTCACCCCTAACCATTTCCAAAAATGGACTGGATTTTTCCGTCATCACAATACTCCCTGAAATACACCAATACTGTTTTTACATACAGTATATTATTGCCGAACAACCTGCAATGCGCAAATACCTCCTTTACAATGCGCGATATTCCGCTTTCCTAAAACCGCAAACCCGATTATATTCAGTGACTTGCAACCTGGACTGCGCCGTAAAATGAGGCACTTCCAGCAGATAAACAAGCATTCGCGTTTATCCCCTTTTTGTACGTTGATAAAACCACAAAAATAAATTGGAATTTCAACGAGTTAATGTGATTTTATAAGGGAATGAGTTAGGAGATATAACGCGCATGCTCGGTATACAAATGTTAAAGATTAGCAGGGAAATAAAGTGATAATAATATCTATAGAAAAACCCGTCTTGAATGGACCAGAAGTTCTACCGGATAGCATTTATTACGATGATAGAGATTTGGCTGCCGTAGGAATCGAGGGCTGTATTTCCACTGATGGACTCATTGGTTTTCTATTGGTTCGCTACTATTCACTGGATCCAGTTAGGCTTGAGGGTGATCATTGGTATTTTGGGGTTGAGGAATTGCTCTCAGATATTCAGGCTGAGTATGGTGTTTCTCTTAATAATTGGAAAATTCTTGGCGCTAATGAAATATTGGGTGCCCGCTGTCTTTTAAATCAAATGATTAATGAGTATGAGTGCGACCCCAAGTATGCAGGAAAGGTCAAGGTTCTGAATTGGGACTCAGAGTATAAAGACCTGTAACAATGTATCAAATGGCAATTTTTTGCTTAAGCTGTTTTAACAATGCATTGCACCTGACGCATTGTAAGTAGCGCTTTTGCAATATCGCTGCGCGAAGTTTATCGCAACGCGCTACTTACAATCCGCAGGTGAACGCAACGTTAGACTGGCGCACTTAGGAAACATCATGCAGAAGAAAGAACATTGGGAAACGGTTTACTCTACAAAAGCGTCTGATTCTGTTAGTTGGTTTCAGGAGCATGCGGAAACATCTTTAAGTTTTATAAAAAAGTTAAACTTAGAAAAAAGCGCACCAATTATTGACGTAGGCGGCGGAGCCTCAACACTCGTAGATGACCTGCTTTTAAATGGTTACTCTCGTTTATCTGTTCTTGACCTCTCGGGCGCAGCTCTTGAAACTGCTAAAAATAGAATTAGTTCTAATTCGGCAAGTGTAGAATGGTTTGAAGCTGATGTAACGGAAGTACAATTCCCTAAGCATCAATTTGAAGTGTGGCATGACCGTGCAGTTTTTCATTTTTTAACAAAGCCAGAAGAGCGCTCCGCTTATATTAAAAATGCAATGCATTCCGTGAAGCCACATGGCCACATTATTATTTCTACATTCGCAGAAGACGGCCCAACTCAATGTAGCGGCTTGCCCGTTATGCGCTATTCTGCTGAAGCTTTACATGCTGAATTTGGTGAGAATTTCTTGCTTAAAGAGCAATTAAATGAAATTCATAATACGCCTTTCGGTACAACGCAAAAATTTGTGTTTTGTCACTTTTTAAAAAAAGTCTAACAATGCGTTGCAGCACCGTTCCGCTTCGCTGCACTGGACAGCTTTTAAGTCGCGCTTTTGTGGTTTTGCTACGCAAAAGTATTCCACAAAACCGCAACTTAAAAGCTGCCGCTGAACTTAACGTTACACAAACTATGTAGGGAAGTTCTGGTTTTATCTGGAATAATTTTCAATAGCTTCATCGTATCTGGCAGCACTCATATGATTCTTCAGTCTTGTGTTCTAATTGAAACAAAGAAATTTCCTATCCTTGACGGTGAGAAGGATGAAGTTGTGAATGAAAATATGTATGGAAAGGCCTTATGTAAATACCTAGAAGAACGTCTTCCCAAATCTGGAATCAAGGTTCCATCCTTTTGTGCAGAAGATTGGGGTTGGTGGCTTGAGGTGGAGCATAATGGTTTTGAAATGGGGCTTTGTATTTACTCAGACCCTGAAGCAACAGCAGATCCTGAAAAATATGCAATTATTCCTTCAATACAAAGCAATATGAAATGGTCATGGTCAAAATTTATAAAAATTGACATTTCGCACAATGTCTTAAACATAGTAAATGAACTAGAAAGTATTTTCCAAAAAGACAATGAAATTTTTAAAACATCAAGGCATGATGCATTTCCGCTTTGAAAGCATTGTGTAACAAGGCGTTGCAGCATCAGTCGCTTCGCTCCTTGGACAGCTTTTAAGTCGTGCTTTTGTGGTTTTGCTGCGCAAAAGTATTCCACAAAAGCACAACTTAAAAGCTGCCGCTGAACTTAACGTTATGTGAGCACACCAATTCGAGCTCGTGCAATTACCCATGAAAATTAAGACATCATATATTACAGCAAGCATCCTAAGGGATCTGTGCAATGTCAGTAATGAGTTGGCTGAGCAAATTGATGGCTTGCCAGTTAAAGCTTCGACTGTTTATTTGCAAGTCGAGCAAGCTGAAATGAAAAGAGCGGCCATAGCATTAAAAGAGGTTATGACCTCCTCAAATAGCTACCACAAAGATACATTTGAGTCCGTGCTAAAAGAGATTGAGCACTTTGCAAATCACAGCACATAACAAAGCGCAGCAACACGCCGCTGCGCGGCTGGACAGTTTGTAAGTCGCGCTTTTGTGGTTTTGCTTCGCAAAAGTATTCCACAACGCACAACTTACAAACTGCCGTTGTGCTTAACGTTGTAAGGTAATATTTTAGTTTTGTAATCGCACTTGGTTGGTGTCATGAAGAAAAGCATTTTCAGTTTCTATTACATCACCTGCCGTCCGGTCTAACCTGTGGTCGAGTGCTGAAAGTTCACGTAGGTTTCACTGCCTTGCTAAATTCACAGCAGTGTTAATGAAAGTTGAAATTGAATTGAAGTGAATCGCGCTCGGCTACAGCTCCATCAAGTCCGCGCGTTGAACAAAATAATTGGGTGCGGTTTTCGTAAGAGTTTGCGCCTTGTAGCAACAACTAACGTCCAGCTTACAACAAGGCGTTGAATACGCGCACTGCGTGCGCTGGGACAATTTGTAAGTTGCGCATTTGGTTTGTCGTTACGGAAAGTTAATCGCAAGCGCAACTTAAAAACTGCCCATTAACTAAGCGTTAAAAGGGAAATGTATGCGAGAAATTAAAATGTCTCTGCCGTGGCAGGTATCAGAGGACGGTGCTGTCGTATTAATGTCTGGCTCTGCGAACATTATTAAGAAAAATGCTGATGGGTCTATCGAAGGATTAACTATAAATAGTCAAAAGATAATTCAAGAGTATGACTTAAATCATCAATCTGAGGTGAACTTCAGAAACGGGCTGAATCGACTTAGAGAATTTGAAAAGAACTTTGATTCTGATCTTAAGGTCCCTATTCAGTATTTTTGTACAGCTTTAAATCAAATATCAACGCTTAATAGAAACTCTCACAAACATGTGAGAGGTACTGATAATCTATTAAGAACAATTTTGTATGCAAACACAATAACTGCGCTAGAGTCATTTTTTTCGGACTTTTTAATTGCCTTTATTTTAAAAAATGACCTTGTTTTAAAAAACGTAGCGAAGAATTATGAACCATTTAAGAGTGAAAAACATTCATTAAAAGATCTAATAGAAGAAGGAAAAACTGCCAAAGACCTAGCTCTCGAAAAGTTAAAACTGGTTGTGTTTCATAATCTTAATACTGCCAAGGCAATATATACTGCCGCTTTTGAAATTAATTTTCCAAAGTTTGGTGTTTTAACTGCTGCGGTTGAAAATAGGCATGATATCGTACATCGTAATGGTTACAAGCAAGATGCGGAGCATCCAGAGCAGTACACTAAAGTTAATGTTCTTGCTTTAGTGTTCACAGTATCGTCTTTCGTTTCTGAAATTCTAGGAGAAATAAAGGATAGAAATCTTTAACGTCATTTTTAACAAGTCGCTCAAGCACCAGTCGCTACGCTCCTTGGACAGTTTTTAAGTCGCAGTTTTGTGGTTTTGCTGCGCAAAAGTATTCCACAAAGCTACAACTTAAAAACTGCCGCTTAGCTCGGCGTTATAAATTGAAAGATCTTTTTAATGCGCTTCGTAAGAAAATAGTTTGCTTAAATGCTCTGTTACTTAAACGCATTTCATAGAAAATAAATTGTGGGTTCTATCCTTCATACACTCGCTGAACTCTGAAATATCGGTTTGCTATTAGAGTAACAACCAGCTCCGTAGCGAATAGTCGCACTTGGAGAGTTTAGGTACATTCCGGCATCGGTATTTTTCGTTGTTGCCGTTTTTGTAGCGCTGTAGTAAGTTCGCGTTTATCTTGAAATTGCGAAGTACAAATGTGGTTTGTAAAGTACCTGTTTTGATCGTGTTATAACAAGGCTATCAAACACGTTCGCTTCGCTCACTGGACAGAATTTAAGTTGCGCTTTTGTGGTTTTGCTTCGCAAAAGATTTCCACAAAAGCGCAACTTAAATTCTGCCGTTTATAGCAACGTTAGGCAAACCATGAAAGTAGAAAATCATGAATCAAATGTTGTAAAAAAAGGAACGTTTCTTTATGAAGGAACTGTTGAATGTGATTTACGAATTGTTTACAGCAAAATACGTTATGGCAGTGGTGATTATGAAGATCCGCCAGAGCTAGAAAATGATCTTATCCAAGACACATACTATTTAGAATACGGCTCAACAACTCAGCGTGGTGTTTATAATGCTGGTGGTGGCGGGTTTCAATCAATTGAAGAGGCAATGAAACAAGCTGAGTCTGCTGTTGGTATTGGACATACTGTTAAATGGCATGAGTATTAAATACAGAAAAGCTTGCCTATATAGTTCATACATAGATTCTTGTGCCGAAATAACTAGGTGGCATTGAAAAATATGCCTAACAAATCGCTCAAGCACCGCGCACTTCGTGCGCTGGACAGTTTTTAAGTCGCAGTTTTGTGGTTTTGCTTCGCAAAAGGTTTCCAAAAAACCGCAACGTAAATTCTGCCGTTTATAGCAACGTTAGGCTAATCTAGCATCTCGAAATCGGCAGCTATTAATATCAAACGATATTTCAATTAAGAGGCGGCATTAAATGGAAGCACATACCGCAATAATTTCTACTTTTTTTGTTGCCTTAATTGTATTCTTAACCACCAAAAAATCCCGTTTTTCGCTGATTATTGCTAGCCTGGTAATGCCTTCATTTATCTTGTATGCAGAGTTTTTTATGCCCTATCAAGGTGGCGGAGCATCAATGTGGCCAATTGCTCTTTTTATAGGTAGCTGCATTGGCTTTACAGCAGCGCTTATTGGAGTTGGGTTGGGAATATTTATTCAAAAACTTGTAAACAACAAAAAAGCCTAACAAAGCGGTCAAACATCGTTCCGCTTCGCTCCACTGGACAGAATTTAAGTCGCGGCTTTGTGGTTTTGCTGCGCAAAAGTATTCCACAAAACCGCAACTTAAATTCTGCCGTTTACCGCGGCGTTATATGTTAAAAGAATTGAATGGTGGTTATAAGCGAGTCGCGGGTTTAATGT
>CAZCJR010000121.1:0-13990 GCA_964499225.1 uncultured Cellvibrionaceae bacterium | reverse complement strand
CACGTCACCAACGAACATCTGCCCCAAGAGCGCCAAGTCAGCTTGCGTAAAGCCCGTATTGTCAGCGGCTTGAGCTTGGAGATGGCTGATGACGAAGTTGTCGATATTCTTGCGCGATTAGGCCCGAATTTGCTGTCGCAAAACGCCGATGGCTGGGTGTTCGCTGTTCCCAGCTATCGGTTTGATATTTCCATCGAAGCTGATTTGCTGGAAGAGTTAGCACGCGTGTACGGCTATAACCGTTTACCCACACGCAGCCTTGCAGCACCACTAGATATAGAGCCTCACCCTGAAGCGAAAATGGGTTTGCCGGCGCTGCGTAATCAATTGATTGCGCGCGGTTATCAAGAGGCGATTACCTACAGTTTTATCGAACCAAAACTATCTGCATTGTTTGATCCGGAAACATCTCCGGTTGTATTGCGTAACCCCATCAGCGCCGATATGGCGGCTATGCGTACCAGTTTGATGCCCGGTTTGGTCAGCGTTTTACGCAATAATCTGAACCGCCAACAAAACCGTGTGCGTTTGTTTGAATCTGGCCTGCGCTTTGTTCCTTCAGCTGATGGTCTCAAGCAAGAAGCCATGCTTGCCGGTTTGATTTACGGCAGTCGTGCACCTGAATCATGGGCAAATGTTGCTGAGTTGGTGGATTTCTTTGATCTCAAGGGTGACTTGGAGTCGCTATTAGCATTAACAGGTGATGATTCAGCCTTTACTATCAAAGCAGGTTCCCACGCAGCGCTGCATCCTGGTCAAACAGCTGATATTTATCGCGACAATGAGTGGCAGGGCGTTATAGGTGCATTACATCCGAGCCTGTTACAGCAGCTTGATATCCCGCAAGCCGTTTATTTATTTGAAGTGCGTCTCAGTTCGCTACTGAAAGCGCGAGTCCCTGCGTTTACTTCACTGTCAAAATTCCCTGAAGTGCGCCGTGATCTGGCCCTTTTGGTTGATCGTGATTTGGCTGCCGACAAACTCTTGACGGCGGTCAAGGAGCAGGCTGGCGAACACCTTATCGACTTAAAGGTATTTGACGTATATATGGGCAAAGGTATTGATCCACATAGAAAAAGTGTTGCAATGGGGTTGACCTTTCAGCATCCTTCGCGCACTCTTAATGAAGATGAGATCAACGCCTCCATTGACTCGATTGTTCAGTATCTGGGGGTGAATTTTTCCGCTACCCTCAGATAGGGAATAATAAATATGTCGGACGGTGCTCTGACCAAAGCAGATTTGGCCGAGAAACTTTATGAGGATCTCGGACTCAATAAACGGGAAGCCAAAGAATTGGTGGAACTCTTTTTTGAAGAGATCCGCCATGCCTTGGAAAATAATGAACAGGTCAAACTTTCTGGCTTCGGCAATTTTGAATTGCGCGATAAAAGCCAGCGTCCGGGCAGGAACCCCAAGACAGGCGAAGAAATTCCTATCAGCGCCCGGCGTGTGGTTACTTTCCGTCCAGGACAAAAACTTAAGGCACGAGTAGAAACTTATGTTGGAACCGAGTCATAACGACGAACTTCCTGTAATCCCCGGTAAGCGCTATTTTACTATTGGTGAAGTCAGTGAGTTGTGTGCGGTAAAGCCACATGTGCTGCGCTATTGGGAGCAAGAGTTTCCCCAATTGAAGCCCGTTAAGCGCCGTGGTAATCGCCGGTATTATCAGCGTCAGGACGTATTAACTATCCGTCAAATTCGTAGTTTGCTTTACGATCAAGGCTTTACTATCGGTGGTGCACGCCTGCAGATGTCTAGCGACAACACTCCATCTGATGCCGGTCAGTTAAATCAATTAGTTGTGCGCATGATTGACGATCTCGAACATCTTCTGGATCTTTTGAAAATCAAGTAACTTCTGCCGAATAAGCAACCACTTTTTCCGCTAATTGTTTGCTCGTCGAGTATAAGTATTAAATCTAAATTCTCCGATTGCATTGGTAATAAATTAAGGTATCATGCCGATCCTTCGCGATGCGGCATTCGTACTTTGCATCGGTTAGAAAAAAATGTCGGAGCGTAGCGCAGTCAGGTAGCGCACTATACTGGGGGTGTAGGGGTCGTGGGTTCAAATCCCGCCGTTCCGACCATTTTTAACAAAATTCAATAACAAAAAAGCCCGCCTTGATCGCGGGCTTTTTTGTTTCTGCTATTTAAGTCCATGCTCAGGGCAATTAATAGTCGCCTAGTGGCAGGCGCCAGTGAAAGTGCTACCATGCGTTTCTAGTTTTTCATCCCTGGTTTTATCTTTTAGCCAAGACAATAAATAGAGGTATCCTCGTGGCAAAACAACTCATGATTTATGACAACATTCAACCGCTGTCATCCGATATCCACCGTAATTGGTCTGTTCAGGTTGATAATTATTCGTTCGTATCGCATATGATTTCTGCACCTCTCCTGGCGACCGAAATTCCATTTGCCGCGAGTGAGTTTCCGATTGTATTTTCAGCAACGGCGACTGAAGGTGAATATATTCCTTTGGCAATTATGGGGCTGAAAGAGGGTGAAAACTTGTCGTTGGATGAAAACTTCCAATTCACTTCACGTTACATTCCTGCATTTGTTCGCCGCTACCCGTTCGTATTGGGCGGTGACAAAGCTGCCGATACTATGGCATTGTGTATTGATGCCGATAGCAAAACCGTACTAAAAGATGGCAGCAAAGGTCGTCGTTTGTTTGAAGAAAACGGTGAGCAGTCTGCGCACTTGAAAGAAGTAGTTGAGTTTCTTAAGGACTACCAATACCGCGCAGAAATGACCAAGGTTTTTTGCAAACGCTTACACGAATTAAATTTGCTTGAGCCTATGCAAGCGAATATCACGTTTAAGGGGCGCGAAGAGGCTAATATGAATTTGATGGGCTTTTATGTAATCAAGCGCGAAAAACTGAAAGCCTTGGGTGATGCAGAAGCGTTGGATTTATTTAAAAAAGATGGTTTGGAGTTGATTTACAGCCATATGCAATCATTGGCCAACCTGAATAGCCTGATCAGCAAGAAATCAGCAAAGTTGGG
The DNA here is from genome assembly GCA_964499225.1 of uncultured Cellvibrionaceae bacterium. Lineage (GTDB taxonomy): Bacteria > Pseudomonadota > Gammaproteobacteria > Pseudomonadales > Cellvibrionaceae > Cellvibrio. Next base: position 10,967 of record CAZCJR010000121.1, on the reverse strand, counting down.
CGCTGCCAATTAAGTAGATTATCGTAGCATACAGATAAACTGGAGCCGGGATCAGCATTGATCCCGGCTTTTTCATCTGTGGGAAATGAAATCTTTTGGCGCTTTAATTTGATGAGTTAACGTGTGTTGCGTTGACGAGCTACCAGTTGTTTAATTTTGCGTTCAGCACTCGAGAACGCATCGCGAACGGCGACGTGAATAGATTCATCATTCTGGGTGATCGCTAATGGATGGCCAACAATATCTAACTCGATTGAGGCGCGGAATTGTTTACCTTTGTGTTTGTGGTGGTGGGGGGTATCGAGAACAACGCGGCTATGAACTATTTGGTCGGTGTAGCGGCTGAGCTTTTCAAGCTTCTTGGTGATGATGTCGTTTAGTGCAGCAGATGAGTCAAAATCACGATATACAACGTCGACAGCAGGTTTCATCGTAAGGCTCCTTAACGTTTGTGTTAGGGGGGCAGGGATTTCGCACTGAGTTCCGCGAACATTCCCGACCCTCACTACTTATATTGATGATCTTCCGCTGAATAGCAAGGTTTTTATCAAGGTTTCTTAATAACATTTTGATCTCTCGATAGTCGTCAGAGTTATTAATAGCCATAAGATTGTTTTATTTCAGAAAAACTCCAGTGGGTTTTGATCTGTTTGCGGTAGTGTGGAGTAGAGCCATAGATTGCGCTCAACTGTTAAAGCTGTGATTAGTTATTTGATTTGCATCAGTTTATTTTCCGTGGAGATTCATTGTGGTGAGTGATTCGTTAAAGTCGGGCAACATTTTGATTACCGGTGGCACAGGATTTATTGGTCGCCATCTCTGTGATTATTTACTCGGTCAGGGTTATCAGCTCTGGGTGTTGAGCCGGAATCCGGTAGCTGCGCGGGATTTGTTAGGCGTAGGGGTTAATGTTGTCGGGCGTCTGGACGAAGTGGCTGCTATCGACTTTAAGGCCCTGATTAATCTCGCCGGTGAGTCCTTGGCATCGTCACGCTGGAGTGATAAATCCAAACAAAAATTTAGAACAAGCCGCGTAAATTTTACCAATAGTCTTTTCGATTTTTTTGCCAGTACAGGTCGATTCCCTGGCGTCTTGTTGAATGCGAGCGCTGTAGGCTTCTATGGAAATTGCGGAGATCGATTGGTCGATGAACGGGGAAAGGTGGGTGGCGATTTTGCTGCACAGTTGTGTTGCGATTGGGAGGCTGCAGCACTGCGTTTTGAGGCCAAAGGTGCGCGAGTTTGCAGGATGCGTTTTGGCATAGTGCTGGAGCAGGATGGCGGTGCACTTAAACAGATGTTGCCAGCCTTCCGTTTCGGGCTAGGTGGGCGCATGGGAGCGGGGCAGCATTATATGCCTTGGATCCATCGTCGTGATTTGTTGCGTCTAATATTTTTTCTACTACAACAAGAGCAGGCTTCCGGGGCAATCAATGCAGTTGCACCTGAGTCAGTGACAAATCTTCAGTTCACTGCGTTACTTGCGCAAAGTTTGCATCGCCCCGCGTTGCTGCCTATGCCGGAGCCAGTATTGCGTCTTTTGTTTGGTGAAATGGCCGATGCATTATTGTTGTCGAGTCAGCGGTGTGTGCCGGTAGCAGCACAGTCGCTGGGGTTTACATTTGAATACCCGCATCTGCAGGAGGCATTTGCTGCGATCTTTAAAAAATAATTTTTCATATGTACTCTTGAAATAGTTTGGCATGTCCCTATCTCATTTGTGTGATGGCTCGGTAGAGGATCACATAAATCTTTAATGACTTGATCGTTTAGATAAGTCGCCACTTTATATTGCTCAAATGAGGATATTGAATATGCGTAATTTTGATTTTACCCCGCTGTATCGTTCTGCAATCGGTTTTGATCGCATGGCTAATTTGTTGGATAGTATTTCCCGTGCAGAACAGAATCAACCTAGTTATCCACCTTACAATATTGAACTGACAGGTGAAGATAAATACCGAATTACTATGGCAGTTGCCGGGTTTGATCAAGCTGAACTAACCATTGAAGTGAATCAGAATAATCTGACGGTATCCGCTAATAAAGCTGCTGATGACCAACAGCGCACTTACTTGCACCAAGGCATAGCTGCACGCAGTTTTGAGCGTCGATTCCAGTTGGCTGATCATGTGCAGGTGAAATCTGCAGACTATGAACATGGATTGCTGCATATTGATTTACAGCGCGTTATTCCAGAATCTATGAAGCCTCGCACAATCCCAATCGGCACGCATAGCGCAGAAAAGTTGACAGTGGTTCCGTCGAGTGCTGATGCCGCATAACGGCAGAGAAAATAGGTGCTAGCGATTACCCTGATACCCTTGGTATCGGGGTTATTTTTTAGAAAAATTCTGCTGAAAAATCAGGTGCTAAATAATTTTGCCCGCACGGTATCGCGATAAGCGTTGGGTGTAGTGGCTAATTTTTTCTTGAACAAGGCTGTGAAGTAACCTGTGTCTTGATAGCCGACTTTATCGGCAATTTCACTGATCGATAAATTACTGGTTTTCAATAAATCTTTTGCAATGTTAATGCGGATTTCTTGTAGGTAATCCAGTGGTGTTTGCCCCAATGCATTTTTAAAGCGGCGGTTTAATGTGCGTACGCTCATGCTGAACCGGGTAGCAACTTGCGGAAATAAAATATCGCGCTGGTAATTATCCTGTAACCATATTTGTATTTGGGTTATGTCCTCGTCAGGGTGTCGATTTTCCTGCGCATCAAAAAATCCTCTGGTTTCGTAGGCTTGGCGAATTTCGTGAGAGAAGTGTCGCTCCACATGGCTTGCAATCATTTTTCCAAAAAAACGCTGGATAAAGTGCACTGTTAAATCGGCAAGCGAATTCACGCTTGCGGCGCAATAAAGATTGCCCGCCTGAGTAATAAAATATTGTCGCTTGAGTTGCACAGCGGCGTAGTCCTTTTGAAACTGGTCGAAATAGTGCCAGTGCGTTGTCGCTGCTTTGCCATCCAGTAATCCCGCCTCCGCGAGAAAGCATACCCCCGTTCCCACTGCACTGATAATTGCGCCGTTCTGATATTGCTCACGTATCCATTCCAGTGTCTCGCGGTTCTGCTGCACGACGGGGCGGGGGTTGCGCCATAAACCCGGAATATAGATCAAATCGCTGGCAGGCTTGCTGGCGATAGTGACATCGGGTCGCCACAAAAGCCCCGTGCGCGTTGCGATTGGTGTGCTGCTCAGGCTGATGGTTTTAATATCGAGGGGGCGTTGCTGGTCGCTTGGCAACATGCTGCGCACAGCGCTTTCAGCGGCAAGCAGCATTTCCATTGGCAGGGTGCTGCTGGTTGCGAGCATGCGTTCACAGAGTAAAAAGTGAATGCGGATGGGGGGATTTTTGTTCATCGGGTAGTAGCTTTGTCTGAATTGGTTTATTTGGCTAATTTACCACTTAAAATGACCAAATCAACAGGGACATCGTTTGGAATTCCCCATACACTGCTTTCAACTTTTGTAATATTGTCAATTTCGGAGCTTTCATGTCTGTTGCACGCTTGCCAGTTATTGTGGGTTTTGGTGGATTTAATGCGGCGGGCCGCAGTTCTGGCCACCACGCCTATCGCCGTATGGTGATCGAGAGCCTGCAACCACGAGATCGTCAGCAAACTCTTGCTGGCTTGGCAGTGATGATGGGTTTGATCAGATTTGCGGATGATGCTTATCGCGATACCGAAGGGCATCCTCTGGATTTAACCGAGATTGAATCTCGTTTTGGCGAGCAGGTATTGGATGGCACTCTGATCCGCCGCATTGATAAAACCTTCTTTGATGTCGATGCTACCCATTGGCAAAAATCAGCCACTTTGGGAGCGGGCGATGCGCCTCTGGTGTTTGAGATGCGCAAGCGCGATCTGCCCGAGCCAGTGCCCGCAGATTGGCAAATCGATAATATCGACGATGATCGTGTCCGAGTGACGGCCTCATCAGCTCTTGAGGTTAAGTTCGATAGCTATCGCGAACTTCCGGTAAAGTCTGCCGGACAGTTGCCGCGCGGTTTTAATCCAGGCGCGCTCTACAACTCTCACTATCATCCGCGCGCTTTGCAGTTGGCCGTAATTGGTGCTTCCGATGCAATTCAATCCACCGGACTGGAATGGCAAGCGGTAATGAATTCGGTAAAGCCGGATCAAGTTGGTGTTTATGCTAGTAATGTGATGAGCCAGATGGATGAAAATGGCTTCGGTGGTCTTTTGCAGTCGCGCCTGAAAGGCAGTCGTGTTAGCGCCAAACAGTGTCCACTGGGCTTGAATACCATGCCGGCGGACTTTGTTAATGCCTATATTTTGGGTAGCGTTGGTCAGACAGGTGCAATCACTGGCGCCTGTGCTTCATTCCTCTACAACTTGCAAGCTGCTGCAGATGATATCGCCACAGGCAAATGCCGTGTTGCGGTCGTGGGCTGTGCAGAGGCCCCGATAGTGCCGGAAATTATCGATGGTTATGCGACCATGGGGGCACTCGCAAGCGAAGAAAAGCTCAGCAAGTTAGACGGTACAGATGAAGCGGATCCGCGTCGTACCAGTCGCCCCTTTGGTGACAATGCCGGTTTTACCATGGCTGAGGCCAGCCAATACGTAGTGCTGATGGATGATGCGCTGGCAATCGAGCTGGGTGCTGATGTTCACGGCGCCGTGGGTGACGTGTTTATCAATGCCGATGGATTTAAAAAATCAATCTCGGCTCCTGGCCCCGGCAACTACATCACTATGGCTAAAGCTGTGGCCTCAGCGCGCGCTATTCTGGGGGATGAATCAATTCAACAGCGCTCAATGGTGCAGGCGCACGGCTCCAGCACGCCGCAAAACCGCGTAACTGAATCGCAAATTTTTGATCAGATTGCGCGGGTGTTTAACATCAGCAGTTGGCCGGTGTCTGCGGTAAAAGCCTATGTTGGGCATTCATTGTCGGCTGCCAGTGGCGAGCAATTAATTGCGAGTCTTGGGATTTTTAAATACGGTCTTATCCCCGGGATTAAAACCATCAATAAGGTTGCCGACGATGTCTTTGCAGATCGTCTGCAGATTTCTACAAAAGATGAGTGTTGCAAGCAGCCACTGGATGTCGCCTTTCTTAATTCCAAAGGTTTTGGCGGGAACAATGCGACGGCCAGTATTTTTGCGCCTCATGTTGTCGAGTCCATGCTGGCACGCCGCTATGGCGATGCGGTATTTACCCGCTATAAAAACAAACGCGAGCAAGTGCGCTCTGCGGCATCCGACTATGATCTTGCCGCTTTGCAGGGCAATTTCGCGACTATTTACCACTTTGGCGAAGGGTTGATTGATGAAACCCTGATTAAAGTGGATCGTGAACATCTAAGTTTGCCGGGCTTTGCGCAGACGATAGATCTCAACTTTACCAATCGTTTTGCAGACATGTGTGACTAGATATTGTGGTAGAAAATGCCTCGCCCCATAGGTAATGGGAGGGGTTACCCTCCTTAATGTTTTATTGGTCTATACAAAGGTCGATCTTTCCCTTAAAATGCCGCGCCTTTCGCATAGCTTATTGTGCGACTAACGATTTTTTAAACTTGAAAGTCGATTTTAACCGGGAAAGCTTGTCTTTCCCCCATAAGTAAATACAGGAAGAAGACCTCAATGGTAACTATTCGTCTGTCACGTGGTGGCTCTAAAAAGCGCCCGTTTTATCATCTGACCGTAACCAACAGCCGCAGCGCCCGTAACGGCCGCTTCATCGAGCGTATCGGTTTCTTCAATCCAGTTGCTCGTGGCCAAGAAGAGCGTCTGCGTGTTGATGCTGACCGTCTGCAACACTGGGTTGGTCAAGGTGCGCAGCTGTCTGAGCGCGTTGAACAACTGGTTAAAGAAAGCAAAAAAGCGGCTTAATTGCCTCTTTAAATAAATAGTTGAAGGCGCCTGATGTCTGCGGAATCCAATCTAGTTAATGTCGGGCGAATTACCGCTGTTTATGGTGTAAAGGGTTGGGTGAAAGTCCACTCTTACACCGAGCCGCAAGATAATTTGTTTGAATACCATCCCTGGTTTTTAAAAACCAAACATGGTGTCAAGCAAATCGAGATAGATGAAGCGCGTCCTCATGGCGATGCTTTTGTTGCACACATCGTCGGTATAGACGATCGCGATTTGGCCGCAGAGTACACCGCTGCAGATATCGCCGTCGAGCGTGAACTTTTGCCTGAACTGGATGATGGCGAATATTACTGGAGTCAGCTTGAAGGCTTGGTAGTGTTTACCCAATTTGGTGGTGAGCGTAAGCGTCTCGGTGTTATTTCCAAAATAATGGAAACCGGCGCAAACGACGTGCTTGTCGTGGCTGCGGATGCACAGAGTATTGATCAGCGCGAGCGCTTGGTGCCCTATGTGCCCGAACAGTTTGTGCTGGCCGTTGATCTCGGTGCTGGCGAAATGCTGGTGGATTGGGATCCCGAGTTTTAAATCTTTTTAAAGCTCATTTTTTGGCGTAAGCGCTGTGAGGCGAGAGGGGTAATCGTCAATTGCTTAAAATTGCGGTTGTTTCCATTTTTCCTGACATGTTTAACGCGATTGCCGGTTTTGGGATAACCAGCCGTGCAATCAAGCAAGGTCTGGTGGAGTTAAAAACATTAACCCCACGTGATTTTGCGCATGATCGTCATTCAACGGTAGATGATCGCCCCTTCGGCGGTGGTCCCGGTATGGTGATGATGGTACAGCCACTGCGCGACGCCATAGCTGCCGCAAAAGTCTGGGCGGGAGATGATGCAAAAGTCATCTACTTGTCACCGCAAGGGCGAACACTGGATCAATCGGGTGTCGCTGAGTTGGCTAGCTACAGCAATATGGTGTTGGTGGCGGGGCGTTACGAAGGTATCGACGAGCGACTAATGCAAACGGTTATCGATGAAGAATGGTCCATCGGTGATTACGTGTTAAGTGGCGGTGAGTTGCCAGCAATGGTGCTGATCGATGCGGTGACACGACTGATTCCGGGTGCCCTTGGGCATGCGCTTTCAGCAGAACAGGATTCATTTACGGATGGTTTATTGGATTGCCCTCATTACACCCGTCCGGAAGATTTTGAAGGAATGCGTGTGCCAGACGTTTTGGTATCTGGCAATCACGAACTGATTCGGCGCTGGCGCTTGAAACAAGCGTTAGGGCGAACGTGGCTGAGAAGGCCTGATTTATTGCGCGCAATAAATTTAACCGAGGAGCAGCAAAAGCTGTTGACGGAATATCGTCGTGACCTTGATACGACAAACTCTAGCTGTGAAGCTATAGACTCTTAGGAGAATATCAATGACTAACTTAATTATTCAGGCGTTGGAAAACGAACAACTGAAAGCAAACCTTACCGAATTCTCACCAGGCGACACTGTTGTCGTAAACGTGAAAGTAAAAGAAGGTGACCGTGAGCGTGTACAGGCTTATGAAGGCGTTGTAATCGCTATTCGCAAGCGCGGCCTTAACTCTGCATTCACCGTGCGCAAAATTTCTCACGGTGTAGGTGTTGAGCGTACTTTCCAGACTCACAGCCCGATGATCGACAGCGTATCGCTGAAGCGTCGTGGTGATGTGCGTCAAGCTAAACTTTACTACCTGCGTGACCTTACTGGTAAGGCTGCTCGTATCAAAGAGAAGCTGGTATAAGATTAAATCGATATTCGTATCGATTCACAAAAAGCCGAAGCGCGAAACCGCTTCGGCTTTTTGCTTTTTCGTATTCTCGTTTTTTCGTACGTCTGTTTTATGATTGCCTTGCCAGAGTAGACTCGTTACAGTCGGTTTTTAATTAGAGCTGGAATTATGGCCCTCGCAAAATCTTTGGAATTAGCATCAATCCCAGCAGACGCTCAGCTTATTGCTGAATATCTGGATGCCATCTGGATGGAAAAAGGCTTAAGCGATAATACTCAAGAGTCCTACAGGCGCGATCTTGCACAGTTCGCTATTTGGTTAAATCAGCGGGATCAACAATTGATCGGTGTTGATGCGGTGTTAGTGCAGGACTACCTGAATGTTCGCCTGCAGCAAAAGCTATCGAGCCGCACTTCCGCACGGTTTCTGTCTTGTGTGCGGGGTTTTTACCGCTACCTGTTGCGCGAGAATCGCATCAGTGAAAATCCGGTCGCCCTCGTCGATAATCCAAAATTATCTCGTCCCTTGCCGAAATCTTTAAGCGAAGCCGATGTCGAAGCACTGCTTGCAGCGCCAGATTTATCCGATCCGATTGGTTTGCGCGATAGAACCATGCTGGAGGTGCTATACGCCTGCGGTTTGCGCGTCACCGAATTGGTCGAGTTGACCATGCCCCAGGTCAACCTGCGTCAAAATGTTGTACGGGTGATGGGCAAGGGTAGCAAGGAACGTTTGATTCCAATGGGTGAGGAGGCGTCAGCTTGGTTGGCACGTTATTTACGCGAAGCGCGACCTGTGTTGCTGAATAATATGCCGGATGAGGTAGTATTTCCCAGTACGCGCGCCCAAGCGATGACCCGCCAAACCTTTTGGTATCGCATCAAGCATTGGGCGATGGTCGCGGGCATTAAAAAAGAGCTATCGCCACATACCTTACGCCACGCGTTTGCGACCCATTTATTGAACCACGGCGCCGATTTGCGTGTGGTACAGTTACTGCTCGGACACAGTGATTTATCGACGACACAAATTTATACTCACGTGGCCAAGCTGCGTATGAAACAACAGCATGCGCAGCATCATCCGCGCGGCTAGCAACAACAAACGAAACACTTACTAACATAAACGACCGACAATTTATAAACCTGTAAGAGATATGACTATGATAAAAACATTAAAAACGCTTGGCTTTGTTGCATTGGCGTGCTTTTCGGCGTCAGCATTTTTATCTGCTCCATTTGCTTTGGCGCAAGGTGAATTGCTCAAGCGTAAGACTGTTGAAGAAACTATTTTGGAAAACTTGAACAAGGCTCGTCCCGACATTAATTTTGGTCAGCCGCGTCCATCAGTTATCAAAGGTCTTTATCAGGTTCAGGTTCCTGGCGGCCCGGTTTTGTATGTCACGCCTGAAGGCGATAAATTCATCGCCGGCGAAATTTTCGGTATCGATAGCACAGGCTTCGCCAAAATTGAAGATCCTTATGTGATCGAAGAGCGTAAAAAAGCGCTGGCAGGTCTCGATGGCAAAAGCAGTATTAACTTTAAGCCTAAAGGTAAAGTCAAGGCTGTTGTCTATGTGTTTACCGATATTGATTGCGGCTACTGCCGCAAACTCCACAGTCAGATGCATGCTTACGAAGAAGGTGGCCAGCAAAAGCCTGGGTACAATGACCTGGGGATTGAGATCCGTTATTTGGCTTATCCTCGCGCCGGTATTCCCAGCCCATCTGCCGATAAGTTGATCTCTACTTGGTGTGCCAAAGATAAGCAGGATGCTATGACCAAACTTAAGTCTGATCAGACTGTTCCGAACGTGACCTGTGACAATCCAGTGGCGGCTCAATTTCAACTGGGCGGTCAGTTGGGTATTAATGGCACGCCTGCCTTGTTTTTACCGGATGGTAAGGTAATGCCAGGTTATTTACCGCCGGAAGATCTGGCTAAAACCCTCGGAATATAAGCTTTTCGGGGCTGGTGGTTGGCGAATAGCGACTTATCTAACCACGACTCCAAAGCACAATTGACACTGACGGCCACCATGAGTATGGTGGCCGTCTTTTTTGGTATTGACGCAATTTCCACTAGCATTTGACGAGGAATCCACCTTGAATCCGGTAAGAGTAGGTATCTGCGGTCTGGGGACCGTGGGCAGCGGTACAGTTAATATTCTCACGCGCAACAAAGCGCTGATTGATGCCCGTGCCGGTTGTGACATTACCATCGTACAAATTGGTGCCCGTCGCGATAATCCCAATTGTGACACCTCCCAATACAATGTCACTCGCGATGTATTTGACGTAGCTAATAATCCTGATGTTGATGTGCTTGTAGAGGTGATGGGCGGTACTACCGTTGCCAAAGATCTCATTCTCAAAGCCATCGAAAATGGCAAGCACATTATCACTGCCAACAAGGCACTTATTGCTCACCACGGGAATGAAATTTTTGCAGCGGCAAGAGCCAAAGGCGTAACAGTTGCATTTGAAGCTGCCGTCGCTGGTGGAATCCCGATTATTAAATCCATTCGCGAAGGATTAGCCGCTAACAAGATTGAATGGCTCGCAGGTATCATCAACGGCACTGGCAACTTTATTCTTACAGAGATGCGCGATAAAGGGCGCTCGTTTGAAGATGTGTTGGCAGAAGCCCAAGCCCTAGGTTATGCCGAAGCCGATCCTACCTTTGATGTAGAAGGTGTAGATGCTGCGCATAAGCTGGTCATTCTGGCCTCGCTCGCGTTTGGTATTCCGCTGGAAATCAACAAAGTATTTACTGAAGGCATTACCAAAATCGCCACAGAAGATGTGGTTTATGCAGAAGAGCTGGGCTATCGCATCAAAAATCTCGGGATTGCCCGCCGCACCGATAAAGGCATTGAGTTGCGTGTGCACCCAACCTTGATTCCCGAGAAGCGCCTGATCGCCAATGTCGACGGCGTAATGAATGCAGTATTGGTAAAAGGCGATGCCGTTGGTGCAACCATGTATTACGGTGCTGGTGCAGGTGCAGAGCCAACAGGTTCATCCATCGTGGGCGACATAGTCGATGTGGCGCGTACGCTGACCGCATCGCCTGAGCATCGCGTTCCCTACTTGGGTTTTGGGACTGACTTTGTCACCGAGCAGCCGATTATGTCGATCGATGATGTAGAAACGGCTAACTACCTGCGCATGTCAGCACAGGATAAGCCGGGCGTGCTATCCAAAATCGCCACTATTCTCAGCGATGCCGGTATTAGTATCGAAGCCATGATTCAGAAGGAAGCAAAAGAAGGGGAGCTTACCGTTCCGTTGATTTTGCTCACCAATAAAGTACAGGAAAAGAAACTTGCTGCTGCCATT
>CAZCJR010000120.1:0-14058 GCA_964499225.1 uncultured Cellvibrionaceae bacterium | reverse complement strand
GGTTTATTTCGTTGCAGCCAGTAGCGATCGTTTCTGTAAAGCCAGGCATATAACGCACAAAAGCCGCCACAAGTCCTCAACCATTTTATCCCTTGCAATGGATTCGCTGCGATAGCCAATTTCCATTCTTCACGTTTCATCGCGAGAGCTGGATGATTGCTTTTAAATTCACTTGCTTCTTGCTTCTGGAGTTTCGGAACAAGATGGCAAGCACACACTACAGCATCTTGTGGAGAGATTTCCCCCATCGCTTGCCAAACTGCTAGATGGTAAAGGTAATGAAAACTCTTCCTATGCTTACGAAATAAATTCTTTACCCAATAGGAATTATCATTTGCCAACCCAAAAATATTCAGTAAGCCGGATGACCAGTAATTTTCCATGTAAATTGAAATTTCATCATGGTTGACTCGCTTGCCAACTGTAAAAATTTTTGATTCCGCTAGCTGCCAATAGTACATTGACCATTGATCATGCGAGATAGAATAGCTTTCATCTAGGTTTATTAACTCATCAATATTCTTGCTTAACAGCATCAGTTTATTTTTTTGCTTTGTAATCAAATTTAAAGAAATCTTTCTTACCAAGCTGGCATTGATTGCTGGAAAAAATTCATACTTTCCTTGTGGTCGAAACAAGGCATCCGTTTCATACAAATACTCTTTATGGGCCGGACATACCATTACACCGGATAACTGGTGCAGCCGGTGCCAATAGGGTTCACCAAACAGTTCTAATTCTTGACGGTAACAATGTTTACAGAGGCGGAGAAATTTCGGTACTTTGATGTTTGAGGCAGCGACCCCTATTCTGGTGTGAACATCCCAAGCTTTGCCCGATAATACTGACTGGACAACATTTTCGTTTCTGTCTGCTTGCAGGAAATATTTGTATGCGGGATAGAGACTATGCTTCGTTAACCATTGGACTGCCGTTATGTGTGTCAGGTGGTAGGTTTTTTGTTCGAGGTCTAACAAATGCCCTGGAAAATCAACAACGGCGGCTACATTTGGGGAGCCAAATAGATCGTTAACTATTTGTCTATCCGAAATAATACCTTGGTGTAGTTTATATCTGGCTATAACGCTATAGAGCAATTCGTCTGGGTAGGGTACAGGGAAATACCCCAGCACCTAGCTCACCTTTAGGCAATCGCTGACAGCAGCAACTATGCCTACAGTTTTCAATGCCTCATGCATTGTCGAATTTCCACGTTGACTATAAATATAACGAATATCGTTTTCTTGTAACTGATCCCATAGAGAAACTTTAGGCTTTTTAGATGGAGTTTTAACTTTCGGTGGTGTTGGGGTCGAATGTAATAGATTCAACATTCTGTGAACAACTTGCATAGTGTCCAGATTTGGATCTTCCTTTAGAGCTGCCTCTATAAGCGGGACAGCTATATCCCTATTAATTCCAATCAGTTCAGCCGCCGCCATGATGGTATTTATTTTGTCATTATCGAGTCGCAATATTGGCTGATCGATCTCACTGGTAAAATGTTTTTGTTCTTCCAGTGCCTGAAGGAGCTTAGCCTCTACCTCAGGCATTACCAAATCACCATACTTGGCTATTTCTTCAGGATTTCCACCGCGAAGTGCTTGAAGCATTTTATGGACGGGTTGCAGATCATCCTCATAAACCTTTTTAATTAACTCAACGGTCAATGTTTCCTTACCGAGAATCATTGCGCGCCACTGGGATAAAACGTAAAGTTTCACGAGAATGTCGATCACTCCCTGGCTCAAATCATAAAGAGTGTCCGTTATTTGTTGCGTTAAATTTCCCTTACTGCGCAACCATTGGTACTTCCAAATATAACTCACCAATTTATTCCATTCGTCATCTTGTGGAATGCGATCCCATAAGACATTACCTAATCCTGTAGTGCGTTTCGCCATTTTAAAATCTGTTGCAAAAAGATTTCGCGCCTTAGGTGTACCAACAAATACTACAGGTACTCCTATAGAGTTAGTTAAGGTCACGAAGAAATCCAACATTGCCTCTTCACCTCCAGATCGCTTTTTACTTAAATGCTGGATCTCATCTATTACCAACACACCTATTGCGTGAAGGTTCGCGATCTGGGCCATTTCAGCGATCAAACTGTCTACACTTACTCTGGGTTTACAGTAGGTATTAAAGTATTGGGTGCCTATACGGCTATCTACAGCGCGAAAGAAGTTATAGCAAAGTTCGGTCAATGATCCATTACGTGGACATTCGAGCTTCAACCAAGGAATCTGAATTACATGGAGGTCAGGATGAAAAATTGCTTTGGGATACGTCTCAAGACATTTTTGCACTGCTTTGGTTTTGCCACAGCCAGACAAGCCTATGATGGAAAAACCGACTGCTGTAGATTCAACTTCTCTTCTTACGGTTAAGTTAATATCTTTATTAACAATCCGGTCATAGCCATTGTTTAAATGTTTCTTGAAAGCTGCTGTAGCAGGGTTCCGGCCGATATACCCTTGACGAATCAACACGCTAAGTTTCTGCTCTAACACACCATGCTGTACTCTCGGTTGGAAAAACTGGTGGGTTAATCTTTGCAGCGCATGAATTCTCTGGTGCCAATCCAGGTTAAGTTCCCTCTCATCAAATGATGGTGGTACTATCATGTCTTTGAGAACTGATTGAAAATTCTTTACTAGCGGTAATGCGCTGATAAACGGGTTATCTGTGTATTCAGGTAAACCGTGATCCTTGTATTCAGCGATTTCTATTTTATTGTTATCAATTTCCATCATCGTCCCCGTAAATGATATCCAGCATATTAGGGACGCTATAATTTTGCGGTTTTTCGCCCGACAGATAAACCACATTATCTTTTTTAACTGGAAGCTTTTCTGGTTTCGATTGTGGCGGCATCACGCCGTTTCGTGCACGATTAACATCAATTTCATTTTTCTTGTTTTCCCGGATATTGGCGGTTCGTTGAGATTTTGGCAGGTGAGACATGTCTTTGTTTTTTGACCGAGCTTCCTCAACGATCTCTTCAATTTTTTTATCGCGCGTTAATTCACCTTTCAACTTCGTGAGTTTCGACCGCGCCCCTGTTTTGGCTTGCTCTTCCTGAATTCTCCATACATCCCAAAATGTTAAGCCTCGAAAAGCTCGACTTCGTTCGGTAAGCTCAAAAGGAATAAATTTGTCGTACTTGCCATCCGGACGAAAATAAATCGTGTCCGCACAATGCGGATCGTAAGCGACTAACACCTTCATTGATTGTCCTTTAATCCTTTCAAACCATCCTTCCTTAACCGCAATCGCGGCGCTGTAATAGCAACCAAAAAGATTCAGACCCAGTTCGGAGACAGGTACTTCTTTATGGGGCATCAAGTTGACAGCAGCAAGTTCGTCGTTGACGCCCCTAAGCTTACCTGTACGATTTTGTATTCCCCAGTTCCATAATGCTAACGGGATAAGGGGAAGATTTGTTGGTATATCTCGATCAGGATCGTAATATTCCATTGCATGTGTGGTGTTATAAATAATGACGCAATTAATAATGATGCGAGTGATATCTCTTAGTGTAAGTTCGGCGTCCAGTCGATAATCTGAACCACCACGTTTTTTAACGATGGTGTTAGTGACGTAACCTTCAACGTAAGGTTTAAAGTCAGCCTGCAGTGTTCTAAATTGTTGTTCTACAATGCCTTTCCAATCTGCTCTGAACGATGGAGTGTTTTGGACGTTAATAAATAATGCCTCGGAAAGCACTTCTACTGCTTTTCCTATTAGCTCACCTTTATCCCCAAGAATAGCTTCAGGCTTACCAATGACTGGCCATTCGTCTTGATTAATAGTAATACCGTAACTTGCGCAATATCGCACCTTGTCGAACATGGTGTTTGCCAACGCAAACATTGCACTTACCCATGATGGCCCCTCCAATCCTACGTGCACACCAGTAATCATTCGGCTGAATACATCGATCACGATATAAATTACTGGGCGACCAACAATAACGCTTCGAGTCTCCTCATCAATCAGATAAACATCGCCAATCGTTGCATCGATCTGGTATAGGCTGCCAGGTCCCATTGCACCTGCCGTCGATGACCCCAGGACAGGACGGTAGTCCTTCTGGTAAATAATCTCGCCGAGTCGTTTTTTAATTTTTTCAGTGTCTGTCACTTCCTTTTGGAGGAAGTAATAAAATTGTTCATAGGTTGGAGCCTCGGCTAACTGCTCTTCGTTGTTTTTCTTAGAGCTATCAAACCCAAGCAGAAACAACGCCCTGCGGTATACGAACCGAACCGTATTTTCGTCTTTTGTTAAGTAGTACACTTTGATAACGGTACGAAATATTTTTTCTATTTCTGCTGTGATATTGGTGCCGGTACCTAGCGCTACTTTGCGAGGACGCCCACGCTTTTTATCGGTGATGGCTTTGGGTTTATTCGGACTCCCTTTATTCGTTGTATCCGGATACAGCGCATTTGGACTCTTACCACGTTGCCAATATTCTCTCAGTTTTCTGTATACCAAAGCTTTAGTGGTCTCATGCTTCACAACCATCGCCTGGATCATCTTGCCACGCGAACCGCGTTCATAAATGGCAGGCTCGTTAGTAACGTAAGGCCCCACCATTTCCCACGCCTTTTTTTGGATGTCTTTTGCCCATTGAGATTGCTTGGTTGGGTTCAAGATGAATAGTTCGAAAGGATCGTCGATCCAGCGCATCTCTTGATTAGCAAGGTGTTCAATCAAAACAGCACGCTCGACCTGCTGAGGTAGGGCGTTTTCAGCATCTACATTTATCCAGTAAATCGTCTTCGGTTCGCCCCATAAAATGCGGTAGCGGTGACCAGCGAACTCATAGACATCATTCACCAACAGCATATTCATAATCCTGTTCGAGCCAAAAATGCGAAGGTGCAAGGTCTCTTGCCCTTAAGTTCACAATTGTTAACGCTTCGATATCAAAGTAGAACGCCCGCTGGGCAAGGAACTGTCTTAGTAAAGCCAGATGGGTACCTGGGTCGATGTTATATTCATCATCTAAGCGGGTGGTTATAGCGGTAACTTTTTGCGAGGGTGACTGATTAATTGCGGCGAGCAATACCCTAAAATATTCTTGTTGTTGCTCGGGGGTACTTAAATCAAAGTGATTCATGTAGGGATGAAACCACTTTACATTCTTTTGAAGTAAGGCTGGAATTTCCAGCTCAGTTACCAGGTTAAATTGTATGCCCTTGGACGACCAGTAGCGACGTTCCAATTCCATCTTTTCCAGTACGCGCGGATTATCAAGTTCTTCGACGTATTTTGCGGATATTGCCCTGCGAATAGTTTTATCTTGGATATTCAGATCAACCAGAAAGTCTGTGGTAAGGACTTCGTCTGTACCTTGATAGCTCAGATGAGCTATCCCCATCTCACGTGCAATAGCTTGTGATTCCTCAAGAGGCACCGGAAATTGTTCGCGGATATCGGTCACCTGCGAATCCCAATCCAGCATTAGCAATACATGGTATTCAAGGTCGGATAGCAACTGGTGAACGCGACCCACCGTAACGCTGGGCGAGCGATTATACCTTCCCCTGGAGTTCACATCCCTGACAGTCAAATAGGGTTTATAGGCTCTTCCGGCGCCTGAACCAGCGCCGTTAGCTAAACGCGAAGCTATCTGCCTTTCCGCTTTAGCCTTGATTTCCTTAGTTTTTTCGGGATTCTTGGACATAAAAAACCCAGTGGCAACCTAGTTTGATCAAATATAGGTCACTACTGGGTTAGTATCACTAATTATTTTAAAGTATCGCCATTTATTTTAAAGTATCACTAATTATTTTAAACAGACACCGGGGGTTACGAAAACAGAGTAAATTATTCCACAGTAACCGATTTTGCTAAATTACGCGGCTGATCCACATCAGTACCCTTAATAATCGCCACGTAATAACTTAATAATTGCAGCGGCAAGGTGTAGAGAATCGGTGCTAACCACGGATGGATATGCGGCACGTTGATGACGCGCATGGTAGCGTCTGATTCAAATTTTGCATCTTCATCGGCAAATACATACAAAATGCCGCCCCGTGCACGAACCTCTTCGACGTTGGATTTTAATTTTTCCAATAAATCATTGTTTGGCGCTACGACGATAATCGGCATATGTGCATCGATCAATGCCAGTGGGCCGTGTTTCAATTCACCTGCAGCGTAAGCTTCTGCGTGGATGTAGGAAATTTCTTTTAGTTTCAGCGCGCCTTCCATCGCAATGGGATATTGGTCACCGCGGCCTAAAAAGAGTGCATGGTGTTTATCGGCGAATTCTTCGGCCAGTGCTTCGATTTTGGGTGCGAGTGCTAAAGATTCTTCCAATTTAGCGGGAAGGTTTTTTAACGCGCCGACCATTTCTTTTTGTTGTTCTGCAGAAAGACCGTTGTATTTACCAATGGCTAATACCAGCATTGCTAAACCAACCAATTGAGTGGTGAAGGCTTTGGTTGAGGCCACGCCGATTTCGGCACCAGCGCGAGTCATAAAGGCTAAATCTGATTCACGTACCAACGATGAACCGGCCACGTTACAAATACTCAAGCTACCTAAATAGCCCAGTTCTTTTGCCAGGCGCAACGCGGCAAGCGTATCGGCTGTTTCACCGGATTGGCTGATGGTGACGACCATACTGTTAGGTTGTACAAAAGATTTTCTGTAGCGGAATTCGCTGGCGATTTCTACATTGCAGGAAATGCCGGAAAAAGTTTCTAACCAGTAGCGTGCAACCATCGCCGAGTGATAGCTGGTGCCGCAGGCGACGATTTGGATGTGTTTTACTTTTTTAAATAATTCAGCGGCGCCGTTGCCGAAGGTTTCATCCATCACTGATTCATTACTCAAACGACCTTCGAGTGTATTCGTCACCGCGTTAGGTTGTTCGTAAATTTCCTTGAGCATAAAGTGGCGATATTGGCCTTTGTCGCCCGCATCGTAACTTGCGGTAGATTCCTGAATTTGGCGCTCAACCGCAACGCCATCTTTATCAAAGATATTAATAGTGGTGCGGGTGATTTCGGCTACATCGCCTTCTTCTAAAAAGATAAAGCGGCGTGTTACCGGCAAAAGTGCTAATTGATCGGATGCGATAAAATTTTCGCCAATACCCAATCCAATGACGAGTGGGCTACCAGAGCGCGCAACAACCAATCGCGTCGCGTCGTTTTTATCCATCAATACGGTGCCGTACGCGCCGTGCAATTGTTTTACGGTTTTTTGTACGGCGGTTAATAAACTATCAGTCGCTTTTAATTCTTTTTGTACCAAGTGCGCGATCACTTCAGTATCGGTATCCGACGTAAAAACATAACCTTCTTCTTGCAAAAGGCGACGTAAATTAGCGTGGTTTTCAATAATCCCATTGTGCACTACGGCGATATGGTCTTTGGATAAATGTGGATGCGCATTGCGCTCGCTCGGCTCGCCGTGAGTCGCCCAGCGTGTGTGCGCAATGCCAGTGCCGCCGGGAGTTGGGGTGCTGTGCACCGCATCCGATAATTCTTTCACTTTGCCGAGGCGACGCACGCGCTGCAATTCGCCACTGCTATTCACCACTGCAACACCGGCAGAGTCATAACCGCGATATTCAAGGCGACGCAATCCTTCCACCAGAATATCCACCACATCACGTTGCGCTACGGCGCCGATAATTCCACACATAATTAACTCCTTAAGCTGTTTAGTAATAAAAAGTAGTAGTAAAAATATTTTGTTTTTTAAACCCACCCTGCAATTAACCGCACCCCAACCCTCCCAGCTGCGCGCCCCGCTTTAAAAGGGGAGGGGACAAAGCCCCTCCCCCTGACGAGGGGGAGGCTGGGTGGGGGTCTAACCGAGAATCACTTGCACACCTTGTTGTTCAATTTTCTGTTTGTCTTTTGCATCGATACCATCATCTGTCACCAGCACTTTTATCGCCGACCAGGGCAGTTCGAGGTTGTGGATTTTGCGGCCGATTTTGTCGGACTCGGCCATCACAATCACTTCGCGTGCGACTTCGGCCATCACTCGACTAAGGCTGTAGAGTTCATTAAACGTGGTGGTACCGCGTTCCAGATCCAAACCATCGGCGCCGATAAAAAATTGGTCGAAGTTGTAGGAGCGGAGAATCTGCTCGGCGAGTTGGCCTTGAAAGCCTTCGGATTTTGGATCCCAAGTGCCACCGGTCATCAAAATGGTGGGTTCGTTTTCCAGTTCGCGCAGCGCGTTGGCAATGCTAAGGGAGTTGGTCATCACCACCAGCCCCTGCTTGTGGGATAACTCGGGCAGCAGCGCGGAAGTGGTGGAACTGCCGCTATCGAGAATGATGCGGTTGTGGTCGCGGATAAGTTGGGCGGCAGCTTTGCCGATGGATTGCTTACGAACCGAAACTTTTTCCACCGGATCGTTCATCAGCTCTTGCGGGACCGGAACTGCGCCACCATAGCGACGCAAGAGCAATCCATTGGACTCTAATGCGGATAAGTCCTTGCGGATAGTGACTTCGGAGGTCGAAAACTGTTCGGCCAAGGTTTCAACACTGACCTCACCACTGGCATTAAGTAGATCAATAATCGCTCGACGACGCTGTTGGGTGTTTCGTTTTGTCATTACTTAGCCGCCAGTAAGTTTCGTTATGAAAGTTATTGTAGCCTTTCGAAACTTTTAAGCAAGTTTTGTTTGCTATTTTGCCCCCAGCCCCAGATAAAGGAGCAATAAAAAAGGCATCTTCCATTTAGGTAGATGCCTTTGTCGTTGCACACTTGATAATTAAGGCTTGGGAACAAACTTGGACAGCAAACGAATATAAGCGACTTGATAGTCGTTGTGGTTTTCGGTGATCTGCCAGGAGTTAAGCGGCCAGCTGGTGTTGAAGTCCAGATAGGCTTTCATCGCTGGTTGACCTTTGGGTGGATTGGGAGCTGCCGCGCCACAACCAGCATTCGGGCTACCTGAGGTACAGTTGCCGTCCCAGTCGTAAGATGGGTTGGGGCCGCCGACCAGAAAGCCGGGCGCCGGGCCGTAAGTTGAAGTTCCGACTCTATCCCACAAGGGGCTTTTGTCAGTAAACCAGGAGTGGTAGAACTCGTTGACCGAGCTGTGCACACCAAGGCTGTACATATTGGACAGGTAAACCATGCCTTGCGGGTTAACGCCGTGAATGTAGTTGAGATAACCGAGCGCGGCGTTGCGCACTTCGGCAGCATCGGTACCGTTAATGCTGTAATCAATGAGGTTGTAAAACGTCTGGCCTTTGCGCGAGATGGTGCGGTTGCTGCCCCAGGTAAAGTTGCTGGTGCCGATAAAGGCGCGATAGGGGTCTTCCGCATTACGCGCGGCGGGCCAGTTGTGATTGGCATTAAAAGCCGTTTGATACTGGTTTTTTACACTAGTGGCGATGCTAGTGGTCGCATCCGGCAGGCTTGTGTAATAGAGCCATGCAGTTAGCTCTGGCTCAGTCCAAACGTCTACCCAGGTGGCCGCGTTAGTGGCGTTGGCATCGACATGGTCGCGGTAAGTTGATGAACCTGTCGCTGCGAACAGGTAAATCGCGGCGGTGAGTTTTTTCGTCGCACGACCTGAATTGTCTACCTCTTGCTGACCAGCACCCAATCCCGAGGTTGCACCCTCGTTATTACGAAAGATGACATTCGGGTTGGCAACTGACCAAGTCCAGGCATTTTCCGCGCGGGATTTCAGGTCAGCGGCATAACTGGTCAATTCAGCATTATCGAATTGAGCCAATATTTCGCTGCCCAAAGCAAAGGCACCGGCGCTTGTCAGGGTTGCCGAAGTGTTAGCCGGGCCGTAATAACTCGGGCCTGCTGCGGTAGATGGCGGGCTGGCATGCTGATTTGTTGCGGTTGAATGGGAAAGACCGAGAATCGACAGCACCGAGCCATCCTCATTCTGCATTTTCTTCAGCCAGTCAAAGCCCCATTTAATCTCGTCGATAATATCGGGAATGCCATTGCCGGATTCGGGAATGTTGTAATCGTCGCCCCAGATGGTCGGGTTTTCCGCATAAGCGTGGAGCAGGGCGACCAGATAATAGGCATGCCAGTTGGTGTATTTGTTGTAATCGCCCGCATCGTACCAACCGCCAGATAAGTCTCTCTCGGTAGCGGCGTTGTTTTTGTCAGTAAACAGGCGGGCGTTTTTATCCTGGCCAGCGCCGATATGGCTAGCGGCATCTGTCCATGCCGCTTCGGCAAAAGGCGCTTGTTTAGCAAAACCGGCGCGCTGGTAAAAGAAGCTGCGCATTGCATGCTTCAGCACCGGTTGATAGATATCGGCCGCGATTTTAAAACCGGGGGAGCGTACATTTCTTTCGACATCAACCACTGCGTAGTTGCCGGGTGTGGTCACGCTGGAAAAATCAAACCACCAGGCTTTATCGCCTGCCGCCTCAAAAGTAGCGCCGGATTTCCAGGAGGTTGCTGCACCGCTCAAAGCCACCGTGCCTGTGTCCAGATTCAGCAGTTGATAATTTGCACCGGGGGTAAAACTGAGGGCAGCGTCGTAGCCGGTTTGGGGGTCACGCACTACCGCGATTTTTTTCGCCTCGGGTAGATAGCCAAATTGGTCTACCACGATAAAAGCGCTGATAGTCGGAGCACCAACACTGGCCGCAGAACTGGCAGCCTCTGATGCAACCGAACTGGCGACCGGTATCGAGGAGGCTGCGAGGGAAGAGGCTGCTGCTGACGATGGCGCAATACTGCTGGCAGGTGCTATCGATGATGCGGCTTTGGATGCCGGAGTTGATCCACCACCTCCGCCTCCACCACCACAAGCTGTTATTAATCCACTTAAGGTAAACGTCAGGAGTAACTTGGAAGTATTCATAAATCGCTCGTTATTAATTATCTGATTTAATTGGCGATACTACCGCGTGTGTGGTTTTCGTACATCCTTTTATTATCATCTTTTTAGATCTTTACCTTTGCTACCAGACAAAACGTTTTCTTTTCGCCCATAAAAAAACGAGGCCAAATGCCTCGTTTTTATAACAGTTTTCTATTGCTACTTTTTGGTTGGCCGCTCCCAACCCTGAATATTGCGCTGTTTGCTACGCGCGATTGCGAGCTCAGCCGCGTCAACATCTTTTGTGATAATGGAACCGGCACCGATAGTGGCATTCGCACCAATCTTTACCGGCGCAACCAATGCTGAGTTGGAACCGATAAAGGCGTTATCGCCGATTTCGGTTTTGAATTTATTCACCCCGTCGTAATTGCAGGTGATGGTTCCAGCACCCACATTCACTTTGCTGCCAATGGTTGCATCGCCGATATAACTCAAGTGATTGACTTTACTGCCTTTGGCGATCACTGCTTTTTTGGTTTCGACAAAGTTGCCGATTTTTACGTCATCAGCGAGATTCGTTCCCGGGCGCAAACGCGCGTAGGGGCCAATGTCGCAATTATCGGCAAGCAGCGAGTCTTCAATATGGCTAAAGGCTTTGATATGCGTATTGTTACCAATTTTGCTGTTGATGATGACGCAGTTAGGTTCGATGATGACGCCATCGCCGAGCGTTACATCACCCTCAATTACGCAGTTGATATCAATCACGACATCGCGACCAGCCGTAACATTTCCGCGACAATCAAAACGCGCCGGATCAAGCAGTGTCACGCCCGCCACCATTAATTCAGTCGCTTTCTGTTTTTGATAAAAGCGCTCAAGCGCGGCTTGTTGTTGGCGATTATTAATCCCTTCTACTTCTTCAACGGCGTTGGGTTGCTCAACATGAATTGCAACATTATCGGCTTTGGCCATGGCGATAATATCGGTAAGGTAAAACTCGCCCTGGGCATTATTGTTGTTTAATTGCGGTAACCATTTTTGTAGGTGCGCAGCTTTAACAGCCATGATGCCGGTATTAATTTCGGCGATTTTTTTCTGCTCGTCGCTCGCATCTTTGTGTTCAACAATTGCGATAACAGCGCCGGAAACATCGCGCACTATACGGCCGTAACCGGTGGGATCTTGCATATTTACGGTGAGTAAACCCATCTGGGTTTCGTTCACACCGGCGATTAGTTTTTGTAGGGTGTCGGCGCGGGTAAGCGGAACATCGCCGTAGAGAATTAATACGGTTGCATCATTTCTAAGCTGGGGCAGGGCTTGTTGCACGGCGTGGCCGGTGCCGAGTTGTTGCGCTTGCAACACAAATTTCACATCGGGCGCCGCCATCTTTTCTTCCACTTTTTCCGCGCCGTGCCCAACGATAATCAGGATCTGCTCACCACCCACCTGACGCGCTGTATCTACCACATGTTGCACCAAGGCTTTGCCACCAATCGGGTGTAACACTTTGGGTAAATCGGAGCGCATGCGAGTGCCTTTACCGGCGGCGAGAACGAGAATGTCGAGCATGGTGGAGTCCTTTAACGTGAATGACAAATCGGGTCTGTACAGGGAGCAAGATTGTAATAAAAAAGGCGACTCGAAAGTCGCCTTTTGGTAAAACTCATCAATCGCTTATTTGCCTGCTTTTCTTTTGATAGCTTGCAGGGTGCGCAATTGGGCAGCAGCTTCTGCCAATTGAGCGGCGGCGCGTTGAAAATCAATTTCTGTTGATTGATCTTGCAGATCATGAAGTGCTCGTTGCTGCGACTCCATGGCCGCCGCTTCGTCCATATCATCGGCGCGCAAAGCGGTATCAGCTAACACGGTAATATGATAGGGCTGAACCTCAAGGTATCCACCAGAAACATAGTAGATCTCCTCGCTGCCGCCTGGCTTAATCACGCGCACCGGACCGGGATTAATACCGGTTAAGAGTTGCGCGTGACCATAGGCAATACCCATATCACCCAGCGTACCGTTGATGACAACCATCTCCACCAACCCGGAAAAAATTTCGCGCTCGGCACTGACGATGTCGCATTGAAGTGTCATGGCCATACTTTTGTCTCTTTAGCTAGAGTCAGTGAGCAAACGGCTCCTGCAATCAGGAGCCACACTTATTACTTGAGTTTGCCGGCTTTTTCTACAGCTTCGTCAATTGTACCTACCATGTAGAAAGCTTGTTCTGGCAAATGATCGTAATCACCGGCTAACAAACCTTTGAAACCACGGATAGTTTCTTTGAGCGGAACATACTTACCAGGTGAACCAGTGAATACTTCTGCTACGTGGAAAGGTTGTGACAAGAAGCGCTCGATCTTACGCGCACGAGATACAGTTTGTTTGTCTTCTTCTGACAATTCATCCATACCCAAAATCGCAATAATATCTTTCAACTCTTTGTAGCGTTGCAATACGGTTTGTACACCGCGTGCCGCTGCATAGTGTTCTTCACCAATGATCATTGGATCCAACTGACGTGAAGTTGAATCAAGGGGATCGATCGCCGGGTAAATACCTTTTGCAGCAATATCACGGCTCAGTACTACGGTTGAGTCCAAGTGCGCAAAGGTGGTCGCTGGCGACGGGTCAGTCAAGTCATCCGCTGGTACGTATACCGCTTGTACGGAAGTGATCGAACCGATTTTGGTAGAGGTAATACGCTCTTGCAGAACACCCATCTCTTCCGCCAAGGTTGGCTGATAACCCACCGCTGAAGGCATACGACCCAAGAGTGCCGATACTTCAGTACCAGCAAGGGTGTAACGGTAGATGTTGTCTACGAAGAACAAAACATCTTTACCTTCGTCACGGAATTTTTCCGCCATGGTCAAACCAGTCAAGGCTACGCGCAAACGGTTGCCGGGCGGCTCGTTCATCTGGCCGTATACCATGGCTACTTTGTCGACTACGTTAGAGTCTTTCATCTCATGGTAAAAGTCGTTCCCTTCACGGGTACGCTCACCTACACCGGCAAACACCGACAAACCGCTGTGTTCTTTCGCGATGTTGTTGATGAGTTCCATCATGTTTACGGTTTTGCCCACACCCGCACCACCGAACAAACCCACTTTACCGCCTTTTGCAAAGGGGCAAACCAAATCGATTACTTTGATACCAGTTTCGAGCAATTCTTCCGAGGCAGCCAGGTCTTCATACTTGGGCGCTGCACGGTGAATCTGCATGCGCTCTTGCTCGCCGATAGGGCCA